>NZ_CP126446.1:2400000-3000000 GCF_030166655.1 Pontibacillus chungwhensis | reverse complement strand
ACTATCCTGAGCTAAAAGCCTATGGATTTAACAGAGATGGTGTTGTCAATGCTTCTGTTGAATTTGATGTAGAAACATTAAGACCGACATATCGTTTACTTATTGGCGTACCTGGGCGGAGTAATGCTTTTGAAATCTCTAGAAGATTGGGGCTAGAAGAAAGCATTATAACCACAGCTAAAGGCCATATGGGAGCCGATTCAGAAAGTGTCGAAAACATGATCGCTTCCCTTGAAGAGTCTAGACGTGGAGCCGATCGTGATTATGAAGAAGCTGAGGAATTGCTCCAAGAAGCTCAAAACCTGCGTAATGAGTTAGAGCAAAAATGGGCAGAGTTTGAAAGTAAACGAGAAGACCTATATCAAAAAGCCGAAGAAAAGGCGAAAAAAGCTGTCGATAAAGCGAAACAAGAAGCAGAAGATATTGTCTCAGAAATGCGTAATATGAAGAATCAGGCAGAGCTTAAGGAGCATGAGTGGATTGAAGCTCGTAAAATGCTTGATGAGGCACAGCCGGAACTAGCTAAGAAAAAACAAAAGCAGCCTGTGAAGAAGAAGGCTACTCAACCTACTTTGCAACCTGGTGATGAAGTAAATGTCCTCTCCTTAAATCAGCAAGGTCATATTATTGAAAAAGTAAATGATAAAGAGTTTCAGGTGCAGTTAGGTATTATGAAGATGAAGGTAAAAGCCAAAGACTTGGAGTTCGTGAAACGCGAAGAGCCTTTAAAACAAAAGCCGATGGCAACTGTGAAAGGGTCAAGTCACCATGTGAAACCGGAACTTGATCTTCGAGGAGAGCGTTATGAGGAGGCTTTACATCGTTTGGAGAAGTATGTGGATGATGCCATTTTAGCTGGGTATAAAACGGTTCATATTATTCACGGAAAAGGAACAGGTGCTCTCCGCAAAGGTGTAGAAGAATTCGCAAAGCGCCACAGATCGATTGCAGGTGCACGATCTGGAGGTATGAACGAAGGAGGCGGCGGCGTTACCGTCTTTGAATTACGCTAATAAGGGGAGAGAAATAAATGGACTTTTGGGAGCATGCCCTTGTAGAGACAGCAGCACGTTATAGCGTTGCTGTTCTCTGCGCTGTTTTATTTCTTGCTATCTTTGAAGTGGTGACGAAATATAACAACTGGGAACATATAAAGAAAGGGAATTTTTCAGTAGCAATGGCTACAGGAGGTAAGATCTTTGGGATCTCAAACATTTTCCGCTATTCGATTCAGCACAATGATTCTCTGTTAGAAATGATCGGCTGGGGGTTCTTTGGGTTTGTACTGCTATTATTTGGTTATTTTATATTTGAATTCCTTACCCCAAGCTTTCGAATTGATGATGAGATTGAACAGGACAACCGGGCTGTAGGGTTTATCTCCATGGTCATTTCAGTTGGATTATCCTTTGTCATAGGAGCAAACATTAACTAAGGGAGAGAATCAGATGGAAACTTTAGCGAAAGTTTTAGGCGTCGTTTCCGCTGCCTTTATCATCGTAGGAATTATATATATCGTGTTTTTCGTTTAATATTGAACTCCCACTGGCTATTCAGCGTCAAGTGGGAGTTCTTTTTATGAACAGTCAGGTCAATTCATTACTGAGTCAATCTTTAGCTACAGCACATTGAATGTAGGTCTTTCAATTAAATTTTCTAAATTATCTTTCAATTTAAGCAGGACTATCGTTATAATATAGGTAAGAAGTCTAATTTTATTCGAGGGGGTTAGGTATGAGCGAATTACATGCAGTAGATCAGCGCCCATGGTTAAAACATTATCCAGAGGAGATCCCAACATCGATCGAGTACGATGAAAAGCCTATCCATCAATTCTTGAAGGAAAGTGCTCTTCAATACCCAAAAAAGAAAGCGCTTCATTTTATGGGCAAAGAGATATCGTATGATTCTTTATACTCAGAGGTTCAGCAATTTGCCAGTTACCTTCAGTATTTAGGGTTGAGAAAAGGGGACCGTGTTTCCATCATGCTCCCGAACTGTCCGCAGTCTGTAATTGCTTATTATGGTATTTTACAAGCTGGCGGTGTGGTGGTTCAGACAAATCCGCTTTATGTGGAGCGTGAGCTTGAGTATCAGATGAAAGACTCAGGTGCGAAGATGATCGTTTGTTTAGATGTCTTGTACCCGAGAGTCACTAACATAAAAGGGAAAACGGATCTCGAACACGTGATTGTAACTGGGATTAAAGATTATTTACCATTTCCTAAAAACGTGGTGTACCCGTATATTCAGAAGAAGCAGTATGGTTTAATTGTGCGTCCTGAACACGGAGGAGACACCCATGTGTGGGAAGATCTAATGTTAGATGCATCTGGAATCGTTCATGAAGTAGATATAGATCCTAAAGAGGATGTAGCCATCCTTCAGTATACAGGGGGGACAACAGGATTCCCTAAAGGGGTCATGCTTACCCACTATAATTTAGTTTCGAATACTCAAATGTCTGATGCCTGGTTGTATAAGGCGAAAAAAGGCGAAGAAATCATATTAGGTATTCTTCCGTTCTTCCATGTATATGGGATGACCTCCGTTATGAATTTATCAATTATGCTGGGTAATAAAATGATTTTACTTCCAAAATTCGAAGTAGAGGACGTGTTAAAAACGATTCAGAAACAGCGTCCAACTTTATTCCCAGGTGCCCCGACAATTTATATTGCTTTACTAAATCATCCTTCTTTACAAAAGTATGATTTATCTTCCATTGAGGCATGTATTAGCGGGTCGGCTCCTCTTCCTGCAGAGGTGCAGGAACAATTTGAGCGTGTGACAGGTGGGAAGTTAGTTGAAGGATATGGTCTTTCGGAGTCTTCGCCAGTTACACATTCCAACTTTGTTTGGGAGAAGCGGGTAAGTGGAAGTGTTGGTGTCCCTTGGCCTGATACTGATGCCAAAATCTTTAAGCCTGAAACGACAGAAGAAGCAGAACCTGGTGAAATTGGAGAAATAGCTGTCTTTGGCCCGCAGATCATGAAAGGGTATTGGAATAAGCCTGAAGAAACAGCTCAGGTGCTCCGTGAGGGATGGTTGTTGACGGGTGATTTAGGCTACATGGACGAAGAAGGGTATTTTTACATTGTAGATCGAAAAAAAGATATGATTATTGCTGGGGGATACAATATATATCCTCGTGAAATAGAAGAAGTCCTATATGAACACGAGGCTATTCAGGAAGTAGTCGTAGCAGGTGTGCCCGATCCTTATAGAGGCGAAACGGTTAAAGCCTATGTGGTCTTAAAAGAGAATAAAACCTTGACTGAGGAAGAACTTGACGCCTACAGCCGTAAGCATATTGCCGCTTATAAAGTACCACGAATCTATGAATTCAGAACAGAATTGCCTAAGACAGCTGTCGGGAAGATCTTACGTCGTTCCCTCGTAGATGAAGAGAGAGAAAAGCTTGCCCAATCAAACAAAACGACTAGTTGAGCCCCTGGCTCTTTTTTCTTTGGGATGAGTTTGGATAAGCCCTTTATATTAAGATTGACAGAAGTCAAATCGTTTTGTAGAATGAAGATGAATGAATAGTCATTCATTTTACAAAGCATAGTTAGGGGATCCACATGAACAAAAATCGACCAAAGTACAAACAGATTATTGATGCAGCAGTAGAGGTCATCGCCGAAAATGGCTATCATTCCTCGCAAGTTTCTAAAATCGCCAAAAAAGCCGGAGTGGCTGATGGTACGATTTATCTTTACTTTAAGAATAAAGAAGACATCCTCGTTTCATTGTTCCAAGAAAAAATGGGGCAATTTATCGAAAAAATAGAGGAAGATATAAAAACAAAGTCGAATGCTAAAGAGAAGCTACTTGCAATGATTAAAACTCATTACGGGTTGCTATCCGAAGATCACCATTTAGCAATCGTTACGCAGTTAGAGTTAAGACAATCAAATAAAGATTTACGTTTAAAGATTAACGATGTGCTAAAGAGATACCTCTTAGTCATTGATCACATCGTAGAGGATGGAAAGGCAGAAGGACTTTTTCATGAATCCCTTGATTTGCGTCTCGTTCGTCAAATGGTCTTTGGTACATTAGATGAGACGGTGACGAATTGGGTTATGAATGATCAGAAGTACAGCCTGACCGATCAAGCTGAAGAAGTGCATGAACTATTAATTCATGGACTTACTATACATGCTAAGTAAGATTAGGAGGGAGCGTTATATGGATTATTTACAGTTAGAATCCACAGATGGTGTGGCCGTCATTACGATTCAAAGCCCACCAGCTAATGCATTAGCAAGTTATATTTTAAAAGATCTTGCCTCAGCTTTTGATGAGATTGAGGCAGATCCTTCCTTAAAAGCTGTAGTGATAAAAGGGGAAGGGAAATTCTTCTCAGCTGGAGCGGACATTAAGGAATTTACGTCCTTTCAGAGCCAGGAAGATTTAAGCAATCTGGGTCGTGAAGGACAACTGCTCTTTCAGCGTATAGAACATTTCAGGGCGCCAGTCATTGCAGCCATCCATGGAGCAGCCCTCGGAGGCGGATTAGAACTTGCTATGTCTTGCCATATGCGAATTGTGACAGAAGATGCAAAGCTTGGTTTACCTGAACTCTCATTAGGGATCATACCTGGATTTGCAGGAACGCAGCGTCTCCCTCGTTATGTAGGAAGTGCCAAAGCCTATGAAATGATTCTTACAGGGGAACCGATTACTGGTAAAGAAGCTTATTCAATTGGGCTTGCTAATAAAGCGGTTACATTTGATGCTTTAGAAGAGGAATCTATGAAACTAGCAAAGAAAATGGCTGCTAAGAGTGGCCCATCTATTGAAGCTGTTATGCGATTAATCCCGCATACATTTACTTCTACTTACGAGCAAGGCCAACAAGAAGAAGCAAAGGAATTTGGAAAGGTATTCGGAAATGAGGATGCCAAGGAAGGCGTAAAAGCCTTTATTGAAAAGCGTCAACCAAACTTTAAAGATCAATAGTCTTAGGAGGTTATATCATGAACATTTATGTATTAATGAAGCGAACATTTGATACGGAAGAGAAGATTCAGATTGACGGAGGACGTATTGAAGAAGAAGGAGCAGAATTTATTATTAACCCTTATGATGAATATGCGATTGAAGAAGCCATTCAATTGAGGGATGAACACGGCGGGGAAGTTACAGTCGTTACGATTGGTGAAGAAGAGTCTGAAAAGCAACTTCGCACAGCACTAGCGATGGGAGCAGACCAAGCCGTCCTTATTAATACAGAAGAAGATCTTGAAGAAGGAGACCAATATACAACGGTGAAGATTCTGGAAGCTTTCTTTAAAGATAAAGAAGCAGATCTTATTCTAGCAGGAAACGTTGCGATTGATGAAGCAAGTGGTCAGGTAGGCCCACGTTTGGCTGAGCGTTTGAATTTCTCTTGTGCCACAACGATTACAGGAATTACTGTGGATGGCGACAAAGCTCAAATCGAGCGAGATGTAGAAGGGGATGTTGAAAAGCTAGAAACATCTCTACCGTTACTTGTAACTTGTCAACAAGGCTTAAATGAACCAAGGTATCCTTCTTTACCTGGTATTATGAAGGCGAAGAAAAAGCCTTTAGAAGAGTTAGAATTAGATGATTTAGATCTTGAAGAAGATGATGTAGAAGCAAAAACAAAAACGATCGAAATTTATCTTCCACCTGAAAAAGAAGCTGGTAAAGTATTAGAAGGTGAGATCGACGATCAAGTGAAAGAACTTGTTTCATTATTACAAAACGAAGCGAAAGTACTATAAATCGATTGTCAACGAAAGGGGAATCTTTATGAGTCGCAAAGTACTAGTAATTGGAGAAGTTCGTGAAGGGGCATTACGTAACGTTTCATTTGAAGCCATTGCAGCGGCTAAAACGATGAGTGATGGCGGAGAAATTGTAGGGGTATTATGTGGTTCAGATGACTTAACAGAAATGGGGAAAGAACTGGTTTATTACGGAGCAGATCGAGTTGTAACTGTTCAAAGTGACCAGCTAAAATCTTATACGTCAGAAGGATATAGCCAAGCACTTATGGCTGTTATTGATGACGAGAAACCTGAAGGAATCGTGATGGGGCATACGGCGATTGGGAAAGACGTAACTCCAAAACTTGCAAGCAAAATTGAAACCGGTCTCATTTCAGATGCGGTAGATATCGAAGAGACCGGAGAGAACATTGTATTTACTCGTCCAATATACTCTGGTAAAGCTTTTGAGAAAAAGATTATCACAGATGGTTTAATCTTTGCTACGATTCGTCCTAACAATATTAAAGCCCTTGATCGTGATGAAAGTCGTTCAGGAGAGGTTACGGCTAAAGAGGTCGATATTAAAGATTTACGAACGGTCATTAAAGACATTATTCGTAAGACTTCTGAAGGGGTCGATCTTTCAGAGGCAAATGTTATTATTGCAGGTGGCCGTGGCGTGAAAAGCGAGGACGGCTTCAAACCTTTAGAAGAACTTGCAGAAGTGTTAGGTGGGGCTGTTGGAGCTTCCCGCGGAGCATGTGATGCAGAATACTGTGATTACTCGCTACAAATTGGTCAAACAGGTAAGGTCGTTACCCCAGACTTATATATTGCCTGCGGTATATCAGGAGCTATACAGCACCTAGCGGGTATGTCAAATTCAAAAGTCATTGTGGCGATTAATAAGGATCCTGAGGCAAATATCTTTAACGTAGCTGATTACGGAATCGTTGGAGATCTATTTGATGTAGTGCCTAAATTGACAGAAGAGATTAAACAAATTAAAGTAAATGCATAAACAATTCTTGAGGTGCTGCTTGTAAGTGGCACCTCTTCCCTTTCGTAGCATTCATTTACGCATAAATGGATGAGAGAAGGAGAAGCTAATTACAAACAGATGATTAGCCAGAGAATTGTTGAAGTGGTATACTTTAACCATATTCGATTTAGATGCAATTGAGGAGGAATACATGTATGGCTATAACACATGCAACTGATCAAAACTTCGCACAAGAAACAGGCGAAGGTTTAGTATTAGCAGACTTCTGGGCTCCGTGGTGCGGACCTTGTAAAATGATCGCTCCAGTTCTTGAAGAAATGGATGCTGAAATGAACGACCAAGTAAAAATCGTTAAACTAGACGTTGACGAAAACCAAGAAACAGCTGGGAAATTCGGTGTTATGAGTATCCCAACGCTACTTCTTTTCAAAGACGGTAAAGTCGTTGACCAAGTTGTTGGTTTCCAACCAAAAGAGCAACTTGTAGAATTAGTAAACAAACACGCATAAGCGTAACTTAAAAACAGCCTGAGCGATCAGGCTGTTTTTTTCAATAATAGATACCTATTGGATGATTTCTCGCGGCACATTCATGGTGTTAAGTGGGAGGCATAATAGGGAAGAAGGGTTGTAACTATCGTTTTGTAGTTTGGGAGAGTGATGAAACGTGTCTGATAACATCAAAGAAAAACTCGCTGTCCTTCCAGATCAGCCTGGATGTTATTTAATGAAAGACAAGCATGGGACCGTTATTTATGTAGGAAAATCAAAGGTGTTAAAGAATCGTGTTCGCTCCTATTTTACAGGAGCCAATGACGCTAAAACTCAGCGCCTCGTAACAGAAATTGTGGACTTCGAGTATATCGTGACTTCTTCTGAGATTGAAGCACTTATTCTTGAAATGAATTTAATTAAGAAGTATGACCCTAAATACAATGTTTTATTGAAGGATGATAAGACATATCCCTACTTAAAAATTACTGCAGAAAGACATCCCCGCTTAATTGTTACCAGAAAAGTAAAAAAAGATAAAGGCAAATACTTTGGTCCATACCCAAATGTAATTGCAGCGCGAGAAACGAAACGTCTGCTTGATCGTTTGTATCCATTAAGGAAATGCAATACGATGCCTGATCGGGTTTGTCTTTACTATCATATGCACCAATGTCTCGGACCTTGTGAGTATACGGTGACGAAACAACAGAATCAAGATATTGTAAATGAGATTGCCCGTTTTCTCAGTGGAGGTTTTAAAGAGATCAAACAAGATCTTCAATCAAAAATGTACAAAGCTTCTGAAGACTTAGATTTTGAGCGGGCTCAAGAGCTACGCGATCAAATTCAACATATTGAATCTGTTATGGAACAGCAGAAGATGACGTTAAATGATCAAGTTGATCGTGACATATTCGGATATTCCTATGATAAAGGATGGATGTGCGTTCAGGTGTTCTTTGTACGTCAAGGTAAACTTATTGAGAGAGACGTTTCGATTTTCCCGTTTTTTGATGATGCAGAAGAGACATTCCTAAGCTTCATCGGTCGATTCTACCTTCACCAGAATCATCCGAAACCAAAGCAAGTGCTCGTTCCGGTAGGAGCTGATCGAGAGGCTCTTAAGGAATTACTAGAGGTCGACGTTACCATTCCAATGAGAGGCCGGAAAAAAGAACTTGTAGAATTGGCGATGAAAAATGCTGAAATCGCCCTGCAAGAAAAGTTCTCTCTCATTGAACGGAATGAAGAAAGAACCATTAAGGCTGTAGAAGAACTTGGAGAAAAGCTCAATATTGAAACGCCTCATCGCATAGAAGCGTTTGATAACTCAAACATACAAGGGGCAGATCCAGTTTCTGCTATGGTGGTCTTTATTGATGGAAGACCGGAAAAGAAAGAGTATCGAAAATATAAGATACGGGACGTCGAAGGTCCAGATGATTACGATACGATGCGTGAAGTCATAAGAAGAAGATATAAACGGGTTATCCGAGATGGTTTACCTTTGCCCGATCTAATTGTCGTTGATGGTGGGAAAGGTCAAATGTCTGCTGCAACAGAAGTGCTCGAAAATGAGTTAGGTCTTGATATCCCGCTATGTGGCTTAGCCAAAGATGATAAGCACAGAACGAGTGAACTGCTATACGGTGACCCACCTGCAGTTGTAGAGATGGACCGTCAGTCGCAAGAGTTTTATCTCATCCAGCGTGTGCAAGATGAGGTGCACCGATTCGCTATTTCCTTCCATCGTCAATTACGTGGAAAAGGCGCTATCCAATCTGAACTTGATAAGATACCAGGAGTCGGAGAAAAGCGGCGTAAGCTTCTGTTACGCCATTTCCAATCTGTTAGACATATCAAAGAATCAGAAATAGAGGATCTAACCAAACTAGGAGTCCCGAAACCATTAGCTCAAACCATTCTCGAGCACCTCAACCAACCAGAGGATGAAGAAGTTGAAGAGGAAACATTAGAATAGATCAATAAGTGACAAGGCTCTTCCTCTGTTTGGGGAAGAGCCATTTTTATATAATGGCATTGTTAAAGTTGTTAATTGGCTAAGTGGAAAGCGTTCATTTCTAAAACCATCTTGTGATCAAACCAAAGCTAACGGAAACATTATCTCAATTTTGCACCTTCATGGTTTCGACACTTTAATTTTAATAATTGAAATAAATTCTCATTGACATTGAGAATCGTTCTCTATAGAATAAAACATGACATAATACTGAAAATCATTTTCATTTGGGAGGACTACATATGCCATTTAGCTTTAAGAAAACACTATTGTTCACAGGGTTATCGTTTTCACTAGTATTAGCGGGGTGTGCTGGTGATAGCGAAGGGGAAGATGAAACAGAAGGTACGAATTCTGATCAACAAGAAGAGGCCCAAGATACAGAGCAAGAAGATCAGGAACAAGAACAGAATCAAGAAGCCGAAACTGCATCAATTGAAGATCAGGTTCAGGCTTATAAAGATATTACAGCTGAGTTAGATAAGATGAAAGAAGACCAAGAAGTAAACTGGGACATGATTAAGGAAACGTATACTTCAGATCTTCAGCCTGTTTTAACAAGCGTAAATGGTGAGTTTGACCAGGCGATCACAGCTGCTATTGCAGCAGGAAAAGATGGGTCTTTAGAACAAAATGCAGCCCGACAAATCATTGATAAAACGACGCAGTCTTATTTCTATCAGAAACAAAAGAGTATGCATGGCGACATTGCTAAAGAGTTAGAAGAAGGCACGAAAGAAAAAGCCCAACAACAGTTTGATCAACTAAAATTCCTTGCTAATGAAGTATTTATCCCAACTGCAGTTAAGCGTGACAGCTACTATGAACTAGAAGGGGACTCTAGTCTTGAACAGAATATTAATGCCGGCTTAACGACTCAACAAGAAGCAATTCAAGAAGGAAATGTTGATGATTATGGAGTTTATAAGCAAATCACAGACAAATCCATTTACCGCAGTTACTTCTTAGCGGCTCAATCCTATGCGGAAAAGATTGAGAAAGCAGCGAGTGAAGGTGCGTCGGATGATGAACTAACAGCTGAGCAAGCAGAAGCATGGGGATTCTATCAGGCTATAAAAGGATCACTATCTTCAGGCGACAAAGAAGCTGCTGAACAGATCAATACGTTATTCAGCTTGGATCAAACAGAACCAAGCACAATTAAAGCTAGTGAGGTCAATGACTTATTTGTTCAAGCTTTTGTAGGAAAAATCAAAGGTTATCATAGTGAAGCAGTTGAAGAAACTAAAGAAGGAAATATTACAAAAGCTCGTACGGAAGCACTTGAAGCGAATATGTTTACGAAAGCCATTGAAATGTCCATGAATGAAAGACTCGGAGAAGAGCAAACGAAAGAAACACTTCAAAAAGCAGAATCGTGGTTAGAGGCTATAAGCAACGAGAATGCTGAAGAAGCAGAAAAAATTGGTCAAGAGATTGTCTCTACTTTAGACAAACTCGTACAATAATCTTCTCAGATTTACCATCACACGGGAAAAAACCTGTAACTTGGATATAAGTTACAGGTTTTTTATTTGGACACTTCTATGAATGAAGACCCTATTCGAAACCTAGTCCAATTGTGATAAAATGAACAAGATGTCTTGATGAGGTGAGAATATGAACGTACTACTAACGGGTGGGGCAGGATTTATTGGTTCCCACTTAGCTGAGTCTTTACTGCAGGATGGACACAAAGTAACCATCATCGACAAATTTCATCCCTATTATGATTATAAACGTAAAAAAGAACAATTAGATCGCATATTTAGTTACGCAAATCTCACATTTTGCGAAAATGATCTTTTAGATAAAGAAAGTTGTGCACCGATTTTTCATCAATCCTTTGATGCTGTATTTCACTTAGCAGCTCTTCCTGGAGTCCCGTACTCATTTGAACAACCATTAGAATATGTAGATGAGGATATTAAGGCAACGATTAATGTCTTAACAATGGCTGGAGAAGCTGGCATTCCTCATGTTTTATTTGGTTCTTCTTCTTCGGTCTATGGAAACAGGGACGGAGAGATGAGTGAAGATTTACCGATCCAAACGGTTATGTCCCCATATGCAGCAGCAAAGGTAAGTGGGGAAGCATATGCGCATATGTATCAGCACGTCTATGGTTTCCAGTTGACCGTGTTTCGTTATTTCACCGTTTATGGGCCTTGGGGGCGACCTGATATGGCTATTCCAAAGTTTATTCAGGCGAACCTTAAAGGAGAATCTATAGACGTATTTGGAAGTGGGACAGCCAGGGATTACACCTATATCGATGATATTGTAGACGGAATGCGGTTAGCACTAGCACATAGTAAGGGGAATCAGATTTATAACATTGGATCTGGAAATCCCATTACGATCGAAGAACTTGTCCAAACCCTAAAAGAAATCTTTCCTGATATGAAAGTAAACCATGCCCCTTTTCGATTAGGTGATGTGAAACAAACGTGGGCTGATCTCACGAAAGCTAAAAGATTGTTAGGGTATGAGCCTAAACATAGCTTTGAAGAAGGGCTGAGAAAAACAGTCCAATGGTTTATTCGTCATGAAAGGTAAGCGAATTCTTAAATGGATGATTCGAATAGCTGGTGTTTTATTAGCAGGACTATTTGTGTACCTAACCATTCATTATTTTTCATTTGATACGGTTCTACAAGTAGCGGAAGAACTGTTAGCCTCTCCTGTTTGGTTAATGGTAATGGTGCTAACCTATGCATTTTCATTTTGGATTAAAGCATTTGTATGGCGAGAATATGTGAATGAAAAGGGGAGTCTCCTTCCATATTGGTCAGGAATTCATTACGCTCTTTTCATGAACCATATTTTACCTTTTAAAACAGGGGATGCAGTGAGAGCGGGTGTCTTAAAAGGGACGAAGTCGTTTAGTTGGGAGAAGAGTGTGAGTAGTGTAGTGGCCATGAGAGTCCTTGATCTTGGGGGTCTATTTCTTCTTGCGGCCATCGGCACATATCTATATATGAATACGCTGTTCTATATAGGGATTACAACGGTAGGAATCCTATTTGTTCTTGCTTTGCTGCTCCCCTTTCGTTTGAAGAAAATTTTAAATAAACGTTTTCTAACATCCTTCAGTCACTTTTCCTCAACACTACTTTCCAAAAAAGGTGTTCTTTTGTTTGGACTTATAGTGATGAGTTGGATTCTTGAAGGATTCATTATTTATAGTGTGGGACGGATTACTGTAGAGGATCTTGGTTTTTTTGAGTCCGTTTGGGCAACGTCTGTTGCAGTTGTAAGTGGTGTATTTCAAATTACTCCTGGTCATATAGCAGGCTATGAAAGTGTACAGAGCTATGCGCTGACATTTGTAGGTCTTCCGATTGAGACAGGGTATGCTATTGCAGTTGTTACACACGTATTTAAATTTATTTATGCTTACGTTACAGGTCTGATCAGTTTTTATCTGACACCTGTATCGTTCTCCGTAGTAAAAACATGGTTTAAAGGGAGGGAATAAACTAGTGAAACAAGCATCATCTTTTGAAAAAATCGCAGCTAGAGGATGGAATTTATTAAATGAAGGTAAACCGTTCACTCCTATTTTTGTTATAGGCACAATGTTTTTGTATCATCTCTTTGATCTAAATACTTCCGCAGGGGCATTAGCCATTAGCATTATGTATGTTTTACCGTTACTAGCCTTATTCTATTATTTTGATTTCCCGTTGCTTTTACGATCTTATTTATGGATACCGGTTGTGGGATTTTTAATGATTTTTGAGAGCAGTTATTTGTCACTATGGTTATTAGCCTTAGGGATTTATTTCTTCTTTACGGTTTTCTTTTGGGGAACCTTTTATTATCATATGCGAATCGGAACAACATGGTGGAATTTCACACGATTTTGGAAGCTTGTATTAAAGAATAGTGATTCTACAAGCGGAAATGCACAAGAGCAAATCCCTAAATTTATTCTTCTGCTAGGAATTTGGGAGTACACGTTTCAACACTTGGACACAGGCGGGTTGAGCATTACTGATCTATATCAATTGATCTTATTTTATGCTGGAACAGCCCTCTTTACTTGGATATTGCATCATTACTTATTTGATTGGAAACCAAAACCCTATGAAACGTATACGCAAGAACATTATGAACAACCCATGGAGTCACCGAATGATCGCGTCATTGTCATAGTCATAGATGGAATGAGGAAAGACCGATTCGAGGCGGCTCATACACCATTTCTTGATTCATTGAAACAACAAGGGACGGAATACACCCAAATGGAAACCGTTTATCCTGCTCGGACGGTGGTTTGTTTTACCTCCATGTTTACAGGTACCTATCCTTTTGAGCATAAAATCCAAAGCAATATGGTGTGGAAGCTCGGGGCTCAAACAGAAAGTATTTTTGATTCTTTACGTAAAGTCGATAAGAAGGGGCGTTTATTAGGAATTGCACATCTCGTAGATACTTTCGGGGATGATGTAGATACAGTGACGGCCGTTATGCATAATGACGTTGCAGATAAGAATATTGTCCAAAAAGGGAAGCACATTATGGAGACAGAAAACCCTGAATTGTTTATCATGCAACTGATTAGTACAGACCAAACCGGTCACAGTCGTGGTGTGTTGTATGATGATTATATTGAAAAAATCGAAGAAACCGATAAGCTTGTCCAAGATTATGTGGAGTGGTTAACAGAACAAGGGTATATGGAAAATACAACGTTAATGGTTTGTGCTGATCATGGCCAAGCCGATGGAATTGGTGGACACGGCCACTTAGATGAAGGGGAGCGATTTGTTCCTTTCTTTATGACTGGTCCGACCATTGAAAAGGGAAAACGAGTAGAGAAAAAACACAGTCTTGTGTCGATGGCACCGACTATTGCCCATTTACTTGGAGCACCATATCCAGACCATTCCAGGGGAGAAGTATTGACTCAAAGTAAGAAGGAGGATCTGTCTTCATGAAGAAAGTCGTGGTATTTTTACCTGCTCACAACGAAGAAGACTGCATTAAAGAAATGATTCATACCATTCCACGACAAATGGGAGAGAACATAGAAGTGAAGATCATCCTCATTGATGATGGTTCAAAAGATAACACGATTGAATTGGCTAAAGAAGCAGGCGTGGATGCCATTTACCGGAATGAAACCAATCAAGGTTTGGGGGCTGCTGTCAGACAAGGGCTAAAACGTTCTTTAGAGCTAGGAGCAGATATTGGGGTTATGATTGATGCAGACCTAGAGTATCCTGGTCGACAAATACCTGATCTCATCCAACCGATCTTAAATAATCAAGCAGACTATGTGATGGGTTCTCGCTTTCTCGGCAACATCGAAGGAATGAAATTACACCGCCGCTTAGGCAATTATGCTTTCACGTTCCTCCAATCCTTGTTATTAAAGAGATGGATTTATGATGGCCAATCTGGAATGAGGGCATTCTCTAAAGAGGTCATGCAAGAAGCTGAAATTATTCATGATTACAACTATGCCCAGGTGGTCACGCTTAATATTGTCCGAAAAGGATTCCGCATGAAAGAAATTCCGATTGAATATCAAGTACGGAAAAAGGGTGAATCTTTCA
Organism: Pontibacillus chungwhensis; assembly: GCF_030166655.1. GTDB lineage: Bacteria > Bacillota > Bacilli > Bacillales > BH030062 > Pontibacillus. Next base: position 2,985,169 of record NZ_CP126446.1, on the reverse strand, counting down.
TTAAATTCAAAGCTTATATGAGCTCTGTATTACCGGCGATTTATCGTGAAATGAAGCGACACCCTTCTCCGGTGAAAAAGCCTGGGACAAATGAAGAGTGGACGTAACATAGTAAGAAAAGGATACCAAAAGGTGGCTTTGGATAATAACATTCCGAGCCACCTTTTGTATGTTCTTTGAAAAAGGAATGGTCGACTTAAAAAATGAAAGAGATCGATTAGTCAAAAAAATTGCTTATCTCTGCTTGACTATAGCGTTGATAATCATTATCATTATCGTAGGAGGTCTCAAATGAAAAAGATTATCATTTCCATCATAACGCTTACACTGAGTTTCATCATTATGGATCCAACTAATACAGCTGCTTACTCTTATGGGGACCCCGGTGAAGAGAAATTTGCCGAAGCTTATAAAGAAGTAAAACAATACGTGGATGCTGATAAGTGGGATCAAGCCGAGCAAGTCATAGATACGTATAATAAAGAATTTGATTTATATTTTAAACAAACCGTTCCTTACATAGAAGAAGCGCTCGACAATAAAGATAAAGAATTGTTGTTAAAAAGTTATCGAACAGCATTACGTTTAAACGTGGAGCGCCGTCTTCATTTTGCACAAGAACAATTTGAGGATTATGGTCAGGCCAAATTGCTGCTCGCTAAAGCGCGAGGGACGTTTGATGTGTTAAAGCCTACCTATAAGGAAGATGAAGGGGAAGAAGCGGTTCAATCCATTTATGAATCTTTCGACGAGGCCTTGCAATCATTAGGGAATCCCGGATTGTTTGGTATCGGAGATCAACAAAGTGATCAGGAAACATTTGATCGTGAAATTAACGAAATCAATACGTCTTTAACGGAAGCATTTCCAGTTCCGGCCCAAGAAGATGATGATGCGAACCTAACAGAAGAAAACTTAGGGATCTTCGGTGGTGAAGACGGGGAATCCAATCCAATTTGGAAGTGGTTATCCATAGGACTTGTTGGATTATTTATCCTATTAATTGTCTTTAATCGCACGAAAAACCGCAAGAAGGAGTAGGCATAGAGGGGGAAACAATAATGGATTTTCAAGCCTTTCTGATTACACTGAGAGAAGCGTTAGAAGCCATATTGATCGTCGGGCTCATTTTAAGTTATTTAACACGTTTGGATGCTAAGAAATATCATCCTTGGGTATTTGCTGGTGTATTCTTTGCTTTACTAAGCAGCTTCGGAGTAGCTTTATTATTCCAAGTTATCTTTACTGGCTTTGCTAGCTTTGGGTCTGAAGTTTATTTAAAAATAGGGATTATGTTTGCTTCTGTCATCTTACTTAGCCACATGGTTATGTGGATGAAGAAAGAATCAAAGAATGTAAACGGAGATATGCAGAAAAAGATTAACGCTGCTGTCACAGCTGGTAGTGTAACGGCCCTTGTATTGCATACGTATTTAATTGTTCTTCGTGAAGGTGTAGAAACAGTCTTCTTCTTTGCGGCCATAAGCGGGGGAGAAATTCAAGATGTATTCACTAGCTACGGAGCTCTTAGCGGCTTAATGCTTGCGTTAATATTAGGTTATCTATTCTTCACAGGCACAATGAAGTTCTCTTTAAAAACCTTTTTCCGAGTTACAGGAGTCCTAATCATGTTTATTGCCGCTGGACTATTGGTTCAAGGAATTGGCATGTTACAAGACCTTGGGAAGATGGGATCTGTGTACGAAACGGTTCAAGGAACGCCCAAAGCTGTTTATAATATCGTAGAATTCATGCCTGAACACTATCAAGATGAGGTTCATTTTGAGAGAGACACCGGCGGTGACGTGATGATCAGTGGTCAGATCGGTTTATTTATGGCTGCTATGTTTGGTTATAGCCATAATCCAACTGTCGAACAAATTGCAGCCTATTGGTTATACTTTGTCTTTATCATTGGCGCCAATATCTGGCATGCAAAGGAAATCACGCTATTTAGAAAGAAAAAAACGAAAACAGTGGATCAAACAGTAGCTTGACCCTCTCTATAACGTACTTGTAAAACCCGCCATACGAGCGGGTTTTTTCGTATCTAACGTAGGAAGTGAACCATGTGCAAAATAAACAATTATGCCTTAGTGAAAAATTTTATATCGGTTTTGCCCTTTTATCCTTAATAGCCATATTATCGTTTCGTATTCTATATAGCAGTGCATTCGCTAGAAGCTGGGACGCGGTTGATTTTGCTTTAGGGGTGCAAAGCTATAATCTCTTAGATATGCAACCCCATTTTCCTGGATACCCTTATTTTATATTGGGTGGAATGCTTGTGAATCTCTGGGTAGAAGACCCTGCGCGTTCCTTAGCTCTTTGGAACAGTCTGTTTTCCTTATCCTCATTACTTCCCATGTGGTTCATTTATAGAAGGTATTTGACTATTTCTAAAGCGCTTATTGCTGTCGCTTTCTCTCAATCCATTCCATTTTTAACGATTATCATTGCCTCTCCTATGTCTGAAGGGACTGCTTTTACGATTTTGTGGTGGTACATATGGGGGCTTATGGTTGCTCTTGAGAGGGGGCGGTATCGATATGATCTTCTTCCCCTTGCTCTTTTCAGTCTCTTGATGGGGGTGCGTCTCTCTTATTTACCTTTTTGTGTAGGAATCCTTTTATTGTGGTACAAAAGGCTGAGAGAAAAAGGACTCGGACATGTACTAGAACAGGCTGGGATAGCGTTCTTGTTTCAATTCTTATGGGTTTATCCTTTAATCCTTTCGGTGGGTGGGATAGACAGTTTTCAGTTTATAGCTACAAAGTTTGTTGAAGGGCATTTTACAGGTTGGGGTGGTTCTATTGCTACAGAACAAGCCCCCTTTATAACTCGAGTATGGACGTTTATTTGGACGAATATCTTATGGACTGGTCTTTCGGTTCACTCGGTTTTAATCCTGATATTATATGGGGTGCTAGTCCTTTCCTTATTCCGTGGGCCATCCTCTGTGCTCTATGAAAAGTTGTGGTGGAGTTTGGGAACAGCTTATACGTTCTGGGCTTTCTTCGCGCAAAATGTAGACAAGCCAAGACATATCTTACCGACGGTAGTGATCCTCGTGATTTTATTGTTGGTACACCTCTTAAAAGGGGGAGGGAAACGCAAAATAGGGGTGGTTTCGCTTCTTCTATTGATGAATACAGGGATAGGTGGATATTACGTACATAAGCAGGCAACGGAGTTACCTGCTACGTATCAACTGGCGAACTATGTAGAACAGCAATCTGAGCCTTTAAAAATATATACGTGGGAAGAAGAGCGTGTCCTTCAATATGTAGGAGTTTCTAAATCGTTTCAAAAGATTCAAACGTATGCTTTATTTAAAGAAGATGCCAGTAATCAACTGAAACAAGGAAAAACGGTCTACGTTACAGACCGGGTAGTTCAAGGCTTTATCCAACAGGGGATGGATACCACTGATTTCACGGCTGTAAAAAAGTTTACGTCTGATCCTTTGTTTGATCCCGTTTATAGTGATATTACTCTGTACAAATGGGTTACGTCGTCATCACCGTAAAGGTAACGGACTTCTTTTTATGGAGACATTCATAGGCACATTCGGCGGATACTCCTTGTAATAATGTTACTTGTTCAGCTATGAAGCCGGCTTCTAAGCGAAAGTTGTAAGGCGTTTTGTACTTTAATCTTTTTTGAGTTAAGTCACCTGAAAGAGTAAATTTATACTCTTTCTTTTTTTCTTTCTCTAAAGAAAGCACTCCCCAGGACATTGCCCCGAAAAAGGTTCCGACCTCATCAATCGTGTGACAAGGATATTTTCGGGCTAAACTTTTTCCCATGAAATATAAAATTGTGTCTTTCTCTTTCCCCAGTAAATCTGGTAAAAGTTGATTTCTCAGTACCTCATGGCCGATCAGGGAAGAGGGTACATCGCTGTATTCATCGAATAAGTTGGCAATTTGTTCATTCATTTAGGTTCATCCTCTCTCTTTTTATATTATTGCAGGGGGCAAGATTCTCTGCAATATGTTCTTTTCAAAATCGGGCAAAGTCTAAAAAATAGAGAGAAGAGAGAAAAGGAACACACCATAATTCACCATTTTATGAACATGTTTTCTTGACGCTCACCATGGATAGAAGTACAATAAACGTGACATAAATTGTGCATTTTTTTCAGATAAATCAAGGAAGACTCGAATTTGTTTCCTTTTTTTAAGGGTTTAGTAAAGCGCTTTATTGTCTGAAAAGTTTGTGCAACTATAAGTTACATACTATTCGAGGGGGGTAAACGTCACACATGGCAGGCAATCGAGAGTTTTTTTATCGCAGGTTACATTCATTACTAGGGGTTATTCCAGTTGGAGTTTTCTTGCTCCAACACTTAGTTGTGAACCATTTCGCAACAAGAGGGGAACAGGCGTTTAACGATGCGGCTCATTTTATGGAAAGTCTTCCGTTCCGTATTGTATTAGAGTTATTTATCATTTTCATTCCTCTTTACTTCCATGCCATTTACGGAGTTTATATTGCTTTTACGTCTAAGAATAACGTAAACCAATATGGTTATTTCCGTAACTGGATGTTCTATCTACAGCGTATTTCAGGAATCATTACGCTTATCTTTGTAACATGGCACGTATGGGAGACGCGAATTCAAGCTGCATTTGGAGAAGAAGTAAACTTTTCCTTAATGGCAGATATTTTATCTAATCCGTTTATGGTTGCGTTCTACATAATCGGTGTTGTTTCGACAACATTCCACTTCGCCAATGGTTTATGGTCATTCTTAGTAAGCTGGGGAATTACAATGTCCCCTCGTTCACAGCGTATTTCTACGTATGTAACGTTGGCGATTTTTGTCGCATTAAGTTATGTAGGGGTAGCAGCTATTTTAGCATTTGTTTAAACGTATGTACGAAATAGATTGTTTGGAAAGAAATTAAGGGAGTGAGCATTAAAAATGAGTAATCAAAACATCGTAGTCGTAGGCGGGGGACTCGCTGGACTAATGGCAACAATTAAAGCCGCTGAAGCCGGTGTACACGTGGACTTACTTTCCCTTGTACCTGTTAAGCGTTCTCACTCTGTTTGTGCGCAAGGCGGAATTAATGGTGCTGTAAATACGAAAGGGGAAGGGGATTCTCCTTGGGAGCACTTTGACGATACAGTATATGGCGGGGACTTCCTTGCCAATCAACCTCCTGTAAAAGCAATGTGTGACGCGGCACCAAGCATTATTCATATGCTGGATCGTATGGGTGTTATGTTTAACCGTACGCCTGAAGGATTATTGGACTTCAGACGTTTCGGGGGTACGCAACACCACCGTACAGCCTATGCCGGAGCAACAACAGGACAACAGTTACTATATGCACTAGATGAACAAGTTCGACGCCATGAAGTCGCAGGTCTTGTTACCAAATATGAAGGATGGGAATTCCTTTCCTCCATCATTGATGAATCAGGTGTGAGTCGTGGGGTTATGGCACAGAACCTAAATTCCCACGAGATTAAAGCCTTCAGAGCGGACGCGACGATCGTCGCAACAGGTGGACCTGGAATTATCTTTGGTAAGTCTACAAACTCTGTAATTAATACAGGCTCAGCAGCATCAGCTCTATACCAACAAGGAGCTGTGTATGCGAATGGTGAATTCATCCAAATTCACCCAACAGCCATTCCTGGGGACGATAAATTGCGCCTCATGAGTGAATCTGCTCGTGGTGAAGGTGGTCGTGTATGGACCTATAAAGATGGTGAGCCATGGTATTTCCTAGAGGAAAAGTATCCAGCTTACGGAAACCTTGTGCCTCGTGATATTGCAACACGTGAAATCTTTGATGTTTGTGTAAACCAAAAACTAGGTATCAATGGTGAGAACATGGTTTACCTGGATCTGTCTCATAAGGATCCAAAAGAATTAGATGTTAAACTTGGCGGAATCATTGAGATCTACGAGAAATTTGTCGGTGACGATCCTCGTAAAGTACCGATGAAGATCTTCCCTGCCGTTCACTACTCTATGGGTGGACTGTATGTGGATTATGATCAAATGACGACCATTCCTGGCGTATTTGCAGCTGGTGAATGTGACTTTACTCAACATGGTGGGAACCGTCTTGGGGCTAATTCATTGCTATCTTCCATCTTTGGTGGAATGGAAGCAGGACCGAAAGCTGTTCAATACATTAATGGCTTAGACAAAGTTGCTGAAGACGTTTCTTCTAAACTATTTGATGATAAGTTAAAAGAAGAAGAAGAGAAGTTTGAGGCTATTCTGAATATGAAAGGTACAGAAAACGCGTACCAAATTCATAAAGAACTAGGCGAGTGGATGACAGATAATGTAACGGTTGTACGTGAAAATGAAAAACTTCGTAAAACCGATGAGAAAATTCAAGAACTTCAAGAGCGTTTTAAAGATATCAACATTAATGATACGACGCGCTGGAGTAATCAGGGTGCTATGTTTACCCGTCAGCTTCAAAACATGCTTCAGTTGGCGCGTGTTATTACCATCGGAGCCCTAAATCGTAATGAAAGCCGCGGAGCTCATTATAAACCTGAGTTCCCAGAGCGTAACGATGAAGAATGGCTTAAAACGACGAAGGCAAGTTATGATCAAGAGAAGAACGCCCCAGTATTTAGCTATGAAGACGTGGATATCTCTCACATTCAACCACGTAAGAGAGACTACTCTAAAAGTAAAGGGGGTAAATAAACATGAGTGAAACAAAACAAATCACCTTTATTATTAAAAGGCAGAATGATCCGGAATCTTCTTCTTATGATGAAACATTTAAGGTTCCGTATCGTCAGAATATGAACGTTATTTCAGCCTTAATGGAAATTCGACGAAATCCGGTTAACGCAAATGGTGAAGACACAACGCCTGTTTATTGGGATATGGGGTGCTTAGAAGAGGTCTGTGGTGCTTGTTCTATGAAGATTAATGGCAAGCCTCGCCAATCTTGTACAGCGCTAGTCGATCAGCTTGAGCAGCCGATTCGTCTTGAGCCGATGTCTACTTTCCCTGTTATGCGAGACCTTGCGGTTGACCGTAGCCGTATGTTCGATGCCCTTAAGAAAGTGAAAGCTTGGGTACCGATTGATGGTACGTACGATTTAGGGCCAGGCCCTCGCATGCCTGAAAACAAACGTCAATGGGCGTATGAGCTGTCTAAATGTATGACTTGTGGTGTATGTTTAGAGGCATGTCCAAATGTAAATAGTAAGTCTGACTTTATTGGTCCGGCGGCTATTTCCCAAGTGCGTCTGTTCAACTCTCATCCGACAGGATCTATGAATAAGAATGAACGCTTAGAAGCATTAATGGGCGAAGGTGGACTTGCGGAGTGTGGAAACTCACAGAACTGTGTACAATCTTGTCCGAAGGGCATTCCGCTAACAACATCGATTGCTTCCATGAATAGAGAGACAGCTTTACATTCCTTTAAGAGCTTCTTTGGCAGTGACCATGAAGTAAACTAAGAATGATCAGAATGAAATGCAAACTCCTGCAGCTGTTAAAGCTGCAGGAGTTTGTTTTGCTAAGAAAAGACACGGGGAGGAACAATCAATGAAAAGAGTTTCCTATGTAGAAGATTCCAAGAAGTGGTTAGAAGAGTTTACGTTTTCTATAAAAACGAAGGTCCGATTTTCAGAGACTGATTTATTTGGCCATATGAATAACACAGTTCCCTTTACCTATTTTGAAGAAGCGCGTATTGAATTCCTAAAATCGGTCGGGGCTTTTCAAGTAGAAACAGATGATTCAAACAGCATTCCAGTTGCTGCTGATCTTCAGTGTGATTATCACAAGCAAGTTTTCTTTGATGATGTTCTTTCGGTGGCTGTTAAAATCAATTATGTAGGCAACACTTCCTATGACCTTCATTATTTAGTGAGAAATAAAGAAGGTGATGTTTGTTTAACAGGCAGGGGACGAATTGTGCAAATTGATGCTGGATCCGGGAAACCAGTGTCGATTCCCCGGGAAATACTTAATGCGTATGAACTTTCTCCGTCGGTTGCAAAAGGGTAATTTCCTTTGTATGATTATCGATAAGGTTAATTAGAAAAAGGCTGAACGATCGATAATGAATTCAAAACTATACATAAATAGAGGGTACTTTATGATACAGAACAATAAATTTCTAAGAGGAATCTATCGCTATCTCTTTCCAATTCTCTTCACTCTGCTTTCTGCCTATTTGATTATGGTGATACTAAAAATTCCTTATATAGGCATTAATGTAGAAAAAAATGAAATGGATTTGTGGGAAGTGGTGGAGGTTGAAAAACATAGCTGGGCGGCTAATCAAGATATAAAGATTGGTAGCAGGGTCGTGGATGTTAACGGAATGGAGACAAGTAAATATCCTACTGTTCAAATCTATGAGAATGTAGAAAAAGCAGATAGCATTACCATTAAAGCCCCTGGAAGTATACCTGTCAAGTATTCTAAAATTGAAAATGAGGTTAGCCTTGACCAGTGGTTATTCTATATCCTCTTTCCTTCTTCATTTATGTTAATCATGCTGTTCCTTTCCATGTTTATTCTGTTTCATAAAAAGCATGATGAATCAGGTAACAGGCTTATATTATTCTTCTTGACTGTTGGCCTTGCCTACTTATCTGGTAGCGGTTCTGCTAGAGGGGACACGATCTCTACTTTAGTCAATACGGTAACGTTGCTAATGGGGCCTGCATTACTCTTACATTTCGTAGACAGCTATTTCAGAGAGCTAAAAAGCAGGTGGTATGCATCTGAAGTATACAATTGGATGAAAATTGCTGCCTTTATTGTTGTTGCTTATGAGGCGGCTTGCTTGCTGAGTGGTTATTACCCTGACTGGTACCCTCAATTTATTTCAATATTGTTTATTACATTCACTTGCATAGCATTAACGTTAATTATCATCGGGTATAAACGTTATAAGCAGACTGAATATGCCCCTATTCTAAAGTACATGCTTGTTGGTTTATTCATGTCCTTTACGCCATTTATCCTTTTGTTTATGCTACCCAACTATTTATTCGGGTTCCAGGTGATGTCAGGCGAAGCGAGCGCTTTGTTTCTTGTAGTCATGCCGTTTACGTTTATCTATCTGATTACGGCGAAACGATTATTAGACATTGATTTTGTAATGGGACGGATACGGTATTATGCTTATTCTTCTTTGATTCCGACGGTGTTGATTGTCGTGCTGGTTGGAGTGGTAATTGATTATCCTTTCTCCATTCAAAATCTTCTGCAATTAGGATTTGGAATTTTAATTGTTTTGGTAATTTTCCTTTATGTGAAAGAGATCTTTAATTTTCAGATCCAAAGAAATCTATTCTCAGAGAAGAAAAACTATCACCAAAGCCTACAGCGCTTTATACACGAAATGAAGAAAGAACGAGAAGCGGTGGGGTTGTTTAAGAGGCTAAAGCGAGAACTGTTAGATGTATTGGATTTAAAAGAAGTATATATATTCTCTCAGAATACAATTTCAAACTATTTCTGTTTGTATCAAGAGGTGCCACTCCCTTTGATGGAAGAGTGTGTGGAGAAGTCGAAGCCCGTGTTAAGTGATATTGGAAATTTAGTAAAACTGCAGGATCATGAAGGATACGTGCTTGTGATCGGTCACACGGTTAGTAAGATTACCTATCTGTATATTTCAGAGAAGCCAAATCGAACAGAGTTAAATCTAGATGAAAAAGGCTACCTACAAACGATTTCTTATAACACCAATATCGCCCATGAGAATTTGTTACTGATTGAGGACCTCTTTCAAGAACTTCAGCACGTAAAGAACGATCGTCAGCAAAATTATCCAGCCTGGTTATCGAGGTTGCTTTTTTCTCTTGCTGAAAATGAGCGTCAACAAATTGCAATCGACCTCCACGATACCGTTCTGCAAGAACAATTGTATCTTTACAGGCAGATGGATGATTTCGTCAATCGGAATTATTCAATGGAACCCGTTGTAAAAGATAATATGCTTAATTTCAAGGAGCAATTGCTCGATAATATTCATCTGATACGAGAAACTTGTAACGAATTGCGTCCACCTTTCTTAGAGGAAATGGGCCTTGTGCCTTCGTTGCAAAATTTAATTCACCAATACCAGCTTCGCTCTAACTATACGGTAACGTTTGATTCAAGAGACTTCCAGATTGAATTGGATAGTCAGTATGTGCTTGGTATTTATCGGATTGTTCAGGAATTGTTAACGAACGCAATGAAACACTCAAGGGCTGATCAGGTATTTATTCTTTTATACCGTGAAAGTTCAAATGTGAAGTTGATTTACGAGGATAATGGAGTAGGAATTAACCCGAATAAGCGAATGGAAACCTACTCTCATATGGGGATATCAGGGATTGAACAAAGAGTGAACGGTTTAAATGGGAAAATGAGTATACAATCAGCTCCTAAGCAAGGATTCCAAATGAACATTACATTTTTCAATGCAGCAAATCACGAAGGGGACGGTTTATATGATTAACATTTTGATTGTTGATGACCACCCTGCTGTTGGTATGGGCACTAAAGCAATGCTAGAGCAGGAAGCCGATATGGAAGTGGAAGTCATCTCTGACAGTTTGAAAGCTGAACACCAAATTAAAGAACATGCGTATGATGTATTACTGTTGGACTTATACATGCCAGGGTTAAATGGAGTAGAGCTTGCGAAGCGGGTGAAGACAACCTATCCAGATATGAAAGTATTGATTTATACAGGGTTTGATATTAGTACACATTTTAATCTATTAGTGGAATCGAACATATCTGGCTTTGTGAGTAAGACAGCAACGAAAGACCAGCTTGTAACAGCCATTCATTGTGCTTTACGTGAAGAAGTGGTCGTGCCGTTGCATCTATTTAAACAATTAAGAAGAGCCGAGGCTACTACCCAGCACATTTCTTCGGAAGGCGATGCCAGCTCGTTATCTCTTAATGAGAAAGAACAAAAGATATTAATTGAAGTTTCAAAAGGACTGACCAATAAGCATATTGCGCAAAATTTACATATGTCACAAAGGAGTGTGGAGTACACACTTACAGGTATATTTAGTAAACTTGAGGTTCGCTCACGTACGGAAGCATTAATTCGGGCGAAGGAACTTGGTTTAATCTCTCAAAGTTGAAAAATAAGTAAAAAGTGGAATGTCTGTGTGGCACAGCTTCATCTTTTCTTTCATACGATGTAAAGACTAAATAAATACCCTTCGAACCGCAGCTCTAAGTTAGCAAGGAGGGGTTAGCGCTTGAAGGAAAAAGACTATAAGCCGAAGCAATTACTCACGAAACGCGAAAAAGAAGTTTTCGAATTGCTAGTGCAAGACAAGACCACAAAGGATATTGCTCAGGAACTCTTCATTTCAGAGAAAACTGTTCGTAATCACATTTCGAATGCTATGCAGAAGCTGGGCGTTAAGGGGCGTTCGCAGGCTGTTATTGAGCTTCTTCGCATGGGGGAGCTTAAACTCTAAAATGTACCGACTTTCTTCGGAAGGTCGGTATTTATTTTATATTACAGCACTTTTAACAGAGTAGCCTTGTCGGCTTTTATTCTTGCAATTTCTTTCGAAAACCGTAACAATGAATGTAGGATGATACTAATAGGACTCTCGGGAGGTAACAAGTTGGACAAGGTTACGACGACAGAAGTCAAGATTGCAGATGTGGAGAAGAAACTAAGGCACATCTCTGGCATCATTAAACAAACGGGAAGAGAAATTTTAAACCATTACCCTATAACACCTCCTCAATTCGTTGCTTTGCAATGGCTTCTTGAATCTGGTGATATGACGATCGGTGAATTGTCGAATAAGATGTATCTTGCATGCAGTACAACCACAGACCTCATTGATCGGATGGAAAAGAATGAGCTGGTTGAACGAGTGCGTAATCCAAAGGATCGGCGTGTTGTTCTTATTCACCTCCTTGATAAAGGAGAATCCATTATTCAAGAAGTAATTAACAAGAGACAGGCATATTTAGATCAGGTTCTTCGTAGTTTTTCTAATGAGGAAGTTGATCAATTGCAAGGGTTTTTGCAGCGCATGCATACAGAAATGAAGGATGTAGAACAACAAGAAAAAAGCAACAAGAGCGAATAGAGGCGATAGAGTTGGACCAACCAATTGGGGTTATTGATTCAGGAGTAGGCGGTTTAACGGTAGCAAAGGAGTTAATGCGCCAACTGCCAAAAGAAGAATTTGTTTACTTAGGGGATACGAAAAGATGCCCATACGGACCGAGACCTAAGGAAGAAGTAATAAACTTCACCTGGGAAATGGTTCGTTTTTTGCAAATGAAGAAGATTAAAATGCTTGTAATTGCTTGTAATACAGCAACAGCTTTTACTTTGCAACAACTAAAAGAACAGTTAGATATACCGGTTATTGGTGTCATTCAACCAGGAGCCCGATCAGCCATCAAAGTATCTAAGAACTTACATATCGGAGTAATCGGAACAGAAGGCACCATAAAGAGCAAAGCTTATGCAAATGCCCTTCAACATATCAATCCAGATATAAGGGTCAATGCATTATCGTGCCCGCCATTTGTCCCCCTTGTCGAACAAGGGCTCTTTAGCGGGGAGGAAGCTCTGCACGTTGTAAGAGAAACATTAGAACCAATGAAAAAAGCAAATCACATCGATACGCTTATTCTTGGATGTACCCATTATCCCTTGTTAAAAGATACAATTCATCGGGTTATGGGGGATGAGATCACTATCATATCCTCAGGGGACGAAACAGCCCAGGAAGTGAGTGTCATACTCGATTATTACGGTAGATTGTATGAAGGAGACCGTGTGCCGAACCACAAGTTTTATACCACCGGTGACTCGAAACTATTCGGTGATATCGCAAACTCATGGTTTGAAGACCACATTTCCCACATAGAAACAATCTCACTTGGTGAATAAATGACCAAAGCCTACTCTTTTAAAAGAGTAGGCTTTTTTGTTGGTCTAATTTAGTTGATAGCTCGTATATATAGTAGTACAAACCATCATAGGAGGGGAAAACATGCGGAAGCGTGCTGCTTTATTATGCGGAAGTCTTGTCACTAGCGTCGCTCTATTATCAGGGTGTGTCTTTCAAGGGGAGCAATCATTAGAAGAAATGGATAAACCTAAGCAGGAAAATGTAGAAGGGGAGGCAGCGGCAACAGAAGAAAGTGTAAATGTGGGACAAACGGATAACTCAGATGTTATTAAAGTAGAAACAGTGGCTCGCCAGCTGTACTTACTAGATGAGAATGGCATGGTCGTTCCTCAAACGGTGCCTCTGCCAAAACCAGAGACCAATGATGTAGCTAAACAAGTGCTACAATACCTTGTTAAAGGTGGTCCTGTCACAGACTTCTTGCCAAGTGGTTTTCAAGCAGTCTTGCCTGCTGGAACGGAGGTCAATGGTCTTGATATATTAGATGATGGTACGCTTGTGGTGGATGTATCTAAGGATTTTATCGAATACCGTCCAGAGGATGAAATCAAAATTTTAGAATCAATGACGTACACCCTTACACAGTTCGAGAATGTTGATCGCATTAAGTTGCAAATTAACGGATACGATACTGATGTTATGCCAGTTAATAATACGCCACTTTCTAGTGGATACTCCCGAGCGAACGGCATCAACCTCGAAACAGGGGATGTTGCTGATATTTCTAACAGTCGTTCTGTAACTGTTTATTATCCTGCTCAACATGACGACCAATTTTACTATGTTCCTGTAACAAAGCGTGTAGAAGGTTCTTCTGAAAGCGACTACGCAACCATTATTGAAACACTAGTAAATGGCCCAGGGTATAAAGGGGATCTGTTAAACGTATTTAATGATGGGGTTCAATTAACGGAAGAGCCAACTGTAGAGGATGGTGTCCTTTCCCTCACATTTAATGAAAACGTATTAAGTAACTTCGAAGATCAGTCCGTCATTTCGAAGAAGGTTATGGATTCCCTAGTATTGTCCTTAACGGAAAGAGATGATGTCGAAGCGGTCTCGGTTAAAGTAAAAGATTTTGAAGAAATCTATGATGAAGAAGGAAATGCGTTCACAAAACCTGTGACGCGCCCTGAAATGGTAAATACAGGTCGATTTTAATTCTCGCTTTTGGCGCATACTAGATATGAAAAAAGAGGCATAAAACAAGCCTCTTTTTTCGTGCTTATCAAACTATTTATAAAGCGTTCAGAAGCCTTGGTTTTGTCGTTTTAAAGTAAACTTTTGCTCTGAAATATGTTAAGATGAGCTAGGATTAAGTGAAGGAGGACGAAACATGAGAACGGATGAAAGAAAAGAAAACGAGTTAAGACAGGTACATATAGAAACCGATTATGTAAAGCACCCGGAAGGATCTGTCTTAATTACAGTTGGTGAAACGAAAGTAATTTGTAATGCAAGCATAGAAGACCGCGTTCCTCCTTTTATGAGAGGTCAGGGAAAAGGTTGGGTAACAGCTGAGTATGCGATGCTTCCTCGAGCAACCCAGCAACGAAATATACGAGAATCTTCAAAAGGTAAAGTGACAGGCCGTACAATGGAAATCCAACGTTTAATTGGTCGTTCTTTAAGAGCTGTTGTGGACCTTGAGCAATTTGGAGAGCGAACACTTTGGGTAGATTGTGATGTAATCCAAGCTGACGGAGGAACCAGAACGGCTTCTATTACTGGTGCATTTGTTGCCATGGTTCTTGCATTTGGTAAGCTTGTAAAACAGGGTACAATTAAGAAACTACCTATTAAAGACTACCTTGCAGCGACTTCAGTTGGCGTTTTGCCTACAGGAGAAGAGATATTAGATCTTTGTTATGTGGAAGATTCCGAAGCTCAAGTTGACATGAACGTGGTTATGACAGGGAATGGAGAGTTTGTAGAACTGCAAGGAACTGGTGAAGAAGCCACTTTCTCTTATCCACAGCTTCAGAAAATGATTGAGCTGGCCCAAGGCGGTATTTCTGAGTTATTTGATCAGCAAAAGGCTGCTATAGGGGAATGGAGTGCTCATATCGATCGTAACCGCAATCAGTAAGTAAGGGGAGATTTGAAATGAAGAGACTTGTTGTAGCCACACACAACCAGGGGAAAGTACGCGAATTCCGTCAATTATTTTCGAAATATGATATAGAAACGTTATCTTTAGAAGATCTGAATCAGGATGTGCCTGAAGTTGAGGAGACCGGAGTAACGTTTTGGGAAAATGCACAGCTGAAAGCAGAAACGATTTCATCTCTCCTTAATATGCCGGTCATTGCCGATGACTCTGGTCTTGAAGTGGATGCATTAGAAGGGAAGCCTGGCGTTTATTCTGCCCGTTATGCAGGTGAACCTAAAAATGATAAAAATAACTTGGAAAAAGTTTTGTCAGAGTTAAATGGGGAACAGAACCGGAAAGCTCGATTTGTTTGTGTATTAGCTCTTAGCCTCCCGGGCGAAGAAGTCATCTTTGAACGGGGCACTTGTGAAGGCCGTCTGGCTGAGCAAGCTCAAGGGGAGACTGGATTTGGGTATGATCCAATCTTTATTCCTGATGGCTATAACCGGACGATGGCCGAGATCGGTGCGGATGAGAAGAATAAAATAAGTCATCGAAGCGAGGCGCTCGAAAAAATCGAGACAACGATACGTGAGTTATTGAAATAAGGAGAGGATTATCATGCCAAGTGTATTAATCGTGAGCGACAGTCATGGATTAACTGAACAAGTTCAGAACATCAAAGACCGTCATGCCCATGAAGTAGATGGCATGATTCATTGCGGGGATTCTGAATTAGAGTACCGTTCAAAAGAAATGGATGGATTTATGAAGGTGAAAGGAAATTGTGATTTTAGCGAAGAATATCCTGAGGAATTACAAGAATCTATACAGGATATGTCCTTTTTTGTCACCCATGGCCATCTGTTTCGGGTGAAATCGACACTTATGCCATTGTCCTATCGGGCAGATGAGGTAGGAGCGCATATTGTTTGTTTTGGCCATTCTCATATCGCTGGTGCTGAGATGGTGAATGGAAAGTTGTTCATCAATCCAGGCAGCATTCGTTTACCTCGTAATCATCCGGAGAAAACGTATGCGATTGTCACATGGGATCAACAGCAGTCGGTCCACGTTCATTTCTATAATGATCAAGGAGAAAACATTTCAGATTTAACCTATGAAACAAATTTTTTAGGCAGAAGTTAAAACTTCTGCCTAAAATGTGTTGACATATTTCTTTATAGTCCTTATAATAAATTTTGTTCGCTTCGACAGAAAGCATCGATGAACACATACATAAGAGCACTTCAATTTAAATGCGGGTGTAGTTTAGTGGTAAAACCTCAGCCTTCCAAGCTGATGTCGTGGGTTCGATTCCCATCACCCGCTCCAATATACATATTTGCAATTCGAAAATCATATAGTTAATAATATCTTTTGATTTTTCTTACATTACGTCCCAGTAGCTCAGTAGGATAGAGCAACGGCCTTCTAAGCCGTAGGTCGGGAGTTCGAATCTCTCCTGGGACATAGAAAATTTTCAAAAAAGACTTTAGGGCCTTCCTAGAGTCTTTTTTTTACATATGTATATCTGGCTATTCCCGTATAAAATAGAGAAGAAACGGGAATCATGTAGCGTAAAACTTCATTCACTAACCTGGATTTTTTAATAATAGTTGAGTATCCTTAAAGAAGATAATGCTTCCTGTTTTATAAATGAGATTAAAGGAGATTTCTACTTTATATCGAATCAAGTTTGTAGCAGTAGTGGGTAGGGAATGAAGAGAAAGATTGGTTAACTTACATACGTAAATTGAACTGAGGGAGGATGGACTATGACTCAACAAAAGGCTGATGTCGTCATATTTCCCAAATGGAAGTCGTCATTAGAGCAAGACGGATTAGCCGCTTTAAAAGAAAAGAATTATAAAGAAGCACTTCAGTCTTTTAATAAACTCATTGACTTTGAAGCGGCAAATTCAGAAATCATGACGGGTAAATTGATCTGCCTTATGGAATTAGGTCAATACGATGAAGTGGAAGAACTTTGTCAAAAGCTTATGAGAGAAGATGAAGAGCATTATTTTCAATACTTACATATCTATTTAACGGTTTTATTCCAAACAGGGAAATATGAAGACTTGCTCGATTTGTTGGACGAGGTGTTTCAATCTGAAGACATTCCACAAGATCTTCGTAAGCAGTTTTGGCAACTGTATGACATAACCGAAAATCTGCGTACGGATGAAACACGAACTGAAAATATTGAAGCGGTTGACGAACTGCTCATAGCTTTGGATACACATAATGTAAAGAAACAATGGCAGCTTTTGTCGATGTTACGAAAGCAAGATATTCAGCCCTTCATGACTGAAATCTCCCCGTACTTAATTAAAGACGATGTGGAGCCTGTTATTAAAACCGCGCTTGTGCAGTGGATGCAAGAACAAAGGGTAGATCGAAAGGTAGAAGTAAGAAAACTCGGTTCAGAAGTCATGGTTAATCCTATTGAACTGCCTGATATCCTTTCTCACGCTTCATCCAAGCAGCTTTTATATTTACTTGAACGAGTAGAGCAAGACAATCCTACCCTTTTTGAGTTTATACAACAGCTCGTATTTCGCTATATGTATGTTCGTTTCCCGATTATGCCAGAGGATCATGAACTGCCTGCATTGGCGAAGGCGTTTTATGAATTGGGAGCATCTTCCCTGCAGTTGGACGATGTTCAGTTTCCATTCCACCAATACATAGAGGAAGAAGAAGTAGAAGCTTGGAAACAGCAAATTTCATATTATGAAGGGCAATACTTCGCTGTTTTAGACGAGGAATAAACTGTAAAGGTATCATGCTGTATAGGCTTGTAGAAGATTGTTGAAAGCACAATAGATTATGTTATAATAAGGTGGTTGCAAATTACGCATTCAATCTTTTGTTACAAAACTTAAGAACACTGAACGAACGAATAATGTATGAAAAATAGATGTTGGAGGGAAAATCATGTCTGCAAAATGGGAAAAATTAGAAGGTAACGAAGGCCAACTTACTGTTGAAGTTGATGCTGCTGAATTTAAGGTTGCCTTAGACAAAGCATTCGCGAAAGTAGTTAAGGATATCCAGGTACCTGGTTTCCGTAAAGGGAAAGTACCTCGTCCGATCTTCGAACAACGTTTTGGTGTAGAATCTTTATATCAAGATGCACTAGATATCATTCTTCCTGAAGCGTACTCAAACGCGATTGACGAAACAGGAATCACTCCAGTTGATCGTCCTGAAGTTGATGTTGAACAAATCGAAAAAGGTAAAAACCTGATCTTCACTGCGAAAGTAACGGTTAAGCCAGAAGTTAAACTTGGCGACTACAAAGGTCTTGAAGTTGAAGCTCAAGATGCAACGGTTACAGATGAAGACGTTGAGAACGAACTAAAAGAACAACAAGAAAAGCAAGCTGAACTAGTTGTTAAAGAAGAAGGTACTATTGAAGACGGTGACACTGTTGTAATGGACTTTGAAGGTTTCGTTGATGGCGAAGCATTCGAAGGTGGACAGGCCGACAACTATTCATTAGAAATCGGTTCTGGAACATTCATTCCTGGTTTCGAAGAGCAACTTGTTGGTAAATCTGCTGGAGAAGAAACAGAAGTAGAAGTTACATTCCCAGAAGAATACCACGCTGAAGACCTTGCTGGTAAGAAAGCAACGTTTAAAGTGAAAGTTCACGAGATCAAAGCGAAAGAACTTCCTGAATTAGACGATGAGTTCGCGAAAGATGTCGACGAAGAAGTTGAATCTATGGACGAACTTAAGAAGAAAACAAAAGAACGTCTACAACAAGAAAGAGAACAAGAAGCTGAAAATGCTAAGCGCGAAGAGCTAGTAAATAAAGCTACTGATAACGCTGAGATCGAAATTCCAGAAGCTATGGTTGAGACTGAACTTGACCGTATGATGAAAGAATTCGAACAACGTCTTCAAATGCAAGGCATGACATTAGACATGTACTTCCAGTTCACAGGTCAAGACCAAAACGCACTTAAAGAGCAAATGAAAGAAGATGCTGGTAAGCGCGTTAAGACTAACCTTGTTCTTGAAGCAATTGCTGATGCAGAAAATGTTGAAGTTACAGAAGAAGATATCAATGAAGAGCTTGAAAACATGGCTGCAATGTATCAGACAAATGTTGACAACCTTAAGCAAATGCTTGGTGGCAACACTGACGCAGTTAAAGAAGATCTTAAGATCAAAAAAGCAATTGATTTCTTAGATTCTGAAAGTAAAACGGCATAAGAAAGTAACTGTACTTTCTGGCGGTTTGAAGTAATGAAAGCAAGGCGCGATTTGTTCGTGCCTTGTTTTTACATATAATAATTCCTTTTATGGGTATGGAATGAACCCAAGTATGGAAAAATACATATATACTAAATCATCGCTTATTGGATTTACATTCCCAGCCCACTCATACTTTTGGATTACTGCACATATGTTGACTATTCATACACTCACGTACATAATGAATACAAATGGAAGTGAGAGAATCTTCCGAACAGGAAGTTTTTTTACTTTTAGTGACTCATGATATTTGGTATGATGTCGTAAAGAAAGGTTTTGGATGTTTAACCAATAGTTTGTAAAGGTTTTTTTATAGATTTAGTGTGACATATACTTTGTGAGGTGAAATGCATGTTTAAATTTAACGAAGAGAAAGGGCAACTTAAATGTTCTTTCTGCGGTAAGACTCAAGATCAAGTCCGCAAGTTAGTTGCTGGACCTGGGGTTTATATATGTGATGAGTGTATTGAATTATGCACAGAAATTGTGGAAGAAGAGCTAGGGAACGAAGAAGAAGTTGAATTTAAAGAGGTACCTAAACCTCAGGAAATCAACGAAATTCTGGATGATTATGTAATTGGGCAAGACTATGCTAAGAAATCACTTTCAGTAGCTGTTTATAACCATTACAAGCGTATTAACGCAGCGACAAAAGCTGATGATGTAGAGCTTGCTAAAAGTAATATTCTAATGCTTGGACCAACAGGTAGTGGTAAAACATTACTAGCCCAAACATTAGCACGTATCTTAAATGTACCATTTGCTATTGCGGATGCTACATCTCTTACTGAGGCTGGTTATGTTGGGGAAGATGTGGAGAACATCCTTCTTAAATTAATTCAAGCAGCTGATTACGATGTTGAAAAAGCTGAAAAAGGTATTATCTATATTGATGAAATCGATAAAGTTGCACGTAAATCTGAAAATCCATCCATTACTCGCGACGTATCTGGTGAAGGTGTACAGCAAGCCCTTCTAAAAATTCTTGAGGGCACAGTTGCAAGCGTTCCTCCTCAAGGTGGACGTAAACATCCTCATCAAGAATTCATTCAAATTGACACAGGCAATGTTCTATTCATTGTTGGTGGTGCATTTGATGGAATTGATCAAATCGTAAAACGTCGTCTTGGTAAGAAGGTAATTGGATTTGGTTCTGAACAAGAAACGGCTGAAGACATGGAGAAGAAAGAAGTTCTAACGAAGGTACTTCCTGAAGACTTGTTACGCTATGGTCTTATCCCTGAATTTATTGGTCGTCTTCCTGTTATCGGTGCCCTTGAATCTCTTGATGAAGATGCATTAGTTGAGATTCTGACAAAACCTAAGAATGCGCTAGTGAAGCAGTATCAGAAACTGTTCCAAATTGACCATGTTGAACTTGAGTTCGAAGAAGAAGCCCTTCGTGAAATTGCTCGTAAAGCAATTGAACGCAAAACAGGTGCTCGTGGACTTCGTTCCATTATTGAAGGAATCATGCTAGATGTCATGTATGAATTGCCATCTCGTGAAGATATTGATAAGTGTATTATCACAGCGGATACCGTTACGAAAGAAAATGGTCGTCCGAAGCTTGTGTTCAATGATGGCACTGTTCAAGATGAAAATGAAACACCAAAAGAAAGTGCGTAATATTTACCAATGATTTGGTGAAATCGTTATGCCCATTCATTATATGTAATCGAGAGAGGTTTCTCCTTTTTTAGGGGAGCCTCTCTCGTTTCATTCAAAATCTCGGTTATGTGCCGGGATTCTTTTTGTGAGAAGGTAGTCCTTTTTACAATTGTTTTCGTAGGTTGGATTTCAATTGATTGGGTTTAATGTGACTATTTGAGGAGATACTAGCTGATAACATAAAAGATGTATGGTACAGGAGGAATCTTTATGACATTAGCGGGTATCGTCTTATTTGTGCAACTTTTTTTTGGTATTGTAATCGGCCTTTACTTTTGGAACCTTTTGAAAAATCAACGCTCTCAAAAAGTCACGATTGATCGGGAGTCTAAAAAAGAAATGACAGAGCTTAGGAAAATGCGCCAGATCGCTTTATCTGAGCCTCTTTCGGAAAAAGTCCGTCCCCAATCTTTTAAAGATATAATCGGGCAGAAGGATGGAATTGAGGCATTGCGGGCGGCTATTTGTGGTGCCAATCCACAGCATGTCATTGTATATGGACCGCCAGGAGTTGGGAAAACAGCAGCGGCACGGCTTGTTCTAGAGGAAGCAAAGCAGTATAAGGATTCACCGTTTCGACAGGATGCTGTCTTTGTAGAGTTAGATGCAACCACGGCTAGGTTTGATGAACGTGGGATTGCGGATCCATTGATTGGGTCTGTGCATGACCCGATCTATCAAGGAGCTGGAGCAATGGGGCAAGCAGGTATCCCTCAGCCTAAGCAGGGGGCCGTCTCTAATGCTCATGGTGGAGTTCTGTTCATAGATGAAATTGGGGAATTACATCCCATTCAGATGAATAAATTACTTAAAGTACTAGAAGATCGAAAAGTCTACTTTGAGAGTGCTTACTATAGTGAAGAGAATCAGCAGATCCCTCTGCATATTCATGAGATATTCAAAAAAGGGTTGCCAGCTGATTTTCGTCTGATTGGAGCCACAACGAGACGACCTGAGGAAATCCCTCCAGCCATTCGCTCCCGATGTTTAGAAGTGTTCTTCAGAGAGCTTGAACACGAAGAGGTGGTGGAAGTAGCCAAAAGAGCTGCTGAGAAAATCCAGTTCACCTCTGATCCTGATGCATTAGAAACACTAGCAGGCTACGCTAGAAATGGTCGTGAAGCTGTAAACATGATTCAAATTGCTACAGGTATTGCGAAGAAAGCAGGCAGAACTACAATTTCAAAAGCCGATATTGAATGGGTAGTTGATGCTTCCCAACTAGCTCCACGATACGACAAGAAAATCGGGGCGAAAGACCAGATTGGTATTGTCAATGGACTAGCAGTCTTCGGGCCGAATTCCGGATCGCTTTTAGAAATTGAAGTGACTGTGCTTCCTACGACATCCAAGCAGGGTACAATCAATATAACGGGTATTGCGGAAGAAGAAAGCATTGGCACTCAAAGCAAATCCATTCGCCGGAAAAGTATGGCGAAAGGTTCGATTGAAAATGTCATTACCGTTCTTCGGTCTCTTGGAGTCCCTGCACATGAGTATGATATCCACGTTAACTTCCCAGGGGGTATACCGGTAGATGGTCCTTCTGCAGGGGTAGCGATGGCGCTTGGGATCTATTCGGCGATTCACAAGCTACCTGTACGACATCAGGTCGCAATGACAGGGGAGATTAGCATACATGGGCATATTAAACCTGTTGGTGGTGTAATGGCTAAGATCAAAGCAGCTAAGCGTGCTGGTGCTAATAAAGTATTGATTCCTGCTGAAAACAGTCAGGAAATGTTTAACCAAATTGAAGGGATTCAGATTGTACCTGTAACCCATATTCGAGAGGCGCTTGCGTTAGCTTTACAAGGCGATGTACAAACGCTTTTAAACGAGAAGCGATTCGCTGATCAGAGGTCCTCACAGTCATCTTAAAACCAATCGGCCAAATGAAACATTTTACAAAGAAATTGGTTTTCATTATACTTTTAAAGAACCATAACTTTGTTGAGGATTAGAGCATTGTCTATTTGACAGGCTCTCTTTTCTCTTTTTCTATTATGGAAATTCATGGAGGTGCAAGAAATATGACGAATCAAAATACTATTCACATCCCCCTCCTTCCATTACGTGGACTTTTAGTTTATCCATCAATGGTCATGCATTTAGATGTGGGTCGAGATAAATCAGTGAACGCAGTAGAGAAAGCGATGGTTCAAGATCATACTATTTTCCTAGCTGCGCAAAAAGAAACGAAGATTGATGAACCGACTAAGGATGATATATATCAAGTGGGTACCATGGCAAAGATTAAGCAAATGCTTAAGCTTCCTAACGGTACAATCCGAATTCTTGTAGAAGGCTTATACCGTGCAGAGCTAGTGAGTCAAACGGACGACGAAGAGGAAGAGCTGCTTATGGCGGAAGTCCGTGAAGTGGAAGAAACACACGGAGAAAGTCTAGAAGAACAAGCCCTTATGCGCAAACTTCTTGAACAATTCGAACAGTACATAAAAGTGTCTAAGAAGGTTAGTGACGAGACGCTTTCATCTGTACAAGATATCGATATCCCCGGGCGCTTAGCGGATATTGTAACGTCCCATCTTCCTTTGAAGATTAAAGATAAACAACAAGTATTAGAAATGATCCATGTACCAGATCGAATCGAGCATATTATTGACCTGATTAATAATGAGAAAGAGGTCATGCAGCTTGAGAAGAAAATTGGACAACGCGTCAAGCGTTCCATGGAACGGACTCAGAA
Organism: Pontibacillus chungwhensis; assembly: GCF_030166655.1. Taxonomy (GTDB): domain Bacteria; phylum Bacillota; class Bacilli; order Bacillales; family BH030062; genus Pontibacillus. Next base: position 2,961,500 of record NZ_CP126446.1, on the reverse strand, counting down.
AGAATATTATTTAAGAGAGCAAATGAAAGCTATTCAGAAAGAACTTGGCGATAAAGATGGCAAGTCTGGCGAAGTGGAAGAGCTAAAAGCCAAGCTCGAAGAAGCAGACCTACCTGAACGTGTTCAGAAAGTAGCGCTGAAAGAACTTGATCGTTACGAGAAGATTCCGAGCAGCTCGGCTGAAAGCTCTGTTATTAGAAATTATATTGATTGGATTCTTTCTCTTCCTTGGACAGAACAAACAGAAGATAATCTGGATATTCCTCATGCGGAAGAAGTTCTTGATGCCGATCACTATGGACTTGAGAAAGTAAAAGAACGAATTATTGAATACCTGGCTGTACAAAAGCTGACAAACAGTATAAAGGGGCCGATCCTTTGCTTAGTAGGCCCACCAGGGGTCGGGAAAACATCCTTGGCTCGTTCCATTGCTCGTTCAATGGATCGTAATTTCGTTCGAGCTTCATTAGGTGGCGTTCGAGATGAAGCGGAAATTCGTGGTCACCGCCGTACCTATGTAGGGGCGATGCCAGGTCGAATTATTCAAGGGATGAAACGGGCAGAAACCGTAAATCCTGTTTTCTTATTGGATGAGATTGATAAAATGGCAAGCGATTTTCGTGGAGACCCATCTTCTGCTATGCTGGAGGTACTTGATCCTGAACAAAATAGTACGTTTAGTGACCACTTTATTGAAGAGACGTATGATCTTTCAAACGTCCTCTTTATTGCGACAGCAAACAACATGCAGACCATTCCGGGTCCTTTACTAGACCGTATGGAAGTCATATCAATTGCAGGGTATACAGAAGTGGAGAAGCTTCATATTGCGAAGGAACACTTACTGCCGAAACAGTTGAAAGAAAACGGTCTGAAGAAAAGTCAACTACAGTTTAGAGAAGAAGGTCTGTTAAAGTTAGTCCGTCAGTATACACGTGAAGCAGGAGTGCGTGGCTTAGAGCGGGAAATCGCTGCTGTCTGTCGTAAAGCCGCCAAGATTGTGGTAGCGGAAGATAAGAAGCGAGTCGTTGTAACGGAGAAGAAATTAGAAGAGTTGCTAGGGAAGCCGAAGTTCCGTTATGGTCAAGCTGAGAAAGAGGATCAAATTGGAACAGCTACAGGACTTGCTTATACGTCCGCTGGTGGAGATACCTTAGCGATAGAAGTTTCCCTTTACCCTGGTAAAGGAAAGTTAACGCTTACGGGGAAACTGGGAGATGTTATGAAAGAATCTGCTCAAGCAGCCTTTAGTTATATTCGCTCTAGAGCCGAGGAACTTGATATAGACCCTGAATTCCATGATAAGAATGACATTCACATTCACGTACCAGAAGGAGCTACTCCTAAAGATGGTCCATCCGCTGGTATTACCATGGCAACGGCTCTTGTATCAGCACTCACGAATCGACCCGTCAAAAAAGAAGTTGGGATGACTGGTGAAATCACACTACGAGGTCGAGTGCTCCCAATCGGAGGCCTTAAAGAGAAATCGCTAAGTGCTCACCGCGCTGGGCTAACGACGGTTATTATGCCAGCCGAAAATGAGAAAGATTTAGAAGATATTCCAGAGAGCGTACGTGAAGGGCTAACCTATATCCCTGTTACTCATCTGGATCAAGTGTTAGAACATGCACTAGTGGAGGAGAAATAATTCATGAAAGTAAATCAGGCGGAACTTGTTATAAGCGCCGTTAGTCAAAAGCAATACCCAGAAGAGCCTATGCCTGAAATCGCACTGGCTGGACGTTCAAATGTGGGGAAATCGTCGTTCATTAATAAAATGATTCAACGAAAAGCATTAGCACGTACCTCTGGGAAACCAGGTAAAACCCAGACGCTGAATTTCTATAAGATCAACGAATCCTTTATGTTCGTAGATGTGCCTGGTTATGGGTATGCCAAAGTTTCGAAAAAAGAAAAAGCCAAGTGGGGAAAGATGATGGAAGAGTATTTCTCAACCCGCGAACGCTTGCGTATGGCCATGTTAATTGTGGACATTCGTCATGATCCTTCTGAAGATGATCAATTAATGTATGACTTCTTAAAACACTATGAGCTTCCAGTGACCGTAGTAGCAACGAAGTTAGACAAAATCAAAAAAGGTCAGCGTGCCAAGCAATTAAAACGCATCATTGAGGTATTAGAGATGGAAGAAGAAGACATCCTCCTTCCGTTCTCATCAGAAACAGGTGAAGGGAAAGACGAAGCCTGGGGCATTATCAAGCCTTACCTTAAAAAGTAAATGAACTAAAAAGTCCTCTGCGTAATAGCAGAGGACTTTTTTTTATAGGTTATAAAATTGCATAACTTATTTCTTTTTAAACCATAATAAATATAAACCAAATCCGACTAAAAGGAGCGGCCAGAACGTTTCAATGAAGTGAACGATAACGTTAATCCAGTAGAACCAGCCAGGTTTATCCGCAACGAATAGGACGAACAGAGATAGGGTAATGAGAATAATAGCCGGGATGATCCCTTTTCGTGTCTTTTGAAACCTTATTAAAAAAGATAGTCCTATAATAAGAGGGAAAACGCCCCAATGGTCAATCCAGAAGGAATAGGTGCGTAATCCGTGGAAGTGGATTCCTAATCCGAAAAGGACTCCTCCAGAGAATAAGGTTTCGTATTCGGATGCAATGTAACTATGAAGCAGCAAAGCGGTACCAATAATGATGAGAATGGTAGGCCAAGAATAAAATTGGGTGAGGAATGGAACCTGAAATTCTTTTAGAAGAAAGTAAAAACCAATCCCAATCAATAACAGCCCACTGAATGTATTTTGTCGTTTCACTAGGGTTTACCTCCTCTTAAAACAGCCTGCATTTCTTGCTTATTAAGGGTCATTGTGTTACGGTACTAACGGTATTTATTTCAAATTGCGACCAGTTTATATAGACCTATCGTATCATAACGATTCAATAACTGTTCACATTTTTATGAATTGAGACTTTGGTTCTCGTGTTATAATAAAAGTATTGAGTATAAAGATGTACGTAGATTTTTGGAGTTTTTTTGGGGGTGAAGGTGTGCATATTTTAGTTGCAGGTTTAAATTATAAAACGGCCCCTGTTGAAATACGTGAAAAAGTAACCTTCTCTGAAGACGAATTGGCTAGAGCCATGGAAGCGTTAAATCAACAGAAAAGCGTACTAGAGAATGTGATCATTTCTACGTGTAATCGTACGGAGATTTACGCGGTAGTCGATCAACTTCATACAGGTCGTTATTACATCAAACAATTTCTATCCCAGTGGTTCAATATTGATAAAGAGGACTTCTCACCTTTCTTATCGATTTATGAATCAGATGGAGCACTTGAGCACTTGTATCGCGTGACATGTGGTTTGGATTCAATGGTACTAGGAGAAACACAAATCCTCGGCCAAATGAAACAAGCCTTTTTACGCGCGCAGGAAGCGGGTACAACAGGGACGATCTTTAATCAGTTGTTCAAGCAAGCTGTAACGCTTGCTAAACGTTCCCATAATGAGACAGAGATTGGGGAAAACGCTGTATCTGTTAGTTACGCGGCTGTCGAGCTCGCTAAGAAGATCTTTGGCGACTTAATGAATAAACATGTTGTGATTTTAGGTGCTGGAAAAATGGGCGAGCTCGCTGCGAAGAACCTTCATGGTTCTGGAGTGAAACAAGTCACGGTTATGAACCGCACATTTGAAAAGGCGGAGCAGCTGGCCGGACAATTCCGCGGGGAAGCAAAGCCTATGAGTGAGCTAAACAGTGTGCTAGAAAAGGCAGATATTCTAATTAGCTCAACAGGAGCAAGTGACTATGTGTTAACCAAGCATCATTTAGAAGCGGCTCATAAGAAACGGAAAGGACTTCCGTTATTCCTTGTTGATATCGCAGTCCCTCGTGATCTAGATCCAGCTATTGATGAATTGGATAGCGTGTTCCTTTATGATATCGACGACCTTCAAGGAATTGTGGATGCGAACTTGGAAGCTCGTAAAGAGGCAGCTGAAGCGATTGAAGTGATGATTGAGGGCGAAATCGTAGAATTCAAAGAATGGCTACAGACGCTAGGGGTTGTCCCTGTAATCTCAGCTCTTCGTCAGAAGGCTCTTACCATTCAGGCAGATACGATGAAGAGTATCGAACGGAAAATGCCTGATTTAACAGAGAGAGAAAAGAAGGTTTTAAGTAAGCATACAAAAAGTATTATTAACCAAATGCTTAAACAGCCTATTTTGCAGGCCAAAGAATATTCAGCTCAGCCTAATGCTGATCAGAACCTTGATATGTTCATGCAAATCTTTGGTATTGAAGAGGAAGTTCAGCAAGAAATTCAAAAGCAAAATGAGAAAAACAGACAAGCCATCCTTGAAACTGACGGGAAATTATCCTTTCAACCAGCATCGAATGTAGCTAATTCTTAGGAGAGGAATTTCCTTATGTTCGATCTTAAATGGTTATATGAACTAATTATTGTGATATATTGCCTGAGTTTAATCGGGTATTTTATAGATTTTATTCAAAATAACCGGAAGGCAAACCGCGCTGCCTTCTGGTTACTTTCTATGGTTTGGGTTTTACAAACCTTTTTTTTATTAGGACAAACGTTATTAGAATCCCATTTTCCAATTGTGACCATCTATGATGGCTTATACTTTTACGCATGGATCTTAGTGACCTTTTCACTTATACTGAATCGCCTCTTTCGGGTTGATTTCTTTATCTTCTTCACGAATGTATTAGGGTTCTTTATGATGATGCTTCATATCTTTACCCGGGCTCAGTATGACGCTACGGAAAAGGCGATGCGGTTGGTTAGCGAGTTGTTGGCAACGCACATTACGTTAGCGATCATCTCCTATGGATTTTTTACATTTTCTTGTATTTTCTCATTCATGTACTTATTACAATATCGACTGCTCAAGGAAAAGAAGTGGAATAAAAGATTGCTACGCTTAGGTGATTTAGGGAAACTGGATACGTTTTCTTATGTAGCTGTTATACTTGGAGTGCCGCTCTTATTAATAGCTATTATTCTAGGGCTCGTATGGGGATATACGTCAGGGGACGAATTCTACTGGTATGATTCTAAAACATTAGGTTCGTTTGTGATGTTACTTATTTATCTTGTCTATTTATTCCTTCGAGTTGTAAAAGGGTATCAAGGCCGAACGATGGCTTTTTATAACACAGGAGCTTTTCTATTCTTATTAGTGAATTTCTTCTTGTTTAGCTCCCTATCAAATTTTCACTTTTAAATGTTGTCAGGAGGAACTGTTATGCGCAAAATCGTAATCGGAAGCAGAAAGAGCCAATTGGCTTTAACCCAGACCGATTGGGTTATTGAGAAATTAAAAGAGATTGCACCAGAAAATGAATACGAAGTGAAAAAGATTGTGACCAAAGGGGACCAAATCTTAGACGTTACCCTCTCTAAGGTCGGTGGCAAAGGCTTATTTGTTAAAGAAATTGAGCAAGCTATGTATGACAAAGAAATTGATATGGCTGTTCACAGTATGAAGGACATGCCAGCTGAAACGCCTGAAGGGCTAACGATTGGATGTATCCCGATTCGTGAAGACCACCGTGATGCTTATATCGCCAATGATAATGTAGCCTTTCGCGATCTTCCTGAAGGGTCAATAGTTGGGACAAGTAGTCTGCGTCGTGCTGCCCAAGTGCTAGCAGCAAGACCCGACTTACAGATCAAGTCCATTCGAGGCAATATTGATACGCGACTACGTAAGTTAAAAGAAGAAGATTTCGATGCGATCGTCCTTGCTACAGCAGGTCTTAAACGTATGGGTTGGTCTGATGATGTCATCACTGAATATTTAGAGCCAGATGTTTGTGTGCCGGCTGTTGGCCAAGGGGCACTTGCGATTGAATGCCGGGAAGACGATCAGGAAATCCGTGATCTAATGGATCAGCTGAATCACGCTTATACTCACCGTACGGTTATGGCTGAGCGTACTTTCTTAGATTTATTAAATGGGGGCTGCCAGGTTCCGATTGGCGGTTACGCTTACTTAGAAGGAGACGACATTATCCTAACGGCTATGGTCGGTACTCCAGATGGGGAAACGATCCTAAAAGAAGAAGTTCGCGGTCAGGACCCTTATGAAGTTGGGCGAGAAGCAGCAGATAAGATCAAAGCCCGCGGTGGAGCGGAGATTATTGAGACTGTAAGAGAAGAGCTCGATCAGTAATGGATCCTTTAAAAGGGAGAAAGATTCTTGTAACACGAGCTTCGGAGCAAGCGGCTTCTTTTACAAGGTGTATTGAACAAAAGAGCGGGATTTCAATCGAAATTCCGCTTCTTTATTTTACAAGTGTTCCCTCTGAGGAGAATAGAAGAGTATTAGAGCGCCTACACACGTTTAACTGGCTTCTATTTACGAGTTCGAACGGCGTTCATTTTTTTATGGAGTTATGTGAGCGTTACCATATTCCAAAGCATGCCTTTAAAGATAAGCAGATTGCGACAGTAGGAATGAAAACAGCCAAGGCATTAGCTGATTATGATCTGAGTCCCCATTTCATGCCTGATACATATACAGGGGAAGCGCTCGGTGCGGCTTTCTTACAAGAAAAGGGCAGTGGACCAGTTTTAGTTGTTCAGGGTAATTTAGCCCGTCAGAAGGTCGTTGAGATCATTCAACCCTACTATGATGTAGAAACAGCAATTATGTATGAGACGCGTGTAAATGTTAAAATGGAAGAGGCTTTAAATAAAGCAATACAAAACAATCAATTAGATGCCTTAACCTTTACGAGCCCTTCAACTGTACAAGCTTTTACCCAACTTCTTAAACCTTCCTTGTTCGAGCATGTGCGCTCGACATTGTGCCTGTGTATTGGTTCCACTACAGAGAAGGAAGCTGAACAAGCTGGGTTTACTCGGCGATGCGTACCCGAGCATCAAACGGTGGAGGGCATGTGTGAAGCGCTAGAGAGATATTTTCATGAGAAAGGAATAGATGATTAATGAAAGACTTACAGTTTAAACGTCATCGTCGTCTTCGTACAACTGAATCCATGCGTTCATTAGTACGTGAGACCCATTTAAATAAAGAGGATTTAATTTTTCCGATATTTGTAGTAGAAGGGGAAAACATAAAGAATGAAGTATCCTCGATGCCAGGTGTGTATCAAGTTTCCCTGGATTATTTAACGGCTGAGATGCAAGAATTAGAAGACTTAGGCATTCGTTCTGTCATTCTTTTTGGGGTACCCCATGAAAAAGATGAGACAGGCTCACAAGCCTATTGCGAAACAGGCATTGTTCAAAAAGCGATCCGTCAGGTCAAAGAAGATGTGCCAAGTTTAACGGTTGTAGCGGATACATGTCTTTGCCAGTACACAGACCACGGACATTGCGGTGTCGTGCGTGATGGAGAAATTGTGAATGATGAATCTCTTGAACTAATTGTAGAAACGGCAGTGAGTCAAGCGAAAGCTGGCGCAGATATCATTGCTCCTTCTAATATGATGGATGGATTTGTTGCTGCCATTCGCCGCGGATTAGATGAAGCTGGATTCGTAAATACACCTATTATGTCTTATGCAGTGAAATATGCTTCTTCATTTTACGGACCGTTCCGTGATGCGGCTCATAGCTCGCCTCAATTTGGCGATCGTCGTGCGTACCAAATGGATCCCGCTAATCGTCTTGAGGCCATTCGTGAGGCTCAGTCTGATGTGGAAGAAGGAGCAGACTTCCTTATTGTGAAGCCAGCGCTTGCCTATTTGGATATCATGAGAGAAGTAAAGGACCGCTATCCTTTACCTGTAGTGGCCTATAACGTAAGTGGAGAATATTCCATGATTAAAGCGGCTGCACAGAATGGTTGGGTCAATGAAAAAGAAATCGTACTAGAAAAGTTAACATCAATGAAACGAGCAGGAGCAGATTTAATTATTACGTATTTTGCTAAAGACGTTGCTCGTTACTTGTCTGAATCATAAATCGAAAAAGGAGTTGTCATGATGCGTGAGATGAATCAATCGAAGGAAGCATACCAGAAGGCCGTGCAGTATATGCCGGGTGGAGTCAATTCCCCAGTCCGTGCCTCTAAATCAGTTGGCATGGATCCAATCTTCATGGAAAAGGGGAAAGGCTCTAAAATCTACGATATTGATGGCAATGAGTACATTGATTATGTCCTTAGTTACGGTCCATTAATCTTAGGCCACGCCGATGAGAACGTGGTTTCAAGATTAAAAGAGATCACTGATCTTGGGACAAGTTTCGGAGCCCCTACTAAGCTTGAAAATGACTTGGCAGAACTCGTTATTGACCGTGTACCGTCTATTGAAATGGTGCGTATGGTGAACTCTGGAACAGAGGCTACTATGAGTGCTCTTCGTTTAGCCAGAGGCTATACAGGTAAAAATAAAATCCTTAAATTCGAAGGAAACTATCATGGACACGGGGATTCCTTGCTGATTAAAGCAGGATCTGGAGTGGCGACACTTGGTTTACCAGACTCTCCTGGCGTTCCAGAAGGCATTGCTAAGAACACCATTACGGTCCCTTACAATGACGTTGAGAGCCTTCGCTATGCTTTTAACGAATTCGGTGATGATATTGCCGGTGTTATTGTTGAACCGGTCTCCGGAAATATGGGTGTAGTCCCTCCTAATGAAGGGTTCCTGCAAGAGCTTAGAACGATTACAGAAGACCATGGTTCCTTGCTAATCTTTGATGAAGTGATGACAGGGTTCCGCGTGGATTATAACTGTGCCCAAGGGTACTATGGTGTGACACCTGATTTAACTTGTCTTGGAAAAGTAATTGGTGGAGGCCTGCCTGTAGGCGCCTATGGCGGTAAGAAAGAAATCATGGAGATGATTGCGCCGACTGGTCCGATTTATCAAGCGGGTACATTATCAGGAAACCCTCTTGCTATGGCAGCAGGTTTTGAAACATTAAATGCGTTAACAGAAACCTCTTATCAGGAAATTAATAAGAAGGTAGATCGTTTAGTAGAAGGGTTTGAAGAGGCTGCGGAAGCTTATAACATTCCTCTTACGGTCAACCGCGCAGGTTCGATGGTCGCTTTCTTCTTTAATGAGGGAGAGGTTACCAATTACGATACGGCGAAGAAATCAAACACAGATCGTTTCGCTCAGTATTACCGTGCGATGATTGAAGAAGGCATCTATTTACCTCCTTCCCAATTTGAAGGGATGTTCTTATCCACGAAGCACACCGATGAAGATATTGAGAAAACAATCGAAGCAACGAAGAAAGCTTTTGCTTCATTATAGGCATAAAATCGACCCCCTCATCATGTATTAGGATGAGGGGGTTTTTCTCTGTAAAAGCGCGATTAGGCATAATTTTTTCTTCCCTCTCATATATCTAGAATGACATAGGCGCTCGAAAGGTCATGCGTGTACATTGAAGGGAGGAGAAGCGCTTGACATATGAAGAACAAAACGTGTTTAGCTTTCACTTAAATGAATCTCTTTGGTTTAAAAGAGGACAGGAAGTAGAAGAGTTTATGGGCATTTCTCTTGAGCCGGATATATCGATTCAGGAGTATGGAGATACCGTTTCAATTAGGGGTGTCATCGAACTTGGTGGTGAGTATTTCCGCTCTTCTGAAGAAGGGGAAGAAGAGGAGAATCAAATACTTTCCTTACGGGATCATGCTTCTAAGCGGACTATTGAGAATGTAGACATCCATGATGATGGTGTGAGTGAATTCTATCACCGGTTCCCGGTTGAGATCTCGATTCCTAAAAGCCGGATTCAATCGATGGATGATGTGACTGTAAGCATTGATTCTTTTGATTACGAACTACCAGAGAAAGGTCAATTAAAATTAAATGCTACCGTCGCTATCCATGGAGTGAGTGAAGAATCACGATATGAAGAAGTGGTAGAAGAGTCGTATGAAGAGGTCGATACCCAACCTTTCAACTTTGATGTGACCTATCAGGAGGAAGAGGAAGAAGTTCTTGAGATGGATTCACGCGAAGAAGAGGTTGAAGAAGTGGTAGCTGAGGTAGAGGAACAAGATCATGCCAAGGATGCTGGTGAGCTTGAAGAGCAAGAGGGCGGTCGCTGGAAGTATAAGCAAACCCAGACCCTTTCTGAATTCTTTGGCAAGGTGGATGAGCAAGCTCAAGAAAATGAAGAGGAATCTGAGGAAAGTATGGAAAGCTATGAGTTTGAAGAGTCTTCAGAAGAATCCTCAGAGGAAAGTCGTGAGGAAGAAGCGCCTCAGGATGCTCGTTATCTAACATCTATGTTTGAGCGTCACGATGAATCCTACGCCAAAATGAGAATGTGTATTGTTCAAGAAGATGATACATTAGGCTCGATTGCCCATAAATACAAAATACCTCCAACTCACCTGAGTCGTGTGAATAATTTAGGAGACGAGGATGTAAGTGCTGGGCAGATCCTCTATATACCAGCTAAAGCTTAATGAGAGAAAATCTTAAAAATCCTGCAACGTCATTCGTTGCAGGATTTTATATAGGTGGTTATTTAAATGTTCGTTAAGGCGAAGGGAGTGAACCAAAGATGAATCAGGAAGTGGTGGATGTATTATCGTTTTATGGATTAACGGCTTATGAAATGGAACAATACTCAGATAAAGTTACGAAAGCCTATACCCCAGTAGGTCCCGTAGCTGTGAAACGTTCAGAAATGGATGAGCGTACGCTCCATCATTGGCTTGAAACGTATCGACAAATTGAAAATTATCAATTTCAACACGTTATGCCTTTATATATGGCAGCTAATAAAGAACTTTATGTATCCTATGGGGATCATATTTATTATGTGATGCCCTGGATGGATACGCCGAATCGTGATACCCCGCCTTATCCATTTGAGCAGCTCTATAGGACGATTGGAAAAATGCATAAGCGTACACTCCATACAGAAGTGGTGAAACGGGAAGATTATGAAGAGAGAATGAACAATCGGAAGACTCAGCTGCAGCAGTATAGGGAGTCACTAGCGAAGTGGGTGCAGACATTTGAAGAGCATCACTACATGTCCCCTGTTGAATTACAGATCTGCACGCATTACAGAGATCTTGATAAAGTGTGCGAGATCAGTATGGACTGGTGTGATCGTTTCTTAGATGATTTAGAAGAAGATAAACAGGTCCGGACAGCCCTGATCCATGGGAATGTGAAGCCGAGTCATTTTCTTTATGATGATTCAAAGCCCTATCTATTAAACTGGGAGCGTTCCAAAACGTATTATCCTGCCTATGACATTACAACGTATTTCTATCACGTTCTTCGTTATCATGATGCTCCTGTCGATCAGCTTATCTCGACGTTTTCTTATTATGAAGAACAACTTCCACTTTTAAATAGTGAGAGGTGCTTATTGGCTCTGTTTCTATTGAATCCAGAGTCTTATATTCGACAAATTGAATCATATGTAAACGACTCCCAGGCGATCGGGCAGCCGTTTCTTGTACAAAAGTTTGAGCGTTCTTACTATGTTCTTCGCCATGCCTTAGATGTTCAGGAACAAATCGAGCAGGCGCGTTTGTATCAGGAAGAACAAGCAGAGAATGGCTAAATCCACTCAAGATGAAAAGCGAAATACAAACCAATCATGATTCCGAGTAGGAAAACATCAAAGGTTGTTGGAAAGAGAAGCGTCCGCACGAGTTGGAAGAAGGCGATCGGCAACACGCAGCGCTCAATGATGATTAACCATTGTCGGCACCAGGGTGGGAGCTTGTAACGATAAAAACGTGCCACAGGGCATAACCTCCTTTATTGCTTTTCATTAGTATATGTCCCCACAGGCTGTCAGTGTGACTGAAAAACTTTACTAAATAGGTTGACTTAACAGATGGAATGTGGATAAAATAACAAGTACAAGAAAATCGATAAATGCCGTGAAGGGGAAGAGTATGAAACGCAAGCCTTTCAGAGAGGAAATCATTCGCTGAGAGATTTCCAGGTCCTTGCGCTCAGAAGGTCGCCCCAGATGCTGTCTCTTTGAAACCGATAGTAGAAGAGGCCGGAGAATACTCCGTTATGTAAGAAGTGTATAGATGACAGGAGTCGTCTATAAAATAAAGGTGGTACCGCGAATCCATTTCGTCCTTTTCTAAGGATGAAATGGATTTTTTTGTGCACATTCCCTTTCCGGTATAGGCGATAAAGGAGGAACTCGTATGGAGAATCATGAAGTATCTCTTCCAACGAAATATGACCCAAATGCGATTGAGAAAGGTCGCTATGATTATTGGGTAGATGGCAAATTTTTTGAAGCAAAAGATGACAAAACGAAAGAACCGTTCACGGTCGTAATCCCGCCCCCAAACGTAACAGGTAAATTACACCTTGGCCACGCATGGGATACCACCTTACAAGACATCATTACACGTGTAAAACGTATGCAAGGCTATGATGTGTTATGGCTTCCGGGTATGGACCATGCTGGTATTGCGACACAGGCTAAAGTAGAAGCAAAGCTAAAAGAACAAGGTACCTCTCGCTATGACCTTGGTCGTGAGAAATTCCTTGAGAAGTCTTGGGAATGGAAAGAAGAGTATGCGACCTTTATCCGTAAGCAATGGGAAAAGCTTGGTCTTGGCTTAGACTATTCTCGCGAGCGTTTCACATTAGACAATGGCCTTTCGGATGCTGTTCGTGAAGTGTTCGTAACGCTTTATGAGAAAGATTATATCTATCGCGGCGAATATATTATCAACTGGGACCCGACGACCAAAACGGCCCTATCTGACATTGAAGTCATCTATCAGGATGTTCAAGGGCATTTCTACCACATGAAATATCCGTTAGCGGACGGATCAGGCCATATCGAAATTGCTACAACGCGTCCTGAAACGATGCTTGGAGATACAGCGGTTGCGGTTCACCCTGAAGATGATCGTTATAAGCACCTAATTGGGAAGAAAGTTACGCTTCCAATCGTAGGTCGCGAAATCGAAATCGTAGGCGATGACTATGTGGACATGGAATTTGGTAGCGGAGCGGTAAAAATTACACCTGCTCACGATCCAAATGACTTTGAAATTGGAAATCGTCACAATCTAGAACGTATTCTTGTTATGAATGAAGATGGATCGATGAACGAGAATGCCAGCAAGTATCAAGGCATGGATCGTTTCGAGTGTCGTAAGCAACTTGTGAAAGATCTTCAAGAGGACGGAATCTTATTCGAAATTGAAGAGCATATGCATTCTGTTGGACACTCAGAGCGTAGTGGCGCGGTAGTGGAACCATACTTATCTACACAGTGGTTTGTGAACATGCAGCCACTAGCTGAAGAAGCAATCAAGCTTCAAGAAGGTAATGACAAAGTTAATTTCGTTCCAGATCGTTTCGAGAAAACGTACTTGAACTGGATGGAAAACATTCGTGACTGGTGTATTTCCCGTCAACTATGGTGGGGCCACCGTATTCCGGCCTGGTACCATAAAGAAACTGGTGAGGTATACGTAGGTCTTGAAGAACCAGAAGACATTGAGAACTGGGAACAAGATGAAGATGTTCTTGATACATGGTTCTCCTCTGCATTATGGCCTTTCTCAACAATGGGCTGGCCTGATGAAGAGAACGAAGATTACAAACGTTACTTCCCAACAGATGTTCTTGTAACAGGGTATGACATTATCTTCTTCTGGGTTTCTCGTATGATCTTCCAATCCATTGAGTTTACAGAACGTCGCCCATTCAAAGACGTTCTTATCCACGGCCTTGTGCGTGATGCGGAAGGACGTAAGATGAGTAAATCCCTTGGCAACGGTGTTGATCCAATGGATGTCATTGACAAATACGGTGCAGACTCCTTACGTTACTTCTTAGCAACAGGTTCAACTCCAGGCCAGGACCTTCGTTTCCAATGGGAAAAAGTAGAGTCTACGTGGAACTTTGCGAATAAGATTTGGAACGCTTCCCGTTTTGCTCTGATGAATATGGACGGCATTACGTATGAAGAAATCGACCTTACAGGTGAGAAATCTGTAGCGGATCACTGGATCTTAACTCGCTTGAATGAAACCGTTGAGCAAGTAACGCGAAACGTAGATAAATATGAGTTTGGTGAAGCAGGACGTCACCTTTATAACTTTATCTGGGATGACTTCTGTGATTGGTATATTGAAATGGCGAAGCTTCCACTATACGGAGAGGACGAAGCGAAGAAGAAAACCACTCGCTCAATCCTTGCGTACGTATTAGATAACACAATGCGCATGCTTCATCCATTCATGCCATTTATCACAGAGGAAATCTGGCAAGCACTTCCGACTAAGGGCGAGTCCATAACGGTAGCAAGCTGGCCTGAGAAACGCGAGGATCTTCACCATGAAGAGGCTTCTGAGCAAATGAAACAGCTAGTAGCCATCATTCGCTCTGTTCGTAACATCCGCGCTGAAGTAGACACACCAATGTCTAAACAAATTCAGCTGATGATTAAAGCGAACACAGAAGAGATCGCGAACCAGTTAGAAGAGAACCGTCATTATTTAGATCGTTTCTGTAACCCAAGCGAGCTTATCATTGATGCGAACCTGACTGCACCTGACAAAGCAATGTCAGCCGTTATCACAGGTGCTGAACTGTATCTGCCGCTTGAAGGCTTGATCGATATTGAAGAAGAAATTGCTCGTCTGAAAAAAGAACGCGAGAAGTGGGATTCTGAAGTACAGCTTGTACAGAAGAAGCTCTCAAACGATAAATTCGTAAACAAAGCTCCTGAACACATTGTTCAAGCTGAGCGTGATAAAGAACAGGACTATATCGACAAACGCGATAAAGTTGATGCTCGTATTAAAGAACTACAGTCCTAATGAAAAAACTCCGTCTAGCTAAGCTAGACGGAGTTTTTTAGTACATGGGCGATATGATTCATATATTTCTCCACAATGTTAATGGAGCTCTTTGCACTTAGCGTTCGGCTGCCAACCACATCTTCGATTTCATTCAATAAGAGATTGCCTTCTTCATCAAATAAGAAGTCAATCCCGACCATCCCAAATGAAAAAAGCTTCATAATCCGGTGTATGTGATTCTTTTCTTCGTCTGATAATGAATACAGTCTGGCAGATCCTCCGAGTGTATAGTTGGCCTTAAAGTCAGAGTTACTTTCTCGCAGAATAGCTGCTACAATCTCATCTCCCACGACAAATACGCGTAAGTCCTTCCCGAGTACAGGAGCTGGTTGTTGAAGGATCAGGTTATGCTCTTTAAGGCGATCGGCGAGCTCTGTGGCACGCTTTATTGAATCGATCCAATGAACATCTCTCCCTCCTCTTGAATCAACCCTTTTAACGATGTATGGGTAAGGGAGTGGAGGATTCGCTGGCGGGAAATCAGCTCCCTTTATAAAGAACGTATCCATCATCGGAATAGAGTGAGGGGCCAGATACTGGTGGGTTTTCGCTTTATCGTTACAGATTTCACTAATTCTAGAAGAATTGAACGTTTCTATCCCGCATGCTTCTAATTGTAGAGTAAGCATTGGATCGATTGTTCTTATGATGGCGAACGATGGCAAAGGAACGTCTTTACCTTGAAAGAGCACAACAGAATTTCCGTTCTTTACGCCTATAGTTAAGTCTTCTTTCGATACGAAAGTGAGGTCGAGTCCCGCGCAAGTAGCCTCTTCCATCATCCAATCGATGAAAGACTTGTTGCGACGGGCGTCCTGTCCTGCATAGATGAGCCATCCATTCATAGTGCTTGATTTCCTTTCTTTGAGAGGCGCTCTATAACATAGTCCATCATTGCGTCGGCTACATTAATGCCTGTGCATTCATAGATGTTTCGAATTTGAGCATTGCCATTCACTTCGCAAATAACCGGCTGTTCGTCTTCATCATATAGAAGGTCTACTCCGCAAAAAGCGGTTCCAATCGCCTTACTTGCTCTGATCGCAAGCTCTTCCTCTGCTTGTGAAGGAGTGTAAGGTTCCATCTTCCCGCCCGTAGTTATGTTAGCCCTAAAATCATTCTCCGAGTACCGAAGCATAGAAGCCACCACTTTCTCTCCGACTACGTTAAGACGCACGTCCCGTCCATAACTAGCCGAGATGAACTCTTGCAGAAGGAAGGGTCGATTGTGAATTTCTTTTACCTTCTCTATCATTTCATCTTTCGTATGTACAAGATAAACCTGCTCACCAAAAGATCCATACGCTTCTTTTATAATAAGAGGAAAACCTAATTTCTCTCCCTCATCGATCAGATGGTTCAGATTAAGATCATCTGTTTTTATAAAGATCTTAGGCCCTAAAATGGTTTGCGGTATAGGAAGCCTTGCAGAAGCTAACTGTTGGTACATCAAGCCTTTATGATCACAGGCCTCGATGGAAGCGGCTGAATTAAAGACAGGAATCCCCATTGCCTCTAGCTGACGCGCAAGCAAGATATCTTTGTCGCCAAATATAACAAAATCAGGGCGCTCTTTTAGAGAGACCCCGGTAATGTCCATACCATGACTAGAAAGGGTACTCAGCAGTTCTTGATTCTGATAAATGTCCATTGAAACACCCTTACCCTGCGCAGCCTCTTGTATCAGCTTAGCGTAACCTAGAAATTTAGGGCTTCTCAAATGCCCGTTATAAACGATCCATCCGTGCATAGAATCACTCCTTTATGTGATGAGTTGTGTAGTGGGTGTATCCCCGTTATAAGGTAGCTTTTATAAAGTATAACGTTGCCAAATCATAGTAGGCGGCGAGTGATCTCACCCCTCCTTAAGGAGGGGCCGTTAGTAAAATTAAGGAAGGGATTGCCCGGGGACTGCGAGACTCCCGCGGGGTAAGGAGCCTAGGGGAGACACCACAGAGAGCAATAGCGATCGAGGAGGCTCCCCAGCTCCCCGCAGGAAAGCGAGTTGTCCCCGGGCAAGCCCAAGCACTCATCAAAAGCAGGCGGCCCCATCCTAAACTTACTATAGGAACTGTTTTTGGAACCTATCCTATTATAGGATAAAATAAAGATGGAATGGAGGTACATATATGTTTACGACGATGAAACAAATCGAAAAATTTTTTAATGACCGAAAAGGGTTAGGAATTAAACCCGGGTTTAACCGAATGTATAAAATGCTCGAGGCATTGAACAATCCTCATAAAGATATAAAAGCCGTACACATCGCTGGGACAAATGGGAAAGGGTCAACGCTTGCGTTTATGAAGCAGGCCTTAATGGACCAGGGCTTTAGAGTAAGTAGTTTTGTATCGCCATCATTTAAGACGATTCGGGAACACATCTTTCTTCAAAACGAACCCATATCAGAAACTCGTTTTATCCATTATATCAATAGCCTGTACCCTGTTGTGAAGGAAATGGATGAACATGAGGATGGTCCGTCTGAGTTTGAACTTCTTGTTATGGTGGCGATTCTCTTTTCTCGTGACTATGCAACAATTAGTTTATTTGAAGCTGGAATGGGAGGGAAGGGCGATTCTACAAATGTCCTCGAACCGATCCTTAGTATCATTACAATGATTGACCTGGACCATACAGCTTTTCTTGGGGATACAATAGAAGCCATAACATCTGAAAAGGCTGGGATTATTAAAGTAGAAACGCCTGTTGTTTCCGGTGTGACGCAAGAAGAAGCGAAGCAGATTGTGAAAGATACGGCTGCAAAGAAGAATGCGCCCCTTTATCAATGGGGAGAGGTATTTACAATCAAGGAGATAGGAGAAGCATATTCATTTATCTCTGAGTGGGATGAAATAGATGAGGTCCGTGTCGCTCTCCCTGGGAAGCACCAGCAGAAAAATAGTAGTTTGGCTTTAATGGGGCTATCACTTATGGAAGGGGTACATATCGATCAGGCAGTGAGGTCGTTTAGGGATGTGGAGTATGAAGGAAGATTTGAAACGGTTTCGAGTAATCCCACCATTATTATTGACGGAGCGCATAATGTAACAGGGGCTGAGTCGCTAATTTATACAGTTCGTAAGTTGTATCCGGATAAGAAGAGAACGTTGTTATACAGTGCTCTACGGGATAAGCCCCTGGCTGAAATGATCCCTTTATTAGAAGAGGCTTTTGATAGAGTCGTATTCACGACCTTTGATCATGCAAGATCCTCTAGCCCTGAATACCTCGCATCGTTCTCTACAAGTTCAAATCCTGAAATAGCTTCAGATTGGAAGGCGTATATAAATAACAGATGGGATCCTTCTAAGGAAGAGGTTCTAGTTATCGCCGGGTCCCTCTATTGGATCCCGTGGGTTAAAGAATTTATCCAAAAAATTTCTGAATAGATGAGCATAACTATTCAGAAATTTTTGAACAAATAGGTGTTCTGTGCTAAGATAAAAGTATTAGTATTTACTAAATATTACCTTAAATAAGGCTAGCGATAAACGGAGGAGTACAAGATTTGAGCGACGGGGATAGGAGATGCGAGGGATGATATCAAAACAGAAGACAGTGGCATTGTGGAGTATATGGGCAATACTCTGGCCGGGGATTATAGCGACCGTTTATATGGTAACAAACCCTGGGACGCAAGGCAGGGAATTTGATCTTCTCTCCTTCGCATTTATGATCGTCATAGTAGCACTATTTCCGATTGTAATTAATAATAGCCCAATTATTTTCATTCATGGCATAAGTCTTGCTGTATTTTTGTATTTTGGGTTGTTTTTCGAAATGATCATGACTCAGCTTGCTTATATTGTTTCGATCTCAAAAGTAAAACTCTCGAGAGCCTATTGGTATAAGCTTCCTCTTAATTTGACCATGTTCCTATTTGTGTCCCTTGGCTCTGCCCTTTTCTACTATATATTAGGGGGGACCCATGGACCATCAGCCTTTAACACACCTAGTGATGCCATCCCCATCATCGGGTATGCTGTAGCTCAGTTCATTCTGAATCATGTTGTGATCTATTTTGTACGAAATTATTTTCTGGGGAATAAAGGATCCATTTTTGATAAAGAGTTCTATTGGGATTTAGGGAATACAGCGATTGTAATGCCGATCGGATTTGTCTTGTACGTTTTATATATGGAAATTGGGGCTGCGGCAATCTACTATGTTGGGCTTCCTTTTGTTGGGTTGTCCCTCATATTAACGCTCTATTATGCCAGTCAACATGTGAACGAATACTTACAGCAGGCAAATTCAATTGGTCAAGAACTTACAGGTCGCTTAAAAGTTGATGAAGTGTTGGACCGATTCGTCGAGAGTTTAACGGTCCTTTTTCACGTTGACTATATCTATATATTCGATCGAAAAAATCAAGATCATCTTGAACTAATCCGATATTTCGATGGTGGCAAAAGCATTGGGTTTCAAAATCCTCAGTTTTCATCATACGAGGGGGTTAGTCAAGGTGTGTTGGCTAAGGGTGAACCTATTCTCTATCAATCTAGGAAGCAATGGAAGCAGATTCAATCGGATCTTATTCCTAGAAAAGTAGAGAGCATTATGTCTGTACCCATTGAGCGTAATAACAAAATAGAAGGAATCATTACCATTGCTTCTACGAGGAAACGCTCGTATGAGAAATTCCACCTTATGCTAGTAGGGATCCTATCGAACTATATGGCCGTAGCCATTCAAAATGCGCGGCACTATGAAGAAACGAAGCGCAAAAGTGAACTTTGTCCGTTAACGAAACTGTATAATTATCGTTACTTTGAAGACCTCGTCAGCGACTACGCTGACAGATGCGAACAATCAGAGGAAGAGGAATGCGCCTCTGTTATTTTATTAGATTTGGATCATTTTAAGAAAGTAAACGATGCTTATGGACATGAAAGTGGTAATGAAGCTCTTTGTGAGTTAGCGAATCGCTTATCACATATCGTAGGGAATGATGGGACGGTTGCACGGTATGGGGGAGAAGAATTTGTAGCCTTCTTACCAGGAGCAGGGAGAGAGAAGGGACTCTCGATTGCAGAGAAGCTTCGTCACGAGATCTCTTCTGTCCCGTTCCGACTGAAAGAACACATCACCGACCAGCAAGGGGATATAGAGGTGTGGCTCACAGGAAGTGTGGGAGTCGCGACCTTCCCTGAAGATTGCGAAAGTCCGATTGAACTCGTACGCCACGCAGACCGGGCCATGTATGTGGGGGCGAAACAGCAAGGTCGAAACAAAGTAGCAAGCTATGAACGGGTGTTAGAAGCGGCTGAGTGAGGAGCTCAGCCGTTTTTTAATAGGGAATTAAAAAAATTCAATTCTGTGGATCTCTTTTTATAAAAATCGTGAATTTGGAAGAAATATAGGTCTCATTATCGGTGGGCGGATGTCGAAATAGGACCTTTTAAATGGGTTGACTTTATTATACAATGATTCTATAACATTACATATTCACTCTCTGGTGGTTATAGGACCATTTTTTTACAAAAATTTTGATGGAAGTTTCTTGATAAGCAATTTGTTGGATGATGAAGGATACCATTTTTCCAATTAAGGAAGAGGTGAGATTGTGGTTGGATATATCGGCGCTCTTATTGCGGTTGGCATTCTTTTAGTAGGAGCCTCTTACATACCTATACAACTCGATCGGAAAGGGAAGTTCTATTTAATCGGAGCTTCTGCATTAATCGCTTTGGCCACTTATGCATCAAAGGTCACGTTCGCCTGGTGGCAAAGCAGTTTGATACTAGTATTATTAGCTTTCTTAACGGCATTATTGTTAAACCGTCGCTTGCAGCAGTTCGTTCTTGTCCGTGATACGTCCGTTTCAAATGAAGCTGTACATAAGGAAGAGAAGGAGATCGAACCTGTTGCACACGCTGAGGAAGAGATGGATGTTGAGAAAGAAGATCTGATTGTGTCTCAAACGGTTGAAGTAGACAACCGTTCTGACGATAGTAAAGAAGAGGATGTTCTTCTTGCAGAAGAGTTATCAGACGTTGAACCAGATGCAAGCGACGAAGAAGAACCAGCAGAATTAGATGTCATAATAGAAGAGGAACCTTTAAGTACAGATGAACCAGTTGTTTCTCCTGAGGAAGAGTTGTTAGCCGCGCGTTCTGATTGGATGGAAGAAGATGAGGCAGAAGAAGAACACGCTCTAGGGGACTCCTTTGAGGATCGTTCCTCTATCCTAGAGGTCATTGATGAAGGTTATACAGATGATCGGGGCGAGGGGAATGTAGTGGTAGATTCTGCTCCTGAATGGGTTGATGAAGAAGATGTACTCGAGCCTCTAGAAGAGTTGGATGAAGAAGAGGAATTGGCGCTTAGGGAGGAAGTTCTGGAAGACCTTGAGCCGTTAGACGATGAAGATTTTCAGCAAGAAGATGAAGTCGAAGAACTAGAAGGTAATGAGTCTGCATTTGAAATGGTAGAGTGGGTTGATCATGAGCCAGATGCACTAGAAGATGAAGTTCCTTTAGAAGGAGCTCCTTCTGAAGAAATAGCGAAGCCTTTAAAGAGTGTGTTCCAGACGCAAATGCTTCATTCTCTTGTAGAAGAAGTTATGGTTCAGGAAGAGATCTTGTCCTCTGACGATTATGCACAGTACGTTAAAAAGTTTTTACAACCATCCCTGCCAGACCAGGACTATTACACCTTTGCCTCCCTGCTTTTGCAGCATCATATAGAGCACCAGCATTATCAGAAATTAAATGAATGGACCCATGAGCTTTTGGACAAGTTTTCAGATTATCCAATGATTGTAGCTGAATTAGAGTATATACAAGACTTCGCGAAAGAAAATTTAGATTCATAGACTACTAAAGAAATAGGTGTGATGAACAATGAAAAGAAGTCATGAAATTACGGAATTGCCCATTATTAGTATCGTAGATGGAAAGGAAGTCGGCAGAGTTAAGTCACTTGTCATTAATCCAGACGAAGGACATGTTGATTTTCTAACGATTGAACATAAAGATTGGCAAGTTAGTGTAAAAGCGATTCCGTTTAAAAAGGTAATCGGGGTTGGGGAATATGCGGTCACAATTGAGAGTACAACCGCGATTCTAGACCTTGATGAGATTCCGATTGCAAACGAGTTAATTAATAAGAAAGTGAAGATCATCGGTTCTAAAGTGATGACTCGTAAAGGACAATTGATTGGAGAAGTCACGGAGTATTACGTGAATGATGATACTGGAAAAGTAATCGCAGCATCCGTACAAATGGGGAATGAAGAAGTGGTTCTAGAAAGTGCCTCAGTTGTGACCTACAGCGAGCATATGACCATTGTTAGCGAAGAAGCGTTAACGCAGCATGTGACAACGCTTGAAGAACTGACAGGGGAACCTGAATCGGCACCAGCTAAAGTTACTCAACAAGAAACGGTAACGAAAGAGCCGGTGGCTGTAGCTGCAGAGGAGAAAGTAAAAGAGACCGTTCCTGCTGAGCCTGTACCGGTACCACAAGATCAGCCAGCCTCTTCTGTCCAAGATGAGCTAGAAAGTACGCTTGTAAGTGAAGAGACAACAGGGGCATGGAATCAAGATGTTCCAGAAGATGTTGAACCTCAGCTTGAGCTTGTAGAAGAAGTTACCCCAGAGGAAGAGTCAGCTTCTGCGTCTCTTATTTCTGAAGAGGTGGAAGAGGTTGTAGAAGAAGAGGAGAAAGAAAAGCCTGCTTCAAAACTTGAAGGCATTCACAACAAACAGCTACAGCTCCTTAAAGGAAAAGTGGTTCAAAAAGATATCGTCGATGCTCGTGGCAATATTTTATTTAACGAGGGTGACGAGCTTACAGAAGACGATGTGAAGCTTGCCCAGGATCAAGGCCCAAGTGTAGTCGTTGATTTGACGATGAGTGTTGAAGGCTAAACCATATAAGATAGGGAGAATGCGTTGTGGATAAACGGTGGGATTTGAAATTTTTCATGTACCTCCTTGCAATGGCCCTGTTTATTTATGGTTTCTCTGTTGGTGGGGCATTTGCTTATGATGTTGTCATGGCAGGGCCTAAAACATATGAAGAAGGAACAACAATCGGGGAGATACCGGTGGACGGAATGACTCGCCAAGAAGCTGAAACGGCTCTTCGAAACAGAGTGCAGGACTGGCTCGATGTTCATCCGGTTGAAATGCTGACAGAAGACGAAACGATTGTTTTATCAGAAGACTTCTTAACGGTGGGCGTAGCGGATACATTAGACAGCTTACAAAATGGGAGTGCTACCCCCCTTTCTGTTCGGTTTAACCCGTCAGCTTTAGAAGAGCAGAAGGATTCATTTGGTGAGGATGTGTATGATAATCTTCTGCTTGATAAACTCACTGCTGACATAAAGTCACAAGTGGAAGTGCTAGCGGATCAGCCTTTAACCTATTCGGTCTATGATTACGTGAGCGCAGGGACAGAATCCCTCTACAAAGTGATAGCGGAATTCGAGCAACCCATACCTGATGGAGTTGACGTGTTTACATACACAAATGAATTGGATGGTTTAGTCATTGAACCACGTACAAATGTTTCATTGCTTGAACAAGTCAGTGATGTTCCTCTACACCAGCAACCTGCCCTGAATGTAGTGGCGTCAGGTTTATATGGAGCTGTCCTAAAGACCAATTTCTCAATTATCCAACGTCATATTAGTCAGCATCTTCCTTCCTATGCCCAAAAGGGGAGAGAAGCGAGCTTAGACCTAGATGAAGGTCATGACTTTGTTTTCTTCAATCCTAATGAGTCCTTGTACCGAATTGAAATGGAAGTAAGCGAAGAATCGCTTTCCGTTCAGATTATAGGGTATCCGACCTCCTATAGCTATGACGTACTTATTGAAAATGAGCGCCAAATAGAACCTCGTACCATTATCCAGTATAGTGATCTTGCTACTGGAATAGATGTGAAGCGTGATGGGGAGACGGGACTGATCTATGATGTGTACCGTGAGATTTATGATCAGGACAATGTAGCTATTGATTCAGAATTTATCACCCAGGACTATTATGCACCTGTTCACAAACTAGAGGAACGTCCGGAACCAGTTGAACCTGTCACATCTGAAAATGGCGGGACGGATCAAAACGGATCTCTATCAGATGGTGAAGCTGAATCAGGTGGCAATAGTGAGAGTGGCGATGAAGAAAACAGTGATGGCCAGAATGACGGAAATGAAGACGGCGAAACGAGCGGATCAGAAGGTGGACAAGAAAGCAAGGATCCTGCTGAATCCTCGGGTGAAGGGGAAGATGATGGGACCTCTGGAGGATCGACTGAAGGAAACGGCGGAGAAGATACTGATGGAACAGGTGGAATATGGAGCCCTGATGAAGGTCCATCCAAAGGGGAATAACGGTTTAGGAATGCGGACTCTACCCAATTGAGTTCGCATTTTCCGTACGGAGAGAAAGTGAGGAGAATAACAAGTGGCAGAACGTAAACGTCTGGGTGACCTTTTAAAAGAAGCAGATATGATTACAGAGGGACAAATTAAAGAAGCACTGGAGACGAAAGAGGGTGGACAGAAGCTAGGAGACGTCTTACTTGATAAAGGGTACATCACCGAGCAACAGTTAATTGAAGTATTGGAATTTCAGTTGGGCACACCCCGGATTTCGCTCTATCAATATCCAATTGATACAAATCTGTTATCTCTTGTATCGAAGGAATTTGCCAGACGAAACATCTTGATTCCTATCAGTAAAGAAGATCATGAACTTGTCGTCGCGATGAATGATCCGATGGATTATTATGCAATTGATGATTTGCAGATCTCGACAGGATTCCGTATTTCACCTGTTATCGCGACGAAGGATGAAATCTATCAGGCGATCAATAAATATTACAATCTGAACAATGGGGAAGACCTCGAGCCATCGGACGACCCGGATGATGCCCCGGCGATTCGGCTGTTAAATCAGCTCCTTCAAGCAGGTGTACAAATGAGGGCGAGTGACATTCATATTGATCCTCAGGAAACGAAAGTCTTGATCCGTTATAGAATCGACGGTGTGCTTCGGACGGAACAGGCTCTATCTAAAACGATGCAAAATTCATTGACGGCACGTGTAAAGATTATGGCTAATTTAAACATTACAGAAGTTCGGTTACCTCAAGATGGACGGATTAAGACGGTCATTGATCACACAGCAGTAGATTTACGTATTTCCACTCTCCCGACTGTATATGGGGAAAAGATCGTAGTCCGAATCCTGAATTTAGGCAGTGCGATGGGGAAACTATCAGACTTAAACTTTAACAAGGTCAATTACAAGCGTTACTTGGAACTAGTGAACCAGCCCTCAGGACTTGTCTTAATTACAGGCCCTACAGGATCAGGGAAATCTTCTACCCTCTATGCCTCTTTAAATCACTTGAACACAGATGATGTTAATATCATTACGGTAGAGGATCCGGTTGAGTATCAGCTTGAGAAGATCAATCAGGTTCAGGTGAATGCCAATATCGGCCTTACCTTTTCAGCCGGACTCCGGTCGATTTTAAGACAGGATCCAAACATTATTATGGTCGGTGAGATCAGGGACTCTGAAACAGCTGAGATTGCGATTCGAGCTTCTTTAACCGGGCACCTCGTGTTCAGTACGCTTCATACGAATAGTGCGATTGCTACGATCCCTCGTTTAATCGATATGGACGTTGAACCTTATCTTGTCATGTCTTCAGTGTCAGGCATTGTTGCCCAGCGGCTTGTTCGGAAAATCTGTCGTGATTGTAAAGAAGGCTATACTCCAACTGAAGTTGAACAAGATTTATTCCGTAAACGGGGATTAAAAGCAGATACGGTCTATAAAGGAACAGGATGCAACAGCTGTCAGCACACAGGCTACCGGGGGCGTATGGCGATTCAGGAAGTACTGACGATCGATGAAACGATTCGGAATATGATGATGAACAACAAGTCAATGTCTCAGATTAAGGAGTACGCCTGGAAGAAAGGAATGATCTTCTTAGTCGATGACGGGCTGTTAAAAGTGAAACAAGGCTATACCACAACAGAAGAAGTATTGCGTGTAGCGAAAAGTGAGTAAGGAGGTGTTGTCGTGAAAGAGCGGTTTGAGAAATTGTTACGAGCAGCGTTTGAATTAAAAGCATCAGATATCCACATCACGGTCGGTGTTCCTCCGATCTTTCGCCTTCACGGTGATTTAAAGCAGTACGGGAAAGAAACGATGCGACCAGATGATACAGAAGGCATGGCGAGAGCTATATTATCTGAAACCTTATGGGAGAAGTTTGAGGAAACGGGAGAGGTTGATTTCTCTTATGGAATCCCAGGCGTATCTCGTTTCCGCATTAATGCGTATCATCAGCGGAACTGTGTGTCCCTTGCAGTTCGAATCGTCCCAACGGAAATTCCGACATTAGATGCCTTACATATGCCAAATGTACTGAGGGAAATCTCTGAAAAGCCTCAGGGACTCGTGCTTGTTACCGGGCCTACTGGAAGCGGTAAATCTACCACTCTCGCTTCCATGATTGACTATATGAATAATTCCATGCGACGCCATATTATTACGCTAGAAGACCCGATTGAGTATTTACATTCTCATCGGTATTCGATTATAGATCAGAGGGAAGTCGGGTTTGATACGAATAACTTCGCCAATGGGCTGCGCGCTTGTTTACGTCAGGACCCGGACGTTATTTTAGTGGGTGAAATGAGAGATTTAGAGACGATTTCAACAGCGATCACAGCAGCAGAAACAGGTCACCTTGTGCTAGGTACGCTGCATACGACCGGAGCGGCGAGTACGATCGATCGAATTATTGACGTATTCCCTCCGAACCAGCAAACGCAAGTCCGCATTCAGATGGCAAGCGTCCTGCAGGCGATCGTATCCCAGCGCTTGTTTCAGCGTAAGGATAAGAAAGGACGGCGGGCAGCTACGGAAGTGCTTATGAATACGTCTGCTGTGAAGAACTTAATCCGGAACGAGAAGATTCACCAGATTCCAAACATCATCCAGACGTCGAAAGCACAAGGGATGCACACCCTTGATTTCTCTGTTCGTGCTTTAGTTGAGGAAGGGGTTATCACAACAGAAGCGGCGGCCCCGTTTTTAGAAGAGAGGGGGCAGTAGGCGATGGCTTACTTCAAGTACAAAGCCCGTACGTCTAAAGGGAAGATGAAAGAAGGCCGTATTAAGGCGGATTCAAAGCGTGAAGCGGTCGGCAAATTAAAAGACGACGGAATGACCGTTGCAACGATTAATGAACTAAATAGCATTTTATATAAGGATATTCAAATCGGCAGTCAGGTGAAAAATAAAGAATTTGTCATCTACCTTCGCCAATTTGCGACGCTGCTAGAATCTGGTATCTCGCTTATTCAATCGACCTACATTCTGAAAGATCAAACGTCGAGTAAGGCGCTGCAGCGAGCGCTTACCGGGATTGCAGAAGATCTAGAGGGTGGATTATCGTTCTCTGATGCTGCAGAAAAGCACCAAAAGATTTTCCCTGATCTGTTTGTGAATATGGTCCGGGCAGGGGAAGCGGGAGGTAATTTAGATGAAATCTTAGATCGCCTGGCAGCTTACTATGAGAAGCAATATGACACGCGTCAAAAGGTGATTTCAGCGCTTGCCTATCCGTTAGTCGTTCTAGTAATTGCGATTGGAATCGTCATCTTCCTATTAAGTTTCGTCGTGCCGAGATTTGCGGACATGTTTCTCTCCTTTGGTGGAGACATCCCGCCGATTACTCAGTTTGTCATGAGCCTTGGGGAGATCTCTCAAAAGATGTGGTGGCTGTTCATCGTTATTCCACTCCTTGCTTACGGGGTAATTCGGTATATGAAACAGTACCCGCGATTTTCCTATGGGCTTGATCTTATGAAATTAAGAATTCCGATATTTGGTCCTCTCATACAAAAATCGGTGTTAGCCCGTATGACCCGAACAATGAGCTCTTTGTTTAACAGCTCTGTGCCTATTTTACAGGCGGTCTATATCACAGAACGCATTGTCGGAAATAAAGTTGTCGAATCGGTCCTTAAAACGACAAGAAAGTCCCTAGAAAAAGGGGAATCAATGGCTGGTCCCATGAAAAATCATTGGATCTTTCCTCCTCTTGTCACTCAAATGATTTCCGTTGGGGAGAGCTCTGGTTCTTTAGACCATATGCTCGGGAAAGTTGCGGATTTTTACGAATCAGAACTAGATTATGCAACCGATCGAATTAAGAGTTTAATAGAGCCTGTTATGATCGCTTTCCTGGCGCTTATTGTCGGGGGCATTGTAGCAGCCATTGCCATTCCGATGTTCTCGATCTTCGAACAAATTGGGTAAATGTGCTAAATTCATAAGATAATAGTGGTAATAATGAGACGTATTTACTATAATGGATATAGATGATCACACGTACGAAGATACCACCGGAAGCGACGAAAGGCTGGCTGTATATGGGCACTTAGCCACCCTGGAGCGAGTAGTGCAACCGACCAGACATGACAAAATCCGTGTTGATGATGTGGTCGTTTTTGTAATGATGGTGTCATAATTATTCTTATAGAAAAAGGGGAGAACAAACTCATGTTAAAGAAGTTTCGTCAATTGATGAACAAAGATGAGAAAGGTTTCACACTTGTTGAACTACTTGCTGTTATTGTTATTTTAGGGATTATTGCGGCGATTGCGATTCCTAGTATTGCGAATGTTGTTGAGAATAGCAAGAAGGATGCAGTGATTAGGACTGCTGAACAAGCTGTAGAAGCTTATCGTCTGATGGAGACATCTGAAGGAGTGGACACTGAAAAAACTTTAGAAGAACTTGCTACTGCAGGTTATTTAGAGAATAGGGAAGGCTTTACAGGCAGCGTTACGCCTTCTACAGCTACGGATGCTGATGGAGCTTCTACTGGAGAAACGACTTACACAGTAACGGTGTCTAGTGAAAAGTATACTGTTAGTGGAGATGTGTCTTCATTAGATAGAGGTAGTGTAGGTGATGTTACATCTTCAGGAAATTAATATGATTGATAACATAGATCCCTCGCTGAGGGATCTATAACTTACATATATTGGGGATGCGTTGATGGATGTTTTATTTATAATATACTTTTTGCTATTAGGTCTTATTATAGGATCTTTTTTTAACGTGGTAGGTCTAAGAGTACCTAAAAAACAAATGTTTGACCAATCGCGCTCAATTTGTCAGTACTGTAAAAATAAATTAGCTTGGTATGATTTAGTACCAGTCTTATCATATACATATTTGAAAGGTAAATGCCGCAACTGCAAAACAAAAATATCCCCCCTCTACCCGATAGTCGAAGCGGCTACGGGGTTTTTGTATGCATACAGCTTCATACGTTTTGGTTTCTCAACAGAACTAATTGTCGCTCTGCTCTTCTCATCTCTTCTCGTCATTATTACGGTAACGGATCTCAATTATATGCTCATTTCAAACAACATCCTACTCTTTTTCCTACCGCTCCTTATCATAGGACGAATCATCTCTCCACTAGAGCCATGGTGGAACCCGATTGCTGGTGGATTAACTGGCTTCCTTTTAACTATGATTATCATTTTAGTCAGCCGAGGCGGTATGGGCGGGGGAGATATGAAGTTGTTTGGCGTTATTGGCATTGTGCTTGGATTGCCGGGCGTTCTTCTAGCATTCTTTTTATCTACTTTGTACGGATCGATCATTAGCGGAGGGCTTCTTTTATTCAAGAAGATAGATCGGAAAAAGCCTGTTCCCTTTGGTCCTTATATTGTTTTGGGGGCATTGACGACTTATTTCTTCGGTTCCTCTATCATTGAGTGGTATCTTCAATTATTCTAGGAATAAAGGCAGGTGACCTATTATGCTAGGTTTTAAGAAATCGAAAGAGAGAGTTAACATTATATTTAAAGACCATGTCATCCGATACATAGAATGTGAGACTCCGGATTTCTCCGGTGTAGTGGATTACGGGGAACGCTATCTTGAAAGTGGGATTATTGAAGAGGGGAAAGTGATTGACCAGAGAGCCTTAAATGCTGTTATAGCAGAACTCGCTGAAGAGAAAGAGTGGCGGAAGAAGAAGGTGTACTTTAGCGTACCCGATGCGTCCGTGATCATTAAACCGTTTCATATTCCCAATGATCTAAAAACAGCCGATGAAGTGAAGGGCTATTTATATATGCAACTTGGTGAATCTTTACATCTTCCTTTTGAAGAGCCTGTGTTTGACTATGTGGTGTTAGAGGAGAAGGTGAATATGAATGAAGTGCTCCTTTTTGCTTATCCGGAAACCAGAATCCGGGACTTCGAGTTAGCTCTCCTTGAAGCGAATACAAAGCCAGCTGTAGCGGATTTAACATTTTTATCTTTGTACCGGCTATATTACGATTTAGATTATGCGCGTCCTGAAGATCATCTCTTAACGCTTCAGTGGAATATGGATGGTGTTGTCATTACGGTCTTTCATGACGATCATCCTCATTTTACACGCTACATGAAGAGTGGATTGGATGAATCGCTTTGGGAAGTTCCTCACACGGATGATGATGCTGTTCGCTGGACGGGGAATGAGAAAGAATTGGATGCTTACATAGATGAACAAATGAGAGAAGTAGAGCGGATCATGAACTTCTATCGCTACTCTGTTACAAACGGGGAGTCAGCTGTTACGAATCTATTAATATCAGGTGACTTTCCGTGGCTAGAGGATGTGTACAAGAAGTGTCATATCCATTTTAATCTTGATGTGAGAATGATTGAACCGGGTGAGTATTCAGCTGAAAGGGATGAGGACATTCCATTTCGCTATGCAGAGAGTGTTGGCCTGGCATTGAAGCCATAGAAAGATGGAAGTCTTGAGGGGGATCGAAGGGTTATGAAGGTAGAAATTAACTTACTCGAACAGAAAGAGAAACAAAATGTAGTGCCTTATTTGTTAGGTCTTGTCGCATTGCTTGCCCTTCTTTTGATCTGGCTTCTCCTTTACATGGACAAGCAGGCTGCACTAGATGAAGTAGAAGATGTAAATAGCCAAATTCAACAGGTGAGAGTACAGCAACAGGAGTATCAAGAAGCGCTGAAAGATGAGGTTCAAACGAATCGTCGTGAACTGAAGCGATCGGTTGAAGCGTTAGAGAGCAACCTCTTCCCTGCAGTATCATTACTTGAACGCATGGTTTCCTTGCTTCCTGAGCGGGGGTTCTTTGAGCGATACGTATACGTTCGCCCGCAGTCACTCCTTCTTTATGTTCGCTTTGACGATTTTCAGGATGTGGCGGCCTACACCAATCGTTTAATAGACGAAGATTACGTATCTGATGTTTCGGTTCAACAAATTACGTCAAATGTGCTCGAAGAAGATTTAGATCCTACTCAATACAGACCAAGGTATGTAGCAGAATATGAAGTGACACTTGATAAAGATCTTTGGGAAGAGGGGGATCGTGAAGATGAGGATTGAGTGGACCCGGATACATACGATCGTTGTAGTCATCCTTGTTATATTATGTCTCGGAGTGTACTGGGGTGTTCACTCCCTCTATGTGGACCCGGCGTTAGAAGAGGTTGAGCGGGTAGAGACTTCCCTAGAGAATGAAGAAAGAATTCTTAACTCTCTTGCTGACCAGGAAATGGAGCAGCAGGACCTTACGCTACAAACATCACGAGAACTGCAGCAGAAGCTTCCTGTTCTCCCTGTACAAGACCAGGTAATCTTAGCCATGGAGCGAGCTGAAAATGTGTCAGGAACGTTTATTGAATCGGTCAGCTTAAATGGCGATCAGGAAATTGAAGCAGTTGTAGAGGAAGAGGAGAATACGGATGATTCAGCGAGTGAGACACCTGATGAAACAGCTGAAGGGGAAGAGCAAACAGAAGAAGTAGAAAGGGAAGCCCCTCCAGTTATGCCTTCAGTGAATGCGCTCACGTATCAGGTTACGGTTATGGCGAAGACTTTCAGTGATTTGACGCTTTTTCTTGAGGAGTTAGAGCGTATTCCGCGTTTAATCAGTTTCGATGAAATCGAATTTCAGCCAGAAGGCATGGAAGAGGGAGCGGATCAAATCTCCTTCCTCGTTACATTCTCAGCCTTTTATGAGCCTGATTTAAGGGATTTGCAGGATGAATTGCCTCAGTATCATTATCCAGAACCTTCACAGAAGGAGTCGCCTTTTGAAGGAGACGGTGATCTTACCAGCGAAGAAAATTCAGACACACCGTAGTCACCCTTTTTAAGAAAGGGTGGCTTTTTTTGTTCTTTTTGAAAGAATTTATCGAAAAGACAAGAACCCCACCTGACACAACTCGCCTTTCTTTTCTCTGACGCTGTGATAGATTGGAACAAACTAGTAGAGAAATGAGGGGAGCATGTGGACAAGCACAATAAGATCTCCGTTCGCATTAATGGAGAGGATACCTATCTTGAACGAGACCATGAAGGAAAAGAGAAGAAGGTAAAAGCCCAGAAAGTAAAAGATGAGCTGTTCGTCGCAAAAGAAGAGCAGGCATCTGCTATAGAAGAATGGATGGAGGAGCAAGAGAAGAAGAAACAAACAGGGGAAGATGAGGACGAAGAAGAAATTCCGGTCATTGAGCGGAGCTATCCATCTAAGAAACGATCGTTCTCGCTGCCATCTGAAATGAAACAATTACTCATAGCGGCTGCCTCAGCTATTCTGGTTGGAACAGTGATTGGTTTTATTATGATCCGTATCTTCGGGGGGATCGATGGTACAGCAGACAATGCTCAACCTGCCATGCCTGCTCTTCAGACTGGTGCCGCTCAAAATGGGGAAGGAACCGCTGCAGGCGGAACCGCTCAGGCCATTGCTTTCCCTGACGTCTCTGCTTTTGTGGTACAGGCGGGAATTTTCTCGACGGAGGAGAAAGCAAAGACATGGTCGCAGAACCTCTCTGATAAGGGTCTTGAAGGATTTATTTGGCCGAGAGATGGTCAGTTTTATTTATTCGCAGGCGTTGCGTCCTCAAAGGAGAACGGGGAGAAGATTGCGACCTATTTGAAAGATCAGGGGTTTGAGACGTTTGTGAAGGAATGGCACGTCGCAAGTGGGGAACGTAAAGTCGCGCAAGCCGAAGGAAAGTGGATCCATTCGGGTATGGAGTCATGGAAAGGGATCCTTCCTATCACTACATCCTTAATGGACACAGGAGGAGGCGCTGTTTCAGACGTAACATCTAAGGTAAAGGCTTGGAAACAAGCCATACCTAATGAGGCATCAGAGCGAACGGCTCCTATTCAGGAAGGGTTTAATCAGTTTGGCAAGGCAGCAGAAACGTTTCAGCAAAACAAAAGCACGCAAGGATTATGGAATATGCAAACGAGTATGCTGTCCATATGGTATGCTTACGAACAATATATGAAGTAGCATAGCAGATGCTTTCCTTATGGGGAGCATCTTTTTTGTAAGAAGAAGAACGGGGATATTCTCTCAACTTCGAAGGGACACAGTGCATAAATACCTACTCCTCCTAGACATCCTATAGGTATTCCATAAAGGAGGACACACGATGAATCGATCCATCTGTACGGGGGTGCTTTTATGTATCAGTTTGTTTTTGTTCGGAGGTCATATGAAAGCAGAAGTTATTCATATTACTCAAAAAGGGGATTCCCTCTATAAAATAGGGGATAGGTATAACGTTACGGCTGATCAGCTTGCGAAACTGAATGGCATGCCTGGCGAACGTAAGCTTGTACAAGGTCAGTCCATTTTAATACCTGGTCAGTCCTATATGGTGCAACCGGGTGATTCTTTATATAAAATTGCTAAGCGTCATCAGATTCCTATAGATGAGCTTATGGAACTGAACGGTCTTCATTCTTCTTTAATCCTAACGGGGGATACCCTTCAAATTCCGCAAAAAGAGAAAACGAACGTAAAAGTGGGGGCGTACTTTATTCCAAAAGACCAGGGGTATAATGATGAAATGATGAGTGCTCTTGGCAGGTATTTAACAACGATCTATCTATTCAGCTATAATCCGAATCAGGACGGGACTTTATCCTCCCTTCCTTTAAATAATAGTGTTGCAGAGGCGTGGAGAAAGGGGATTTCTCCATTCGCGACGCTAACGAACTTAAGTGGAAGTGGTTTTGATCCGGAGCTTGCTCATGATCTAATGGCGAACGAAAATAAGCGAAAAAAGTTGATTGAAAACCTCTATATGGTATTGGACCGACACGATTATAAAGGGGTTGTTATCGACTTTGAAGGACTTCGTCCGGAAGACCGCAGTCTGTTCTCGTCTTTTATAAAACAAGTGGGTGAGCGCTTGCATCCTCATAACATGGAGGTGCATATTGCGGTACCTCCGATGAGTGGGAGCAGATCACCATCCTACGCTGCTGCTTATGATTACAAGACGCTCGGAAGGTACGCAGATAGCCTGTTCCTGATGACCTACAATTGGCACTGGCTTGGTGGTGCTTCTGGACCGATCGCTCCCATTCAAGAAATAAAGAAGACGTTGGACTTTGCAACCTCCGTGGTTCCACGGGAGAAATTAATGCTTGGTATTCCGATGTATGCCTATGATTGGGTGGTTAGCAAGGAAGGGGTAAAAGGGAAAGCTTATTCTGTGCAACATGCGATTAGTAAGTATATTCAGCATGAAAGTAGCATCCATTATGATGAACAATCAGAAGCTCCGTGGTTTCGGTATAAGGATGAAGCAGGGCGTACTCATGAGGTGTGGTTTGAGGACCCTAGAAGCTTACTCGCGAAGTTTGAGCTTGTTCGGGGCTACCGGTTAGGTGGAATGGGAGCCTGGCAGTTGGATTTTAGTATTCGCCAAAGCGAAACATTGTTACGATCGGAGTTTAACGTTTTGAAATAAAGGGAAGGGCAAGCTGTTGGGCTTGCTTTTTCCCATTTTCCGATCATGGAAGATAGGGGAATTTACATTTTTGTAAGCTTAAACTCAAATATTAAAATACAGTAAAGAATGTAATCATTGCTTTCACCCTTTTGCGTAAGGAGGAAAGAAACGGTATGATCATAATACCCTGAATCGATTACAACTAGAAAAGGATGATGTATATGTCACAACTTATTTTAGCTTCTTCTTCTCCAAGAAGAAAAGAATTATTAGAACAAGTTCATATCCCCTTTAAAACGAGAAAGCAGGACGCTGATGAATCGAGCTTACCTTTCTACAATCCACGCGCGTATGTCCAAGCACTCGCAGAGCTCAAGAATCGTACGGTCAACCTTGAAGAACATAACGAGGTTATTCTGAGTGCGGATACGATCGTGAGCTTTGAAGGAAAGGTTCTTGGTAAGCCGAAAACAGCAGAAGAAGCATACGAAATGCTCTCTATGTTGAGTGGGGCGCAACATGAAGTGTATACAGGTGTTATGCTGCGATCTTCTGAACAAGAATCGTTTATTGTAGAGAAGACGACGGTTGAATTCTGGCCTTTAACAAAGGATGAAATGGAGTATTATATCGAAACAGGTGATCCTTTCGATAAAGCGGGTGGCTATGGTATTCAAACGTACGGGGCTACACTTGTGAAAGGAATCAAAGGCGATTACAACAATGTCGTTGGTTTACCTTTATCGCGTGTCGTTCGCTCCCTGCAAGCTTATGGCGTCTATCCTTTACTGCCTGAAGTCAAGAATGATCAAACAGGGAATTAAGCGAAAGGAGGCGTTGATGTGCCAGAAGCGCCTGTATTTATTAAGCAGGTCCCCCAGGAGGATCGACCAAGAGAGCGTCTGATTCGATTGGGGGCACGTCAATTGTCCAACCAGGAACTCCTGGCGATTTTGTTAGGAACAGGTACCAAAAATGAATCGGTGATGTCTCTTTCTCAAAGGCTTCTCGTTCATTTTGAAGGATTAATGTTGTTGAAAGATGCAACGATTGAAGAATTAACAGCGATTAAAGGAATTGGAGACGCGAAAGCTGTGAATGTTCTAGCTGCCCTTGAGGTCGGGAAGCGCATTCACTTTCACAAGCCATCGGAACGATACACCATAAGGAGCCCGGAAGACGGTGCTGATTATGTCATGGAAGAGATGCAGGATTTAAAGCAGGAGCACTTTGTGGTCCTTTTTTTAAATACGAAAAATCAAGTCGTTCATCGACAAACGATTTTCATTGGTAGTTTAAACGCCTCGATCGTGCATCCTCGCGAGGTGTTCAAGGAAGCTGTCAAACGTTCTGCGGCCTCTATTATATGTGCCCACAATCATCCCTCAGGAGATCCATCGCCCTCACAAGAAGATATCCAAGTGACCCGTCGACTGATTGAGTGCGGAAAGATGTTAGGGATTGAAGTCCTTGATCATCTTGTCATTGGTGACCATAAATATGTCTCGCTTAAAGAAAAAGGTTATTTGTAAACGTTCGCTTATATTCAGTTCAAGCCTCCACCTTCACTCATTCAATCAGACTATTCCTTAAAAAATGACCCGATTACTACTATCTATTTCTACTTTTTTTTCGTATAATTGAAAAGAAACCCAATGTCATCAAGCGCCAGGCGTGAAGTTTTGTAAGACTTCCGTTTGGCGCTTGTTCACTTGATAAAAAATGAAGTTCCTTTTGATGGAAATGAGGGAACGAAAATAAAGACTAACATTACATAATAAGAATAAAGAAACGACTAAGTACGTTCGCGATCTGGTCATAGAAAGGAAGATGTATGGTGGTTGGATTTGGTTTTTCACAAGATTTAGGGATTGATTTAGGTACAGCAAATACGCTTGTTTTCTTGAAAGGTAAAGGGGTTGTCGTGAGAGAGCCTTCTGTTGTTGCAAAGAATATGGGTTCAGGAGAAATTCAGGCTGTAGGTAGCTCTGCTAAAAACATGGTCGGCAGAACGCCTGCGAACATCTCGGTTATCCGTCCCATGAAGGATGGGGTCATTGCTGATTATGATACAACAGCAGCGATGATGAAGTATTACATCAAACAAGCGCAGAAGAATCGTTCATCATTTGCCAGAAAACCGAATGTCATGGTCTGTGTTCCTTCTGGTATTACGATGGTGGAAGAACGGGCAGTTATTGATGCTACGAAACAAGCGGGAGCTAAAGATGCGTTTCCAATTGCAGAGCCATTCGCTGCTGCGATCGGAGCTGGTTTGCCAGTGTGGGAGCCGACTGGTAGTATGGTTGTAGACATTGGTGGGGGAACGACTGAGGTCGCGATTATCTCTCTTGGAGGGATTGTAACGAGCCAATCGATTCGTGTAGCCGGTGATGAAATGGACGATTCTATTATTCAGTACATTCGCAAACAATACAATCTTATGATTGGGGAACGCTCTGCTGAGACGCTGAAAATGGAAATTGGTACAGCAGGGAAACCTTCTGAAAATGAAGAATTAGATATTAGAGGACGCGACCTTGTAACGGGTCTTCCAAAGACGATTACCATTACAGCAGAAGAGATTGCTGGTTCTCTTAAAGACACGGTTGATCAAATTGTAGATGCTGTAAAGAATACCCTCGAGAAAACGCCGCCGGAGCTTTCGGCTGATATTATGGATCGTGGTATTGTGTTAACAGGTGGCGGAGCTTTATTGAAAAATATTGATACCGTCATTAGTGATGAAACGAAAATGCCTGTCTTCGTCGCTGAAGACCCACTGGACTGTGTGGCTATTGGAACAGGGAAATCGTTAGAATACATTCATCATTTCAGATCTCAGCCAAATGTGGCGTCTAGAAGCATGGATTAAGAAGGTGTAAGGTATGCCATCATTTTTTCGAAACAAACGACTGATTCTCATTCTTGTAAGCATTATTTTCCTGGTGGCGCTCATTGGATTTACCATTAGAGACCGGGATCATTTAACGCTTCCGGAACAGTTCTTGCAAGATACAATCGGTTGGGTTCAGACAGCTTTTCATGCCCCTGTGCAATTTGTGACAGGGACCTTTGATAACATCAAAGATGTAAAGAACACATATGAGCAGAATCAAGTGTTAAAGCAGAAACTGCTTGAGGACCGTAATTTACTAGAAGAAATTCAGTTATTGAAGAAAGAAAATAAAGAACTACGCAGTATGCTCGATAAGAATGAAAGTCTAGGAGACTACACCCCTATTCAGGGGACAGTCATCGCCCGTGGCCCTGAAGAGCGTTGGTATAAGCAACTTACCATTAACAAAGGGGAGCAACACGGCGTCAAGAAAGGGATGGCGGTCATTACTGGAAAAGGAATGATCGGGAAGATTCAAAGTACTTCTCAAGTCACATCGACGATCCAGTTGTTAAGTGGCTTCGGAGGAAACAACCTTATTCATGCTAAAGTCGTCGGAGATGAGAACCAATACGGTTTAATTGAGGGCGGGTATGATGAAAAAGAGAAGGCTCTTCTCTTGAAAGAAATCCCCTATGATGCCAAGATTGAAAAAGGGCAACTTGTGGTGAGCTCTGGTATGGGAGGCGTGTTCCCTAGTGGGTTAGAGATCGGGAAAGTCCGTGAAGTCGTAATCGATGAATATGGATTAACTCAACTCGCCTATGTCGAACCAGCAGCTGACTTTTATGAAATCAATCACGTGTCAGTCATTGATCGAGATATGTTTTCACCAAAATTAGATGAGCAACCAGAGGACCCAGAAGGGGAAGAGGAGGATGGACAATGAAGCGTTTAATCCTTCCGGCCATTCTTCTGCTATTTCTTGTATTAGAAGGAACAGCTACTGATTTCTTACCAAAGGAATGGCTCCTTTCCGATTATTATATTATCCCTCATTGGGTGTTTGTCTTTCTTGTGTACATAGCGATCTTTTACGATTTTGACTACACGTATTATTGCGTTTTATATGGAATTTTATTTGGTTTTCTGTTTGATCTCCTGTATACCGATATACTTGGGGTCTATATGTTTACCTATGGAATTACGGCGTATATCGTACATGGCTTAAAGAAGCTTCTTCACGCCAACATGTTTGTAGCTATTTTAATGAGTGTCGTTGGTGTAGCTATGGCTGATGCGCTCATCTTCTTCCTGTACTCCTCTGTACAAGGATTTGTCATGACATGGGAAACGTACGCGCTTATGAGTTTAATTCCTACTTTACTGGCTAATCTAGTCTTCACGCTCGTTTTATATCCATTCGTACCATCTCTTCTTTACAAGTGGTCAGAAGAGCAATTGGCAAGCCAGAAAGCCGTATAGGCGAAAGGAATTGCGATAACAAGAGTCGAATATATTGTTTGAGGTGAAGCTTCCGTGAGTACCAAGAAGCAAGTCGTTACTATAAAAGGCACAAAAGACGGCCTGACATTACACATTGATGATACATGTTCGTTTAACGATGTTCTTTATGAATTAGACCAAAAGATTTCTCAAAACTATGTAGACGAAGACCAGCCGATGATCACTGTAAATATCCAGGTTGGAAATCGGTACCTAACAAATGAGCAAAAAGATGAGCTGATTGAAGTCATTCGTCGCCATAATAAACTTGTGATAGATGAAATCTACTCAAACGTCGTGACAAAGGAAGAAGCGCGTGAGTGGGAAATTGACCGGGCAGTGAATCCGGTGTTTAAAGTCATCCGTAGTGGACAAGTGTTAGAGGTGCGCGGTGATCTGTTACTCGTAGGGGATGTGAACCCTGGAGGGAAGATCGTGGCAACAGGTAACATCTATGTAATGGGAAATTTAAGAGGAATCGCCCATGCGGGTGTAAATGGAAATCAGAATGCTGTGATCGCTGCCGCATATATGAAACCGAACCAACTGCGAATTGCAGACTTCTTAAGCCGCTCTCCAGATTATGAAGAGGCTGAGGGAGCGTATATGGAATGCGGGTATGTCGATGACAAACAAGAAAAGATCATCATTGATCGTTTGCAACTTCTCACACAAAAGCGCCCTGAGTTAAAAGGGGTAGAAAGGAGCATGCTAAATGGGTGAGTCGATCGTAATTACATCAGGAAAAGGTGGCGTCGGAAAGACCACGACTACTGCCAACCTCGGTACAGCCTTAGCGCTAATGGGGAAGAAGGTGTGTTTAGTTGATACGGATATAGGTCTCCGCAACCTTGACGTGGTGATGGGGCTTGAGAACCGGATTATTTATGACATTGTAGATGTCATTCAAGAACGTTGCCGTCTCAAGCAAGCCTTGATAAAAGATAAGCGTTTTGAGGACTTATCGTTATTGCCTGCTGCACAAACAAGTGATAAGTCAGACTTAACACCAGAAGGAATGGTGACGATTGTTCAAGAGCTGAAACAGGACTATGATTACATATTAATTGACTGTCCAGCAGGTATTGAACAAGGCTATAAAAATGCTGTGGCAGGAGCGGACAAAGCGATTGTTGTGACAACGCCTGAGAAATCATCTGTCCGTGATGCCGATCGTATTATTGGTTTATTAGAACAAGAGGATGTGGAAGCACCGCGCCTTATTGTGAACCGTATTAGAAACCACATGGTCCAAAATGGGGACATGCTGGATGTCGATGAAATAGTCACTATTTTATCTATTGATCTATTGGGTATTGTAGCTGATGATGATGAGGTCATTAAAGCGTCTAATCACGGTGAGCCTGTAGCGTTTCAACCGAATACGAAAGCAGCTCTGGCATACCGCAATATCTCCAGAAGAATACTAGGGGAATCTGTGCCTTTGTTATCATTAGAAGAGAATAAAAGTATGCTATCAAAGGTAAAACGATTCTTCGGGATTCGTTCTTAAACGTAATAAAGATGAAAGAAAGCTCCGTTCAGTGTGACACTTCACACTGAACGGAGCTTTTTTGGTACCTCTCAACCTAACAGACTTGTAAAATCCATTTTAATCTTTTCTCCTAAATCATAACTTGTCTAGGTCCAACATAAACTTGTACAAAGAATGGATGAAGGAATGAGGAGAGGCTATGAAAAGAGACGTGAAAGATATTCGAAGATCAATCGCAGATCGGAAAAAGAAACGAGGGGTAGGAGGAGAAAAGAAATCTACATCAACTCCTATCGTTCCTTCTGTACAAGAAGAAGAGAAACACGGCTACTTCCCTTTTTCCGAAAGCGATCGAGGTTCAAATGCAAATGCTCAGTTTCTGACGGCTTTCTTATTTAAAAGCGTTATAGCGGGTGTTTTATTTTTCTCTGTTGCGATCTTATACAGACTTGATGTTGGCTATTTAGACAGGCCAAAAGAATGGGTCGATCAGGCCGTAACAGAAGAATTCCAATTTGCAGCCGTGAATCAGTGGTATATGGAGAAGTTTGGTGAGCCGTTGGCGTTTCTTCCCCAATCTCCAGGAGAAGAGGACGCGGTTCCAACGGCAGCGGGTGAATTGGCTCTTCCTGTGAGCGGGAGTATAAGGGAATCATTTCAAACAAATGGGCAAGGGGTGGTTATTGAAACTTCCTCTCAAGAAGAGATTCATGCCTCTGGTTCTGGAATGGTGGAGTTTGCAGGGAAGAAAGAAGATACCGGAAACACCGTCATTATTCAACATGCAGATGGAAGCAAATCGCACTATGGATACTTATCTGAAGTGAATGTGAATCAGTACCAACAGGTAACGGCTGGGAGTGTAATTGGAAAGACGGCTCCTTCTGAAAATGGAACGGCTGAGACCGTTTATTTTGCCATACAAAAAGGTGATCAATTCGTTGATCCAATTGAGGTGATCCAGGTTCATGACGAGGCTGATCAATAATCATTTTCACGTTCATCCGTTGCTTTGGCTTCTGCTGGGAATCGGCATTTTGACCGGTTCCCTGTGGCAGCTTGTTATTATGTTTTCCCTTGTATGGATTCATGAGCTGGGTCATTATGCGATGGCCCGCTTTTTTAAGTGGAGAATTCGTTCTGTTATGCTATGGCCTTTTGGAGGCGTGATGGAAACAGAAGAACACCATACACGACCATTTCATGAGGAAGTACTGGTTGTTTTGGCAGGGCCTTTACAGCACGCATGGCTATGGGGAGCCATTACGTTATTAGGGTACACGGGTTGGGTGTCACCGGGAACGATTGAAATGATGCTGTTGTACAATGGGATATTATTTTTGTTTAATTTATTACCCATTTGGCCCCTTGATGGAGGGAAGCTCTTGTTCCTTTCCCTTTCCTATGCCCTTCCCTTTGTCCGCGCCCAGCAAATTCTATTATACTTATCGCTAAGTTTTCTGGTGGTTGCGTTAATCCTGGCCATGGTTTTCTTGCCCTTTTCTTTAAGCACCATCTTTTTGGCTGCTTTCCTGTTATGGGAAAATCGGCTAGAATGGAGGCAAAGAGAGTATTCCTTTCTGCGGTATCTAATGAAACGTCATGAACAGAATGGAGAGAAAGTTCGTAAACTCCGTGCCATTCACGTGAACGAGGATATCCCTGTCATGCATATCTTCAGGCAATTCAAACGAGGGAACCATCATCAAATCTTTGTCACCCGTCCTAATCAAAGTCGGGCACAGATAGATGAAGGGGAATGTTTGTATTATTATTTCACGATGAAACAATCTCGCGCTAAGGCAAGCGAACTCGCAGAATGGTTTGCTTCATAAGAAAAGGTGAAGAAGATGAAAGATATTTATATTCAAACGCTCCCATCAGAGAAATGGGCGATCGTAACGGATGACGGAACTTTGGACCGTTTATCTGTTTCAAGAAAAGATGATGGCGATCTGATCGGGAACATTTATAAAGGTAGAGTGGTGAATATCGAACCAAGCTTACAAGCGGCCTTTGTTCATTTTGGCCCTAATAAGCTTGGTTTTTTGAAGTGTTCAGAAATCCCTGCTTCAAGATTAGACTCTGAAAAAAGGATCGAACAGCTGATTCATGAAGGCCAGGCATTGTGGGTGCAGGTTACAAAAGACGCCATTGAAGATAAAGGGGCGCAATTAACGGCAAATGTAACGCTGCCAGGGCAACACATCGTTTACCTTCCATTTGGGCACTATCACGCTGTATCGAAGAAAATTGAACAAGACAGACGTGAAGAGTTGCTGGCGTTAGCCACAAGTTGGAGTGTCGGAGAAGAAGGGGTTTTATTCCGAACCTCTTCTAAAACGATGACGGATTCAGAATTGAAAGAGGCCTTCAGTCGATTGCAACAAGAATGGAAAGAGATTGAAACAGCCTTTCAAAATCAGAAACCGCCCGTACTTGCTTTTGAGGATCCTGTCATTCCGGATCAGTTGATCCGGCAATACGGAGAAAAGGAAATTCAATCAATTGCGGTGGACGAACAATGGGTAAAACGGCGAATCGACCACCGCTACCCTTATCTTGCTTCGAAGTGTGAGTGGAAAGATTCGACTCATGCTTGGCCATTTACTGCGAATCAGGTAATGGAGAAGGTCATCGAGCGGAAGGTCTCACTCCAAGGTGGCGGGGAGATTGTACTTGATCAGACAGAAGCGATGGTGGTCATCGACGTCAATTCAGCAAAAAGGGTTGGGAAAGCCTCAAAGGCTCAATCTGTTTTGCAGACGAATGTCGCAGCAGCTAAAGAAGTCGCAAAGCAACTGAGGCTTAGGAACCTTTCTGGAATGATCTTAATCGACTTTATCACGATGAAAAATCCAAAAGATCAACAGCGGGTTCTTTCGGCTCTTAAGAAGGAACTAAAGCAAGACCCTGTACGTTCTGAAGTGCTCGGATTTACTCGGCTTGGGCTAGTAGAGCTAACAAGAAAGCGCACCTCTTCATCGCTTCCTTATCGGATATCAGAGCTAAGAGCAGGACATGTATTAACACTCGAAACGAAGGCCTATCAGCTAGAGCGAGAACTTCTTTCTTACCGGAGAAGTGA
This sequence comes from Pontibacillus chungwhensis, assembly GCF_030166655.1. Taxonomy (GTDB): domain Bacteria; phylum Bacillota; class Bacilli; order Bacillales; family BH030062; genus Pontibacillus. Next base: position 2,917,944 of record NZ_CP126446.1, on the reverse strand, counting down.
TAAGGATGTCATTGTGCTTGAAGTCGATCCTGAGCTCCTTTCCGAGTTCAGGGAGAGATGTGATGTTGAAAAATTAAAATCTGTTCTTTACAAAGAAGTCTTTGTCCTTAATAATAGTACAAGCGATAGTTCTTATCGCATCCGTTATGTAGGAGATCAGAAAAACCTGCAAGAGCGACCTTTTTATATCGACGGGTCTCTTGACAGGTTGTTTTAGAGGTGGTAACATCTATATGTTATGTCTCGTAGCACCAAGTGCTACAACCGCTCAAAACAGGTTTTTAAGCTCCTGATGGAGCACCTGCATGGCGAGTCTGAGTGCAAGAGGAGGTGCAAGTATGTACGCAATTATTGAAACTGGTGGCAAACAAGTCAAAGTAGAAGAAGGTCAAACAATCTACGTTGAAAAAGTTGAAGCTGCTAATGGTGAAAACGTAACGTTCGACAAGGTACTTGTAGTAGGTGGCGAAGACACGAAAGTCGGAGCTCCTTACGTTGACGGTGCTTCTGTTACGGCTAAAGTCGACAAACAAGACCGTGGCCGCAAAGTAACTGTATTCAAATACAAGCCTAAAAAGAACTACAAGCGTAAACAAGGTCATCGTCAACCTTACACAAAACTTACTGTTGAAAAAATCAACGCGTAAGGGTGCCTTATGATCCAGGTGCTTGTAACACGAAATGAGCAAAGACAAATCATAGATTTTGAGTTAAGTGGACATGCTGAAAGTGGACCTTATGGACATGATCTCGTATGTGCTGCTGTCTCAGCTGTATCGTTTGGTGCAGTGAACGCTGTGATGGAGCTTTGTGAATTTGAACCTGTCATCGAGCAAGAAGGTGAAGGAGGCTATTTGAGAGTTGAACTCCCGAATTCCTTATCTCCTGCTGTGTTTGAGAAAGCACAACTCTTGTTAGAGGGCATGATGGTATCACTTGAAACCATTAAACGTGATTATGGTCAATATATTACAATAGTCGAACCATAAGGAGGTGCAGCCCAATGCTACGTCTGAATTTACAATTCTTCGCCCAAAAGAAGGGTGTAGGTAGTACAAAGAACGGTCGTGACTCTGAGTCTAAGCGTCTTGGAGCGAAGCGTGCTGACGGTCAGTTTGCGACAGCTGGTTCTATTCTTTACCGTCAACGTGGTACAAAAGTTTACCCAGGTGCTAACGTAGGCATCGGTGGTGACGACACACTATTCTCTAAAGTAGATGGTGTTGTTAAATTCGAACGCTACGGTCGTAACCGCAAAAAAGTTAGCGTATACCCTGTAGCTCAAGAAGCGTAAGCTTTTTAGAAAAACTCTAGCCTTCGGGTTAGAGTTTTTTTATTGAGATGCCGATTCTGTTAAATATAAAGATGCATCTAATGAATGAGCTTCAATTGTCATATGAATTCGTAAAGGAAAAATCCTCTCGTATTAACCCTCTTGAATGAAATCGCTTCTACTCAACAATCTTTTCCCAAAGACCCTAAGTCTGCTATACTTTTACTATTATGATAAAAGGGGCGGGATATGATGAAAGTTGATGAGGTGGAGAATCTCCTGCGGCATTACCGGCACGATTGGATGAATCAATTACAGCTCGTTTATGGGTATGCCACAATGGACAAGATGGAATTAGTAAAAGAGAAACTCCAACATATTATTGCTGATTCAAGAGAAGAATCAAAACTAATGAATCTCAAAGCACCACACTTTTCTCTTTGGGTCGTTCAGTTTCATGTTCGGCATAATCAATTTCATATGACGTACCATGTAGATTCTTCGCTAGACTTGTCTGCTTTTGATCAGTCATTAGTCCACTCATTAGAAGAATTCATGATGCATCTTGAGAAGCATGTAAATGAACGGGACTTATACGAAATCGAGATGTCTGTCACAAAAGGAGAGTTTCCGCTCATTACCTTTAAGATAGCTGGATAATTATTGGAACCTCGCTCCTTAAGTGCAGAGGTCGAAAATATAGAATATGTACAAGACATTGAGATAACAGACAGACAATTGTTAATCTCTCTGTTATTAAAATAAGAGGTGAAAGAAATGTTTGTCGATTCGGTTAGTGTTTATGTAAAAGCTGGTGACGGTGGAGACGGAAGTGTATCATTCCGTCGCGAGAAGTATGTTCCTATGGGAGGCCCTGCTGGCGGTGACGGCGGTAATGGCGGTGACGTTGTATTTGAAGTAGATGAAGGGTTAAATACTCTTATGGACTTCCGCTACAAGCGTCACTTTAAAGCGAAACGCGGTGAGCACGGTAAGAGTAGAGGAGCGCACGGGAAAAACTCCGATCCCCTGATCGTACCGGTCCCACCTGGAACAACAGTAAGAGATGCAGATACAGGGGATGTCCTGGCAGATTTAATTGAGCACAAACAACAAGCCATCATTGCAAAAGGTGGGCGCGGAGGTCGTGGTAATATCAAATTTGCGACTCCTCGTAACCCGGCTCCGGAGATATCGGAAAATGGTGAACCAGGTATTGAGCGTAACGTTTCCTTAGAATTAAAACTGATGGCCGATGTTGGACTTGTTGGTTTTCCGAGTGTAGGGAAATCTACGCTACTTTCTGTTGTAAGTGCTGCTAAACCTAAGGTAGCTGAGTATCATTTCACAACCATAACTCCGAATCTTGGAGTCGTTGAAACAGAAGACCAGCGCAGTTTCGTAATGGCTGACCTTCCAGGGCTGATCGAAGGAGCTCATGAAGGGGTAGGATTAGGTCATCAATTCCTTCGCCACGTTGATCGTACCCGTGTAATTGTTCACGTTGTCGATATGGCAAGTATTGAAGGACGCGATCCTTACGAAGATTTCGTTACCATTAACGAGGAATTAAAACAATACGATGAAACGATTCTTGATCGTCCTCAAATTATCTTGGCAAGCAAGATGGATATGCCTGAATCAGAGGAGAAGCTTGAAGCATTTAAAGAACAGCTTGAACAAGACATTCCAATTTATCCGATCTCATCTATTACACGTGAAGGTTTAAAAGAGTCTTTATTTGCGATTGCTGATATCTTAGAGACGATTCCAAAAGATGACACGCCTGTTGAAGAAGTTGAAGAACGTGTCGTGTATCGATTTGAAAAAGAAGAAACGCCATTCGAAATTACACGTGAATCAGACGGTGCCTTTGTGTTGAAAGGGGCGAAGATCGAGAAGTTATTCAAGATGACGAACTTCGATCGAGATGAATCGATTAGTCGTTTCGCTCGTCAATTACGCACTATGGGCGTAGATGATGCGCTGCGTGAACGCGGGGCGAAAGATGGCGATACCATTCGCCTGCTTGATTACGAGTTTGAATTTGTCGAATAGACTATTCAAAAGGGGAACGAGATCATGAGTATTAACAATGAACAATTTTTTTTAGTCCGAAGTGATGTATTGCCAGAATCCATGCAGAAGACGCTAGAAGCGAAAGCCTTACTTGAACGAGGTAAAGTGGAATCGGTGCATGATGCCGTGCAGAAAGTCGACTTGAGTCGAAGTGCCTTTTATAAATACAGAGATGCAGTTTTCCCGTTCCAGGCCATGGTGAAGGAGAAGATGATCACCCTATTCTTCCACTTGGAAGATCGTTCAGGTACGCTTTCTCAGTTACTTGCAGCTGTCGCTCAATCAGGCTGTAATATCTTAACGATTCACCAAACGATCCCGTTGCAAGGGAAGGCTAACGTAACCCTTTCGTTAAATACATCTGGCATGAGTCAATCCATTGAACAATTATTACAAGATTTTAAACGCTTAGACTTTATAGACCGAGTTGAGGTTGTAAGTAGCGGAGCATAGCTGAGGGGGAAACGTTGTGGTAAAAGTAGGATATTTAGGACCAAAAGGAACATTTACAAATATAGCAGTGGATGCATTATTTCAATCAGATCAAACGGTTAGCTTCCGAACAATCCCTGAGTGTTTGGATGCGGTGAATCGAGGAGATGTGGGGCTGGCCGTCGTTCCTGTTGAGAACGCGATCGAAGGTACAGTTTCGATGACGATTGATTATTTAATCCATCAGGTCGACTTACCGATTATTGCTGAAGTGGTTGTGCCAATTACACAACATGTTCTTGTTCATCCAGACTTCAAGGGTGATGTAGGTGAGATTGAACATGTGTATTCACATAGTCATGCGATCGCTCAATGCCACCAGTTTATTCATAAAGAAATGCCTGGTGTAGAGGTGCACTATAGTGCTTCCACAGGAGAAGCGGCTGCGAATGTGAAAGAGATGAAAGGCCAACACGCTGCTATAGGCAATGCCCTTGCGGCAGAAGAGTATGGTTTAAGAATCTTAAGGCAGAATGTCCATGATTATGATAACAACCATACACGTTTTGTCGTGGTGCAGAAGGAACAAGCGCCTGTTGAGATGAAGGATCATGAAGTGAAGCAACAGAAGACGACGCTTATGGTTACATTACCGAGTGACCGCGCCGGAGCGCTTCACCAGGTTCTTTCAGCATTTGCTTGGCGTAAAATGAACCTTTCAAAGATTGAATCCCGTCCAATGAAAACAGGTTTAGGGAACTATTTCTTTATAATTGATGTGAATCAATCTTATGATTCCGTTCTATTTCCTGCACTACAACAAGAGCTTCAAGCGATTGGGTGCCAAACGAAAATCTTAGGCACTTACCCTTGCTTTGAAGTGGAATCCCAAGCTGTTCATAAAATGTAATGTAAAACCTCTTTCCTTCATTGGGAAGAGGTTTTTGTTATGTAATCCGTTCTTCTTTCTATGTTTAAATCGGCGAAGATCTTTGAGTCTCTAATGTTTATTCCTTAAAAAACGTAACCCTTTATAGGTGCAAAAATCACGAAACACAGCAGGCTTTCGTAAAAAAGTTAGGCAAATCCATCAATCTTTTAGGTGTTCATGCATATGTTGTATGGAGTTCATCTGTTATTTATTTTCTTATGGAAATGCCTATAACAGAAAGAAGGGAGTAACTGCGGTGAAAATACATGTTGTTCAAAAAGGGGACACATTGTGGAAGATTGCCCAGAAATATGGGGTGAACTTTGAAGAGTTAAAAGCCATGAATACACAGCTTAGTAATCCAGATATGATTATGCCTGGTATGAAGATTAAAGTTCCAACTGATTCGAAGCCGGTTAAGAAAGAGACGAAAAAATATCCGGCCGAACATCCTTATAAGGATACCTCACCAAAACCGTTACCAATGATAAAAGAAGAGAAAAAAGAACAGCCAAAGGAAATGCCTAAGAAAGAGATGCCGAAAAAAGAAATGCCAAAGAAAGAAGCTGTGAAGCCGGCTAAAAAAGAGAAACCAATCATGCCTGTTCAACCACAGCCACAAATGCCAATGCAAATGGCACCGATCCAAATGCAATTTCCGACTATGGAACAACAAATGCAAAATTACTATACAACGGTAAATATTCCGCAAATGCCTCAGTATAAAGAGCCTGAGGTAAAGCCTAAGGCGAAACCTGAAGCTAAGCCAGAAGCGAAACCGCAAGCAAAACCGGAAGCGAAACCAGAAGCAAAACCACAACAAGTAAAAGGGATGCAAAAAGACGAGCCGAAGCCACAAGTCATGCCACAAATGCAACAGCCGATGCAGCAAATGCCACAAATGGAGCAACCGATGGCACAGATGCCACAAATGCAACAACCAATGTATTACTATCCAATGATGCAGCATCCATGCATGCCTTGTCCGCCTCATCCTTGTATGCCGTGTTATCCGCATCCACAATATTTAGGCAGTATGGATGCGAATTGTTATGATGACCAGCAAATGATGCCGATGCAACAAGGTATGGTTCAAGGGGCGTTTGATGAATCATCTGAATCCTCAAGTATGGATATGCCACAAATGCCGGGGCAAGTGGCTGGCATGATGGATGATTGTGGATGTGATGATGGGTACCCTCAAGGATATGGAATGCCGCAGCAGGGATATGGAATGCCACAGCAGGGATATGGAATGCCGCAACAAGGATATGGAATGCCACAGCAGGGGTATGGAATGCCGCAACAAGGATACGAAATGCCACAGCAAGGATACGGAATGCCACAACAGGGATACGGAATGCCACAACAAGGTTATGGAATGCCACAGCAAGGCGGAGGACAACAAGGGTATGGTTTTCCGCAGATGCAGATGGGGGATTCTTCCGGATTCAGTGGATTTGAGATGCCGCGCTTTGATGACGACGACGAGGATTATTAAATATGGGTAAGCACGTAAAAGGGGAAGTCCAAAGCGACTTTCCCTTCTCTTTTTTAGAAACGAAGGCGGGGTTATCTATTCAGCGGATCGAGAGAATAAAGCCGCATGTAGTGAAGGTGTACACCGGCTCACGGTGGCTGATCGTAAAACGGTATACTTCCGTTCACTCTGTAGAGCACCAGTGGGAGTTGTTTAAAGCTATTTCTGCAAACAGCGCTCTCGTTCCCTTTATCCCTTTTCCATCTGGTGATTTGTGGATCCGTGATGGTTACGGGGCGACGTGGACATTAGCTCCGTATATTAGAGGGGATTCTTTAAATTATAAGCGGAAAGCGGATCGGGAGGTAGCTTGTAATGTTCTTGGAGCTTTTCATCAACAAGCAAAAGGGATTGAAGTGGACTCCTTGATTGTGAAACAACCCTTATATATGCACTGGAAAAAGCGATTTCGACATTTTGGAAATCACTATAAAGTCTTTAAGCAATATGGTTATGGAGACCTATATAATTCTCTTATCCACACCTCTTCTTCCTTGTACGATCGATTTATTCAATTGGATTGGTATGCGCTTGAAAAACGGGCGTTAGACAATCGTTCATGGGTTCATGGAGATGTAGCGGCTCATAATTTTATCAGGGCGGAACATAATAATGTATATCTCATTGATTTTGACTTAGCTTCTCAGTCTCCGCGGGTGTATGATTGGATTCAAATTGGGCAACGATTCTTGCCTTTTCTTGAGGGTGCGGAAGAGATCGTTTCTATTGAGAATCGATTGAACGAAGAGGAGATTCCTTTCTTTAGGTTAGGGTTAGCGATACCAGCTGCTTTAGTACGAGAATGGAATACATTTATGAAGGAGGAACGGTCTGTAGAAGAGATCCAATTCTATCTTCAGGTGCTGAGCGAAAGATGGCAGAAGCAACTATCATTTGTCGAACAAAACAAACTTATGCTAACATGATATGAGAAATAACCTAACATAACCCATGATAAACTGAAAGGAAGAGCGTACTTATGCAAGATAAAATCGATAAGCTTGTGAAATGGTTACAAGACCAAGCCAATAATGCAGGATTAGAAGGACTATTAGTTGGAGTTAGTGGCGGTATTGACTCAGCAGTTGTCGCTCACTTAATTAAGCGTGCTTTTCCTGAGAATTCATTAGGAGTCATTTTACCGTGTAAAAGTAATCCCGATGACCAGGAAGCGGCTCAAAAAGTTATTGATAGTTGTGGCATTAATTCCTTAACAGTAGACCTTACGAAAACGCATGAAGTCATGTTCTCAACTATTCAGGATCAATTAAAAACTTCAGGTGATTACAACGAGGCGCAGGAAAAATTGGCTGATGCCAACCTTCGTGCTCGTTTACGAATGAGTACACTATATTCAGTAGGTACGAACTATAAATATCTTGTTGTCGGTACAGATAATGCTGCTGAATGGTACACAGGATATTTCACCAAGTACGGAGATGGCGGTGTCGACTTAGTGCCACTTGTTCATTTCACAAAAGGTGAAGTTCGTGACCTAGCCCGTGAACTTGGAGTTCCAAATGAAATTATCGAGAAGAAACCAAGTGCAGGATTATGGGAAGGTCAAACGGATGAGAATGAAATGGGTACTTCCTATGAAATGATTGATAAGCATATTAAGGGAGAAGACATCCCTGAAAAGGATCGTAAAATCATTGAAGATATGCATAAAAAGAGCGAACATAAGCGTGAGTTAGCCGCTGCCCCTCCTAAATTCTAACGGACAATTACCTAAATGTAACTCGTGTAAGGAAAACCTCTCTGAGCCATCCTAAGGATGTAAGGGAGGTTTTTCTCATGAAAAAAGAATTCATGATGGGAGCAGTTCTTTCTCTAGGGTTACTTGCAGGGTGTGGAGGCGCTAATGAAGAGTCTATTCAGACAGAACTTGAACCGGAGTCTCTAAACGCTGAACTCGAGAATCAAGCAGAAAGAAATGCCAAAGAAGAAAGCAATAAGGATATTGGCAAAGATCAACCTAAGTTCCAAACCAATATCGACACTGAATATTATCAGTATGAGTTAGAGCGATCTCGTCCTAAAAATGGAGAAGCTCAAAAAGATTATCCGGATTCTCTAACGACACCTATTTCTGATAAGGATGCGAACTCTTACAACAATAAAGAGTATGACAAACAGTCTCGCGAAATCGGGAAACGGTTAAGTGAGTCACGATTTGTTAAAACAGCTCAGGTTGTTGTAACGAATGACGCTGTCATCGTGGCAGTAGAAGAGCCCGATCGTGCGACGTATACAAGAGTGGATGTTGCCGAAAAGGTGCGTGCAGCCTTAAAAGAAATGCCTGAAACAAAAGGAAAAGAAATTGTCGTGTATACAGATGAGCGATACTGGGATCGTATGAAAGATCTTAAGAGCCGTATCAATCAGGATGAAGAAATGCCTGATGGAGTGGATCAATTTAGAGATAAGAATTACAGATAATTGAGAGTGCTTATGTAGCGCTCTTTTTTTTGTGGTTCTTTCTAATGAAAGCATTGTATACATAGGGACATCAACGAATTTATCCCGAATTGGCAGTCTTTTTCAAACTTTTCCTTTGTGTTATAGTGGTTATGGATTTCAATTTCTTATGGAAAGATGAAGAGAGGAGAATGTCCCATGGCAGGTCATTCGAAGTGGGCCAATATTAAGCATCGAAAAGGTGCTCAAGACAAAAAACGTGGAAAGCTATTTATGAAAATGGCAAAAGATATATACGTAGCAGCGAAAGAAGGCGGAGGAGACCCTGAAACGAATCCGCAGCTTCGTTTAATGATTGATAAAGCAAAAGCCAACAACGTTCCAAATGAAAACATTGATCGAGCGATTAATAAAGCGACTGGTGGACTAGACGGGGCTAATTATGAAGAGTTTACGTATGAAGGGTATGGCCCTGGAGGTGCTGCTGTTATGGTAGAGGTACTGACAGATAACCGTAACCGTACAGCCTCTGAAGTTCGACACGCCTTTAATAAAAATGGTGGAAACCTTGGGGAAAATGGGTGTGTTTCCTTTATGTTTGATCGTAAGGGTTACATCGTAATTGACCGATCTGTGGTTGATATGGATGAAGAGGAACTAATGCTTGAAGCGATTGAAGCAGGAGCAGAAGAGATGGAAACGACTGAAGAAGCGTTTGAAATCTATACAGATCCAGAAACATTCCAAGATGTTCGAGCAGCTCTCAAAGAGCAAAATATTTCCCTTGATTCAGAAGAAGTAACCTTCTTCCCGCAGACCTACTCTCAACTAGATGGGGAGTTAGCTGAGCAAATGGAAAAACTAATTGATATGCTTGAAGACTTAGAAGACGTGCAAGAAGTCTACCACAATTTCCAACAAGCATAACCATACCGCTAGGATAAAACTTCTAATTTTGGGAAACCTAAAATTAGAAGTTTTTTTATTCCTTACACACGCTCTGACATCCTTTAGCAAGTGAAAGCGTGTCAGACACCGTGTTGCGCTTTAAAGGGATAAAGAGTAATGGAGGTGGATGGTATGCGGAGGGTTCGACTCGCTTTGATTTTAGTGGCTGTAGGTTTATTTGTGGGCGGTATACGCTCGATGGATTCTATGCCAATTAAAGCTTCAGAGTCTTCTCAAGTACAAACAGCGGGTTCTAAGGTAGCTGTTCAAGAGCCGTTAGAAATGGAAGTTGTATTGCAGCGTGTATATATTGATGGGCACGTCGGGGAAGAACGTAAGAAAGAAACCATATGGGCTATGGAAGATTTCTGGGCACGTTATGAAGGATGGGAGCTTGTGGATCAACAAGTCGGGCACATTACATTTCGTAAAGAAGTAGATGATCTTTCTCCATTTGTTAAAGAAGCAGGTTATTTTGGTCTTAATGAGGGCAATGAGCTCATTTTGTTTGATGGCACGAGTGATGAAACACAGGTCATTCACTCTTTCTTTCAAATTGATGTAGGAAAGCTTGAGAGTTTTCAAAGTCAGGAATTACAAGAAGGAATTAAAATAAAATCAAAAGATCAGTATTTGAGTCTTTTAAAGAAATACGAATACTTCTCGATTACCCCAACCCCATAACAAAACCCCTTCCTTACAATAAGGAAGGGGTTTTGGTTTATATGTATTACGACTGTGTTTTACTCTTAGGTGGCCGGTATACTTTTTCAGCATTCACTCCGAGGTTTTTGAGATATTCCACAATACGATCAATCGTACTCATAGTTACACCCCGTTCCCTGATAATATACGTAGATCATACATCTTCATGACCAGTCAGTCAACATAAAATATGTGCAATTCTGAATCTTCCGGCTTGAGTGGGTGAACTCATATGGCTTATATCGGAGCCAGGGGCCTGCGCTTTTGGTTCATCATCTAGCTCCGGCCCCTAGTTCCTCTGGACATAAGTCAATCAACTGCGGGAAGAAAGGTCCCTTCCCTCCGTTGCTCGTCTTATGCCTCCGGAACTAAACAAGGGGCCTGCGCTTTTGGTTCATCATCTAGCTCCGGCCCCTGGCTCCTCGGGGTCATAAGGAAAATAACTGCGGGTAGAAAGGTCGCTACCCTCCGTTATTTTTCTTATGCCTGACGGAGCCAAACAGGGGCCTGCGCTTTTGGGGGGACATGTGTTAAAATAAACAGAGGTCACTACGGATAAAAGGGAGAACGAATGTAATGATAGCTTATGTTAGAGGGAATGTGGCTGCTGTGTCGGCTGAGAATGTCATTGTAGAAGCAAGTGGCATTGGATATGAAATTTTATGTGCGAATCCGTTTGCCTTTCAGACGATGAAAGGGAAGGAGACGCTTATTTATACGTACCATTATGTGCGAGAGGACCTGCAGACGTTGTATGGTTTTAAAACGCCTGAGGAGAAAATGATCTTCTCGAAATTACTAAATGTCTCAGGGATCGGGCCTAAGGGAGCTCTTGCGATTGTTGGATCAACATCTGTCGGAGAAGTTGTATCGGCCATTGAACGTGAGGACGACAAATTCTTAACCCGTTTCCCTGGAGTTGGGAAGAAGACGGCTCGCCAGATGATCTTGGACTTAAAAGGGAAACTGACCGAGTGGTTACCTGTGGAACAAGATGAAACGACGATCTTCTTCGAAGGGGAGCATACCCATAAAGAACAGACGAACTTTGTAGACGAAGCACTAGAAGCCATGAGGGCGTTAGGGTATTCGGATCGAGAGATTAAATCGATCAGGCCAAAACTTGAAAAAGAACAGTGCTCAAGTGTGGATGAATATGTACGTAAAGGGTTAGCCCTTATGATGCAGAAAGCGTAAGGAAGGAGGGTTACCATGGATGATCGAATGGTGAGTGGAGAGGCAATGACGGATGATGCTTCTGTTGAGTTGAGCCTCCGGCCACAAACGCTTGCTCAATATATCGGGCAAAGCAAAACAAAAGAAAACTTACGGATTTTTATAGAGGCTGCCAGAATGCGAAACGAACCCTTAGATCACGTGCTCCTTTACGGACCGCCAGGACTTGGGAAGACGACGCTCGCTTCTATTATTGCAAGTGAGATGGGTGGTCAATTTAGAACAACCGCTGGTCCGGCGATTGAAAGAGCAGGTGATCTGGCGGCGATATTGTCCTCTCTTGAAGCAGGAGACGTTCTCTTCATTGATGAGATTCATCGATTGCCCCGCTCCGTTGAAGAAGTTCTCTATCCTGCAATGGAAGATTTCTGTTTAGATATTGTGATTGGATCTGGTTCAGAGGCAAGATCCATTCGACTTGATCTGCCTCCGTTTACCCTTGTTGGAGCTACAACGAGGGCTGGGTTGCTTTCTGCGCCCCTCAGAGACAGGTTTGGTGTTTTAAGTCGATTAGATTACTACACCACAGAGGATCTTTGCGAAATTGTAAAGAGGACTTCTGAGATATTTGATGTGGAAATAGATGAACAAGCAGCTGTTGAAGTGGCTCGTCGTTCTAGAGGGACGCCACGGATTGCTAACCGTCTTTTAAAACGTGTACGCGACATCGCCCAGGTAAAGGGCGAGGACGTTATTTCAAGAGAGACAACGGACCAGGCTCTGAATATGCTTCAGGTCGATCAAGCTGGTCTTGATCATGTTGACCACAAGTTATTACTTGGAATTATGGACCACTTCAGAGGAGGACCAGTAGGGCTTGATACGATTTCTGCTACGATCGGGGAAGAGTCACAGACGATTGAAGATGTGTACGAACCATTTCTGTTACAAAAAGGGTTTATCCAACGTACCCCAAGGGGCAGACTGGTAACACATCTTGCTTATGAGCACTTTAACCGGGAGGTGCCTGGACGTGAATGAGTTTCCTAAGATGTTTATTATTTTAGGGGTGGTCTTCATTGTTATCGGCATCGTTTGGAGTGTTTTCGGGAAGCTCCCTGGCGACATTCTTTTTAAAAAAGGAAATACAACCTTTTATTTTCCGATCATGACGTCTATTATAGTGAGTGTTGTCCTTAGTGTATTGCTATATATTATTGGGAAAATTCGTTAAGAACTAGATAGGGAGAGACATATGAACATAAATGATTTTGACTTTCACTTACCAGAAGAGTTGATCGCTCAAACTCCACTGGAAGATCGAACGTCTTCTCGCTTACTTGTTATGGATCGCGAGAAAGAAACCATAGATCATCAGCATTTTTATAACATTACATCATACTTAAATCCAGGTGATTGTTTAGTATTGAACAATACCAGGGTACTACCTGCTCGCTTATATGGAGTGAAAGAAGACACAGGTGCCAAAGTTGAAGTATTACTTCTTCATCAGCGAGAAGGTGACGAGTGGGAAGTGCTTGTGAAGCCTGCTAAGAAGATCAAGGTAGGCACGAAGATTTCATTTGGAGATGGGAAGCTTGTTGCTGAATGTACAGAGTTGCAAGAGCATGGAGGGCGTATTCTTACATTCTCCTATGAGGGAATCTTTCTTGAGGTACTGGAATCTTTAGGTGAGATGCCGCTTCCTCCGTATATTAAAGAGCAAGTTTCTGACCGTGAGCGTTATCAGACTGTTTACTCAAAAGAAGAGGGGTCAGCAGCGGCGCCTACAGCAGGGCTTCACTTTACTAAAGAACTGCTGCAGGAGATAGAAGATAAAGGTGTAGAAATCGCATATATTACGCTTCACGTAGGTCTTGGCACCTTCCGTCCTGTAAGTGTAGATTCTGTTGAGGACCATGATATGCACGCTGAATTTTATCAGATGTCACAAGAAACCGCTGATCAACTGAATCGGATCCGAGAGAATGGAGGTCGTATCATCTCAGTTGGAACGACGTCTACTAGAACTCTTGAAACGATTGCAAGAGATCATGGTTCTTTCAAAGAAGCATCTGGTTGGACAGATATTTTCATCTATCCACCTTATAACGTTAAAGCCATTGATGGTCTGATTACGAACTTCCACTTACCAAAGTCTACGTTAATTATGCTTGTAAGTGCACTTGCGGGTAAGGATTTTGTGATGCGAGCCTATGAAGAAGCTGTCAACGAACAATACCGCTTCTTCAGCTTTGGCGACGCCATGCTAATTTTATAAAGAGACAGAAAGGGTATGAATGATGCCAATTAGGTACGAACACATCAAAACATGTAAACAAACAGGAGCTCGTTTAGGTCGGGTTCATACACCACATGGTTCTTTTGAAACGCCCATGTTTATGCCGGTAGGAACTCTTGCTACGGTTAAAACGATGGCACCAGAAGAGCTGAAGCAAATGGGAGCGGAAATTATCCTTTCGAATACGTACCATTTATGGTTACGTCCGGGAGAAGATATCGTAGAGGAAGCAGGCGGTCTTCATAAATTTATGAACTGGGATGGCTCCATTTTAACGGATTCAGGTGGCTTCCAGGTCTTTAGTTTAAGTAAGCTTCGTGATATTAAAGAAGAAGGCGTTCATTTCAGAAACCATATTAGTGGTGAGAAGCTATTCCTATCACCAGAGAAAGCAATGCATATTGAAAACTCGCTTGGTGCTGATATTATGATGGCATTCGATGAATGTCCTCCATATCCAGCTAGCCACGAATATATGAAGAAGTCTGTTGAACGGACGAGCCGTTGGGCTGAGCGTTGCCTTGAAGCCCATAAACGTCCCCATGATCAAGGTCTCTTCGGAATTGTACAGGGCGGGGAGTATGAAGATCTTCGTCGCCAAAGTATAAATGACCTTGTATCCATGGACTTCCCAGGTTATGCTGTTGGTGGACTTTCTGTTGGGGAACCAAAAGACGTGATGAACCGTGTGTTAGAGTTCACAACACCGTACTTGCCAACAGATAAACCACGTTACTTGATGGGAGTAGGTTCTCCTGACTCGCTAATCGACGGTGCCATCCGTGGTATTGATATGTTTGATTGCGTATTGCCGACACGTATTGCTCGTAATGGAACGTGTATGACGAGTCAAGGTCGCTTAGTCGTCCGGAATGCAAAATTTGCTCGTGACTTCGGTCCAATTGACCCAGAATGTGATTGTCATACATGCCGTAACTACTCAAGAGCTTACATTCGCCACCTCATTAAATGTAATGAGACATTCGGCTTCCGACTTACAACTTATCATAATCTTTATTTTCTGTTAAAATTAATGAAGCAAGTTCGAGAAGCGATTATGGAAGACCGTCTTGGTGACTTCCGTGAAGAGTTCTTTGAACAATATGGCTTCAATAAACCAGATGCTAAGAACTTCTAAATGATAGAAGCTTATTCTTGAAAGGAGGGAAAACACATGGCAGGTTCTGCAGGTTCATTAATTATGCTAGCCCTAATGTTTGTCCTGTTTTACTTCTTGCTTATTCGCCCGCAACAGAAGCGTCAAAAGCAAGTAAAGCAAATGCAGTCTGATCTTCAAAAGGGAGATCACATCATTACCATTGGTGGCATGCACGCAACGATTCATGCGCTAGATGAAAACACGCTTATTCTACAGGTAGAAGATGGAACGAAACTTACATACGATCGTTCAGCTATCCGTGAAGTCGTGACTCAGAAAGCATAAAGAAAAACGCGCTTACCTCTGTTGAGATAAGCGCGTTTTTTATTTGGATTTCCCTCCAACATTAACTCCCATCATCCCGCCGAATAAGGCCATCACTACATAGCCTCCCTGATAAAGGAGTTGAGATGTGGAAACGCCTTTTTGATAACCTAAGAATTGAAATAAGAGAACAAAAACAAGAAAACCAATCCCGGTCAATAGTCCGAGCAACCAGCCCTGCTCTTTCCCTTTTGCTCCGGAAATGAAGCCTCCGATAAAGAGTGTAATGAGTCCAATGATGAGGGTGGCCCATTGCAGAGTGGATTCAGTCATATTTGAGAATTTAAGGAATAAGGCCAACGCGAAGCTGCTTACCACCATCAGAACAAGAATGGTTCCCCATCCATAGGCCAATGCCATCATTCGATCTTTCGCCATAGTATTTCTCCTCCCTGTTCGTCCATCTTTCTACCACTTTATTCACAAAAAAAATAAATAGAATAAAATATTTTCTGGAGGCTCTTGAATATAGTAGTAAAAATGGACAAGGAAAAGGGGGGTTCGAATGGAAACGACCCTGGCGGTTGCGGTGTTTATTATCAGTTATGTGTTTATTATGTCAGAGAAGATAAATCGTGCGCTCGTAGCTTTAGCGGGCGGAGTCTTTATGCTGCTTAGTGGTATCTATAGCTGGGAAGAAGCGTTCACAAGCTTTATTGATTGGTCTACCATTACCCTTTTGTTTTCAATGATGGTGCTTGTTTCGATTACAAAGAAGACAGGCTTATTCGAATACATAGCCATCTTGTTAGCCCAGAAGGTGAAAGGGGCTCCTATTCCACTATTAATTGTGACGGGGGTGCTGACGGCCATAGGTTCTGCGCTACTTGATAATGTAACCACCGTTCTTCTATTTGTACCAATCTTGCTCACGCTCACTTCAAAATTAAATCTTCCCGTTTTCCCTTATCTACTGACCGTTATTCTTTGTGCCAACATTGGCGGGACAGCTACGTTAATTGGAGATCCCCCAAATATTATGATCGGGCAAGCTGTTGAACACTTTACGTTTATGTCCTTTCTTGTGCATCTTGGCCCTGTTGTCTTCTTAATATTTGTGACGACGCTCGGTGGGCTTGTCTTCTTGTTTCGCAAATCCCTTGTTATGGGGGAAGGGGATCAGGTGAGGTCCATGATGGAGATCGATCCTTCATCTTATTTGAAGAAAACCCCCATGCTTTACCAATCCGTTTCCGTGTTATCTCTAACTATTCTCGGTTTCCTTCTCCACGCGTTTGTCCATGTTGAGCTGACAACGGTGGCTGTGTGCGGGGCGATCTTACTCCTTTTATTAACAGAACGAGAAGCAGATACAGAGAAAGTATTTGAAGAGGTAGAGTGGATTACATTATTTTTCTTTATGGGTTTATTCATGCTTGTAGGTGGTCTTGAGCAGGTTGGAGTCATTGATGAGTTAGCCAGGGGGATGATCTGGGTAACAGAAGGGGACTTGCCTTCTACGGCTCTTATGATTCTGTGGATCTCAGGTTTGTTCTCAGGCATTGTAGACAACATCCCTTTTGTAGCTGCAATGATCCCGGTCATAAAAGAATTTCAGTCGTATGGGATGACGAATTTGGATCCTTTATGGTGGTCCCTCGCCCTTGGAGCTTGTTTAGGTGGCAATGGAACCTTAATTGGCGCATCAGCCAATGTTGTCGTGGCGGGCTTGGCCTCAAGTGCTAGACATCCAATTGGCTTTTTGAAATTTATAGCATACGGAATGCCGGTTGTACTTTTCTCTCTGGTGGTCTGTACGGTTTACATCTGGTTTCGTTATCTTGTGCCATTTATGCAGGCGAGTATGTAACAAGCATAGGAAATGTCTGATCGGTTTACACTAAGACCATTAGGGACAACAGAAAGAAGTGAACCTGGTGTGAACTTAGAGGAAGTTTGGATTATTATTTGGAGAACTTTTGCAACTTATTTCGCTATTTTAGTGATCTTTCGCGTCATGGGAAAAAGAGAAATTGGAGAACTTTCCATACTCGATTTAGTGGTGTTCATCATGCTTGCTGAAATCGGTGTCTTCTCCATTGAAGAGCCGAAGGATGAATTCATCCATGCTGTCATTCCCATGCTCGTCCTTTTACTTATACAAAGATTAAGTGCATGGTTCTCCCTAAAGAGTCAATGGTTCAGAGAAACCGTTGATGGCAAAGCATCGGTCATTATACAGAATGGCAAAATTGATGAGAATGAAATGAGGAAGCAACGATATAATTTCAATGATTTGCTTCAGCAGTTAAGAGAAAATGGGACCTCCTCTGTTGAGGAAGTTGCTTTTGCCATATTAGAACCATCTGGAAAGCTTTCGATCTTAGAGAAACAAGACAATCCATCTCCCGATATGAACGGATTCCTCATGCCATTTATTACGGACGGAAAAATTCAAGAGGAAAACTTAAAGCGGAATGGAAAAGATGAGAAATGGTTGTTAGAGGAGATCCGTAAGAGAGGGTATCAACATCCTGACCAAATTTCATTGCTTAGTGTTGACCATAAAAATAAATGGTACATCGACGAATACGATGAAAAGAAGTAACATAAAGAGAAGGTGGCTCGAAGGAGCAACCTTCTTTTTTCATGATAAGGAGGGAGAAGAAATGAGCGAATCGTTTAATTGGCATAAAGCCGTTACAAAGAAATGGGATCAAAATGTGGCCTTTTGGAGCGAGAAGAGTCGTTCGATGTGGAATGAAGGGTCCAGGTCTGGAATTATCCCCTTTGTGAAAAGGTACGTGCCAGTTGGGAGCCAAATGGCAGATATCGGCTGTGGAGACGGATACGGAGCCTTCTTACTAAGTGAAGCAGGTTATGATGTGACAGGAGTAGATATTTCTCCGAAGATGATTGAACACGCAAATCAGATAAGCGGTGATCGATTAATCTTTAAACAAGGCGACCTAGCTGAACTTCCGTTTGAACAGCATACATACGACGGTCTAATGGCCATTAATTCTCTAGAGTGGACTGAAGACCCTAAACATGCTTTAGACGAGCTCTACCGTGTGTTAAAGCCAGGGGGGCGACTTTGTATAGCCGTACTTGGACCGACGGCAGGACCCCGTCAAAATAGCTACAGAAGGTTATACGGAGAAGATGTGATCTGCAATACGATGATGCCATGGGAATTTGAACAGCTAGCTAGTGAAACCGGATGGCGGACATTAGATGGGTACGGAGTATTTAAAGAAGGCGTAAAAGAAGATGTCAGCCATATGCCGAAACCTCTTCAGCAAGCACTGACCTTCTTGTGGGTGTTTATGTTAGAAAAACAATAGGCAAGCCTTAGTGCGCTAACGCCCATACAAAAAACCAAGCCAAGAATCACAAAGGTGATTTTTGGCTTGGTTTTTATTTTTACCTAAGTCTTACCGCTTCTTCTGGAAAAACGGAAGTTGTTGCAATTCTTCTTTCGTGATGAAGCGGAAGACGAAGAGGAAGATAATATAGACTACGGTGAAGGCTGTAATCAATAGCAAGAATGGGACAGGGGCCATCGTAGCTTCCTTGAAGAGTTCGTTCATTTTGTAACCTACAAACCATGTGATCCCCATTAGCATGATCATTTTCCCGATATCAACTAGTGGTATACGGAACTGGATCGCTTTCATTAATGTTGCAAGATGTAAGAATGTAACGAGAATAACGCCCACGACAATAGCAAGAGCTACGCCCATAATGCCAAACTCAGGTTGAGTGGCTAAAGAAAGTAAAACGGCAAACTTTACGACTGCACCGATCAGGCTGTTCCACATGGCAGCTTTGGCTAAGTCAAGGGCTTGCAAAGCAGCTTGTAAAGGAGCCTGGAAGTAAAGCATTAAGAAAAACGGCGCCATAATCAGTAAGAACCGAGAAGCATTTCCGTGTCCGTACATAAACGTTAAGATCGGTGTTGCAAAGATGGTTAATATGACAGTAGCGATGGCACCAGAAGCAAAAGACAAGCGAATGGCTTGATGGATTCTATAGTGTATAAGGGTTTGATCCCCTTTAGCTCCGGCTTCACTGATATTTGGCACAAGAGCGACAGATAGAGACTGGGTAATAAATGTCGGTAGCATTAGAAGGGGGAGTGCATACCCGGTTAATTCTCCGTACTGTCTTGTAGCCATGGCCGTTTGAACACCTGCCATAGCTAAGCTTTGAGCGACAAGGATAGGCTCTAAGAAAAAGGAAATCGATCCTACCATGCGACTTCCGGTCGTTGGTAGAGCGATGGACATGAGTTCATTAAAGGTTTCCTTCCCGTTCTTAATATACGTCATAAATTTCCTTCTTACTTTCACTCGTTTTTTCACTTTAAACATATGGAGCATATAAAGAAGTGAACAAAATTCTCCCAAAACCACAGAAATCATCGCGCCGGCTGCTGCATATTCCACACCATATGGGGCTAGCGCTTTCGTAAACAACGCCACAAAGCTAATTCGAACGATTTGTTCAATAACTTGCGAGTATGCTTGTGGCTTCATGTTTTGTCGCCCCTGGAAGTATCCGCGTAGCACAGAGGAAATCGCTACTATTGGAACAATAGGGCTGATGGCAAGGAGTGGATAGAGTGTGCGCTCGTCCGTCAACAAAGTCTGAGATAATAAAGGTGCTAATAAGACCATCCCTGTCGTGAAGATGATGCTCAGAACGCCTGTTACGCCAAGTGAGATAACAAGTATTTTCTTTACTTTCCGTAAATCTCCAATGGCCTCTGCTTCAGCTACTCGTTTCGAGATGGCTACAGGTAACCCGAACTGAGTTAGGGTGATGACCAGAATAAGAGTAGGTATGGCCATCATATAAAGGCCAACACCTTCTTCCCCCATAATACGTGCTACGACGATTCGATTGACAAACCCCAGAAAGCGAGTAATCATGCCTGCTGCGATTAAAATAAGTGTACCTTGTAAAAAGGTTTGCTTGGTCATTCATTACGACCTACCTTCTCAAAGAATTGAAATTCGTATACAATGAATATATGCAGAAAAGGTGGGCAAGCATGACAAGCATTCTTAAATGATTGAAACCATTTCGCTTTCTGGAAAACTGGAGCTTTAACGAGAGGGGCACTACAAATGGAAGAAGGCAAACCGGTAAAGCAGTGGAAGCCGATGATTTACCCTGTTTTACAGAGCAAGAAAGAAGAATTTCATCTGTTAGGCTATAGTAAGGCACATGAAGAAGATATTTGGAAATGCCTTGAGAAGAAAGTGTGGAAAGGGAACCCGGTTTTGCGCTTACATAGAGCAGTTCAGGATGTTTTCCATTTAAGTGTTGGCACCTATATGAGTTATCTAACGGTTCAAGCCTATCAAAGTGATGACCTGCTTGCTCAGATCGAAGCGTTACGAAATCATAACCCGAATGAAGAAGAAAATGAAACGTTGTATTGACAGTCGTTCCCAAAGATTTCTATAATTACAATATTGGAGTTAGGCGATAGGGTCGCCATAATATCTTCTTTATGCTTCGTACATAAAGAAAAGCTCATGTAGTTGTAGAGTGGTAGGTAAGAAGACCACTCTTTTACGCGTGGGAGCACTACACGATATCATAAATCGTCGTTGGAGAAGTCAGAAGGAGGCACTTATACTTATGGTAAAACGCGGTCGTATCGTTGCGTTTTTTCTGCTCCTGCTTATCTTTGCAGGTACAATCGGAACAACGGTACAAGGAATAACAAAGGATATTCGCCTTGGGCTTGATTTACAAGGTGGATTTGAAATTTTGTATCAGGTTACACCTATTGATGAAGACCAAGAGATTGACAGGGATGCTTTAGAAGCAACCGTAGAAACGATTTATCGACGTGTCGATTCACTAGGAATTAGTGAGACAAGCGTCAATATTGAAGGGGAGGACCGAATTCGAGTTCAGCTTGCTGGTATTGAAGACCAGAACAAAGCCCGGGAGCTCATTGGTACCTCTGCTCGTCTGTCGTTCAGAACAGTTGATGACGATGAAATCCGCATTAACGACGAACCTCTTTCACTTGAAATGGATGAAGAGGATAATAATGAACCAGACACAGAAAAAGGAGAAATCTTTAATGGATCAAATCTTGTAGAAGGCAGTGCTCAACAAGAATTTCATCCTGATACGAAGGCTCCGATTGTTACGTTAAAAGTAAAAGATGCGAAAGAGTTCCAAAGTGTAACCAAAAAAGTTTCTCAGTTAGGGAATGATCCATCGACCCCTTACAATGAGAATTCTATGGTCATCTGGATGGACTTTGATGAAGAAGATTCCTTTATAGCTGACTTTAACAATCCAGAAAAACAAGGGTACATTTCAGCCCCACGCGTAAGCGAACCATTACTTACGAAAGAAGTTATGATAACAGGGGACTTTACGGTCGACGGTGCTCAAGAACTTGCTAACATTTTAAATGCTGGTTCACTGCCTGTTGATATGAAAGAGCTTTACTCTACGTCAGTTGGTGCGCAGTTCGGTGAACAAGCATTAAACAAAACGATCTTAGCAGGTGCCATAGGCATTGCACTGATCTTTGTATATATGATGTTCTACTACCGTCTTCCTGGTGTAGTAGCCGTTATTACGCTGTCCACGTACATTTTCTTAATTCTACTTGTCTTTGAATTAATGAACGGGGTCCTAACACTACCTGGAATCGCCGCGCTTGTGCTCGGTGTTGGTATGGCTGTTGACGCCAATATTATTACGTACGAACGCATTAAAGAAGAAATGAAAGCAGGGAAGTCAACTTTATCTGCCTTTAAAGCGGGTAATAGTCGTTCTTTAGCCACCATTCTTGATGCGAATATCACAACAATCTTGGCTGCCATCGTTCTGTTTATCTTTGGTACGAGCTCTGTAAAAGGGTTTGCGACCATGTTGATTATCAGTATTCTGGTTAGTTTCTTAACGGCGGTTTATGGATCTCGCTTAATGCTTGGTCTCTTAGTGAAGAGCCGTGCATTAAACAAAAAGCCAGGACTCTTTGGTATTAAGCCAAGTCAGGTGAAAGACATTGAAAAAGGAGAAGAAGTCGAAGCAAAAGTCTTCGGTCGTTCCTTTGACTTTGTTAAACACCGTAAGAAATTCTTCGGAATCTCTATTGCCCTCATCCTTGCCGGTGCCATTGCTCTAGGGGTGATGGGACTGAACTTAGGTATCGACTTTACTAGTGGTTCTCGCGTACAAGTCTTAGCTGATGAACCTATTAGTGAAGAAGAAGTGAAAGAGGAATTTGAAGGACTGGGTTACACACCGAAGAAAGTGGTTATATCCGGTGAAGATGATGAAATAGGCGTGGCAAGATTTGCGAGCGTCTTAACAGAGTCTGAAATTGCAGACATTAAGAGTCACTTCAATGACCTATATGGAAGCAGTCCAAGTGTCAGCACGGTATCAGACATTGTAGGTAAAGAACTTGTGAAAAATGCGGTATACGCAGTAGCGATTGCGTCGATTGGTATTATCATCTACGTAACCATTCGATTCGAAATTTATTTTGCCTTAACGGCGATTGTTGCTTTACTACACGATGCGTTCTTTATTATAGCGCTGTTTAGCATCACCCAACTCGAGTTTGATATAACAATTATTGCTGCGATTCTTACCATCGTCGGTTATTCCGTAAATGATACAATTGTTACGTTTGACCGTATTCGTGAGAATCTGAAGCTGAAGAAGAAAGTGAAAACATTCTCTGAACTAGCAGAAGTCGTGAATAAGAGTTTAATGGAAACATTAGCTCGTAGTATTAACACCGTCCTGACGGTTGTATTCGCTGCCTTAATGCTTCTACTATTCGGAGCAACAGCCATTACAAACTTCTCATTTGGTCTTGTTGTTGGTTTAATAGCTGGTACGTATTCCTCCCTATTCATCGCAGCTCAGCTGTGGTTAGTATGGAGAGGTAGTATGCTTAAGCGTAAACCGATCGAGTACAAAGAGAAGAAACAAACTGGCGGCCCACAAGTATAAAAGTAAGAGCTCTCCCTACAGGGAGAGCTCTTTTTTACTTGACGGTGTAAGGCCGTTGTGTTTGTTAAGTGCTTGGGGGTGTCTGGGGAACGACTCGCTTTCCATGGCTCTACACGAGGTGGGGTCGTTCGACGTTCGTTAATTAAAGCAAACGGAAACACAACCTCAGCTTAAAGCCTACTGATATGGAGGGGGAGTTTTCAAGAAAGCCTCACTTGGGAATAGAAGAAGAAAGGAAGTGTAAAATAATTGAAAGGTTTTGAGAAAGGAGATGGGTTCTTTGAAGGGACAGAAGAATTTTATTTTGGCATTAGTATTTGCTCTTATTGTTGCAATATTCGCTGTGTTTAATGTCGATGCGGTAGAAGTGAATTACTTATTTGGTACGGGGCAAGCTCCATTGATCCTCATTATTTTAGGGTCCGTTTTAATGGGTGGCTTGATCGCAGGAATTTTTGGGACGGTTCGCAATTATCAGCTTCAACGAGATAATCGGGCTTTAAAAGAAAAGCTGAGACAATTAGGGGAAGATCCTGAACGGGTGACGGCCCGTAAGGCGGAAGAGGATAAGAATCAGGCGATTGAAGAAGAACGTGCTAAATAAAAACCAGGGTAGGATGAAATGAAATCATTTCATCCTACTTTTTTGTGGAAATCATTTTGTTTAAAAGGAGAGTTCCTCCTACCTTTTCCACCTGAAATTCATTTGCTACCCTTACTTGGCTCTTGTATAATGGGTCTGTTAGGGGTGAATCTATGTTACGGAGTAAAGCAAAATGGAATTTAACCCAAGAAGAGGAGCCAGCTCTCCCGATTGATCCATCTTTATCTTTATCTGATTTAACTCAAGAGTTATTAAGAAAAAGAGGGATTGAAACGAAGGAAGCGGCAAAGCTATTTTTATCTCCTCAACTGGAACAATTACATGATCCAATGTTAATGAATGATATGAACAAAGCCGTTGATCGCGTAAAACAGGCGATTGAACAGGAAGAATATATATGGGTGTTCGGCGACTATGACGCGGATGGTGTCAGTTCAACTGCGCTTATGGTTGAAGTCCTTCGTGAAATGGGAGCCTATGTAGAATTTTACATTCCGAATCGATTTACAGAAGGGTATGGCCCGAATGAAGAGGCTTTCCGCAATGCACATGCTGAAGGAATATCACTCATTATCACTGTCGATACAGGTATAGCGGCCAATCATGAAGCGGATGTAGCGAAAGAGCTAGGAATCGATTTGATTATTACAGACCACCATGAGGCTCAAAATGAATTGCCGGATGCTTATGCAATCGTCCACCCGAAGTTAGGTGGAACGTATCCGTTTAAGGAACTAGCAGGAGTTGGCGTAGCATTTAAATTTGCTCATGCTTTACTCGGTGATTTTCCAAAGCACTTGCTAGATTTAGTCGTCATTGGTACGATCGCGGACCTTGTCCCTCTCCATGACGAGAACCGAGTATTAGCTGCACATGGATTGAAAGCTATTTCTAGGTCCATCCGTCCAGGTGTCCAAGCTCTAAAGAAAGTGTGTAGTATTGAAGGGGATATCACGGAAGAAGATATTGGCTTTGCGATTGGGCCTCGTATCAATGCTGTAGGGCGATTACAGGACGCTTTTCCTGCTGTGGATTTATTGTTGACAGAGAGTGACGCTGAAGCAGATGCGTTAGCCAATCAAATCCATGCCCTTAATCAGGAGCGCCAAAAGATTGTCGCTGAGATTGCAGAAGAAGCCGAGCGAATGCTTGATTCTCAGGCTGATGATCTACCTTCTGTCATTGTCGTTGCGAAAGAAGGATGGAATCAGGGGGTCCTTGGGATTGTAGCTTCTCGTCTTGTTAATAAGTACGACCGACCAACGATTGTATTGACTGTTGATCCTGAGACTCAGACAGCCAAAGGTTCTGCCAGAAGCATTGATGCTTTTGATATGTTTACCAATTGTATGGAAGTACGAAGTCAATTCACCCATTTTGGCGGACACGCTCAAGCAGCCGGTATGACGTTGCCATTAGAAAATGTGGAAACGCTAAGAGAAGCGTTGAACGACCTAGCTGATCAAAAGCTTGCTCCTGAAGATTTCAAACAACTTTTAACCATCGATCGATGTGTGAGCCTAGAAGATATTACAATCTCAACTATTGAAGAGATTGCAAAGCTATCTCCGTTTGGAATGGGGAATCCGAAGCCACTCTTCCAATTAGAAGAAACGACCCCTGCTGAGGTCCGTCAGATTGGTAGTAAGCTTAACCATTTAAAAATGCGCTTTAAAGCAAATGGAAATGATCTCGACACGATTGGATTTGGGATGGGGGATCTTTATCCTCGTATTGCCCCTCAATCAGCTGTCACGATTGTAGGAGAGCTCTCTATTAATGAATGGAATGGGAAGAGAAAACCTCAAATTATGATGAAAGATTTAAGTGTGAACGACTGGCAACTCTTTGACCTGCGTGGCAATCGTCATCTCGAGAAGGCAATGCCGAGATTACCATTTGATCATACTGTTGCTATCTTCTTCGGCGAAGCGACAGAAGATCAGGCGTGGGTATTTGATTATTATCCGGTCATTGAATTGAATCACGACCCAGAACTAATTGGTGAACTGCCATTAGATGAAATTGAACATATGGTTCTTATGGACTTACCGAATTCTATGGAGCAGATCAAGTCCGTGATTCAAACGATGTCACCAAATAATATTTATGCCTGTTATCGGACCGATGATGCTGCTTTCTTAAAGACCTTACCAACGCGTGATCATTTTAAATGGTTTTATGGAATGCTGATGAAGAGAAAGAAATTCCATCTTGAAACAGAAGGACCGAAGCTGGCCGATTACAAAGGGTGGTCAAAAGATTCGGTGGAATTTATATCGCACGTGTTTTTTGAGCTAGAATTTGTTAGAATAGATAATGGACTTTTAACGCTGAATCCGAATCCTTCTAAGAAAGATTTGGCTGAATCAGCTTTATATCAACAAAAACACGAACAATTAAAAGTGGAACAAACGTTATATTTCTCATCCTATCCTCAATTAAAGGCTTGGTTTACCGAGCAAATGGATCGAGTTTCGGACGTTAAGGAGGAAATTAGTTAATGGATTATAAACAGTATATTACGGTTGTGGAAGATTGGCCTACAGAAGGCATTAAATTTAAAGATATCACAACCCTAATGGATAACGGCCCTGCATTTAAGTCAGCCATTGATGAAATTGTAGCATATGCAAACACAAGAGAAATCGACATTATCGTTGGACCTGAAGCACGTGGTTTTATTATTGGCTGCCCGGTTTCATATGCAATGGAAGTTGGATTTGCTCCTGTACGTAAGGAAGGGAAACTTCCTCGTGAAACGATTAAGGTCGACTATGGTTTAGAATACGGGAAAGATGTTCTGACCATTCATAAAGATGCGATTAAACCTGGTCAACGCGTTCTAATCACGGATGACCTACTAGCAACAGGTGGTACAATTGAAGCTACAATCAACCTTGTAGAACAGTTAGGTGGAATTGTAGTAGGTTGTGCATTCTTAGTTGAATTAACGTATCTTGATGGCCGTGAGAAGTTAGACGGTTACGATGTTTTAACACTAATGCAATACTAAACGGAAGAAAGAGTGCTCTCAAGATTTGAGGGTACTCTTTTATCATACGAGTACAAATCTAGCGAAATAATAGGTAAAATTTAGAGGATTTCGACATAAAATGAGTCTTTCCTCTTTACAATGTCTTCAGAATTCTCGATAATGAAACACATATATACGCTACGTCTATACCTATGACGAATTTCTAATAATCAGGTGATAGGATGTCTAAAGATAAAATTTTGACAGCTGATGAAGTAGTAGAACAGGCGAGCCAGTATCTGTCTAACGAAGATACTGAATTTGTTCGGCGTGCCTATGAGTTTGCTCAGGAAGCGCATAAAGATCAATACCGTAAATCTGGTGAGCCGTATATTATTCATCCTGTCCAAGTAGCGAGTATCCTTGTTGAACTGCAAATGGATCCTGTAACCATTGCCGGCGGTTTCCTACATGATGTTGTAGAAGATACGAATGTAACCGTTGAAGAATTGAAGGATCGGTTTAATGAAGAAGTAGCGATGCTCGTTGATGGTGTGTCAAAGTTAGGGAAAATTAAATATAAATCAAAAGAAGCACAGCAAGCTGAGAACCATCGCAAAATGTTTGTAGCGATGGCCAAGGATATTCGCGTCATTCTCATCAAATTAGCAGACCGATTGCATAATATGAGAACACTCAAGCATTTACCTCCTGAAAAGCAGCGTCGCATCTCTAATGAAACACTTGAGATCTTCGCACCGCTTGCTCATCGATTGGGGATATCTACGATTAAATGGGAGCTTGAAGATACAGCTCTTCGTTATTTAAATCCTCAACAGTACTATCGTATTGTGCATCTTATGAAGCAGAAGCGTAATGAGCGGGAGTACTATATTGGTGAAGTAATGGATGAAATTCATAACCAACTTGATGAGGTAGATATTACAGCCGAAATATCCGGCCGCCCGAAGCACTTATACAGCATTTACCGGAAGATGGTCCTGCAAAACAAGCAGTTTAATGAGATTTATGATTTATTAGCTGTACGTGTACAGGTTAACAGTATCAAAGATTGTTACGCAGTATTGGGGATTATCCACACATGTTGGAAACCAATGCCAGGTCGCTTCAAGGATTATATTGCTATGCCGAAGCCTAATCTGTATCAATCCTTGCACACAACGGTTATAGGCCCTAAAGGAGATCCTTTAGAAGTTCAGATTCGTACGCATGAAATGCATGATATCGCTGAATACGGAATCGCTGCTCACTGGGCTTATAAAGAAGGATTAAATGTAGAGTCAAATACGCAATCCTTTGATGAACGGTTAACGTGGTTTAGAGAAATATTAGAATGGCAGAATGAAACCCATGATGCTGAAGAGTTCATGGAGTCTCTTAAAGTAGACTTATTCTCAGACATGGTGTACGTCTTTACTCCAAAAGGGGACGTAATTGAACTTCCTTCTGGCTCTGTTCCAATTGATTTCTCTTATAAGATTCATACAGAAGTCGGGAACCAGACGATTGGAGCTAAAGTAAACGGAAAGATGGAGCCTCTGGATTATAAGTTGAAAACAGGGGACATTGTGGAAGTCATGACCTCGAAACATTCTTATGGTCCATCGAAAGACTGGATTAAGATTAGCCAGACGTCTCAGGCTAAGAACAAGATTAAGCAATTCTTCAAAAAGCAACGTCGAGATGAGAACATTGTAAAAGGGAAAGAACTGGTCGAAAAAGAGATCCGTTCTATGGAACTTGAGCCTAAAGAAGTCTTGAATGCAGACAACCTTAATCGCGTTGCGGAGAAGTTTAACTTTACAAATGATGATGACATGTATGCGGCGGTTGGATATCAGGGGATCACTGCAGCTCAAATTGCTACACGTCTAACAGAGAAGATCCGCCGTAAGCAAATTAAGGAGAAGGATCTCGAAGAAACACTTGAGGGTGTACAGAATGATATCAAACGACCTACACATTCGAAGAAAAAGAAAGACTCTGGTGTTCGTGTTAAAGGCGTAGATAACCTTCTTGTACGGCTTTCCCGCTGCTGTAATCCTGTCCCTGGAGACGATATTGTTGGTTATATTACAAAAGGGCGCGGGGTATCCGTTCACCGTTCTGACTGTCCAAATGTTAAAACAGATGATGTCAGAAACAGACTTCTCCCTGTTGAATGGGAAAACACCGGTGAAGATAGTAAGCAATACAGCTTAGACTTAGAGATCTCAGGATATGATCGCCGTGGGCTCTTAAATGAAGTCTTACAAGCCGTTAATGAAACAAAAACGAATATTACGGCTGTAACAGGTAGATCAGATCGAAATAAAATGGCTACCATTCATATGACTATTATGATTCAAAATATTAGTCATTTAAGAAAAGTCGTTGATCGAATTAAACAGATTCCAGATGTTTACACGGTTCGCCGTGTATTGCAGTAAGGAGAGTCAAAATGAAGGCAGTAGTCCAACGTGGTCGAAACGCAAAAGTTACAGTAGAAAATGAAGTTACAGGTGAAATAGACAATGGCCTTGTCATACTGCTTGGCGTGACGCATGAAGATACAGAAGAAGATGCGAAATATTTGGCAGATAAAATTGTAAACCTTCGTATCTTTGAAGATGACCAGGGGAAGATGAACTTATCTTTGAAAGATATCGAAGGGCAAATGCTATCCATTTCTCAATTTACTCTATATGGGGATACCAGAAAGGGTAGGCGCCCAAACTTCATGAATGCTGCAAAACCAGAGCCTGCTAATAAGTTATATGAGACATTTAATGGTTTAGTCAGAGACTTAGGTGTGCCTGTTGAGACAGGAGCATTTGGTGAAATGATGGACGTTCAGCTCACAAACGTAGGGCCTGTTACATTGATTTTAGAAAGCAAAGATCGTTAGGTGTTACCGTTTGAAGGTGAATGTTTTAATAGAAAAAAGTGCTCGAGAGGTAGGCTCTCGAGCACTTTTTTATTCTCCTAAGTAATCGATGATTCCTTGGACAATGCCGTTTGTTACTTTATTTTGAAATTCTTTTGAGTGTACATATTTCTCTTCCTGTTGATTGGATAGAAAACCAAGCTCTAGTAAAAGGGCTGGCTGACGGTTCTCGCGGATCACATGGAAGTCACCGAAGCGAGCTTGTCTATCATGTAAGCCTGTCGCTTTAACCATTGCATTTTGTACCGCTTCTGCAAAGGCTTTGTGCTGATTGTGATAGTAGTAAGTACCGATCCCTGACACGGTTGGGGATTGAGGGAAACTGTTGTAATGAAGAGATAAGAAAGCATCTGCTCCAAGAACGTTCGATTTCGTTGCTCTGGAATTAAGAGCAATGTAAGAGTCATCTGAACGTGTCAGAATGACGTTCGCTCCAGCGAGCTCTAATCGTTCTTTCAAACGTTGAGCTGTCATTAGGGTAAGTTTTTTCTCATAGTTTCCGTCGTGACCAATTGTTCCAACGTCTCGTCCTCCGTGACCAGCGTCTATAACAACGGTCTTGCCTGCGATGCTTTGTTCTTCATCAGACAATTGCTCAATAGTCGATTCACGACTTGCCACAATCCAGTCAGCAACATATGCTGAACCACCATTGTAGGAGATTTCATACCATTTGTTTTCATGGCCAATAACATTAAACTGCTGGCCTTTTGATCCTCTTCCTACAATCGGGTTAGCTGTGGAAGGTCCTTTTCGAATATTTGTTCCGTTATACAGCAACGTCACCGAGTGGGTTTCCTCAGGTTTGGATGCCACTTTTTTGACAAGCCAATTGGCTACCCACCCTGTTTTTCCTGAGCTGTATTTGATCTCGTACCAAGAACCTTTTTCTTGTATGTACGTATACTGTTCGCCTTCTTTTACTTGGCTTACAATTTTGCTACCTAGATTGCCTTCACTTCTCACGTTTAAAATCGGTGTCTTAATGACAATTTCTCCTTTGTCATTCCGATCAGTTGAAGGGGGAGACTCTTTTACTGATTCTTCAGGCTGACTTGTTGTGGCTACAGATTGATCTGTTGTAACAAATTGTTTAGAAACCCACCCGTTCTGATTCTTGTAGGAGAGTTGAACCCATTCCCCTGATGAACCTTTTAAGGGATAAGAATCGCCTTGGTCCATACTTCCAATGACACGGTAAGATGTACCTGCTCCACTTCTTATTCGTAGGTCATTCACAGAAGAGGTGACGTTAGATGAAGATGAAAGATCATCTTGCTCTAATTTAATGAGCCACTTGGCGACCCACCCCTTACTCTCTTCAAGCTGGATTTGTACCCAGTTATCTTTCTCTTGAAGAATAGGGAAGGTGTCCTCTTTATGTACTTCTCCAACTTTCTCATGGCTTAAGCCAGGGCCACTTCTCACATTTAGAGGCTCTACATTAATAACGGCTTTCTGTGCTGCGTTGATATCCGTGCTCAACCATAAAAATGAACCAATCATGATTACAAAGAGCATGGCGGTACTGCGTCGTATAAACAAAGTAATAATGCCTCCTTTTTTTTATAATCGATTACACGAGTATTTATGTTTCTTTCGACATCCTTATAAAAAAACCTTTCCTATCATGAAATTTTTATGCCGCTTTGGGGAAAATAGATAAAAAGCCACAAAGAGGTGTTCATTATGAGGCAAGGACGTAAGCATTTACATTCATCACAGGCAAGCAAGGACATATTTGGGGTTCAATTTCATGACTTCTTAGAGAAAGAACCCCATCTGACTCGAATGGAAATGGCTGAGGAATTCGGGGTTTCTTTGAAGGATGTAAAAAAACTAAAAGAAAGTATCGACCGTGCTTGACATTCGTTATCGTCAACATTATGATAATAAACAATTCCTTTCATACACACATATAGGAAAAAAGTGTTGAAATTATAAGGAACCCGTATTAAAATTCTTATCAGGCTAGTAAAAGTACTTTTTCACATACATTTATATTGATTACCGTTGATGGAAAGAGTAGCTAGGGAAACGTTTAGAGAAGAGAGGAGATACCATTTGGCTGAAAGTATCTCTGTAAATGACCTTAGCGAAAGACATTCCTTAGGTTCCGCATCGAAAGCGATTGTGAGTAGGTGATGGACGTGGCAGGCGTTAACTGTTTAAGCGGAAGCATTTTAATGCTTCAACTAGGGTGGCAACGCGGGTAAGATCTCCCGTCCCTATTCGATACCTATTTGTATCGAATATGGGGCGGGAGTTTTTATTTGCCTAAAGATGTGTGCCGCTGAAAAAAATAATGACAACATTCTATAGGAGGAGTGCACATGAGTCTAAAAGGACCTCGTGGTACCCAGGATATTTTACCTGGAGAAGTAGAAAAATGGCAGTTTGTTGAATCTGTATTATCTGACGTATGTCGTCGTTACAACTATAAAGAAGTGCGTACCCCGATTTTTGAACATACTGAGCTTTTCCAGCGCGGCGTTGGGGATTCAACTGATATTGTTCAAAAGGAAATGTACACGTTTGAGGACCGTGGTGGGCGAAGCTTGACGCTTCGCCCTGAAGGAACAGCTTCTGTTGTACGTTCCTTTGTACAGAATAAGGTCTATGGCTTACCGAATCAGCCTACCAAATACTATTATTTCGGACCGATGTTCCGATATGAGCGCCCTCAACAAGGCCGTATGCGTCAGTTCGTTCAATTTGGAATTGAAGCATTAGGTAGTGATGATCCTGCCATTGACGCTGAGGTCATTGCTCTTGCGATGAATAGTTATCAGGAATTAGGGTTACAATCCCTTAAGTTGGTGCTAAACAGTCTTGGCGACAAAGAAAGTCGTGAGGAGCACCGAAAAGCCTTAATCTCACACTTTGATCCTCACCGTGAAGAACTGTGTGAAGATTGTCAGCTGCGATTGGATCAAAATCCAATGCGCGTTCTTGATTGTAAGAAAGACAGGGATCATCCCGCGATGGCTACAGCACCATCTATTCTTGAATATTTAAATGAGTATTCTCGTACTTACTTTGAAAATGTGAAGAGCTACCTTGATAAAATGGGAATTGCTTATACGATTGACTCAAACTTAGTACGTGGCCTGGATTACTATAACCATACTGCTTTTGAGATTATGAGTGAATCAAAAGGGTTTGGTGCAATTACCACACTAAGCGGTGGTGGACGCTACAATGGACTAGTAGAAGAAGTGGGCGGACCTGAAACGTCTGGTATAGGCTTTGCTATGAGTATTGAGCGTTTGCTAATGGCTTTAGAAGCGGAAGGGGTATCACTTCCTATCGAAGAGAGTTTGGATTGCTATATCGTGGCCCTTGGCGAAGAAGCAGAGAAAGAAGCAGCAGGAATTGTATATCAGCTTCGTAAAGCAGGTATCCAAGTAGACAAAGACTATGCCGGCAAGAAGATTAAAGCCCAGTTTAAATCAGCTGATCGACTTCAAGCTAAATACGTATTAGTTCTTGGTGAGAATGAATTAGCGAATGGGCAAATTAATGTGAAGCGTATGACAACAGGGGATCAGGAAACCATCTCGCTCGCTGATGTGGTTGAACATATGAAGAATGAGTTTAAGGGGGAGCAATCATGAGTGAACATCGTCAGTTAAGTGGTGAAATACGAGAAAGTCATATTGGGGAAACCGTCCTTCTAAAAGGGTGGGTTCAGAAACGACGTGATCTAGGTGGCCTAATCTTTATCGACCTACGTGACCGCTCTGGATTAGTTCAAGTTGTATTTAATCCGGAAGATTCTACAGAGGCAATTGAAACAGCTGATAAAGTACGTACTGAGTATGTGGTTGAGATATCAGGCCAAGTTGTAGCTCGGGATGAAGCAACGATTAACTCTCAGTTAGCAACTGGTAAGGTTGAAGTATTAGCATCTGATATTACCATTTTGAATAAATCTAAGACGCCTCCATTTCAGTTACAGGATGAAACAGATGTAGCAGAGGATCTTCGTCTTAAGTACCGTTATATGGACTTACGTCGTAATCCTCTTCAAGAGACATTCAAGCTTCGTCATAAAACGACACAAGCTATCCGTAATTTCTTAAACAGCGAAGAATTCTTGGAGATGGAAACACCAATGTTAACGAAGAGTACCCCTGAAGGAGCGCGTGACTATTTAGTTCCAAGCCGTGTTCATAAGGGAGAATTCTATGCATTGCCGCAGTCTCCGCAGCTATTTAAACAGCTTATTATGGTGTCAGGCTTTGAGAAGTATTACCAGATTGCACGTTGCTTCCGTGATGAAGACCTACGTGCAGATCGTCAACCAGAATTTACCCAAGTCGATATTGAGACTTCTTTCATGTCTCAAGAAGAAATTCAAAGCATGACAGAGCGTATGATGAAGAAAGTGCTTAAAGAAACAAAAGGTGTAGAAATTGAAACACCGTTTAAACATATGAGCTACGATGAAGCGATGGACCGTTATGGTTCAGATAAGCCAGATACCCGATTTGGTCTTGAGTTAGTAAACCTATCAGAAGTTGTGAAAGACTCTGGTTTTAAAGTATTCAAATCAGCTGTTGAATCTGGTGGCACTGTTAGTGGTATAAATGTGAAAGGGAAAGCAAGTGACTTCTCTCGTAAAGACATTGATAAGCTAACAGAATTTGTGAAGATCTATGATGCGAAAGGTTTAGCGTGGCTGAAAGTAGAAGAAGGTGAGTTAAAAGGTCCAATTGCTAAGTTCTTTAGTGATGAAGAAGGATCGAACCTTCGAACAGCTCTTGCTGCTGAAGATGGCGACCTGCTTCTATTTGTAGCTGATAAAACATCCGTTGTGCACGATAGCCTTGGAGCACTTCGTCAAAAGCTAGGTAAAGAACTTGACCTCATTGATCAAAGCCAATTTAATTTCCTATGGGTAACAGACTGGCCTTTATTCGAATATGATGAGGAGCTTGGACGATACTTCGCAGCACACCATCCATTTACAATGCCTGAGCGTGAAGATATCGATAAGCTAGAAAGCAACCCACAAGAAGTTCGAGCGCAAGCTTATGACCTAGTTCTAAATGGTTATGAACTAGGTGGAGGAAGTCTCCGTATTTATGAAAAAGAAGTTCAGGACCAAATGCTTAAAGTGTTAGGTTTCTCCGAAGAAGAAGCACAGAGCCAGTTTGGTTTCTTATTAGAAGCTTTAGAATTTGGTGCCCCTCCACACGGTGGTATTGCACTTGGCCTGGATCGTCTTGTCATGATCTTAGCGGATCGTTCGAACTTAAGAGATACGATCCTTTTCCCGAAAACAGCTTCTGCATCCGATCTAATGACAGCAGCTCCGGGGCCTGTAAGTCAGGAACAGCTAACAGAACTGCATCTTGAGCTTAATGAGAAAGCAAAGCAAGAACAAGAGGACAAATAGGAAGAAATGTAATCATACTGTAACGTTCCTTTTTGTTGCTAAGATACATTAGGTATGCTATGATTTGATTACAAACTTAACAAACCGATCCTGATGTGTACGTCATCCAACAATCGTTTTGACCGAACATTTTGAACTACGGGAGCTTGAAGTTTCTGTAAGGCATGCAAGCCTTGTTTCACTTACTTAGAGGACGCATAAATTACAGAACAAAGCACCCACTTGCCAAGAGCGGGGTTCAAAACATTGGACTGTGACGGCACGATTGGGATTGGTTTTCTTTTTACATAAGCTTTATAAACCATCCTTAAGGGAAAGCCTTAAGGTTATTTTTATGTTTTCGTAAGCCTTTGATGTGTTTATGGAACTGCTAGAAAAGGAATACTGATCTTATATGATCGTGAAAGAGGAGTGAGCATTGTGCTTCATCAATTTTCAAGAAATCAACTCGCCATCGGACAAGATGGGCTCGACCTAATGAAAGGAGCGACTGTCGCTGTCCTTGGTATTGGTGGTGTTGGCTCTTTTAGTGTAGAGGCCTTAGCGAGAAGCGGAGTAGGTAAATTAATTCTTATTGATAAAGATGATGTGGATATCACGAATATTAATCGTCAAATTCACTCACTAATGTCTACCATAGGTCAATCTAAGGTTGACTTAATGGCTGATCGTGTAAAGGATATTAATCCTGACTGTGAAGTTGTTCGTTTACATATGTTTTATACCGACGAAACGTATGAGCGTTTATTCGAACACGACTTAGATTTTGTTGTCGATGCAAGTGATACCATTTCATTTAAGATTCATCTTATCAAACAGTGTATCGACCGCGATATTAATATTATCTCATCCATGGGTGCAGCGAATAAAATGGATCCTACGAAATTTGAAATCGCCAATATCTTTGACACGAGTTACGATCCGATTGCACGTGTCATTCGCACCAAGTTGCGAAAAGAAGGTTACAAAAAAGGCATTCCGGTTGTATTTTCTAAGGAACAGCCTATAAAAATACGTGAAGATGTTCGTCAAGAAATTACACCAGATAATCCAAACACCAGAAAAGCAGAGCAGCCTCCGTCTTCCAATGCATTTGTGCCTTCTGTTGCTGGATTAATCATGGCCAGTCATGTTGTACAAGAGATCTTAAAACCTATAACGATCGAACGCTATTAAAAAACCCGGCTTAGGCCGGGTTTTCGTTTTATCGAGCAACTTGTTCTAAGTTCCCGTTCTTTTCCATTCGAAAAGCAGGCTTAGAAGAAAATTGTTCGTCTTCATCAAATGCAATCATCTTACGAGCTCGGTCCATGACTTGCATTAGAACTTGATAGTCTTCTTGAATCATAAGGTATTGTTTTTCCATTTTACGCAACTTATTTTGTAGTTGGTTGTTTTCATCTTGTAGTTGTTGGTTCTCTTCTTCAAGTTGCTTGATGTGAGACTTAGAATGACTTGTGTTTTGAGTCTGGCGCTTTAATTCTCTTAATGAACGAATAATGTGATCAAAGGATACTACAGGGGCTTCTTCCTGGTAGACAGCTGCTGTATAATCTTGTGTCTCCATAGCCACGGTTTCGAACTCTTCTTCTTCAACAACGAGTGTAGAAGCAGGGGCAGGTAATTGATGGTCTTCCCGTGCAACTACAGGGGAAGCGGTCGTTGCCACCTTTTGTTGCTTAGCAAGGGCGCGTTTCTTTTCTTTGCGTTGACGCTTAGCTAAGTCAATAGCTTGATCATATTTCTTACGAATCTCTGCATTCCAGCGAAAACCACAGGCTGCAGAGGTACGGTTTAAATGGTCGCCCACTTCATCAAAAGCTCTTAACTGAGTACTTCCTTCACGGATATGACGAAGAACCGTTTCAGCTAATAATAAATCATCTTCATGAGACCAGGCATCTTGTCGAACTTTAACCATATTCAATCTCTCCTTTTCTAATAAACCAATGAAATTACTAGAACTAGTTTGTTAATGTTGTTTCTATTATGGGGAGGAGAGATTGAAAATATACCTGAGTCAATACAAATATTTACTTTTTCTTTTGTTTTTGAATCGTTTCGTATACTTGCGCGAGTCCTTTTTCAAATTTACCGGTCTTTTTCGGTGAATAGTAGAGGGCATTTTTAATAGAATCTGGTAGGTATTGCTGATCTACCCAGCTATTCTCATAGTTATGGGGATATTGATACTCTATACCCCGACCTAACTTTTCGGCTCCTTTATAATGAGCGTCCTTAAGATGGGCAGGAACTTCACCGCTTTTCCCTTTACGAATATCTCCTAAGGCCGCATCTAGTGCCTTATAGGCGGAGTTCGACTTAGGAGAAAGGCATAGTTCAACGATTGCGTTGGCTAACGGAATTCGTGCTTCAGGGAAACCGAGTCGCTCGGCTGCTTCAACTGCAGCCATAGCTCTTGGTCCGGCTTGTGGATTGGCCAGTCCAATATCCTCATACGCGGTCACAACCATTCTTCTTCCAATGCTATCAAGGTCTCCTGCTTCAATCAGTCTGCCTAAATAGTGCAAGGCCGCATTTACATCACTACCACGTATCGATTTCTGAAAAGCTGAGAGAACATCATAATGAGCATCTCCGTCTTTATCATGAGAGAAACTTTTCTTTTGCATGCACTGCTCAGCCGTATCAAGGTCAATTGTAATCTGACCTTTCTCATCTTCCGGGGTTGAAAAAGCTGCTAATTCCAAACCATTTAACGCCGCGCGAAGATCTCCATTTGCGGAATGAGCAAAGTGCTCCATGGCATCCTCTGAGACTTTAATATTTAAATGTCCCAGTCCCTCTGTTTCGTTTGCAATGGATCGGTGAATAGCGTCCTTTACATCTTCAATATCCAATCGCTCAACTTCAAACAAGTGGCAACGACTGCGGATAGCCGGATTAATCGAATGATAAGGATTACTCGTGGTGCAACCAATAAGAGTAATCAGGTTAGATTCTACATGAGGAAGCAGGAAATCTTGTTTCCCTTTATCGAGACGGTGTACTTCATCTAAAATGAGTACCAGTTGCCCAGACATTTTCGCTTCTTCTACAGCTATCTCCATATCTTTCTTCTTATCCACAACAGCATTTAATGTCTTAAAACGTAAATTTAAACTTTTGGCAAGGGCCATAGCCATAGATGTCTTCCCTGTGCCAGGGGGGCCAAAAAGAATCATAGAGGCCAAGCGATTGGCATCTACCATTCTACGAATCATTTTCCCTTCTCCGACCAGGTGTTTCTGTCCAATAATATCGTCAATATGTTTCGGTCGCATACGAAATGCTAACGGTTGTTGGCTCAAAGGGTGACACACTCCTTTACAATCTGAATTTACTCATCTATCAATTGTTCGATATTGTTACTGTATTATTCTTAAAGGGTAAAGATATAGGCGATAAAATGCAAGAAGGTTGCCATTCGTGCTATAATATCTAATGGTGTAAAAATAGGAGTGATAGGCTCTCTATATAGAAAGGATCATGAATTATGACAACAAAGAACAAACGCGCTCATTCATCAAGCTCGGTGAACAAGCAAACATTTACTCAACGTGCAACCCTTATACGTTGGTCTTTTTTTGTTGTAGGGCTTATTATTCTGGCGTTAGGAATTTCTTTGACAATTAAAGCTGATCGTTTTGGAATTGGTCCTTGGGACGTCTTCCATGTTGGTCTTAATGAACAATTTGGTTTAACGGTTGGGTCATGGTCAATCATTGCAGGATTAGTGGTTGTCGGTTTTACGTCAATTGTCACAAAATCATGGCCTCAAATTGGTACAATATTAAATATGCTTCTTATTGGTGTCTTTATTGATATTTTTATTTTCGTTCTTCCTACCCCTGAAACGCTTTTAAGTAACATCGTGGTCTTTTTATTAGGAATTGCGGTTTTAGCTTATGGAATTGGAATTTATGTAGCTCCTGGACTTGGCGCAGGCCCTAGAGATGGTTTGATGCTAGTCATTCGAGATCTAACAGGATGGAAAGTTCAGTGGGTTCGAAATGGCATAGAAGTGACCGTATTCCTATTAGGTTGGATGTTAGGTGGGCCTGTTGGTGTCGGCACAGTAGTCATTGCGTTAGGCCTTGGTACAATCGTTGGGTATTCTTTACCCCAAACTAAGAAATTATTAGACTATATGATACGAAGAGGTGAAGCTCATGAAGATCTCTACAAAGGGACGTTACGGTCTGACCATCATGATCGCACTAGCCAAGAAATACGGTGATGGTCCGATCTCGTTGAAATCAATCGCTCGAGAAAACAACTTATCTGAACACTATTTAGAACAACTTATTGCTCCGCTACGAAATGCGGGATTAGTTAGAAGTGTCCGTGGTGCTTATGGCGGTTACATGTTAACTAGAAATCCGGATCAAATTACTTCAGGTGACGTGATACGAGTCTTAGAAGGACCGATTAGTCCGGTAGAAGGTATTGAAGATGAAGAGCCGGCAAAACAAGCGCTTTGGATGCGGATTCGTGATGCTGTGAAAGATGTTTTAGATACAACAACTTTACACGATCTTGCCCAGCATGATGATTCCGACGAGCAAGAAGCGTATATGTTTTATATTTAAAGATGGAGAGGAGATCTCTAATGAATTCAATTTACTTTGACCATGCCGCAACAACTCCTATGAGAAGGGAAGTTATTGAGGCGATGGTACCCGTTATGGAAGAGACATTCGGAAATCCATCAAGTGTACACGCTTATGGACGAAAAGCTCGTAAGATTTTAGATGATGCACGACGTACAGTTTCTTCTTTCTTAAATGCCAATGAGAAAGATATGATCTTTACGAGTGGCGGTACAGAAGCAGATAATCTTGCTTTAATAGGTGGAGCAAGGGCTAATCAACATGCCGGTAAGCATATTATTACAACATCTATTGAACATCATGCTATATTACATGCAGCTGAATATCTCGAGACTGAAGGTTTCGAAGTAACGTATCTTCCTGTGAATGAATCAGGACGTATTTCTATAGATGATTTTAAACGTGAACTTCGTGAGGATACGATCCTTGTCTCTGTTATGTATGTAAATAATGAAACAGGTGTCATTCAGCCGATTGCTGAAATTGGTGCCCTTCTTGAAGAACACCAGGCATTATTCCATACGGATGCCGTTCAGGCGTTTGGAACCATGCCGATTGATGTAAGCACATTAAATATAGATATGCTTACATTCTCTGGTCACAAGATTA
This sequence comes from Pontibacillus chungwhensis, assembly GCF_030166655.1. Lineage (GTDB taxonomy): Bacteria > Bacillota > Bacilli > Bacillales > BH030062 > Pontibacillus. Next base: position 2,877,550 of record NZ_CP126446.1, on the reverse strand, counting down.
ATGGACCTAAAGGGGTAGGGTGCTTATATGCCAAGGAAGGACTTTCTCTTGAAGCAAGACAGCACGGAGGAGAACAGGAACGAAAGCGTCGTCCGGGAACCGAAAATACAGCAGCTGTGGCAGGGCTCGCAAAAGCTGTTGAGCTTTTAGAAGAAGAACAACGCGCTAGACTGACGCAGTACAAGCTCTTTAAGAAGATCTTTATGGATACACTTAAAGAAAACGATGTTTCTTTCGAAGTGAACGGAGATCGTATTAACCTTCCAACTATTGTGAACGTCAGCTTTCAAGGTGCCAACGTCGAAACCCTGTTAACAAATTTCGACCTATCCGGTATTGCTGCGTCTAGTGGTTCTGCATGTACCGCAGGGTCCATAGAACCTTCGCACGTACTAAGTGCCATGTTTGGTGAAGGAAATGAGCGTACACGTAACTCGATTCGATTTAGCTTTGGCCTTCAGAACACAGAAGAAAATGTTCGTGAAGGGGCAGAAAAAGTTGCTTCTATTGTGAAGCGAGTAATAAAGACAACCTAGGGTGGTGACAACTATGAAAGAACCGAAAGACACAAGAGTAGTCGTCGGCATGTCAGGTGGCGTTGACTCATCTGTTGCTGCACTTCTACTGAAAGAACAAGGATATGATGTAGTAGGGATCTTTATGAAGAACTGGGATGATACAGATGAGAATGGTGTCTGTACAGCTACAGAAGATTACGATGACGTGATTCGTGTATGTAACCAGTTAGATATTCCTTACTATGCAGTAAATTTTGAGAAACAATACTGGGATAAAGTATTTACTTACTTCCTGGATGAATATAAAAAAGGCCGTACGCCTAACCCTGACGTAATGTGTAACAAAGAGATTAAGTTTAAAGCGTTTATGGACCACGCGATGTCTCTTGGAGCAGATTATTTAGCTACTGGTCACTATGCGCAAGTTCGCCACAATGGTGAACGCTACGAAATGCTTCGTGGTATTGATGACAATAAGGACCAAACGTATTTCTTAAATCAACTCTCTCAAGACGTCTTATCTAAAGTAATGTTCCCGTTAGGTCACATTGATAAATCCCGTGTTCGAGAAATTGCGAAAGAACACGATTTAGCAACAGCGACGAAAAAGGATTCAACAGGCATTTGTTTTATCGGAGAGCGTAACTTCAAAGAATTCCTTAGCCAATATCTCCCTGCTCAACCTGGAAACATGGAGACGATGGACGGAGAAGTTAAAGGCAAGCATGATGGGCTAATGTATTACACACTTGGCCAACGTCAAGGTTTAGGAATTGGAGGTCCAGGGGGGCCGTGGTTTGTCATTGGTAAAGACGTTAAAGAGAATATTCTTTACGTCGGCGAAGGCTACCACAACGATCATTTATACTCAGACGGTCTTGAAGCGTCTGAACTAAACTGGTCCACTGGTGTCGTACCTACTGAAACGTTCACGTGTACAGCGAAATTTCGCTACCGTCAAAAGGATAGCGGCGTAACCGTTACTCCCCTTGAAGGTGGACGAGTTAAAGTTGTGTTCGACGAACCAGAACGTGCCGTAACTCCAGGACAGGCCGTTGTGTTTTATGATGGTGAAGTTTGCCTGGGCGGAGGAACGATTGACCATATTGAGAAAAATGGTCAATACCTTACGTATGTAGGATAATGCTAAAGGATGTCCCAAAGGGAAACGTTCCCCTTTTATGGGGCATTCTTTTTTTTAGTGACTCTGTTACAATGTGTAGGGAAAGGGATTTGAATGGATATCCTTTAAGAAAAGCATTTATTAAATGTTTGAATTGTTTTAAGCAGTAGGAGGAATTAATGATGGATCATTTAACTCAAGGTATAGAATATATGCAAAATCAGAAATATGAGGAAGCAGCTCAATCTTTCACACAAGCAATTGAAGAGAATCCTACAGAACCGCTAGGATATGTGAACTTCGGAAACTTATTACTCCATATGAACGATCGTGATCGTGCTGAACGTTTCTTTAAGAAAGCCATTGAACTAAACGATGAGGTAGCAACGGCTCATTATGGGTTAGGAAATGTCTATTACGAACAAGAGCGGTTTGATGAAGCGGTTGAGCCGTTCCAAAAAGCCATTCAAAAAGGTCTGGAAGAGAGCGACGCCTATTATATGCTTGGACTGAGTTTATTGTATCAGGAACAATTTAAGTTTGCTTTGGCCTATTTACAACGCGCCACAGAGCTCTCCCCTGAAGACGCTGAAGTCCATTTTCAATACGGCCTTTGCCTTGCTCAGGTCGGAATGATTGATGAAGCGATTCAAACGTTTACAAAGGTGCTTACGTTAAACCACGAGCACAGTGACGCGCACTATAATTTAGGTGTATCCTTTCTTTATAAAGAAGACCCGGAACAAGCGTTAAAACATTTCGGATTGGCTATTGATATACAGCCAGATCACATGCTTGCGGCTAATGCGAAAGCCAAAGTAGAAGAGTTACTAGAGCAAAATCAGGGAGATTAAAGGAGTAGAACCCTTATGGCAATGGAGAAGCAATTAGAAGAAAATTTCGAACCCGAAAAAGGCTTCATCAAAGGGGAACCACTAAGAATGATTTACCATAATGATGAAGAACACTTTTCCATTGCACTGGTTAAAGTCATCGAGACCAATGAGCCTTTTGAGGAAAAAGAAATTGTGTTAAAAGGCCATTTTTCACCATTAGACCAGGGAGAGCACTATACGTTTTATGGAAAGGTGACCAATCACCCGAAATTTGGTGAACAGTACCACGTTGAGCATTACCAAAAAGAAGTGCCAACGAGTAAAGAAGGGATCGTTGGATACCTTTCTAGTGACCTATTTTATGGAATCGGGAAACGTACTGCTGAAAATATTGTTGGCATACTTGGGGAACAAACCATCAGCCGTATCCTGCAAGACCCTTCCGTACTAAAACAAGTCCCAGGTCTGAAGCAAGATAAAGCGGACAGGTTAGTGGCAGATTTAAAGCAACATCAGGGATTTGAGCATATTGTAATTGGTTTGTCTCAATACGGCTTTGGATTGCAAATGGCTCAAAAAATTTATGAAACGTACCAAGACCAAGCGCTTGAAATTCTGCAGGAAGATCCTTATCAATTTGTATTTGATATTCAGGGTTTTGGTTTTAAACGCGCCGATGAAGTGGCTTCACAGAATAATATTGCTTTTGATCACCCGACAAGAATTCAAGCAGCCTGTATGTACGCTTTAAATCAAGGGAGTAGTCATGGGCATGTCTATATGACTTTTGAAGCTTTAGAGGAAGAAGTGTTAAGCATATTACAAGGTTCATCTGGCCTTATTACCAAAGAGATTATTTCCCGAGAAATAGCGCAACTTGTCGAAGATGAGAAAGTACTAGTGGAGCAGGAAAAAGTTTATTTGCCATCGCTTTTCTTTGCAGAAGCCGGTTTCGCCAAACAAATGCACAGAGTTATGCTTTCAGAGCTCGAGGAAGAGTTTACTCAGGCTGAATTAATGAAAGTCGTTGGGGAAATTGAAGACGAAGAAAGCATAAGTTATGGGAAGGAACAGTTTGATGCGATTGAGAAAGCCCTTCATTCCAAAACGATGATTCTAACAGGTGGACCTGGTACTGGAAAAACGACAGTTATTAAAGGGATTGTCAACGCTTACGCCAAATTGAAGCGAAAGTCTCTCAAGCCTGCTGATTATGGAAAAGATGAACCGTTCCCATTCCTTCTGACAGCTCCAACGGGAAGAGCAGCCAAACGCATGAATGAATCAACAGGATTGCCAGCAGTCACCATTCACCGCTTGCTTGGATGGACAGGTGGTGAGTCATTTGATAAAGACCAAAACAATCAACTAAGTGGAAAGATATTAATAATTGATGAATTCTCTATGGTTGATATCTGGCTTGCGAATCAACTGTTTCGGGCCATACCTGATGATATGCAAGTGCTGTTAGTAGGGGATGAAGATCAGCTGCCATCTGTCGGACCAGGGCAAGTTTTATCTGACTTGTTAACGACTGATTACATACCAGCTACACAGCTCAAAGAGGTATATCGGCAAAAGGAAGGCTCGCAAATTATTCGATTGGCACACGACATGAAAAAGGGCAAATGTGACGAAGAATCATTAGCCAAATCTCATGACTTTTCATTCATTACATGCCCTGAACCCCAGGTGTTGCCTGTTATTCAGCAAGTTTATCAAAAGGCGATGGCAAGAGGCCATACTTTAAAAGATATCCAAATACTGGCCCCAATGTATCGGGCTAAGAATGGTATTCATCAGCTTAATCAGGAGATTCAAGCACTCGCCAACCCTCCTTCTAGACAGCGTAGGGAAATAAAGATGAAAGATGACCTCACTTATCGCTCTGGGGATAAAGTTATTCAGCTTGTCAACCAGCCTGAGTCAGGGGTCTACAATGGAGACATAGGTGAAATTGTCGCGATTTACAGAGCTGATGAGACGAAGGAACAAAAAGAGAAGCTTGTTGTGTCCTTTGAAGGCAAGGAAGTGGAGTACTTACGTAAAGATTTGAACCAACTGATGCATGCCTATTGTACATCCATTCACAAGTCTCAAGGAAGCGAATTTCCGATTGTTATTTTACCTGTTGTAAGAGGATACAGTCGAATGCTTCGAAGAAACCTGTTATACACGGCGGTTACACGTAGTAAGCAATCCCTTATTATCTGTGGAGACCAAGAAGCCTTTAAGCGAGGTGTAGACACAGTAGATACCAATCGCCGCTTTACGGATTTGCCTGATAAGATCAAGATTTACATGGAAGCTGAAGTGAAGGATGAAGAGGATCTCGATGAGGAAGAACTTTCCCCTTATGACTTCATGTGATTGGCACATACTATAACTGTTCCACGTTAATAAACGTTGTGGGACATACCATTGGGTGCCAGTAAATTCATCTCTACGTGTATGACTGATCTTTTTACGGGCAATAATGGCAACTAGATACTTACACAAGTAAGGAGTTGCCGTCATGCATTGTCCAAATTGTAAACGAAAAGATATCGGGAAAATTGGTAATAACCAATATTACTGCTGGACCTGCTTCATCGAGCTATCGACGACTAAAGGCAAGGTTCACGTACACCAAGTTGAAGAAGATGGCTCCCTAAGCTCTCTGGATGACTTGTTTGGAGACGAAGAGCAAACAGCCCAATGGTAAATCCATTTACGGGTGGTGAAGCGAATGAACAGGTTCTCTTCTCTAGTAGCACTTGGAGTAGGCGCTGCCGCATTTTACTCCAGATCGAAAAGAGGTCGCAAGAAAGACTTCTCCGATATGTTCTCAAAACGGTCAATGAAGCGTATGCGTAAGAGAGTAAGCAAAGCTTTCCGTTAAATAAAAAAAAGCAGGTCCCGCAACCGCGGGGCCTGCTTTTTTTGTCTGATGTGGAAGGGAGCTGTTTCTCTTTGCTTTAGCGTAAGGTGGTCTGAGCTAGCCCAAGCACTTTTTAGCAACGGACCTTTCCGACTTTACACCGATCAGAAAACCAGTTTATTAAATATGTGTGAGGAGGTATAAAACGTTCTCAAACCAATCACCCTAATATAAACAAGAAAAGGGAGGTGCGACTGTGGAAAATAAGTCCTCGACACTTCAATGGATTTACCGCTCTGTATTGGTTTTACTGGTATTATTAATTGTTTATTTGATTGTTAAGCTCTTCCCCTTTTATGAAACGTTTCTTCAAGTCCTGTTTCGTTTGTTTATTCCGTTTATTGTGTCCTTATTCATTGCTTATTTGCTCCATCCTGTAGTGGAAGGGTTATATCACCGTAATGTACCACGGTGGCTTGCCATTACGTTGATCTATATTTTGTTTTTTGGCGGCATAGGGTATGTGGTATATAAAGCGTATCCGCTATTTCTGAAGCAAATGAAGGGCTTAAGTGAAAGTTTGCCTGGATTTGTTGAAACATATAGACAGTGGATCTATGAGATCTATGAACGTACTTCCTTTTTGCCAGAAAGTGTTCATGATCGTATGGATGTCATGTTAACGAATGTGGAGCAGCTTGGTGAGGATTTTATACTATCTATAGGGAACCGTTTAACAGGGTTGTTTGATGTGTTTATCATTCTGGCGGTCATTCCTGTTTTGGTTTTTTATATGCTGAAAGACTATCCGATTATGTCGACAACTTTATACAAGCTGACGCCCAGGCGTTACCGTAAGGAGGGGCAGGAAGTTTTACATGAGATTGATAAAAGCTTAGGGAGTTATATCCGGGGCCAACTGCTAGTGTGTTTGTTCGTAGGCCTAATTTCTATGCTGGCTCTGTGGTTCATTGGAATGAGGTTCCCCCTTGTCCTTGGTGGAATAATGGGAGTGACCAATATTATCCCGTATTTTGGACCGATCATAGGAGCAGTGCCAGCGGTTGTTATAGCTTTTACGGTATCAACGAAGATGGTTTTGTTTGTGGTGGTGGCTGTATTTGTCGTGCAACTTATAGAAAGTAACTTGCTTTCGCCCTTTATCGTCGGAAAGAGTCTACACATCCATCCGGTCTTAATCATTTTTGCACTTCTTATTGGAGGGGAGATCGGCGGGATTATCGGGATGATTATAGCCGTTCCTGTTCTTACCATTATTCGTGTCCTGATTCATCATACGAAGTTGTTTCGGCAAGAACGTTGACATTTCGCTATTTGTTTTCTATAATTTTGGCATAAACAAGACTAAGAAACGGATACACAATACGTTGAAGGATCGAGTACATAGCAGTCCATCTGCTAGAGAGAAGCTCCCATTTGGCTGAGAGGAGTTTTAGATGAAGGGCTATGGAACGCTAATTCTGAGTGCAGGTAAAAACTGCCGGGTTTCGCTCCGTTACAGTGAAAGTGGAGATCGTTATGATCTCTTCGTAAAGTGATGGATTCTTAAGGAATCCGTAATCAGGGTGGTACCGCGACAACTCTCGTCCCTGCAGGTGATGCAGGACGGGAGTTTTTTTATGTCCAATTGTATGACTCGATCTATACGTCGTTGTATTCGTAATACCAAGGAGGCCCCTTCCATGAAAACATTAACGTCAGCACAGGTACGTCAGATGTTCCTTGATTTCTTTAAAGAAAAAGGACATAGCGTAGAGCCTAGTGCATCTCTCGTTCCACACGAAGACCCAACACTACTTTGGATCAATAGTGGGGTAGCAACTTTAAAGAAATATTTTGACGGTCGAGTGATTCCAGATAACCCGCGTATTGTAAACGCCCAGAAATCAATTCGTACGAATGATATTGAAAACGTAGGGAAAACGGCCCGTCACCATACGTTCTTTGAAATGTTAGGAAACTTCTCCATTGGAGATTATTTTAAGAAAGAAGCGATTGAATACGCTTGGGAATTCTTAACGAGCCCAGACTGGATCGGATTTGATCCTGAGAAATTATCTGTAACCGTACACCCAGAAGACGATGAAGCATTCAACATGTGGAAAGATGATGTTGGGGTACCTGAAGAACGCATCATTCGTCTTGAAGAGAACTTCTGGGACATTGGTGAAGGTCCAAGTGGTCCTAACACAGAGATCTTCTATGATCGTGGTGAAAAATACGGAAACGATCCAAAGGATCCTGAACTGTATCCAGGTGGCGAAAATGAACGTTACCTTGAGATCTGGAACTTGGTGTTCTCTCAGTTTAACCATAATCCAGATGACACGTATACTCCATTACCGAAGAAAAACATTGATACAGGTATGGGACTAGAACGAATTGTATCTGTTATTCAAGATACACCGACAAACTTTGAAACGGATTTATTTAAGTCGGTCATCGAACATACCGAAAAGCTTGCAGACACGACGTACGGCAAAGATGAAGAGAAAGATGTTTCCTTTAAAGTAATTGCAGACCACGTCCGCACAGTAACATTTGCAGTTGGAGACGGTGCTCTTCCTTCTAATGAAGGCCGCGGGTATGTTCTACGTCGTTTGCTTCGTCGCGCTGTCCGTTACGCGAAACAAATAGGCATTCATGAGCCATTTATGTATAAACTCGTAGGGCATGTGGCAGACGTTATGCAAGATTTCTATCCAGAAGTGAAGAAAAAGCAGGACTTCATTGAGACGGTAATGAAGAACGAGGAGGAGCGTTTCCATGAAACTTTAAACGATGGTTTAGCGATCCTTACAACAATCATCAAAGAAGAAACAGCTAAAGGGAAAAACGTCTTCCCAGGTACAGAAGTTTTCCGCCTTTATGACACTTATGGCTTCCCGAAAGAGCTGACAGAAGAGTATGTGCATGAAGCAGGTTTTACCCTTGACGAGGAAGGCTTCCGACAAGAAATGGAACGTCAAAGAGAACGTGCACGTAATGCTCGTCAAAAAGTGGATTCCATGTCTGTACAAGAAGGTGTTCTTGGAGAAGTAACGGTAGCAAGTGAATTTATTGGCTATGACCAGCTTGAAACCTATACAACGATTACAGAGCTTGTGAAGAATAAAGATTTTGCTTCTGAGGCACAAGCTGGCGAAGAAGTATATGTATTTCTTGAGAAAACTCCTTTCTACGCTGAGAGTGGAGGACAGGTTGCTGATAAAGGGTATATTCAAACGGAATCGGCTACCCTTGAAGTGCAAGATGTTCAAAAAGCACCAAACGGACAAAATCTTCACCGTGCTATTGTACAAGAAGGTACGATTCAAAAAGGTGAACAAGTAAAAGCGACGGTTGAGCGCGGCACTCGTTCTCACGTGGTGAAAAACCATACGGCTACACACTTATTACACCAAGCTTTAAAAGATGTGTTAGGAGAGCATGTGAACCAGGCTGGTTCCCTTGTAAGAGGAGACCGTCTACGCTTTGACTTCTCACACTTTGGGTCTGTATCAACAGAGGAAATAGAACAAATTGAAACAGCAGTTAACGAAAAAGTATGGGCTTCTATTCCGGTATCCATCGGCACTCATAGCTTGCAAGAAGCAAAAGACATGGGGGCTATGGCGCTCTTTGGTGAAAAATACGGGGACGAAGTTCGGGTTGTAAAGGTTGGCGATTACTCCATCGAGCTTTGCGGCGGTTGTCATGTTTACAACACAGCTGAAATTGGTCTCTTCAAGATTATTGCTGAGTCAGGCATCGGTGCAGGAACTCGTCGTATCGAAGCGGTAACAGGTAAAGGTGCTTATGAGTATATGAACGGGAAAGAAGTACTGTTAAACCAGGCTGCAGACTTGTTAAAGACAAAACCACATACGGTTCCTGAGCGCATCGAAGGACTTTATCAAGAAATGAAAGAAGTTCAAAGAGAGAAAGAGTCTCTATCAGCGAAATTATCTAACCTTGAAGCATCTTCTATTTTAGATCAATTTGAAGAGGTAGAAGGGGTTTCTCTTCTAGCTAAGCAAGTTGATGTATCTGATATGAACGCGCTTCGTAATATGTTGGATGATTTAAAACAAAAGGTATCTTCAGGCATTATTCTTCTTGCATCTGTTAACAATGGTAAAGTACAGTTAGTTTCTGGTGTCACGAAAGATTTAATGGATCAGGGTTACCACGCTGGTCATTTAATTAAAGAAGTGGCTACACGCTGCGGCGGAGGCGGCGGAGGTCGTCCTGATATGGCACAAGCCGGTGGTAAAAATCCTGATCAGGTAGAAGAAGCCGTTAACTATGCAAAAACCTATGTTCAAAACGTTGCGAATCAAGGATAATAGGGAATAGATCGAAAATATGGGTTGTATTCTCAAAATGAAGCTTACAAGTAAGCGGTATGTGGGTACATCTATAGAGAGGTGATTGTATGAGTTCCATGGATAAAACAATGAAATTCAATTTTCCAGAAGAACCGTTTGATGAAAATGTAAAAGAAGTCTTGCTTTCGGTTCACGAGGCTCTTAAGGAAAAAGGGTATAACCCGATCAATCAGATCGTGGGATATTTATTGTCCGGGGACCCGGCGTACATTCCTCGTCACAAGGATGCACGTAACCTCATTCGCAAAATGGAACGCGATGAACTGATCGAAGAACTAGTGAAATTCTATCTAGAACAACAACAAGAGGGTTAACATGAAAACAATAGCATTAGATGTAGGTGAAAAAACAATAGGACTCGCCGTAAGTGACGCACTAGGCTGGACAGCGCAAGGTTTAACCACCCTGCGCTGGACAGAGGGTGAGTATGAGGATGCGTTCAAACAACTAGAACCATACATGAAAGAGCATGAAGTGAGTAAACTAGTTATTGGACTTCCAAAAAACATGAATGGTACGATTGGTCCAAGAGGAGAAGCCTCTCAAGTATTTGCCGAGAAATCAGAGGCATACTTCAACGTGCCCAGCGTGTTATGGGACGAGCGACTAACAACAATGGCAGCTGAACGCGTTTTGATCGATGCGGATGTTAGTCGTAGTAAACGGAAGAAAGTTATTGATAAAATGGCTGCTGTTATGATTTTACAAAGTTATTTAGATGCTAATTCAAATTGAGGTGTTAATATGGGTTTAGAAGAAAAAGAACGAATTATTATTCCGGATGAAAACGGAGAAGAACATTTATTTGAAGTCTTATTCAGCTTTGATGTAGACCAAACAGGTCACTCTTACATTGCTGTAGTTCCAGCAGAGCAGCAGGAATCAGACGAAGAAGTTGAAGTATTTGCTTTCCGTTATGAAGAAAAAGAAAGTGATGACGACGACCTTGCTCTTTATCAGATCGAATCTGATGAAGAATGGGAAATGGTCGAAGAAGTCCTAAACACATTAGTAGACGAACAAGAATAAAAAAAGAGACCCTTTAAGGGTCTCTTTTTTTGTATCTTAAATGATTACCCATCTCATTTCAGGTTAAATAAACGCATTTTTCATAAACATCCTACAGCTGAACCAAAATCGAAAGATGTAAATTTTCAGCAAATGATAGAAAGACAAAGGGGAATTATAGTATAATATAGCGGATGGAAGGAGGAAATGTCATGTCTTCGTCGAATCATGATGATCCAATGAAAGATAACCAAAAAAAGCGCAGTGCGGAAGCGAAAACTGTTCGTAAAATCGTTGCCATTGTACTCGCTATTGTTATAACGGTAATAGCTGTTGTGGGTATAACTGGATACATATACATCAGCTCTGCTCTTGAACCGGTAGACCCGGATGACACGACAAAAGAAAAAGTTGATATTCCGATCGGTTCGTCCGTGTCTCAGATTGCCTCCATTCTTGAAGAAGAGAATGTCATTAAGGATAGCCGTGTGTTCCGTTTTTATGTAAAGTTTAAGAATGAATCAGGTTTCCAGGCTGGGGAGTACTCGTTTACTCAAGCCATGTCCCTTGATGAACTCGTGAAAGCTTTAAAAACAGGTAAAGTGGTAAAAGATCCATTGTTAACGGTGACCATTCCTGAAGGAAAAACGGTAGCACAAATTGCAGATATTTATTCTAGAAAGACCAGCATTGAGAAAGAAGACTTCATGGATAAAGTAAACGAGGATGCGTACGTAGAATCGTTGATTGACACCCATCCCAATTTATTATCAGAGGTTATTTTAGACCCTGAGATTAGAACACCTCTTGAGGGGTATCTGTTTGCTGCCACGTATGATTTTTATGTGGAAGAACCAACGATTGAACAAATCGTTGAAAAGATGTTATCAAAGACCGAAGAAGTGATTGCACCTTATATTCCTGCTATGAAAGAACAGGGTCTTACAGTACATGAAGCTGTTACAATGGCTTCTCTTGTAGAAAATGAAGCAAAGACTAAAGAAGACCGACAAAAGATAGCAGAAGTGTTTTACAACCGTTTAGAAGAAGGGATGCCTCTTCAAACAGACCCAACTGTGTTGTATGCCTTAGGAGAACATAAGGACCGTGTGTTATATGAAGATTTAGAAGTAGAATCTCCATACAACACGTATCATGTGAATGATTTACCGATTGGACCTATTTCTAACTTCGCTGAGAATGCAGTTGAAGCGACTGTGAATCCAAAAGAATCCAATAATCTATACTTTTTAGCCGCATCAGATGGTACAATTTACTATTCTGAGACGCTAGATGAGCACAACCGCAAGAAAAATAAATATATTAATTAAGATTTGTAGGGATGTGAGGGGAAAACCCCTCGCATTTCCTGCTTTTTTTATGCTAAAATAAGAGGGTTGTAATGAAAGCAGTAAAGAATGATTAATTCTATGTGGGGGATTAAGATATGATCGATCCGAAATTAGAGCACTATTTGATGCAAACTATTGACCAGAAAGAGGAAGACATTGTGGCAATAGAGTCTTACGCAGCTGAGCATCATGTACCGATTATGGAACCCTTAGGGATAGAATTTCTACAGCAAATGATTCGAATTAAACAACCGAAGCGGATATTAGAAATTGGTGCAGCCATTGGGTATTCAGCTATTCAAATGGCAAAAAGCGATCCGGAATGTGAAGTTGTTTCCATTGAACGTGATGAAGAACGATACAATGAAGCAATTCGCAACATAAACAAACTCGGACTAGAAAATCGAGTGCGTATTTTGTTTGGAGATGCCTTTGATTTAGCAGAGGAATTGAAAGCAAAAGGGCCTTATGATGTATTATTTATTGATGCAGCTAAGGGGCAGTACCAAAGGTTTTTTGAATTATTTACACCAGAGCTTGAATCAAATGGCATGGTGATTTCCGATAATGTTTTGTTTAAAGGGTTCGTCGCTGATGATCCGGCTGATGGTTCAAATATTGCCAAAATTGCTCGTAAAATACGCACTTATAATGAGTGGCTCATTCAACACCCTGACTACCAAACAACTATTGTGCCTGTAGGGGACGGAGTAGCGATAAGTGTAAAAAGATAAAACAAGCCAGCGCCAGAACGAACTAGAAGCTTTGCTTTACTAGTTGATATAAATGGCAGTTCTATTGCCTCATACCATAATGCGTACGAACAATCGAAAGGAGAAGCAGCATGAGTGATAAGCCCGTAGTCATAGGTGTTGCTGGAGGAACTGGATCAGGGAAAACGACTGTTACCCGTTCAATTATCCAGCAGTTCACTGACAAAACAATCTTGATGATGGAACAAGATTATTATTATAAAGATCAAAGCCATTTACCTTACGAGGAACGTCTGAAGACCAATTACGATCATCCACTCGCTTTCGATAACGATTTACTCATTGAGCATGTTCAAAAGCTCATAGAGAAAGAATCCATTGAGAAGCCAGTTTATGATTACAAAATGCATACCCGTTCAGATGAAGTGATCCCAGTGGATTCAAAAGACGTCATTATTCTTGAAGGAATTATGGTTCTTGAAGATCCTCGCCTTCGTGACCTGATGGATATTAAAGTATTTGTGGATACAGATGCGGATGTACGTATTGTTCGTCGTCTTTTGCGTGATATTAAAGAAAGAGGAAGAACAATTGATTCGGTTATAGAACAGTACATCAATGTTGTGCGACCGATGCACCTTCAATTCGTTGAACCTACGAAACGATATGCGGACATCATCATTCCAGAAGGTGGCCAAAACCATGTTGCAATTGATTTAATGGCTTCTAAAATCAAGACCATTATCCAAGAAAAGGGAAATTAGAGCATAAATAGATAAAATTGTTGAAAACGTATTAAAAATCTGCCATGATATGTGGTAGTAGTTCTAGAACACCCATTTCTTCTATAAAATAGTAACGATTCGTTTGAGCGCACAGTTCTTGTGCCGCTCATTTTTATATAAGGATTGGGGTATTTCTTTTCGTATTGTATGAAGGAGTGATTGAGGTATGTCTGAAGAAAAAAGTTATTATATGACCGAAGAAGGTTTACAAAAGTTAGAAGACGAACTAAAGTATTTGAAAACGGAAAAGCGTCAGGAAGTAGTAGAACGTATTAAGATTGCCAGAGGGTTCGGAGACCTTTCTGAGAACTCTGAGTATGACGCAGCGAAAGATGAACAAGCATTCGTTGAATCTCGTATTTCTCAAGTAGAAAATATGATCCGTAATGCAGAAATCATCGAAAGCGATTCATCAGACAGTGATGAGGTTGCACTTGGTAAGTCCGTTACTTTCCAAGAACTCCCTGATGGAGACGAGGAAACGTATACCATTGTAGGAAGTGCCGAAGCGGATCCGTTCGAAGGAAAAATCTCAAACGATTCTCCAATGGCCAAAAGTCTTTTAGGACATGTAGTTGGAGAAAAGGTAACTGTTGCTACACCTGGTGGCGAAATAAACGTTAAAATCGTTAGCGTTGAATAGGAATCAAGACAAGCTCATGGGAGGACAACCTCCTTTGAGCTTTTTTTATGGGTAACCGAAGGCATTCACACAGAAGAGTATCGTTCCTCATTCAGGTTTAGTGTTGTTTCTCAATGGAGATAATGATGCCAGAGGTGAGTGGTGTGGAAGCAAAGCGAACTAAGGTCATTGCGGTTTGTTTAATTTTTTTGTTTGGTCTTCTGTTATATAGATTAGCCACAATTCAATTAATTTCAACTGAGCGTTTTGGTAAGGAGAACGTTAACTTACTAGAGGCGAGTGTGGAACAGCGCACTCAGTCTGTATTATTACATAATGGACGGGGAAGTTTGCTTGATCGACATGGTGTACCCGTTACAAATCCAGCTACTTCCGATGTTGTCTTTTTCCCATTCTTAAAGGATATGGATGTTCCTTTAGAAGAAGTCGCGACCATCATTGATGAGCCTTCTTGGAAGATCGAGCAATGGATTCGTGTGAGTGAAGAACCTTTTTATTTGTCGGATCGTTTGGAACGTTCGTTAACAGATGAAGAGTTTAAGACGTTTCAAGAATGGAATTATCCTGGAATGGTTTCTGTAGGTCGGGCCACACCAGGTGACCCAGATATCGCCTCTCATTTCTTAGGGGTCGTTAGAGGGAAAGGGGCTTCAGGCCTCGAAGAAACGTTTGAAGAATTTTTAGCTGCTAAAGATGAGGAGAAACTCCTCTATCATGTTGATGGGAAGGGAGACCCTTTATTTGGCCTAAAGGTGAATTATTTAGGGCTGCAGGACCCCTATTACCCTGTTAGTGTAAAAACGACGCTTGATTTAGATCTCCAGAAGAAAGCTGAAGAGTTGATTGACGCTTCCGGTATGAAGGAAGGCGGTCTTGTCTTGTTAGATGTGGAATCACGAGATGTGTTGGCTTTAGTAAGTCGACCAGATATGAACCCAAAAGATCCAAATAAATATGAAAATAAAATGCTTACAAGCTACTCCCCGGGATCTGTTTTCAAAACCGTGGTCGCAGCAGCCGCTATAGAGAATCCGAATGTTAATACTCGAGAAACTTTTAATTGTGATTTGGGTATAAATGAAGGAGAAGAACCGACGCGTTCTTTAGGAGTGTTAACGTTTGAGGAAAGTTTTGCTCAGAGTTGTAATTATACATTTGCTAAAATAGCAAATGAAATGATGGCTCATGATGAGGACGTGTTAGAAAACTATGCGGCTAAGCTAGGGCTTACAGAGCAAGTTGGATGGAGAGGGGATGTATTTCGCCTGAAAGGTTTTAAACAGTTTGGGCGCGAGGACCGGAATCAAATTTGGGGGCCTGATCCGCAAAAAACAGTTCCTCTCGCGGTTTCACAAACGGCAATCGGTCAGCTTGATGTTCAGATTACTCCTCTTTCCATGGCGAACATGATGGCAACGATTGCAGCTAAAGGCGTAAAAAAAGAAGTTCGCGGGGCAACAGAGATTCTATATCGAAATGGTTCTGAATTTATAAGATTCCCAGAGCATATTGATACAGATAACCGTCTTTCTTCTTATAGTTCGTTGAAATTACAAGAGTTGCTACAAAAGGTTCCCACTTCAGAAGGGACTGCTAGTACATTACAAGGGTTAAAAATTGCCGGAAAATCGGGTACAGCGGAAGTGGAAAATGCTGATGGAGTGAAAGAAAATCAGTCTCACCACTGGTTCGCTGGCTATTTTCCTTATGATACACCCAAGTATGCGATGGTCGTCGTCACACTAAATAGTGCACAGTCTGGGCCAACATACTCTGTTTATAAGGACATGGTTTCTTATCTGTACCAACAAGAAGACATAAAAGAATTGAAAAGAAGGGACCCTGCTTTTTAGTAGGTTCCCTTCATGCATGTAACGGAGTTTGGTGGAAAGAGGTGCGATAACCCGATTTTAGTAAATCACGGATAAAAGTCTCTTTTTCCAAACTTATAATAAACTCAAAAACCACCTGTTCTTCTACGTTGTTTACTTCCATCGTAATCCCATTAAGGAAGTAGATGCACAAACGCTTTTCTTCTTTGCAGTAACCGACCTTGCTGAACCTAGATAAATTCCACGCCTTCTTGTTAAAGCTTGTCACGTTCAATTGCTCCACCACCTTTATTTTCTCTCTTCTTGTATACACTATATTATACATAAAGTGAGTTATTCCTCCATTTCAGCAAAAGTAGTAGACAATCGACAAAAAAACACAAAACCTTTTGTTGGATATATTGGTTCTACCTTCGTGTCATAGTATAATGAATCAAAGGGGGAACTAGGAATGAGTCGAACAAATCGTTATGAAAAGAAGCGAAAAAACACGAAGCTGATGACTGGCTTTAGCGTGTTAGCTGTTGTATTTGTGGTTGTTTTAATCGGTGTTATTGTATGGCCATTTGGAGGCAATGAAGCGAAAGAAGATGGAGATCCAGACACTGCAGAACAGGCTTCAGGTCAAATGGAAGAAACAGATTCTGAGGCTTCTGAAAGTGAAGAAGACACGAATGAAAATGTAGAAGATGAGAATACAGAAGAGGAGTCTGCATCTTCTGAATCAGATGAATCAATAGCTGATGAGGACAAGCAAAAAGATGTAAGCGAGTCTAATGATGAGGGTACAGAAACAGAAACTCAAGATGAAGATGAAGCAAAAGATGAAGAAGAGAAAGAGGAAATGGAATCTGAAGAGGAAACTGTAGCAAGTGATGAGTACATAGATATACCGTCTGTATCAAAGGAAGATAACGTCTTGGAAGTGTACGAAGGTAAATGGGGCGCGATTCGTACCGAACAAGAAGGAAAGCATGTGGCTACGTTTGATGATACAACTAAGGACTGGGAAGAAATGATGGACTCCATTTATCTTGGAGCTGGCGTTTCTGAGGACTCCACATTATGGAGGGTAAACAACGGTGGTAATAACCAAACGGCCGTTGCAACCATTTCAGATCAAACAGGCAAGAAAACGTACCGGGTATACACCGCATGGGTAGAAGGAAAAGGATGGAAGCCTATGAGGGTGGAAGTTTTAAAAGATAATGAATATAAAGCTCAGTATAACGAGCAAGATGACTCAGGCGAAGAAGAGTCTTAGATTAAAGGAGAGAAATCAGCATGACAATTGGTATTATTGGAGCTATGGACGAAGAAGTAGAATTATTAAAGAGTAACATGACCATCCATCAGGAAGAGACCGTTGCGAGTTGCACGTTTTATAGTGGGGAACTAGAAGGGAAAGAAGTTGTCCTTACAAAATCCAATATCGGTAAAGTAAATGCAGGGATGGCTACAACGATCTTGCATGAGCGTTATCAGCCAACACATATCATTAATACAGGTTCAGCTGGAGGTTTCGCCAAAGAACTAAAAGTAGGAGATCTTGTTATCTCTTCTGAGGTACGTCATCATGACGTCGATGTGACAGCCTTTAACTATGAATATGGACAAGTGCCTGACATGCCAGCTGCCTACCTTCCTAGCGAAGAACTCGTTCAGGTTGCAGAAAAGGCTGCAGAAGAGTTAGAAGAGCTCCATACAGTAAGAGGGTTAATAGCAACAGGTGATTCGTTTATGCAGGATGCCAGCCGTGTTGAGTTTGTGCGAGGTAAGTTCCCGCTATTACAAGCTGCGGAGATGGAAGCAGCAGCCATAGCGCAGGTGAGCCATCATTACGGAACTCCGTTTGTTATTATTCGATCTCTGTCTGACATCGCGGGTAAAGAATCGAATGTTTCTTTCGATCAATATTTAGAGACAGCAGGTAAAAACGCTGCTACTCTGATTCAAGGGATGCTTCGTCAGCTGTAATCCCAATAATTTACTAATCACCTCCCTCTTTATCCATGTTATGATGAACAACACAGGGGGAGGTTTTTACATGAATAAAGATGATTTGAAAGCAAGAATGGAAGACTATTCCCGTTTTATTGTAACGCTTTTAATTTTAAGTGTTTATTTTTATCTCGGTACAATTATTACAACGTATTTAACTGAATCGAACTATGAATTACTCATGATGGGACTTACCACGATAAGTATCAGTGCTGCCTTTGTGTATACAATGCGATGGAAGAAATGCAGTCAGAAATTACAAGATCAAGAAACCCAATAAAAACAGATTCAATGATCATTGAATCTGTTTTTTTGTATGGGCTAGCTTCATGTCTAGGCAAATCGATTATAATAGTATCCTCCACCTAGCACCAGTAATAAGATGAGCAATACGACTACTAAACCAAGCCCGTATCCTCCAAAAGGACGATAATATGGGTATGGTACTGGATAGGGGGTGTATGGGTATCCTGCATATCCGCAATACCCCATCGCTATTCACCTCTCTTATAGGTATTTGCTATACCTTATGAAGAGAGTGGTTTTTTTGTGTTATGATCTTAATGATTTTGAGAAGGGTTCTGATGTTCTTTTCTGTAAAACTCGTGAAAGATTTTCATGAGCGCTCTTTTTTCAATTCGCGATACATAGCTTCTTGAAATCCCGAGTGTTTTCGCAATCTCTCTTTGGGTCATTTCCTCTTTCAGTCCTAACCCATACCGTCCAATGATTACTTCTTTTTCTCGCTTATCTAAGATCTGTAAGTATTCCCTGATTTTCTCCACTTCCATATTTAATTGGATCAATTCTACCACATCTGCATTTTCTGCTTTTAAGATATCGATCAGGCTAATCTCATTTCCCTCTTTATCCTGCCCAATCGGATCTTGCAACGAAACATCCTTCTTGGTTTTCTTTAACGCTCTTAAATGCATTAATATTTCGTTTTCAATACAGCGAGCAGCATAGGTGGCAAGTTTCGTCCCTTTTCCTGGAGAGAAACTCTCAATTCCTTTAATTAATCCTATGGTTCCAATAGAGATCAGGTCTTCATTATCCTCTCCGGTGTTCTCAAACTTCTTCACAATGTGAGCAACGAGTCTTAAGTTATGCTCAATCAATCGGTTTCTTGCCTCTTCATCTCCTTCATGCATTTTTTGTAGACATTTGGCTTCTTCGTCTGGTGGAAGGGGTTGCGGGAAGGCATGATTTTTGACATAGGATACAAAGAAAAGGGTGTCTTTGATAAAGAGGGCAAGGGCAGACAGTAAACTAGACAAGCGCATACACCTCCACGTTAACATTTAGGCATTGGCCTATATAGTCACCTTATGCAGTCACGTGGAGAATAGTGTCTGTCCCTTAACAATTGCATACGCTCTTCCACTATAATAACTAGTTCAGGTTCATATTCAATAAAAAACCGTTCAGCTAACTTAGCTGAACGGTTTTTTCGTTATTGGTCGTCTGAATCTACGACTTTTTTGTAGTCATCTTTAATGCTGTGATCCCATAACTGAACGCCGCTACGGTAAGCAGCTCTTGAGATCATGTGACCAGACACAGGAGCTGTTAACAGGACGAATATAATACCTAATATCAATTTCCCGCTAATCATTCCATGTTCAATGTAAAGGAATAAGAAAGCTCCGATCATAATGCCGGCTACTCCAAGAGTAGCTCCTTTTGTGGCAGCGTGAAGCCTTGTGTATACGTCAGGGAACCTAATGATTCCGATAGAGCAGGAAATGATGAAGAAGGTACCTGCTAGCAAAAATACCATAATAACGAGGTCCCAAACGATTTCAATCCATGTCCCGCTCAATGATAACACCCTTTTCCAGGAATTTTGCGATGGCTACAGTACCGATAAACAACAAAATTCCTATTAGTAAAATAACATCGTTTAATTGTGTTGTAACAAGATAGATGGCAATTAATCCGGCCAGGGCCATAAGGTTAATACCGATTGTATCTAGTGCTACTGCACGGTCTGGGTTTGTTGGGCCTACAACAGCTCTGTATAACAAAAGGATAATGGATATGGATGTAACCACAATACAGAATTCGGTTACAATCTCAAGCATCTCTTTTGTCATTTCAACAGTTAGCATCTTATCTTGTCACCTCCTTAATCGCTCGCTCAAATGATTCTTTAATGGAATTAATCTCTGATTCTACGTCTTCAATGTTCATAGCATGAACGTAAATATAAGAATGATCATTGGAAATAGCAATAGAGAGTGTACCCGGCGTTAATGTGATGAGATTTGCTAACAACGTAATTTCCCAGTTGCTCTTAAGATCAACGGGTACGGCAAAGATACCAGGTTCCATATTTAAATTTGGTTTATATACCCATTTCAAAATGGTCACATTTGACAAGATGAGTTCTTTAATAAACAACAAAATCAGCGATATAATTTTGAAAAATCGCTTCATGTAGAATTCATCTGGAATAAAGCGCTGAAGCATAAACAACAACACAATCCCAAATAAGTATCCAGTGAAGAAGCTGCTAAATGTGTACGATTCCTGAAGAAACGTCCACATAATTGCAATAATAATATTTAAAACAATTTGAAAAGGCATGTGGGTTTACTCCTTTAACACGGACTCAATGTACTGAGAAGGATCCAGTAAGGATTGTGCGATCTCCTCAATAATTGGATAAACGGTTTCAGCTCCGACTCCTAAATAAATCGAGAAGAAGACAAGAAAAGCAATAGGCCATGTAAAGCCTCGAGCAACTTTTTTATCAGGTGTAAATGTTTCGTCTTTCTCTCCCCAGAAGCCTTGAATGAAGATGCGAATCATAGAGAAAAGGATAAGTAGACTGGTTAACAGTCCAATAATGACGACTACATATTGATCCTTTTCTAAACCGCCTTGCATTAAAAGAATCTTTCCAATAAATCCGCTAAACGGTGGAATTCCTGCCAGCGTAATACTGGCGATAAAGAAGAGCCAGCCAATAACAGGGTACTGGTGAATGAGTCCATTCATCTTTCTTAAATCACTTGTTCCAGCCAGGGTAGCAATTGCCCCGACAAGAAGGAACAGAGCTCCCTTTACAATCATGTCGTGAATTAAATAGTAAACGGTTCCGGCTATAGATGTTTCAGTAAATAACGCAATACCCATTAACATAAACCCGACAGCAGGAATGATGTTGTAAGCTACGATAAGCTTAATGTTATGAGTGGACAGTGCCCCAATTACGCCAAAGAGCATCGTCAATGCCGCTAACCATAAAAAGAATTGGTGAGTAATATCAACCTCGTGATGGAAGATGATCGTAAATGTACGAAGGATCGAATAAATTCCCACCTTGGTTAATAACGCCCCAAATAGGGCTGATACAACAGGGTTTGGCACGATATATGATTTAGGCAGCCAGTAATAAAGAGGGAAGACAGCTGCCTTGGTTGCAAATACAAAGAACAGTAGAATTCCGATTGTTGTTAAAATCCCTTTTTGTTCTGCTTCTTGAACGCGTTCTGCGACTTGGGCCATATTCACGGTACCCACTACAGAATATAAGAATGATATGACGGTTACGAAAAGCATAGAAGAGAATAGGTTTAATAGTACATATTTCAATGATTCTCTTAATTGAACTTTCTCCCCGCCTAGAACAATCAGACCGTAAGAAGCCATCAGAAGAACTTCAAAGAAAACAAATAGGTTGAATAGGTCACCTGTTAGAAAGGCTCCAGAGACCCCGGTTATGAGTAAGAAGAAGAACGTGTAAAAATAAAACGATTCTTTCTTGTCACTCAGAGATTTCGATGCAAAGAATACGCACGCAACTGCAATGATATTGGTGGTAATGACAAGCAGGATTGCTAGCATGTCTGCAACAAATACAATGCCATAAGGTGCTTTCCATCCACCCAATTCAAGTACGATGGACCCATTCTGGTAGACATCCCATCCGATATAAAGAACGACTACAAGGTTTATGAGTGCCACGATTCTTGAGAATAACCGAACAGTAGTTAATTTCGTATTGAAAAAGGCGACGATAATACCGGCTAATAGTGGTAGTAGGATTGGTAAAACAGCTAAATTACTCATTTTCGTTACCCCTTAACTCGTCCATATTATCAGTTTCATTCGTTTGGGCTGCTCGATAGGCCAGAACGAGCAAAAAGCTTGTCACACCAAAACTAATAACAATAGACGTTAAGATTAATGCCTGTGGTAAAGGATCGACATAGTTCTCGACCCCTTCCACAATAATAGGAGGTTTTCCTCGCTTTAACTTCCCCATTGTTAGAATGAAAAGGTGAGCTCCGTGAGAGATAAGAGCTGTACCAATAACAATGCGAAGCAACTGCTTTTGCAGTAAGTTGTAAATTCCTGTTGCGAACAGAATACCCGCTAACAGGGACGTAATAATTTCCATCTTATTCTTTCGCCCCTTTCTTACGGCGAAGCTTAATCATATTGAAGATTGCAAGTGCTGCAATGCCTAATACGGTAATTTCAAATAATGTATCAAGTCCACGCATGTCGACAAGGATTACGTTAACAACGTTATGACCGCCTCCGAGTTTTACAGACGTTTCAAGGAAATAATCTGAAATTGGCTCGAACCATTTGCTGTTATAGGAGGAGATCCCCACTATAGTCATCATAGCACCAAAGGAAATGGCAATGACCGCATTAATAATGATAGAGCCGGCGGATTCATGACGTTTTCTTAGTTCTGGCAAATGCATAAAGACTAATAAGAATAAAGCGACCGTAACCGTTTCAATAATGAGCTGGGTTAATGCTAAGTCAGGTGCTCGATATAGGACAAATAGAATGGATAATCCATATCCGACAACCCCAAGAATCAGAATAGCTGCAATACGATTATTGGTAAATATGGTGGCTAATGCTGCTAGCACCATCATAATGACGACAAGCATTTCAGGGAAAGTCACATCTGCCAGATTGGTTGCCTCTAATGCTAGTCCATTAGTCATAAGCATTGTACCAACCGTTCCAAGAAGGATGGCTGCTAGTAAGAGACGTACATAACGTCTTAAAGACCCATTCATATATCCATTTGTAATCGTGCTTGAATATTTCTCCGTTCGATCAACCAACCAATCGTAAGCTTTATTCAGACTTAAGATCCCTGGGACTGCTTTATAGACGCCAGCCCAATAAGGTCGGAAGCTAACCAAGAGCGCCCCTAATGCGACTACGATCAAGGACATATGGAGTGCAGGTGAGTCAAAGCCATGCCAGAACTTGATCTGTTTCTCCATCGGCTCTCCCTTTACTGCCTCGGCTACGTGGTCGATTAATGCGCTGTTGAATAACTCAGGAATTAATCCAATTGTAATGACCAAGAGCACTAGGATAATAGGGGAGATGAGCATCCCGATTGGTGCCTCGTGTGGCTTCTGAGGCAAGTCTTTTTCTTTGTATTCTCCCCGGAAAGTGCCGAAGAAAAGGTACATGGAATAGACAAAGGTAAAGATGCTACCAAAAACAGCCAGGTATGGAATGAGCGTAGCCAATGTATGCGCAAGCCCTTCTGCTTCTAAATGAAGTGCGGCATCAAAGAAGAGTTCTTTACTATAAAATCCGTTTAAGAACGGTAAAGGTACCCCTGCCATAGAAAAGGTTCCAAAAACAGCCAGTGTAGCTGTGATTGGCATAAGGGTCATGAGTCCGCCCAATTTGCGGATATCACGCGTCCCTGTTTCGTGGTCAATAATTCCGGCGACCATGAACAAGCTACCTTTAAATGTAGCGTGGTTTAAAATGTGGAAGACAGCAGCAAAGACGGCTACTTTTGTTCCAAATCCAAGCATGGCCATAATCATACCAAGTTGACTAATTGTAGAGAACGCCAAGATCCCTTTCAGGTCTGTTTGACGAACTGCCATATAGGAGCCCCAGCATAATGTCACAATTCCTACTGTGCTAACGATAATAAAGAACCATTCATTCATCGAGAAGATAGGTAAAAAGCGAGCAATTAAAAAGATACCGGCTTTAACCATCGTGGCTGAGTGAAGGTATGCACTAACAGGAGTAGGAGCTTCCATTGCGTCAGGTAGCCAGATATGGAATGGGAACTGTGCGGATTTTGTAAAAGCACCCAAGAAAACGAATCCTAAGATCCACCCGAATTGAGGGCTATTCACAATTGTTTCTTTCTGATCCATCATAGCTTGAATACTCGTGGTATCCGTGACAATGGTTAACAGTAATAGTCCACCCAGTAAACTAAGGCCTCCAAATACGGTAATCAACATTGATTTTAACGCCCCGTACCTTGAGCCCTTCCTGTGATTCCAGTATCCGATTAGAAGAAAGGAAGAAAGGGAAGTAAGTTCCCAAAACGTATAAAGTGCAAATACGTTATCAGAGAATACGACACCGAACATGGCTGCCATAAACATGAGTAAGTACACGTAAAAATGACCTAGTTGCTCACTTTTATGTAAATAGTAGATAGAGTACAGTACAACAAGTGAACCAATACCACTAATGAGCAAACCAAATAGTAAACTAAGGCCGTCTAAATACAAGTCAAAATTGATTTGTAGTGACGGGATCCAAGCGTACGATCGCTCAAAAGGGGAAAATTGTGTACCTACCTGAGTGATAAGGTAAACAAATATACTAAAGGGAATAGGTAGCACAAACCACCCTGTATGAATGGAGTTTTTCCATTTACTCAGGAATGGGATAAACAGTGCTAAAATCAGTGGTAAAAAAATAGCGGTTAACATTCAGTCTAAGTCCTCCCTCGATATGAATAAAAGAATGTACCCTTTTAACATACGGTTTTCAAGATGCTAATATCCACTCCATTGTAATAAAAAAAAGAGGTAAGAAGCAACTTTATACTATTTAAAAAGACTGTGACGATTTTGTGAATATAAAAAAAGCCCATTGCACGTAGCAATAGGCGGCTTGTTTAGCTTGTTCGCTTAATATTCTGAATGATTGATCGACGTTGTAATTCCTCTTCAATGAGCTTAATAAATTCTGCGCTGAGGTTAAGTTCTGTGGCTTTATAGTATGACTCTATGAGTAATTCATCTGATAAATGTTCCATAGCGATCACCAACAAAGTGTTGGCTGACACCTCCCGCGAATAATTTTACTTGCCTATGTAGATTCGTACTTATATGTGATAAGATTATGTTTTGTTTTAGTGTGAACTAAATGTATCATGAATCATATTGCCCCACAACACCATGCATATCCACACCCACCTGTATATAAGTTGTGGGTAAACTGGTAAATTTGTACACAAATAGGATGGGAACGTTGTGTGTTTTGTGTATAGAGTTATCCACAATCGAAATGTTGTAGGAATTTGTCGAACGGTTTTTCTTCTTCTTAAGCAAAAAAGGCATAAAATATGCTTTTCTTTTAATAAAAGTAAACTTTCTTTTGAAAGGGAATGATAAATTTTATATCATGGATAGGTGGTCCAAATGTACGGTAAATAGCAAAAGAAGAGGTGATTAAGAGGTGTTAAAAAAGTTTCTGCCAGATGAACACGTTCAATCTGTATTTGAAATCAAACCTTCAGAGCTAAAGGAACGTGGAATCAAAGGCATTATTACAGACTTGGATAATACGCTGGTTGCTTGGGATCAAGCTGATGCAACCCCAGAAATTATCCAGTGGTTTAAATTAATGAAAGAAAACGATATTCAAGTAACTGTTGTATCCAATAATAATGAAAGTCGTGTAACGTTTTTCTCTGAACCCTTAAATATTCCATTCATTCATAGTGCAAGGAAACCGTTAGGGAAAGCGTTCCGTAAAGCAAAAAGAGAAATGAATTTAAATAAAGAAGAGATTGTGGTCGTAGGGGATCAGCTTTTAACAGATGTGTTAGGCGGTAATCGGGCTGATTTCCACACAGTACTCGTTGTACCTATTGTTCAGACAGATGGATTATGGACAAAGGTGAATCGTAAGATCGAACGACAAATTTTAGGTTGGATGAGAAGTCGTGGAATGCTCAATTGGGAGGATAAAGAATGGAAAAAGTAATTTGTTATGGATGTGGAGCTGAAATTCAAACGGAAGATCCTAAAGCTCCTGGATATGCTCCTCCTTCTGCTCTAGAGCGAGAAGAGGTTATTTGTAAGCGATGCTTTCGTCTGAAACATTATAATGAAGTACAAGACGTAGATTTAACGGATGACGACTTCCTGCGTATGTTAAATCAAATTCGTGATACCGATGGAATGATTGTGAAAGTAATGGATATCTTTGATTTTAACGGAAGTTTCATTCAAGGATTGCCTCGCTTTACTGGAAATAAGCCGATTATATTGGTTGGCAATAAAGTTGACTTACTTCCTAAATCAGTCAATCACAACAAGGTAAAGCAATGGATGAGACGGCTTGCAAAAGAGCAAGGCCTGAAAGTGAACGATGTCTTCCTTGTTTCTGCAAAGACTGGTGAAGGAATGCAAGAAGCATCTGAAGCTATTGAAGAGCATCGTAAGAAGAAAGACGTTTATGTTGTCGGGTGTACGAACGTTGGGAAGTCTACGTTCATTAATCACTTAATACAAGATTCTACAGGGGAAAAAGAAGCCATTACGACGTCTTACTTCCCAGGCACAACGCTTGGCTTTATTGATATACCATTGGATGAGAGATCATCTCTATTTGATACTCCAGGTGTTATTAACCGACATCAGATGGCTCATTATGTCTCAGATAAAGATCTGAAAGTCATTACACCTCAAAAGGAAATTAAGCCGCGTGTTTATCAATTAAATGAAGACCAGACCTTATACTTTGGAGGGCTAGCGCGCCTCGATTTTAACAAAGGGGATAAGCACTCTTTCGTATGCTACTTCTCTAATCAACTGAATATTCACCGTACGAAGCTCGAAAAAGCGGATGAATTATATGAGAATCATTTAGGAGAACTCCTTTCTCCTCCGGACCAGGAAACAAAGTCTCAATTGCCTCCTTTAAAGGCTCACAGTTTTCAAGTAGTAGAAGATAAGACGGACATTGTATTCTCAGGTCTTGGCTGGATTACTGTGCCACATGGTGGCGTGACAGTAACGGCGCATTTACCAGAAGGGGTTCGTGTTTCTCTTCGATCCTCATTAATTTAATAGGTGGAGGGTTTATCTATGGGGTATTTATTTGGCCTCGTCGGCTATCCCGCTAAGCATTCTAAATCTCCTTGGATCCATGAACACTTTCTTCATCAGCATAGTCAACAAGGAGCTTACCGAATTTTCGAGACAAGCCCGGAATTATTAAGGGACCAGCTTCATGCTTTAAAATTGGTAGAAGTAGATGGGTTTAATGTAACTGTTCCTTATAAAGAAGAGATTATCCCTTATCTGGACGAAGTGGATGAATACGCGTCATCTGTTGGGGCAGTTAATACGGTTCATGTCAAAGACGGAAAGTGGATTGGTTACAATACCGATGGAAGAGGGTACGTTCGCTCTCTTCTTGAACAATACCCTGATACTAAATTAAACGAGACGCGTGTTTTGCTCCTTGGAGCAGGCGGGGCTGCCAGAGGAATCTACAGAGCATTAAGTGAGGTTGGTTGTCCTGTCATTGATATTGCGAATCGAACAGCATCACGTGGAGAAGCATTACTCAGCCTTCGCTGTGAAGGAACGCATTCTTCAGTTCTCTCGCTTGCTGAAGCTGAAAATGAGCTCTCAACATATGACCTCATCGTTCAGACAACTTCGGTGGGAATGAGTCCCAACGAGGATAACCAAATTATTTCTTTAAGAAATGTAAGAGATCGTGCTATTGTTAGTGATATTGTATACAAGCCATTTGAGACTTCCTTATTAATAGAAGCCTCAAGTAAAGGCGCTCGTGTTTTACACGGTCATGGTATGCTCATTTATCAGGCAGCATTAGCTTTTGAACAATGGACAGGAATGTCTGTTGAGGCAGACCATATTTTAACTAAATTTGAACAGCAACTGAAAGGTGATACAACATGTTAACTGGAAAACAAAAACGATTTTTACGCTCAAAGGCACACCATCTCAATCCCATATTCCAAGTTGGGAAAACGGGTGTAAATGAAAATATGATTGATCAAATCTCTGACGTATTAGAAAAAAGAGAGTTAATCAAGATCAGCATTCTACAGAACTGCTTTGAAGATAAAGATGAAGTAGCGAAAGAAATTGGTGAAGGAACCGAAGCGGAAATCGTTCAAATTATTGGAAATACGATCGTTATTTACAGAGAATCAGACGAGAACAAACAGATTAAACTACCGTAAAAAAGGAGTTTAGCATGAAAAAAATTGGATTGTTAGGAGGGACATTTGATCCTCCTCATATGGGTCACCTTCTTATAGCAGAAGAGGTGTACCAGCAACTAGGATTGGATGAGGTGTGGTTTATTCCTTCAAATGATCCCCCTCACAAAACAGCAACCGATACATTGGTAAATGATCGTCTTGAGATGACGCAATTAGCAATAGATTCAAATCCCCATTTTAAAGTAAATACCATTGAAATCGAACGATCTGGCATCTCCTATACATTCGATACAGTGAAAACGTTAATCGATGAATTTGAGGATATTCAATTTTACTTTATAATGGGGGGAGACATGGTTGAATACTTGCCCAAATGGCATAGGATTGAAGAGCTCGTTGAGATGATTACCTTTGTAGGTGTTAAGCGGAAAGGGCATGAACTATCCTCTCCATTTCCGATACAAACGATTGACATCCCTGTATTCGAAGTGTCTTCCACTGTAATACGAGAACGCATAGGTGAGGGACGATCAGCACGCTACTTATTACCTGAACTCGTAGAATCTTATATAAAGGAGAGGGGATTGTATGGATCAGAATGAGGCATTAGCTTTACTCAAACCTCACTTGAAACAAGAACGTTATGATCATACCGTTAGAGTGATGGAAACGGCTTTGGAATTAGCAAATCGATACGGGGTTGATGAGAAGAAAGCAGAACTTGCAGCCATCTTTCATGATTATGCGAAATACAGACCTCTCGAAGAAATGAAGAAATGGATTACATCCACTTATCTACCTAAGGATTTATTGCATTATCACCATGAACTATGGCATGGTCCCGTTGGTGCTTTATTGGTGGAGAAAGAAATTGGAATTACAGATGTAGAAATCCTGGATTCTATTCATTATCATACAACAGGACGTACACACATGACTCAACTGGATAAGGTGATCTTTCTTGCTGATTACATTGAACCTGGTCGTAAGTTCCCGGGAATTGATGAAGTGAGAGAAGCGGCTCAGGTGAGTCTTGATTACGGATGTTGGATGGCAACGAAGAATACCATCGGTTTTCTGATGAGTAAGAATCAACCTATTTATCCTGACACCTTTTATGCGTACAACGCTTTAACAAAGGCGAAGAATAACAAACACGAAGGGAAGTAAAAAATGGAAAGTAAGGAACTAATGAAGATTGCCGCACAGGCATGTGAAGATAAACGAGCAGAAGATATTATCGCTATGGATATGCAGAATGTTTCTTTAATTGCAGATTATTTTATTATTTGTCATGGTACAAACGAACGTCAGGTTCAAGCCATTGCAAGAGGGATTAAAGAAGCTGCGGAAGAGCAGGGAATGATTGTTAAACGTATGGAAGGCTTCGAGGAGTCTCGTTGGATTCTAGTCGATTTAGACGATGTAGTTTGTCACATCTTCCATAAAGATGAACGTAACTATTACAACTTAGAACGTTTATGGGGAGATGCGCCTTCATACAGCATGCAGGAAATTACTCCAGGCCAAGACCAGGTGTAATATGAGTTATGGCCGTTTTGCGGAAATTTACGACACCTTAATGGAAGAGGTCCCTTATCAAGACTGGGTACGGTTTACCCAGTCTGCCCTTAAAGTGACAGGTGCGCAAGTAGAAAGTGTCTTAGATCTTGGGGCAGGAACAGGCGAGATCTCTATTCGCTTAGCTCAAAAAGGGTATAACGTGACAGGTGTTGATCTGTCAGAAGACATGCTAACTATTGCGAATCGTAAATCGACAGAACAAAAAGCTTCTGTAGAGTGGTTGAAGCAAGATATATCCTCTTTAGATATGCCTGTCCAATACGACATGGCCATTAGCTATTGTGATGTGATCAATTACATGACAAATGAAGAAGACGTTCAAAACACATTCAAGAATGCCTATGAGGTGATAAAACCAGGTGGCTTGTTTTTGTTTGATGTTCATTCAATAGGGTATATTGATGGGTATCTCAGTGGCCAGACCTTTGGGACTGTTACGGATGAGATCAGTTACATTTGGTTCTGTGATGAAGAGGAAGAAGATCACTCTGTGACCCATGATTTAACTTTCTTTGTGCAAAAAGGCGATTTATATGAGCGATTCGATGAATATCATAGTCAACGAACATTCCCAGTTGCCACCTACGTAACATGGCTCCAGGATTGTGGCTTTAATGTATTAGGAATTCATAGCGATTTCAAAGAAGAAGCAGGCTATGATGAAGAAGAAAACGATCGAATCTTTTTTATCTGTCAAAAATCAACCGGACAAGAGTAAAGACTCTTCTCCGGTTTTTGTATTTTTTAGAGGGATTTTGTTTAATGATGGAGAATGATTACTATAAGAGTCCCATTCTACCAAAGAGGGATTAGTCCGCCTCTTTGTTTTTTTGTTCTTCCAACTCCCATTTATCTTGTTTGTACTTTCGGTGGGTCCTTTGAAATAAATGGTGAAACATTTTACCTGTCTCTGTTTCAAGCACTTCTATTCCTTCTCCAGTAACACCGCCTTTTACACAAACTTTCTCCTGTAATGTAGGTAATGAATAATGTCCTTCCTCGAGTAATTTTCCAAATCCAATGAGCATTTCAGTAACCATGGTTGTAGCTTCTTCTTCAGAAATTTTGGTTTCTTCACATGCGGCATCTATAAATCGTTGCAGTAAATAGCTGAAAAATGCCGGACCGCATGAAACGATATCTGATGAGACGCGCGTAACATTCTCGTGAATTTGTACGGGCCGTGAGTACCTTCTGCAACACTGCTCCACATAAGCCTTCATTAAAGGGGATACTCGTTCTCCAAACGTTAACAAGGTAACCCCTGATTGAGCTCTGTTTGTAATACTCGGAACCCACCGCACTACCTGACAAGGAACTTCGTTTTCAAGGTCTTCCACACTGTATGGACTTGTAATGGAAACTAAGCACTGCTGCTTAGTTAAATATGGCTGTATTTTCTGGAGAAGGGGGTAAATATCCAATGGTTTGACGCAAATAAAAAGCATGTCGACTTGATTTGCGAGTTCAGCCGCTTCTTCGCAAATGGTGATACCTGGATAGCTCGCTTGTAACGTCTTTGCCTTTGAAAGGGTTCGATTTGTTACATAAAGCTGCTCTTGATCAATCATTCCTGAATCGATCCAGGCCTCTGCTAAAATTCTTCCCATGTTCCCCGTGCCAATAATGCCCCACTTCATGTTAGGTCCCCTCCTTTACATGTTAATCTTTTCTTAATAACACTGTTCCGTTACCAAATATATGAGAGAAGGTAGATCGTTTATGATTCGAATCTACAAGTATTTTCTATCGATCGCTGTTTTAGTTGCGTTTGTTTTATGGATGCTATGGCCTCAAGAGCCTCCAACAGATGAGGTTCCAATTTTGCAAAAGGATAAGGAGGAATCAATAAATCTTAATCAACCTCAACAAGAAACTTCTCTCATGTATGTGGATGTAAAAGGAGAGGTGCACAGTCCAGGAGTGTATCAGATGAAAGAAGGGAGTCGTGTTGAAGATGCGATTGATCGTGCTGGTGGCCTGACGGTTCAAGGGGATCCTTTGTCCGTTAATCTTGCCCTCCGCGTGCAAGATGAAATGGTTGTTATTGTTCTGGAGAAAGGGGAGGGGCGTTTATCAGATGAGCGTCTTTCCGATAAAGTATTTGTTAACCAAGCTTCATTAGAAGAGTTAAAAACATTATCAGGAGTTGGGGAAGCCAAGGCGAAGGCCATTTTAGAATACCGGGAAACAAATGGTCCCTTTCAAAATGCAGATCAACTTCTTGACGTTAGTGGAATTGGACAGAAGACATTAGAAGGGTTTATTGAAGATATTCAGCTTCCTTAACTTGATTGACGGAAATAAGGACAAGAAGTACACTGAATGAAAATGAAGATTAGAAAAGGTGGATCGGTATGAATCGTATTTCCTGGGATCAATACTTTATGGCTCAAAGCCATTTATTAGCGCTAAGAAGCACGTGTGAGAGGTTAGCGGTAGGCGCAACGGTGGTGCGTGATAAACGAATGATAGCCGGTGGCTATAATGGAAGCGTCTCTGGAGGCGTTCATTGTATCGATGAAGGGTGTTACGTAATTGATGGTCATTGCGTCAGAACAATCCATGCTGAAATGAATGCTTTACTTCAATGTTCAAAGTTTGGGGTAGCGACAGAAGGGGCGGAGATTTACGTAACGCACTTTCCGTGTTTGCACTGTTGCAAGGCTTTAATTCAAGCTGGTATTCAAACGGTCTATTATGCGAAAGATTATAAAAATCATCCATATGCCATTGAGTTGTTCCGGGATGCTGGTGTACAGACAGTGAAAGTAGAAGTAGAAGAATCATTTGATCCAAGGTCCCTTGAGAAGCTTGAATACATCAATGGCCTGATTGAACGATTATCAAATGCCAGGTCGTCACAAGAAGAAATTAAACGCCTAAAAGAAGAGGCCATGAACCTATTCTCATCTACTCCATCTCAAGCTAACGGACCTAGACTGTGAAAGGAAACGGCTATTGGTTAGCCGGATTTTCAGCTCTTGGTGTTTACCTTGCACCATTGTCATATAGCTGGCTATTTGGATTTATTGGTTTGGGCGGTATCCTCCTATTCCGCCCTGCTAAACCAAAATTCTTAATGGTCTGTCTCATGCTCTATACTACGTGTTCACTCTCCGCTTCTCTCCAACCTGAAACGCCCCCGGCTGTTACCTCCTCAATCGAAATAGAAGGAACGGTTACAACGTCTCCTCTATTTGAAGAAAAGTACACCTCATTTATTATTCAAGACGAAGAAACGAAACAAAAATGGAGTGTTTTCCTTTTTACCTCTATGCCCGCTCATTCTATACAATTTGGTTCGACTTGTTCTTTCACAGGAAAGGTTGAACGCCACGCCATTTCAAGAAACCCGGGTGAATTTGATTATGAATTATTCATGCTTTACAAAGGGATACGAGGGACGATTATCGCTGATGCTTCTACATTAGGGTGTCTGGGATCGGGGTGGTATGCTGGGTTGTTTACTAAACGACAACAAATGCTCGACTATATAGATGATACGTTATCTCCTTATGTATCTTCTTGGGTGAATGCTCTTGTCCTTGGTGATGATCGTTATTTGGATGAGAAAACAGTGGTTCTGTTTCAGAAATGGGGTCTTTCTCATTTACTAGCTATTTCAGGTCTTCACGTCGGGTTATGCATCGCATTCTTCTCCTACCTTTCCCTTCGCTTATCCTTACTTACTAAACGAAAGTTGATCTTCGTACTCATGTTTCTTCTACCCATGTATATCTTCTTAGCAGGCGGTGCGCCGTCAGTTATAAGAGCCGTTTGTATGGCGGAAATTGCCATGTTCTTATCCCTTATTAAACAAAAATGGCCGATGACAGATAGTATCAGTTTTCTCTTTTGCAGTGTTCTTCTTCTTAACCCTTCCCTCATACACCAACTCGGATTCCAGTTTTCATTTCTTGTAACATTTGGGATCCTCGTGTCTCGAAAATGGATCGAGTCATCACAAAATCCTTTTGAGACATTGCTTCGTTTATCCTTGTTGTGTCAACTGATAGTCCTTCCTTTACAAGTTCATTCTTTCTATTTATTTAACCCTCTTTCTCTTTTAGCAAATCTTCTTTTTGTTCCCGTTATGTCCGTATTTCTGCTTCCTTTTTGTTTAGTCTTAGTGGCCTCAATATTTTGCTTACCGTCTTCAATCATTCAAATTTTGGATCATACGTTTCATACAATTACAGCATGGCTCATTAGGATCCTTGAAATGTTGGATGAAACCATGTATGTAAAATGGGTGATTGGTCAACTTTCGTTTATCAGCATTGTCATTTTTGTCGTCATGTTTGTCGGGATGATGGTAGCTTGGGAACGGAGTAATCGTAGGCGCGCCTTTTTATTTGGAATCGGGTTGTCTGTAGCGTTGATGTGCCAAGGAATCGCTCCATACATTCATTCGCCGGGGCGCGTGGCCATGTTAGATGTAGGACAAGGAGATTGTTTTATTATTGAATGGCCTAATCGACAACACATTATGATGATTGATGCTGCTGGTGTGTTAGACGAGGAGAATGATGAAACATTTACAAGGATTATTCAGCCTTATCTTCATGAACGGGGGATACAAAAGGTTGATACGCTGGTGCTTAGTCATGCAGATCAGGATCATATAGGGGCCGCAGAAGAAGTGCTTCAAGCATTTGGGGTGGATACAGTGCTGACTAGTCCATATTTTAAAGGAGAACTGCCTGTTGGTGATGTAATGTGGGAGAAAGTAAAAGGAGGGGATCGATTTGTTATAGAAGAGACAAGGTTTGATGTGTTATACCCGATTAAGGAGTCACAAGATAAAAATGAAAATTCCATAGTAATGAAGTTTGAAATGGGAGGATGGATATGGATGTTCACAGGGGACGTGGGAAAAGAAGGGGAAACGGAGATGGTTCGCCTGAATCCTGAACTGGATGTGGATATTCTAAAAGTTGGGCATCACGGTAGTGACACATCTACTGGAGAGGAGTGGTTAAAAGCTATAACACCTGAAGTGGCTCTCATTTCATCAGGCGTGGATAATCAGTACGGTCACCCACATGATTCGGTGATTAACCGCTTGAATAAGGAAGGAGTGAAGATGATACGGACAGATCAAAAAGGGGCCGTTATTTTTCAATTTTCTAAAGGGACAGGTACCTTCTATAGTCATTTGCCATAGGATATTCTGTACTAAGTAATCTTTCCTTTATATTAAAAAATGTGATCAACGTAAAAAAGAGACTGTTTTGGCAGTCTCTTTCATGGCTTACTCCTTGCTAGTTGCCGATAAGTCGTATCCCTGCGCCAATCGCGAAAATAACAAAGAAAAAGATGAACGAAAACGCGAATCCTTTGGCAGAGTCTACAACGTCGTTCGTTGGTGATTGAACTTCTTTTTTGAACTCGTTCACGTTTAACCCCTCCTATACCAGTTATTAGTATAAACGGTTTCATAAAAAAAATCTACAATGCATGAACATTTCGTTATTATACGGTTCCCTTTGTTGACAAGAGTTAACACCCATAGTTTTTTTCGTTTTGGCTAGGCTATAAGTATCGGTCAAAACATCGTTATCACCCGGCTTTCCTAGGGGCGCGGGTGATGCGTTTATATAGATGACTGGGGGGAATGGGAACCATTTCCCTCTTCTGTTTACTAAAGGAATTTATTACAAATTGATTATGGAATGATTCTACACTTGAAAGCCTTCCGTTTTCCATATACCATACTGTTAGACCCGAATGGAGGAAGGTACGATGGTATATTTTGACGCTCTTAAAGAAATAAAGAAAAAGCAGTTTGAACCAGTTTACCTGCTGTATGGAACAGAGAGCTATTTGATCCAGGATATTCAACAAGCACTTGTGAAACATGCTGTCCCAGATGATGAACAAGATGTAAATTTATCCGTATACGATCTGGATGAAGTTCCGATCCAAGAAGTGATGATGGATGCAGAAACCTTTCCTTTCCTCGGAGAAAGAAAGCTATTGCTATGCAAAAATCCAAGTTTCTTAAAAGCTAAACCAGATAAATTACAAATTGAACATGATGTCTCGGTATTGCAACAATACCTCGAACAACCGGCTGAGTATTCAATTGTTGTATTTATAGCACCATATGAAAAAATTGATGAACGAAAAAAAATCGTGAAGCAAATGAAAAAGTCTGGAAAAGTGATTCCGTGCCAATCTCTAAAGGAACACGAAATGGCCAGCTGGGTGCACAGCTTGGCAAAAGATTTACATATAGACATAGAATCTGCAGCTGTCGACGTTTTTATTCAAGAAAATGGGACAAACCTCATGTCTATTCAGAATGAACTGGAAAAGATGTCTTTGTATGTAGGAGATGGCGGTACGATCACCAAAGAAGTCGCGGATCTGTTAGCTGCCCACAACTCCCAATCATCGGCATTGAAGCTCGTTGATGCTGTGATGAATCAAAATGTTGAAAAGGCCATTTTAATCTATAAAGACTTAGAGAAACAAAATGAAGAACCAATTGCATTACTCGCATTGCTCGCATCTCAATTCCGCCTTATTTATCAAACGAAACTCTTACAGCAAAAAGGGTATACCCAGAATCAAATGACGCAACAAATCAAAGCCCACCCCTTTGCGATAAAAATGGCCCTTGGACGCGCCAGGGGCTTTAACGATAAACAACTAGGAACCATCATGCAGCTACTCACAGACACAGACGCAGCCATGAAACAAGGACGTATGGAGAAGAACCTCGCTTTCGAACTCCTCCTTTACCAACTTGTCCACGTAAAAAAGAAAAGAGCCTAACAAAAAAGCGATCTAAAAAGATCGCTTTTTTTGTTTTGGAATTTTGAACTTTGATCTAAGAAGTGAGAAAAATTTAGGCTGAAGGTCCGTTAAACAAATGATGTGGAGGCTAGATGGGGGATGGCGAGACTCCCGCGGGGTAAGGAGCCTAGGGGAGACCCCACAGAGAGCGATAGCGAACGAGGAGGCTTCCCAGCTCACCGCAGGAAAGCGAGCTGTCCCCCATCTAGCCTCAAGCACTTTTATCGTAACGGACCTCCTCTAAATTTTTACATAAAAAAACGACCCTCTTAGTAGGATCGTTTGTTGGTTGGTCATAAAAACGGAATGACGTATTTACGCTGTAACGGATTTAACGCGACGAGAAAGACGAGCTTTCTGACGGTTACCTTTGTTGCGGTGCATAAGACCTTTGCCTACAGCCTTATCGATCTTTTGTACAGCATCTTTGAAAGCTTCTTTAGCTTCCTCAGTTTTGTTGTTGTCAACTAGGTTGTCAACACGCTTCATTGCAGAACGAACATCAGATTTGAAAGAGTTGTTCTGAGCGCGCTGGTTGTTTTGTGTAATAACACGTTTTCTAGCTTGCTTGATATTAGCCATCTATTTTCACCTCCTGGAGAAATTGAACCTGCTTTAAAAGAGCATTTATTCGAACAAGAGACATTTTATCAGAGCACACAACAGTTTTCAACATAAATATAGGATCATAATCATTTTCACTCATGTATGAAAGAGAAAAGGGACGTGCATCCTAGTAAAAAAACGGAGGGTTTCGCATGTCAGTGAATCTAGATCATTTTCAAGTCCGAACCGATTTAGCTGTTGAAGCTAAAGACATGGCATCACAAAAAGGGAAGCAAGATTCTGAGCATCCTGAAGGGGTACGTGTCCAGGAGAAGAAGGAAGCTGAAGATATAAAAGTTACTTATGTAGAAGTGGATGAAAAAGGATCGGAACAAATCGGAAAAAAGCCTGGTTCTTACATTACGATTGAATCCCAAGGCATTCGTAAACATGATACAAGTCTAATGCATCATACGGCATCGGTAGTTGCTCGAGAGCTAGAGGAGCTGCTAACGAAAAGTAATGTAGCCCCGGATGCCAGATGCCTTGTTGTTGGATTAGGAAATGATGACGTAACCCCTGATGCTTTAGGGCCTATGGTGGTTGATAAGCTGCTTGTTACGAACCATATGTTTGAACTTCAACCTGAAACAGTGGACAAAGGGTTCCGTCCAGTATCTGCTATTACCCCAGGTGTTATGGGCGTAACGGGGTTAGAAACAAGTGATATTATCGTAGGCGTCATTGAGAAAGTAAAACCTGACTTTGTAATCGCTGTGGATGCTTTAGCATCTCGCTCCATTGATCGGGTGAATAGTACAATCCAACTATCAAATACAGGAATCCATCCAGGGTCAGGGGTTGGGAACAAGCGCAAAGAGTTAAGTGAACAAACGCTAGGAATACCTGTTATTTCTTTAGGGATCCCGACTGTTGTCGATGCGGTGACGATTGCAAGTGATACGATTGATTATATGCTTAAGCATTTTGGGAGAGAATGGAACGAAAAGGAGAAACCATCCAAATCGTTGACTCCTGCTGGCATGGACTTTGGTGAGAAAAAAGAGCTTACAGATGAGGATTTACCAAATGAAGACCAACGTAAAGCTGTATTAGGAATGATCGGAGGATTGTCAGATCAGGAGAAAAGAAAGCTTATCCGAGAGGTCTTGACTCCAATTGGGCATAACTTAATGGTCACACCTAAAGAAGTAGATGGGTTTATGAAAGATATGGCTCATGTCGTGGCGAGCGGATTAAATGCAGCTCTTCATGAAGATGTCGAACCAGACACAGAAGATTCTTTTACAAGATAAAAGATAGACAGAGGTTCTACTCTTTCTCTAGTTTTCATAGAGTTTACTAGAGTCAGGAAACAAGAGAAAGGGTGACCTTGCTTTGAGTTCTAAGGGATTACTACTTGTTCATAGAGAACTGAAGAGATGGTATAAACGTAGTGGAATTTATTTAATAGGCTTAGTAGGAGTCTTTCTGTTAATTGGGTTACTTACCTCTATTCAGCCTGCTTATCGCCTGTCTTCTTCTACCCTTCATACCTGGACGAGCCAAATTAGCGGTCCATCCTTTTTACATTTAATGAGTATGGAGAATCGGTTATTTGAAGGGGCATATCCAGAGGATTATGAACACATAAAAATGTCAGAAGGTCTGTTTCAAATGGCCACAAGCATTAAGCCAGATGACCCTCGTTCTTTCTTAGGTAGAGAGTTGCCCGGCTTTTCGGCATATGATGGTCAAATTGTTGTAGCAGGTGAAGGAACAGACTATACGACGATGGCGGTTGAATCTTCTCCACCTATGGAAATATTCGATCAGGAAGAAGAAGGGGTTGTACCAAAAGAAGGTCAATCTCCAGCGCAAGATAGTCCTCCTAAAGACCAAGCCTTGCCAACAACAGGCGATAAAGATGTAGTGTTGATCTACCACACTCATAATCGAGAATCTTATTTCCCTATTCTTCCAGATGGGGCAACAGATGCTTTTCATTCTAAAGCGAATATTACGCTAGTAGGCGATCGATTAGCTGAAAGTTTAAAAGACAATGGAATTGGAGCCAAAGTTGATAAGACGGATATAACGAAGCAATTGAAAGATAAAGGTATGGAATATTATGAATCCTATGATATGTCCAGAGCTGTTGTTCAAGAAGCGATGAGTTCAGAAAGAGAACTGCAATATTATTTTGATCTTCATAGAGATGCAATTGGTAAGGAACATACAACAGCCGAAATAGATGGTAAGACCTATGCCAGAATTTTCTTTATTGTCGGAGGAGAGTACGCTCACTATGAACAAAATTTAAAGCTAGCAAATGAACTTCATGAAAAGATGGAAGAGGCTTATCCTGGATTGAGTCGCGGCGTCATGACAAAGAAGGGCTCCGGGACCAATGGCAAATTCAATCAAGATTTATCTCAGAACGCAATGCTGATTGAGTTTGGTGGTGTGGAAAATACATTAGACGAATTATATCGAAGTGCGGATGCAGTTGGAGAAGTGTTTAGCGATTTTTATTGGCAAGCAGAAGATCAGTAAGGAGATGACCCCTATGGTACGCTTCACAGTGACGTTTCTAATTATGATTGTATTGTTCCTTGGTGGCGTATTAGTCGGAATGAATCAAGCAAGTATCGGAATGATCCAAATGCGAGGCTTTTCTAATGGAACTTTTCAAGAAGCGGTTCAAACGGAAAAGTTAGAAACAGGGGATTATGAAGTCCAGGTCCTTGGTAGAGATTTTCAGCAAGTCTCTGTTCAGGAAAAACAGCAACAGTACCAGGAACATAATGAAGCACGTGGTCTTCAGAAAGTAGCGGTTATGTTAGAAAAAGCGGTCAACTGGGCGTACAATACTGTTATTTATACCATTTATCACTTATTTCAGGTGTTCTTTTAATGCGTCGGCCCCACACGATGTGGGGTCGTTCGTCGTTGGCGGGTGACGCGGCGGTTTTAGTCGAACTTCCTCTTGTGCTTAGTGCGCCTGCGCTTTTCGGTGATGTTCAGCTCCGGGGGCTAGGACCTAGCGTCATAAGCAATCTGACTCCAGTTCGCTACGCGAACTTCTGTCAGCTTACTTATGCGTACGGGGCTGAACAGTCGCCTGCGCTTTTCGTATTGTCTAGCTCCGGCGGGGAGGGCCTAGCGTGATAAGCACCCCGCCTGCGCTTTTCGTATTGTCTAGCTCCGGGGGCTAGGACCTAGCGAGATAAGCAAGCGAACTCCAGTGGCTAATGCCACTTCCGTTCGCTTGCTTATCCGTACGGTCCTAAACAAGCCCCCTGCGCTTTTCGTATTGAAGTATTCCCTCTACATTGCTATAATCAAAGCTAGCTATGGTTTCGGATTAAAGTAGGAGTGATTAATGTGAGTAGCGACAAGATTAAACAAGAGAATGTGCGGAATTTTTCAATTATCGCTCATATCGACCACGGCAAATCAACATTAGCCGATCGTATTTTAGAGAAGACGAAAGCTCTGACGCAGCGGGAAATGAAAGAGCAGTTTCTAGATGCGATGGATTTAGAGCGTGAGCGTGGGATTACGATTAAATTAAACGCCGTTCAATTACGATATAGCTCTCCACATAAGGGAGAGGATTATTTATTCCACCTGATTGATACACCAGGTCACGTCGATTTTACATATGAGGTATCTCGTAGTTTAGCAGCGTGTGAAGGGGTTATCTTAGTCGTAGATGCGGCGCAGGGAATTGAGGCTCAGACATTAGCCAACTTGTATTTGGCATTAGATAATGATTTAGAAATTATTCCTGTTATCAATAAAGTAGACTTGCCAGCGGCTGATCCAGATCGGGTAACGAAGGAACTTGAGGATCTGCTTGGCGTGACGAAAGATGAGGTTATCTTAGCTTCAGCCAAAGCCGGAAAAGGAATTGAAGAGATATTAGAAGCCATTGTAGAACGAATTCCATCTCCGATTGGCGAACCAGAAGATCCATTGAAGGCGTTAATCTTTGACTCCTTGTATGATCCTTATCGTGGAGTTATTGCCTCAATCGCTGTAAAAGAAGGATCTGTTAAAGTGGGTCAGAAGATTCGCATGATGCAGACTGGAAAAGAGTTTGAGGTTAATGAGATAGGCGTATTCAATCCAAAGCCTACTCCTAAGAACGAACTAACTGTAGGGGATGTTGGGTATTTAACAGCGTCTATTAAAAACGTAAGTGATTCACGTGTCGGGGACACCATCACCCGTGTAGACAAACCGGCTGCAGAACCATTACCAGGTTATAAACGTCTGAACCCAATGGTATTCTGTGGAATGTTCCCGGTTGATGCGAATAATTACAACGATTTACGTGAAGCCCTTGAGCGGCTTGAGTTGAATGACTCTTCTCTCCAATATGAGGCTGAGACATCACAAGCGCTAGGATTTGGTTTCCGTTGTGGATTCCTAGGCCTTCTTCATATGGAGATTATCCAAGAGCGAATTGAACGCGAATTTAACATTCAACTGATCACGACAGCTCCAAGTGTTATTTATGAAGTTGAGCTTACGGATGGTGAAACGGTTACCGTTGATAACCCTTCTCTAATGCCTGATCCACAGTCAATTAATGAAGTACGTGAGCCATTTGTAAATGCAACGGTAATGGTACCGAATGACTATGTAGGTTCTGTTATGGAGATTTGTCAGAAGAAGCGCGGATCATTTGTAGATATGCAGTACCTAGATGATAATCGCGTCAATATTACGTATGATATTCCATTATCAGAAATCGTTTATGATTTCTTCGATCAGCTGAAGTCCCAAACAAAAGGGTATGCGTCGTTTGATTACGAATTAGCTGGATATCGTGCGTCTAATCTTGTGAAAATGGATATTTGGTTAAATGGTGATACAATTGACGCTTTATCCTTTATCGTTCACAGAGACTTCGCATTCGACAGAGGTAAGGCCATTACAAGTAAGCTAGTAGAGCTTATTCCGAGACAGCAGTTTGAGGTACCTGTTCAAGCAGCAATCGGAAATAAAATTGTGGCTCGCTCTACCATTAAGGCGATGCGTAAAAACGTACTTGCAAAATGTTACGGCGGAGATATCTCACGTAAGCGTAAACTTCTTGAGAAGCAAAAAGAAGGTAAGAAACGTATGAAGATGGTCGGATCTGTAGAAGTGCCACAAGAAGCCTTTATGGCTGTTTTAGAAATGGATTCTGACGACAAATAAGAGAGAACGATTAAAACCGCAGGAGCTTTTCTTGCGGTTTTTATACTTTCAACTTTGCGACCATATATGTTTAA
This sequence comes from Pontibacillus chungwhensis, assembly GCF_030166655.1. Taxonomy (GTDB): domain Bacteria; phylum Bacillota; class Bacilli; order Bacillales; family BH030062; genus Pontibacillus. Next base: position 2,835,014 of record NZ_CP126446.1, on the reverse strand, counting down.
CTGCAGTAGGGAGTAAATGAGCCACCACAGAACTTTTAGTACTCTCTTTGCTTGAACAAAGCTAATTTATTTTAAAGGAACGTGACGATCATGATTACATCAGCCTATATTCATATACCCTTTTGCCACCAGATCTGTCATTATTGCGATTTCACCAAGTTCTTTTATAACCCAGAACTTGCTGATCAGTACTTAGAGGCATTAGAGAACGAAATTGTAACGGCAGTTGGGAAGCAAAAGAAACCAATGAAAACAATTTTTGTAGGAGGAGGAACTCCTACGGCTTTATCTTATGAACAACTTGAGCGTTTGCTAAAGATGATTGCAGAATCCTTTGATGTAGATGCGCCGCTCGAATACACGTTTGAAGCGAATCCAGGTGAATTTGATGAGAAGAAATTGGCTCTGTTAAAGGAATATGGGGTCAATCGAATATCGTTTGGAGTACAGGTGTTTGATGACGAACTACTTGAGAAACTAGGTCGAAACCATCGAGTACAGGATGTGTACGATAGTCTTCGTCTGTTTGAGAAGCAGCAATTTGACAATGTGTCTGTAGATTTAATGTATGGCCTTCCCGGCCAGACGTATGACCAGTTCAAGAAAACGATTGATGAAGCACTTCAGTTGGGTCTGCCCCACTATTCTTCTTATTCGTTGCAAATTGAGCCCAAAACGGTTTTCTATCTTCGACATAAAAAAGGCAAACTCCATAAGCCTGTCGAAGAAGAAGAGGCAAACATGTACGAATTACTCATGAGTGAGATGAACAAAAGTGGTGTATATCAATATGAAATTAGTAACTTTGCCAAACCAGGATATGAAAGCAAGCACAATCTGACATATTGGAACAATGATTACTATTATGGGTTTGGTGCAGGTGCACATGGGTATTTACCAGGGGAGCGCACCGTAAACATCAAGCCATTGAATCAATATACGAAGAAGGCTAAGGAAACGGGTGTCCCTCAACTTTATGTAGAACCTGTGCACCATAAGGAAGAAATGGAGGAGCAAATGTTCCTTGGATTACGTAAAGTTAAAGGAGTTTCTTTAGATGAATTCCAGAGACGCTTCGGCCGTTCCATCCACTCCCTATACTCGGGTGAATTAGATTATTTAAAAAGGAAAAACTGGATAACGGAAGCAGAGGATCATATTGCTCTCACTCCTCAAGGTAGACTCTTTGGGAATGAGGTTTTTGCTCAATTTTTAATTGAAGATGAAAAGCTTCAGTGAAATATCGTTGACAAGGAGCGAGGCATTTGATAATTTATTATTAGATTTAGCACTCGCATTCAATGAGTGCTAACAGAGGTGATCATCATGTTAACAGAGAGACAATTGTTGATATTACAAGTGATAATTGATGATTTCATCCAGTCTGCGCAACCTGTAGGATCAAGAACGATCTCAAAAAAAGAAAGCGTATCTTATAGTTCAGCTACGATTCGAAATGAAATGGCTGATTTGGAGGAGTTAGGATTTCTTGAGAAGACGCACTCCTCCTCAGGAAGAGTTCCTTCTGAAAAAGGGTATCGCTTTTATGTTGATCATTTGATGTCTCCATTTAACTTGTCAGGAAGAGAAATTTCTTTTGTGAAACAAGCTTTTGACAATCAAATGGTTGAATTTGAACAAGTCGTTCAGCAGTCTGCGCGGGTGTTATCCGAGTTGACGAACTATACGTCGATTATTCTTGGACCCGAAGTATACGAGACAAAATTAAAGCAATTACAAATCATTCCCCTATCGCAGATTTCTGCTGTAGCGATTCTTGTAACGGATACAGGTCATGTGGAGCACCGCTCGTTTACAATTCCTGTAGAAATTAAACCAGCTGATCTAGAGAAGATGGTCAACATATTAAATGATAGGCTTAATGGTGTACCGATTATTTATCTTCACCATAAGTTAAATACCGAAATTGCTACCTTACTCAAGAAGCACACAAGTGATTTTGAGAAGGCCTATCAGTATTTGCGAGCCGCTTTATTTGATGAACAACCAGCGAAGCTTTACGTTGGAGGTAAGACCAACATTCTTATGCAGCCGGAATTTAGAGACATTGATAAAGTGAGAACATTGTATTCGATGATTGAAGAAGAAACAGAAATTGCTCACTTACTCCGTCACAATTCAAGTGATATCAAAGTTTCTATTGGAACAGAGAATGAAGTGAGTGCTATGAAAGATCTCAGTATCATTACTGGATCCTACTCCATTGGGGATACGCAACTAGGAACAATCGCTTTGCTTGGTCCTACTCGGATGGAATACTCAAAAGTCATTTCTTTATTGAATTTACTTTCAGACCGTATGACAGAAACATTCCATTCTTGGTATCAAAAAGGTTCAACTGGGGAATAGATGATAAAGGCAATTTAGGACGTCTGTTCTCTTTTTTACTAGAGCTATTTGCTTGCATATAAGGTTGAACGGGCTTTTTATAAAAAATACCCAAAATTGAAGGGTTATCGGTTTAGTTTAGATTCAATTTCTGATATATTCTTAACCGGTGCAAAAGACCGAACGAGTTCTGGAGGAGGTGACAAACATGGACGAAAACAAACAACAAACAGAAGAAGTCGAACAAGAAGAGGTCGTTGAAAATCCTGAACAAGAAATCGTGGAAGAAGACGCTGGTGAAAATGATGAACTAGCTAAACTTCAACAGGAAAAGGATGAAACGTACCAACGTTTGTTACGCTTACAAGCAGATTATGATAATTTCCGTCGTCGAACGCAGAAAGATCGTGAGAACGACCGTAAATATAAATCTCAATCACTAATTGAGGAATTATTACCTGCACTTGATAACTTTGAACGTGCGCTCCAAGTGGAAGCACAGGATGAAAAGTATGCAGAAGGTATGAACATGGTTTATAAACAGCTAAAGAGTGCACTAGAAAAAGAAGGCCTAGAAGAGATTCCAGCTGTTGGGGAGGAATTTGATCCTCATATGCATCAAGCTGTTATGCAAGTAGAAGATGAAAACTATGAATCAAATGTTGTCGTAGAGGAGCTTCAAAAAGGTTATAAACTAAATGACCGCGTGATCCGACCATCAATGGTGAAGGTGAATCAATAAGCTCGCTCTACATATGAAGAAAAAGGAGGAAATTTGTCATGAGTAAAATTATTGGTATCGACTTAGGTACAACAAACTCTTGTGTTGCTGTAATGGAAGGCGGCGAATCTAAGGTAATTCCAAACCCTGAAGGTAGTCGTACAACTCCTTCTGTTGTTGCTTTCAAGAATGGTGAACGTCAGGTTGGTGAAGTAGCAAAGCGCCAGGCGATCACAAATCCTAATACAATCCAGTCTATCAAAAGACACATGGGTACAGACTACAAAGTAGAAATTGAAGGAAAAGAGTACACTCCTCAAGAGATCTCTGCAATCATCCTTCAGTATATCAAGTCTTACGCAGAAGACTATCTTGGTGAAACGGTTGAGAAAGCTGTTATCACAGTTCCAGCTTACTTCAACGATGCTGAGCGCCAAGCTACTAAAGATGCTGGTAAAATCGCAGGTCTTGAAGTAGAGCGTATCATTAACGAGCCAACAGCAGCGGCTCTTGCATACGGAATTGACCAAGAACAAGATCAAACTCTTCTTGTTTATGACCTTGGTGGCGGTACATTTGACGTTTCTATCCTAGACATCGGCGACGGTACATTCGAAGTTGTATCTACTGCTGGTGACAACAAGCTAGGCGGAGATGACTTTGACCAAGTAATCATCGATCACATGGTAGCTGAATTCAAGAAAGAAAACGGCATTGATCTTTCTAAAGATAAAATGGCTCTACAGCGCCTTAAAGATGCTGCAGAAAAAGCGAAGAAAGACCTTTCTGGTGTTGCTCAAACACAAATTTCTCTTCCATTCATCACAGCGGGAGAAGCTGGTCCACTTCACTTAGAAATGAACCTAACTCGTGCGAAATTCGAAGAGCTTTCTTCTAGCTTAGTAGAACGCACAATGGAACCAACTCGTCGTGCTCTTAAAGACGCAAGCATGTCTTCAAGCGACATCGATAAAGTTCTTCTTGTAGGTGGTTCTACTCGTATTCCAGCTGTTGTGGAAGCACTTAAGAAAGAAGTAGGTAAAGATCCTTCTAAAGGCGTAAACCCTGACGAAGTTGTAGCACTTGGTGCTGCTGTTCAAGGTGGCGTACTTCAAGGTGACGTTAAAGACGTTGTCCTTCTAGACGTTACTCCACTATCTCTTGGTATTGAAACAATGGGTGGCGTTACAACGAAATTAATCGAACGTAACACAACAATCCCTACAAGTCAGAAGCAAACGTTCTCTACTGCTGCTGATAACCAAACAGCTGTAGACATCCACGTACTTCAAGGTGAGCGTGAAATGGCACAAGATAACAAAACACTTGGTCGTTTCCAATTAACAGACATCCCACCAGCACCACGTGGTGTACCTCAAATCGAAGTATCCTTCGATATTGACGCAAACGGTATTGTGAACGTACGTGCGAAGGATTTAGGTACAAATAAAGAACAATCCATCACAATCAAATCTTCTTCTGGTCTTTCTGAAGACGAAGTAGAAAAGATGGTTCAAGAAGCAGAAGAAAATGCTGATGCGGACAAGAAGCGCCGTGAAGAAGTTGAGCTTCGTAACGAAGCAGATCAGCTAATCTTTACAACAGACAAGACGATCAAAGATCTTGGCGAATCTGTAACAGAAGAAGATAAAGAAAAAGCTGAATCAGCTAAATCTGAACTTCAAACGGCACTTGAAGGTGAAGACCTTGAACAAATCCGTGAGAAGAAAGATGCTCTTCAAGAGCAAGTACAACAACTTTCTGTAAAAATGTATGAGCAAGCACAACAAGCTCAAGAAGGCGCTGAAGGCCAAAGTGCAGAAGAAGACGTTGTAGACGCAGACTTTGAAGAAGTAAACGAAGACGACAAGAAGTAAATAAAGCATCCAAACCAGGATGATCCAGATAAAAAAAGTCAAAGTCAGGGGGTATCTTGGCTTTGACTTTTTTACTGTATGGATTTTGTTTGTTCGTGTATTGGGAATAATGTGAATGAATTAACTTTGAATCGGTTATGAAACCGTGTTAATATAAACTTTATGTGAGTAGAGAGTCGGGAGAGTGATCTTCAGTGAGTAAACGCGATTATTATGAGGTTTTAGGTGTATCGAAAGATGCTTCTAAAGATGAAATAAAGAAAGCGTATCGTAAATTAGCAAAAAAATATCACCCAGATGTCAGTCAGGAAGACAATGCGGAGGATAAGTTTAAAGAAGCCCAAGAAGCATGGGATGTTCTAGGTGATGAGCAAAAACGTCAACAATACGACCAGTTTGGCCATGCAGGTCCTAACCAGGGTGGTTTCGGAGGATTCGGTGGAGCCGAAGACTTTGGAGGCTTTGGAGACATCTTTGACATGTTCTTCGGTGGTGGAGGACGCCGTCGCGATCCGAATGCCCCTCGTCGAGGCGCCGATCTTCAATATACAATGACGCTCAACTTCGAAGAGGCCATCTTCGGTAAAGAAACAGACGTCCAAATTCCAAAAGAAGAAGAATGTGAAACATGTGATGGATCTGGTGCAAAACCTGGAACGAAGCCGGAAACTTGTCCACACTGTCAAGGTGCCGGACAACTTAATCAAGAACAAAACACTCCATTTGGCCGCGTTGTGAACCGCCGAGTATGTCATCACTGTGAAGGAACAGGTCAAATCATTAAAGATAAGTGTAATACGTGCGGTGGAGATGGAAGAGTTACAAAACGTAAAACAATTCATATTTCTATTCCAGCAGGTATTGACGAAGGTCAGCGTATTCGCGTATCTGGTCAAGGTGAACCTGGTGAAAATGGAGGACCGACTGGAGACTTATATGTTGTCGTTCAAATCCGTCCACACGAGTTCTATAAACGTGAAGGCGACCACATCTTCTGTGAGATGCCTCTAACGTTTACACAAGCGGCGCTTGGTGACGAAATTGAGGTTCCAACCGTACACGGGAACGTCAACCTTAAGATTCCAGCAGGTACTCAGAACGGTAAAACGTTCCGCCTGAAAGAAAAAGGTGCTCCAAATGTTCGCGGCTATGGTCATGGAGACCAGCACGTAAAGATTCGCGTAGTGACACCAACGAAAATGACAGATCGTCAGAAAGAATTACTACGTGAGTTCCATGATATTAGTGGAAACCAGCCAACAGAAGAACAACACGATAACATTTTCCAACGTGTTAAGCGCGCCTTTAAAGGCGAATAAGGAATCCAGAGTAAAGAGAGTTGATCCCATTGAAATGGTCTGAGATATGTATTCATACAACCAATGAAGCCATTGAGCCTATATCGAATATCTTGCATGAAGCAGGGGCTAGTGGGGTAGTAATTGAAGACCCACAAGACTTGTTTAAGGAAAGAGATACGTTTATGGGTGAGATCTATGAATTAAATCCAGATGACTATCCCACAGAAGGTGTGTATGTAAAAGCATACCTTCCTGTGAATAGTTTTTTAGGTGAAACGGTAGAAGAAATTAAGCATGCCATTAACAATTTGATTGAATTCGATATCAACATTGGGCGTAATCACGTGACAATTAGTGAATTGAACGAGGAAGATTGGGCCACCGCATGGAAGAAGTATTATAAGCCTGTTAAGATCTCAGAGAAGGTTACCATTATTCCTACCTGGGAAGAATACGAGCCGGTTTCAAGCGATGAGGTCATTATTGAACTTGACCCGGGTATGGCATTTGGAACAGGCACACATCCTACAACGGTGCTGAGTATTCAGGCGATCGAACAGTACATTCAAGAAAACGATGTAGTCCTAGACGTAGGAGCAGGATCTGGCGTTCTTAGTATTGCCTCTGTCTTATTAGGTGCTAAGCATGTCCATGCCTTTGATCTAGACGATATAGCTGTTAAGAGTACGACCATTAACGCTAAATTAAATAATGTAGAAGACCAGGTTGAATCACAGCAAAATAATCTTCTTCAAGGAGTAGACCTTGAGGCTGATTTGATTGTTTCGAATATCTTAGCTGAGATTATTGTTCAGTTTACGGATGATGCTTTCAATACGTTAAAGTCTGGCGGTTACTTTATTACATCAGGCATTATTATGAATAAGCGTCAATTAGTGAAAGATCAACTTATTGAATCCGGCTTTGAAATTGTAGAAATCAATCAAATGGAAGATTGGACATCTATTATTGCTCGCAAACCATAAAGAAAGCAGGTGCCCATTGTGCAACGTTATTTTGTTCCTTTATCAGGATGGAACGATCAGCATGTCGTCATAACAGGAGAAGATGTTCACCATATCGGAAAAGTTATGCGCATGAAGCCTGAACATCATATATTATGTTGTACACCAGAGGGTGACCTGGCTGAATGTGAGATCACAGAGATCACTTCAGAATCAGTAACATGTAAGATCGTAGAGTGGCTGGAAGAGGATAAAGAGCTTCCGGCTACCGTTACGATTGCTCAAGGGTTACCTAAAGGAGACAAAATGGAGCATGTGATTCAAAAGGGAACAGAGCTTGGCGCATCCAAATTTATCCCTTTTGAAGCAGAGCGTTCCATTGTAAAATGGGATCAAAAGAAATCTCAAAAGAAAATAGCAAGATATCAAAAGATTGCAAAAGAAGCGAGTGAGCAGTCTCATCGAACGATGATTCCGTCAGTCGTTAATGTACACTCTTTAAAAGATTTGTTAGCGCTTCAAGTAGAATATGATTGGGTAATCTTTGCTTATGAAGATGAGGCGAAGAGTCCATCATTCCACTCATTAAAGGAAGTCTTTACGAAGGTTCAAAAAGATGAGCGTATACTTGTGTTGATCGGACCAGAAGGTGGATTCAGTGAACAAGAAGTTCAGAGGTTGAAGGAAGCCGGGGCACTAGCGGTTCGGTTAGGTCCTAGAATTTTAAGAACAGAAACGGCTGCTACATATTTTCTTTCAGCTCTGTCCTATCAATTAGAGGAATTGGGGTGATCCTATGCCATCAGTTGCCTTTCATACATTAGGTTGTAAAGTAAACCATTATGAAACGGAAGCCATTTGGCAATTGTTCAAGGAAGAGGGGTATGAGCGTACAGACTTTGATCGCTCATCCGACGTATACGTCATTAACACGTGTACCGTAACAAACACAGGAGATAAGAAGAGTCGTCAGGTAATCAGACGCGCTATTCGTAAGAATCCAGATGCGGTTATATGTGTGACCGGATGTTACGCACAAACCTCACCAGCTGAAATCATGGACATTCCGGGTGTGGACATTGTTGTGGGCACTCAGGATCGTCGAAAAATGCTTGAATACATTAAACAATATCAAGAAGAGCGTCAACCCATTAATGGTGTAACAAATATTATGAAGACACGTACGTATGAAGAACTTGATGTACCTGCCTTTACGGACCGTACTCGAGCTTCTTTAAAGATTCAAGAAGGCTGTAACAATTTCTGTACGTTCTGTATCATTCCATGGGCGCGAGGGTTAATGCGTTCTCGTGATCCTGAGGAAGTGATCCATCAAGCCCAGCAGCTTGTGGATGCAGGATATAAAGAGATTGTGTTAACGGGTATCCATACAGGTGGTTATGGCGAGGACATGAAAGATTATAATCTCGCTATGCTATTGCGTGAATTAGATAAAAGGGTAAAAGGATTAAAGAGAATCCGCATTTCTTCTATTGAAGGAAGTCAAATAACAGATGATGTTATTGATGTGCTGCGTGAATCGGATAAGATTGTTCGTCACCTTCACATCCCTCTTCAATCCGGCTCGAACACTGTTCTTAAACGTATGCGTCGTAAATACACAACCGAGTTCTACAAAGAGCGTGTGGATCGTATTAAAGAAGCGTTGCCAGGACTTGCTATAACTTCAGACGTGATTGTTGGTTTTCCTGGTGAAACGGAAGAAGAGTTCAATGAAACCTATCGTTTCATTCAAGAAATTGGCTACTCTGAGCTTCACGTCTTCCCTTATTCCAAACGTACAGGTACACCTGCTGCGAGAATGGATGACCAGGTAGATGAAGAAGTGAAAAATGATCGTGTGCACCAACTCATTGAGTTATCGAACCAGCAGGCAAAAGAATATGCCTCTCAATACGATAGTGAAGTTCTAGAAGTGATACCTGAAGAGAAATTCAAGGATGACGAGAACGATAATCGTTACGTTGGTTACACCGACAACTATTTGAAAGTTGTATTTGAAGGCACGGAGGATATGGTAGGAGAAATCGTTCGTGTTAAAATCCTTCAAGCGGGCTATCCTTATAACAAAGGGCAATTTGTCCGTGTGATGGATCGACCAAGTTTAACAGACGAATCGATTGAGTTATCTTCTTAATTAGTAAAGGTCCTTGTTGGCTACACAACAGGGCCTTTTTCTATGTATGAGAAACTGGGGATTCTGAGATAATAAGGTAAGCGTTTTAATAGGGTATAGCATTTTTTTGGACATAATGCTAAGATAAAAGAGGTACGGACAACCCGAGTGAGAAAGGAAGATTATTAATGGATGCTAAATTAGCAAAAATGATTGATCATACACAGCTTAAACCAGATACAGCACAAGAAAAAATAGAGCAGATTTGCCAAGAAGCGAAAGAATATGGTTTCGCCTCTGTTTGTGTGAATCCTTACTGGGTACCATTCTGCTATGAACGTCTTCAAGATACAGATGTGAAGGTTTGTACAGTAATTGGTTTCCCGCTTGGTGCTAACACAAAAGAATTAAAAGCATATGAAACAAAACAAGCTATCGAAAACGGTGCTACTGAAGTAGATATGGTAATCAATATCGGCGCTTTGAAGAGCGGAGACAAAGAAACAGTTCAATCTGACATTGAAGCTGTTGTTCGCGCTACAGAAGGCAAAGCATTAACAAAAGTTATCATTGAAACGTCTCTTCTAACAAACGAAGAAAAAGTTACAGCTTGTCAACTTGCTAAAGAAGCTGGAGCAGATTTCGTGAAGACATCCACTGGTTTCTCTGGTGGCGGCGCAACAGTAGAAGATATTAAACTAATGCGTGAAACCGTAGGCCCTGACATGGGTGTAAAAGCATCTGGTGGCGTTCGCGACCGTGAAGGTGCAGATGCAGTCATTGAAGCCGGAGCAACTCGCATCGGTGCAAGTGCTGGCGTATCCATCGTTTCTGGTGGCCAAGGTACTTCTGATTATTAATTAGAAGGCTTTGTTATAGTTTAGTATTGTTATTTTAAAGGCTTGTTCAATACTCAAAGCTGAGACATTTAAGTGTAGATGGGGCCGTCTTGATTGACTAGTGCTTGGGGTGTCTGGGGAACGACTCGCTTTCCGCGGGCGAGCTGTCGAGCCTCCTCGGGCAAAATTCGTGCCCTGCGGGGTCTCGTCGACCTCTTTCTCCCGCAGGAGTCTCCCCGTTCCCCAGACACCCCTTATCTAAATTTGATGGGACGGCCCTCCAGTTAGATCGTAGAATAGATTCAACTCTATTCACTAATATGGCATGTTTCCGTTCTTCTCAATATGGGAAAGGTGGTTCGGGAAATTGCGAGACTCCTGCGGCAGAAGGAGCCTAGGGGAGACCCCACAGAGAGCGCAAGCGAACGAGGAGGCTTCCCAGCTCGCCGCGGAAAGCGAGTGATTTCCCGAACCACCTTCCGCTCAGACTAACGTTAACGGAAACATTCCCACTTTCCGGTGCTCCACATTAGGGACTTATATGTAACGTGTAAAAATCAACAACCAACTTTAACAGAGCCAATTAAAAAGGTGTCCTCAATGGGGGCACCTTTTTTAATTATTTCACGTAAGCTCCTAGGCTTTATAATTCCCGAACCACCTTACACTAAATTAAAGAGAACGGGAACATTCTCTCACCTCTGCCGCTAGTCCTTATACTTATGAATAAACATAACAAATCTAGTAAAGTGGTGGACGAAAGGTAAGACGATAAGGGAAGACAATACATTAAAGACGACAGATATGTGAGCTAGCTGCTGGGCGGGTTCGTCTGAGAGCCATTGGGATAAAGCCGCAAGTTCATCAATAAATGGAGCAAATAGTAAGACACCGAGTACATTAAGCCAGATATGAGCCATTGCAACAAGGCGTGCTTCTCGGTTGCTGCCTAGAGACGCTACCCAAGCAGTAATACATGTTCCGATATTAGCTCCTAACATAATACCGATCGCCGATGGTAAACTAAACACCCCTTCATTCAAGAAGCTCATAGAGATTCCGGTAGCGGCGGTGGACGATTGTATAATAGCAGTCATGACGGTCCCAATAAGGATGCTTGCATTGGGGAAATCATTCGTGAACACAAGGCTTTCCTCTATGATTGGGAATTGTTTAAGTGGTTCTGCCAAGGACTCGAATCCGTTTAATGCTACAAAAATACACCCTAAGCCAAAGACTATACCCCCGGCTCCAAACCATGTTTGTTTTGGTATAAGCAAAAGTGCAGCTCCAAGAATCAATAGAGGCCATAAGGGGATAGCATTAGAGAAAGTTAACAATTCCGCTGTAACCGTCGTCCCAATATTGGCTCCAAGAATAATTCCTATGGACTGCTTGAAATTTAGCACCCCTACAGCCACTAACCCAATGGCAATAACCATCGTGCAAGAGCTGCTTTGTAATATGCTTGTTACAACGATGCCTGCAATCATTCCTTTAAAAGGGTTATCCGCATAACGCTCAATTAATAATTTCATGTTTCTATAAGATAATTGATACAACCCTATGCGTAAAACCGTCATTCCAAATATAAAGATGGTTAAGAAAACAGTAAATAACGTAATTAAATCAGCCACGGTTGTTCACCTCTATACCATCATATGGACAAGGTATGATTTCATGACTGAAAAGAAGGCTAAACAAAGGCTATGGAGATGTAGAATTATTTGAGCAGGAATGACTCAATTTCTCAAAATTAAACATTCTCCTCTATCCTGGTCGCTCAACTTATGTTAAAGTGGATGATATGACAGAGCAACGACAATATAATTCTCCGAATGATCCTTTAAAAAATAGTTGAATCTGTCTGGAGAATGGTTTATAATTGTCAGAGGCATGTGAGGAAACTATACTCATGTGTTCATTGAAACTGTCTTTTTTGCTTTGGAGGGAGGGTAATAGCATGTCAAACAACACTCGCGTGCGTAAAAACGAGTCTCTTGAAGATGCTCTTCGTCGCTTCAAGCGCAGCGTATCTAAGAATGGTACACTAGCTGAGTATCGTAAGCGTGAACATTACGAGAAGCCTAGCGTCCGTCGTAAGAAGAAATCAGAAGCCGCTAGAAAGCGTAAGTAAGAGGGTGTAAGGTAGATGTCATTACTTGAGCGTCTCAACCAAGATATGAAAGAGGCTTTACGTAACAAAGAGAAAGAACGTTTATCCGTCATACGTATGGTGAAAGCGTCTTTGCAAAATGAAGCTTTAAAACTTGGAAAAGATGAATTGACTGAGGAAGAAGAATTAACTGTTTTATCTCGTGAGATAAAACAAAGAAAAGATTCCCTCCAAGAGTACAAAAGTGCAGGTCGTGACGATCTTGCGCAAAAAGATGAGAGAGATATTGAAATCATTCAATCATATATGCCTGATCAGCTTTCAGAAGAGGAACTAGATGCAATTGTTCAGGAAACGATCAATGAAGTTGGTGTTTCTTCTAAGAAAGATATGGGCAAAGTGATGAGTGCCATTATGCCGAAAGTAAAAGGCAAAGCCGATGGCTCTCTAGTTAACCAATTTGTACAAAAACATTTATCTTAAACACGAACCGCCTTTTTTAAAAAAGGCGGTTTTTTCATGTTTCCAGGTCTTTTCCTAGACTGTAAGAAAGCATAGGCTTGTCATTTTAGGCAAGACTTTTAAGTATGATTGATCTGTTGACGGACCGATCCCTTCTTCGCAATAGCCTCCATTGAATCCGCCGCTTTTCTAACTTAACCCGCAAAGGGAACAATACTACCAAAAAATTTTCACAAAAATGATAAAAAAACCTTTTACATGAAACGTTTAGATGGCCTAACTCGTATATAATAAAAAGAAAGGGGGGGAAGTATGAGAAAGACAACGAGACTTATGATGATGGTTTCGATCTTATTACTGTTTATATCCTCATTTCTTAGTCCGCCTAGTTCAGCTGATGGAAAAGGTGAAACCGTCTATGTCGTCCCGATTACGGAAACGGTAGAAAAGGGGCTTGCTTCGTTCCTTAAAAGAAGTGTGAACGAAGCGAAAGATCGAGATGCAGATCATATTATTTTTGAAGTAAACACTCCGGGTGGACGGGTGGACGCAGCTGCTGAAATTGCGACCTTGTTCCAATCTATCGAAACCCCGAATACGGCTTTTGTTGTACAAGAAGCTTTATCTGCAGGCTCATACATATCATTAAACGCAGATCAGATCTATATGAAACCAAATACGACTATGGGTTCTGCTGGGGTTATTACTTCAGATGGGAACGCAGCGAGTAAAAAAGCTCAGTCTGACTGGGTAAAAAAGATGCGTACCGCTGCAGAATTAAATAATAGAAATCCGTTGTATGCAGAAGCGATGGCTAACCCTGAACTTGACTTACCGAAATACAAAGCAGGTAAAGGGAAATATCTAACTTTAAGTGCAGCAGAGGCTTTGGAAGTTGGATATGCAGAAGGTGTCGTTAGTTCAAGGGAAGAGTTGTTATCAGAATTAGGATTGTCAGATGCTGAAGTGATTACAACCAACCCGACGTTTACTGAGCGACTTGCTCGCTTAATTACTCATCCTGTTGTTGTTCCGATTTTGCTTTCTGTGGCTAGCTTAGGGTTTGTGGCTGAGTTGTATTCTCCTGGTTTTGGGATTGCTGGCTCCATGGGACTACTCGCGCTAGGATTGTTTTTCTATGGTCATATGATTGCAGGCCTTGCTGGGTACGAAGCCATTATTCTATTTGGTTTAGGGGTTGTATGTATAGTTCTTGAGTTCTTTGTCCCGGGTGGGATACTCGGGATCATAGGTACTGGTGGCGTAGTGGGTTCATTGTTTATGTCCACCGATGACGTTGGTCATATGACGATGAGTCTCTTGATTGCTATTATTGTAGCGATTATTGGCTCTGTTATCCTATTCAAGACAATTGGATTTGACAAAGGATTTTTGAGAAACATTGTTTTAAGCGACTCTACTTCCTCTGAGAAAGGATACCTTTCCTCAAATACGAGAAATGAACTAATCGGGAACACAGGAGAGGCTGTTACACCATTACGGCCTGCTGGCACTGGGGTCTTTAACGATGAACGAATTGATATCGTGACCGAAGGAAGTTTTATCAATGCAGGGACTCCAGTCAAAATTGTGAAAGTAGAAGGATCCAGAGTTATTGTTCGAGAAATTAAACAGGAAAATGTATAAGGGGGAATTGATATGTTATCAGAAGGGTTAATACCGATTATATTTATTGCAGTTATCATTATAGCGCTTGCTGTCTTGTTCACGTTTATTCCAATTATGCTTTGGATTAGTGCGTTAGCAGCAGGGGTTCGAATTAGTATCTTTACGCTTATCGGAATGCGTTTACGTCGAGTTGTTCCAAGCCGTGTGATTAATCCGTTAATTAAAGCGCATAAAGCAGGAGTAGATGTAGATACCAACCAGCTTGAGAGTCATTACTTGGCTGGGGGTAATGTGGACCGTGTTGTAAATGCGCTAATTGCTGCGCAACGAGCGAATATCGAATTAAGTTTTGAGCGTTGTGCCGCTATTGATCTCGCTGGTCGTGACGTATTAGAAGCGGTTCAAATGAGTGTAAATCCAAAAGTAATCGAAACACCGTTTATTGCCGGTGTAGCAATGGATGGGATTGAAGTGAAAGCCAAAGCCCGTATCACTGTTCGCGCGAATATTGATCGTTTAGTTGGGGGTGCTGGCGAGGATACTGTAATCGCTCGTGTTGGTGAAGGAATCGTTAGTACCATCGGTAGCTCAAAAGACCACAATCAAGTGTTAGAGAATCCAGACCGCATATCTCAGAACGTATTAAGCAAAGGTCTTGATGCTGGAACGGCTTTTGAAATTTTATCGATTGATATTGCTGATATTGACATTGGTAAAAACATTGGTGCGATCCTTCAAACAGACCAAGCAGAAGCAGACAAAAATATTGCCCAGGCGAAAGCGGAAGAAAGACGTGCTATGGCTGTCGCGCAAGAGCAAGAAATGCGTGCTCGTGTTCAGGAAATGCAAGCGAAAGTGGTGGAAGCGGAAGCAGAAGTACCACTTGCAATGGCTGAAGCCTTGCGCTCAGGTAATATTGGTGTAATGGATTATTATAATCTAAAGAACATTCAAGCCGATACAGACATGCGTGATGTGATTGGAAAGATGAATAATGAGAATGAGGAAGAGGACAACTAAAAGGAAAGTCCTATATAGGAGGACTGATCGCAAATGGGAGATATCATTGATATCATCGTAAACAATATGGGGCTGTTGATCCCTGTTGTGGCTGCCCTCTTTGCTTTTCTCACGAATTTAGGTAAGAACGAGGAAAAAGAAAAGAAGAAGGCTGAGCAACCTCAACCTGTCCAGACGAGCTCGCAGTCTTCACCAGCTCCTTCTCAAGAGCAAGAGAAGGTGAAAGATTTGAAAACCTATGCAGAAGAGCAAAGGGAGCGCTATAAAAGCCTTAAAAGAGATTATAAGGGTAAAGACTCTCAAGTTGATAAACAAGGAAAACAGCCCTATTACAGCGGGAATCAGGAAGGGCACGATGCGATTCCTGATCAACCTACTCAACCCAGTTATAAGAGGGAACAACGAGTTCCATACAAGAAGGATACAACCAATCAACCTTCCATCAAAGTAACCGGTGTTCAAAACCTTTCGAAGAAGAAACTTGCAGAAAGTGTCGTGATGGCTGAAGTATTAGGGAAGCCAAGATCTAGAAATCCATACCGCTCTCCATTAAAAAAATAACCCTTACCGAAAGCACGAAATGTAGTGATACATTTCGTGCTTTTTTCATAGATATGTATGTGAGAGGGGGCACGCTGGAATGAAAAAATGGCAACAACGTATAGGGAATTGGCTATCGCAACAACTTGATTTACCAACTGATGTCATCCTCGAACTACCCAGAATTACGACCATTGGTCAAATTCATGCATATGTGGAGAATCATAAGGGGTTAATTTCTTTTTCGGATGAGGAATTGCGTTTGAAATTGAAGCAGGGGCAGTTGCTAATCAAAGGAAAAGGATTTGTGCTTCGGATGATGCTTCCGGAAGAGATTTTGCTTGAGGGAACCATTCATGAAGTCACATTTATAGATCAAAATGGCTAAAGGTTAGGAGGCACGTATGAAAATCACGCAAGGAGTCTTCTTTACAGGGTACACGACACTAAGGATTGAAGGGAAGTTTCCGGAGTTCTTTCTCAACCGCTGCGTTGAGAATGGAATTTCAGTTTGGAATGTGAAAAAAATAGACGAGTTTACATGTGAAGCCAATGTACGATTAGAAGATGTGGCGAGTCTTAAACGATTACGAAAGCAAATGGATTATAAAATCCGTTTTAAAAAGAGACATGGTCTTCCGTTTATGTTGCGTTCATTGCTTAAGAGAAGGTCACTTGTAGCGGGTTTTTTATTAGGAATGATTGCGATTTTTCTTCTCTCTAATATGGTATGGGGGATTAAGATCGAAGGCGTTACACCAGAAGTAGAGTATAAAATTAAAGAGAATTTAGAAGACTATGGAATTAAAAGAGGGGCGTGGAAATTTACCATTGAAACACCTGGGGAGATGCAACAGAAGCTGTTAGCAGATGTGCCTGAACTGTTATGGGTAGGAGTAACAGAGAAGGGTACTACGTATCATTTAGAAGGTGTGGAAAAGACCATTGTAACGGAACCTGAACAAGGGGGTCCCCAAAGTTTATATGCGCGCAAAAAAGGAATTATCGTTGATATGTATGTTGAAAAAGGAGCACCAGCCGTCGAGCTGAACGATTACGTGGAGTCAGGTGATTTGCTAGTCTCAGGCGCAATCGGGCGAGAAGAAGAGCCTACATTGGTTCACGCCGAAGGAGAAGTGATTGCAGAAACGTGGTATAAAAGTGAAGTCGTTGTGCCTCTTCAAGTGGAGTATGAAGTGACGACAGGTAAAAAAGAAACCCATTATGGTGTGCAACTTGGTGGTTTTAGGGTGCCTGTTTGGGGATTTAAAGAACCTGAGTTTAAAAGGATCCACGAAGAGGAATACAACAAACCGTTCTACTTCTTTAAGTGGAAACTGCCTATTGGTTTCTCTTCTAAGGAAATCTCAGAGGCTGAGCTCTATGAGGAGTTAAGAACAGACGAACAAGCACTGAAAATAGGAATTCAGCAAGCAGAAAAGGAACTAAAACAGAACCTCCCACAAAATTCCAAAATTATCACCCAAAAAGTTTTGCACCGTCAGAAAGAGAATGGTAAAGTTAAATTAATCCTATATTTCAAAGTTCATGAAGATATATCAAAACCTCAACCTATCACTCAAGGAGACTGAAGCATGCAGGAAGATTTACGTACAATCGACATTCAATTAGATAATCCGAATGAAGCGTTAGCCTTATTTGGGACAGGCGATCGCAATCTGAAACAAATGGAGTCTCAATTAAGTGTATCCATTGTTACGAGAGGCGAACATGTCAGTGTATCTGGAAATAAAGATCATGTTCTTTTAGTAGAACAAGTATTTCATGAGTTGCTTAAAATCGTTCGTAAAGGCTTAACGATCTCTGAACGTGATGTTATCTATGCCATCGATCTGGCTAAGAAGAATGAAATTCAACAGTTTGAAACGTTATTTGAAGACGAGATCATTCGAAATGCAAAAGGGAAACCGGTTCGAGTAAAGACATTAGGGCAACGGAACTATGTTTCGGGTATGAAAACACATGACCTGGTCTTTGGAATTGGTCCAGCAGGTACTGGGAAGACCTATCTTGCCGTTGTAATGGCTGTGCAAGCGTTAAAGAATAACGAAGTCAAACGAATCATATTAACAAGACCAGCTGTCGAAGCGGGGGAAAGCCTCGGCTTTTTACCAGGAGATTTAAAGGAAAAGGTCGATCCTTACTTAAGGCCTTTATATGACGCGCTTCATGATTTATTTGGTACAGAACACACGGCAAGGCTTATGGAGAGGGGAACGATCGAAATTGCTCCTTTAGCGTACATGAGAGGCCGGACGTTAGACGATGCCTTTGTTATTTTAGATGAGGCTCAGAATACGACGCCAGAACAAATGAAAATGTTCATCACTCGTCTTGGTTTTGGATCAAAAATGGTCATAACGGGCGATATCACTCAAGTCGATCTACCAAAAGGTGTTACATCAGGATTGAAAACTTCAGAAAAACGGTTGTCTGGTATTAAAGGAATTGCTTTTTCCTATTTAGAACAGTCAGACGTTGTCCGTCACCCATTAGTTCAACGAGTTATTGACGCTTATGAGGACGAAAAGTAAGTAGAAAGACCCTTTTTTAAGGGTCTTCTTTCTATGTTTAGAATAATGGAGGGGAATTGGGTGAGAAACTGGTGGAATCAGTTCATCAAGGGAAATGTGTTTCAGAATTTGTGGGTTACCACGGGGGCATCTTTAGCAATATTGGCTCTGGTCATGTTTTTGCTTGCTTTTTCAAATGTTCAAACCAAGACCTATGATGTGAAAAGGCTAGACACAGCAAAGGATACCATTCTCTCCCCTGTAAATGTAGAAGATAAAGACCGAACTCAAGAAAAACGGGACGAGGCAATGGAATCGGTTGAGGATGTCTACACCATCAGAAACTTTATCACCAATACCCGCATCAATTACATGGAAGAGATCTTTAACGCGGTTAGGGTTGTGGAAAGCCAAAATGATGAAAAAGATAAAGATTCGGAAGCTTTAGAGGAACAAAAGAGTGATGTGGCTAAACTTCAATCCATGCTTTCAGAAGATATCACCAAACAAGTGGATAAAGAGGTCTTAAAGCATTTATTGCAAGCACCTGCTGATCAGAGGAATGTGGCTGAAGAAATGCTTCAAAAAGCTTTAACAGACGTTCTCCGTGCAGGTGTGAGAGAGGAAGGGGTGGAAGAAGCCCGTAAAGAGGTTTTAAACGAACTGCAGTTTAGTAGCTTTGATCCCTCTCTGAAAGAAGCAGTCCAATCTCTGACAGAATTCTTAGTGGTTCGTAATTCATTTATCGATGAGGATAAGAAGATCCAAGCCCAAAACGAAGCAGCAAACGATGTGGAACCGGTCATGATTAGACAAGGTCAGGTGTTAGTCTTTCAAGGGGAGACCATCTCTAATGATGTCTACGAACGCTTAGAGTTAGTAGGGTTACTCGATGGGAAAAACAATTGGTATCCTTATACAGGACTCATCGTCGTCATTATTTTGTCGCTAGGTATCCTTTTCTATGAGTTAAGAAGAATGAAAGAACTGGACCAGTTGGATCATCCGAAGGTACTCGCCGTTCTCTTTATAAGCATTCTTGTCTTTCTTTTGATGAAGGTAGGGAGTCTCTTTCAGACTTCAATTGATGATTTATACTATGCAGTGCCTGTAGCTGCTGGCGCAATGTTATTAAAGCTTCTTATTCATGAGAGAATCGCTGTTTTTTCGAGTGTTTTATTTGCGGTTTTTGGTACAATTTTCTTTAATGATCAAATTCCTGGAACTTTAAATGTAGAAGCCGGTATTTATTTTCTATTTTCCCAGTTAGCTGCGATTATCTTTCTACATAATGTAAAAGATAAGACCTCTATCCTGAAAACGGGATTCGGAGTTACGGTAGTCAATATGCTATTGGTTAGTGCCTTTGTCATGCTGACTTATGAGCCGATTTCTGTTTCAAACTTAGCCATAACGCTAGGGTATGCTGTATTAGCTGCCTTTTTATCATCCGTCCTTACATTTGGGTTATTGCCATTTTTCGAAGCCGGTTTGGGTATGCTATCAGATACGTTGCTCATTACATTGTCTAACCCGAATCACCCTCTTCTCCGAAAGATCTTAACCCAGACGCCTGGGACGTATCACCATAGTGTGATGGTGGCCAATTTGAGTGAGGCCGCATGTGAAGCGGTCGGAGCAAACGGGTTACTCGCTCGGGTTGGCGCTTATTATCATGATTTGGGGAAAACGTCAGAACCTCAGTACTTTATTGAAAATCAGATGGGCATGAAAAATCCCCATGATGAATTAAAGCCTCATAAAAGCGCAGAAATCATTATTAGTCACCCTTATATCGGTGCTGAGATGCTACGGAAACATAAGATGCCTGAGGAAATTATAGCAATTGCTGAACAACATCATGGTACAACCTTGTTGAAATATTTTTATCATAAAGCTAAACAGGGGGATGAAGATGTTCAAGAGGATTTATTTCGTTACCCTGGACCAAAGCCACAGTCCAGTGAAGCAGCCATTGTTTGCATTTGTGATTCGGTAGAAGCTGCTGTGAGGTCTATGAAATCTCCTTCGCCAGAAGATATTGAAAATCTCGTTCACTCAATTATCATTGACCGTCTTCTGGATGGACAATTATCCGATAGTCCTTTAACATTAAAAGACCTAGAGCGTATACAAACAGCGATTTGTGAAACGTTACAAGGTATATTTCATTCAAGAATTCAATATCCAGAAACAAAAGCGGCCGTAAAGGAGGCATAAATATGTACATTGATTTTCACGATGAAACAAACTCAGTAGAAGAGAATTATGTTGATTTAATCCAGCGTATTTTGGACTTCGCCTCAAAAAAGGAAAATGTCACAGATGAAGCTGAGTTATCGGTGTCGTTCGTTGACAATAACGAAATTCAAATTATTAACCGTAACTACCGTCAGAAGGATGAACCGACGGATGTGATTTCGTTTGCGATGCAAGAAGAGGGAGAAGGAGAAATGAAAATCATGGGGGCTGAAATGCCACTTCTTCTTGGAGATATTGTTATATCTGTAGACAGAGCAAAGGAACAGGCTGAGGAATATAACCATTCTTATGAGCGTGAACTTGGCTTTTTAGCTCTTCATGGGTTTTTACACCTGCTTGGGTATGACCACATGAATAAAGAGGATGAAAAGAAAATGTTCACAAGACAAGAGGAAATTTTACATGAGTTCGGGCTCAAACGGAACGAGTAAAAAAAAGCTCATCGGTTTTTCCTTTGCCTTTAACGGTCTATGGAACGTACTTAAAACGGAACGAAACTTTAGAATTCATTTGTCCGTATCAGCTCTTGTGATACTAGCGGGTCTTTTTTTTGGTTTAGTAGCATGGGAGTGGGTTGCGGTCATTACTATAATGGCTATTGTCATTATTTTAGAAATGATTAATTCTGTAATTGAGCGAATTATGGATTTCTTATCGCCAAATTATCACCCCTTGGTAGGGGAAATTAAAGACATATCAGCTGGAGCGGTACTAGTTGCCGCGCTAGCTTCTGTAATTATTGCTTGTATTATATTTCTTCCTAAACTATTCTAAGAAGACCTGGGAACTCTTTTCCGGGTCTTTTTTGTTGTTAATTGTTAAAAATCAAAAGGGGAAACAATAACCTTTTTGTTTTCTTGTAACATCGTAACTGCTTTTGTCGATTACATGAAATGAAGGCGAATTTGTAGTAAAATAGAAAAAAATCAAGATTGATTTAAGGAATAATCATCAAAGCATGGAGGATACAACATGGAATCAGATTTCAAATCAGGATTTATATCCATTATCGGACGACCAAACGTAGGAAAATCCACATTTATGAATCGGGTTATTGGCCAGAAGATTGCCATAATGAGTGATAAGGCACAAACAACTCGTAACAAAATTCAAGGGGTTTACACACAAGATGACGCCCAATTGGTATTTATAGATACGCCAGGGATCCATAAACCAAAACATAAATTAGGCAGCTTTATGGTGAATGTCGCTGAACAAAGCTTAAACGAAGTAGACTTAGTATTATTTATGGTGAATGCGAAGGAAGGCTTTGGACGTGGTGATGAATTTATTATCAATATGCTTCAAAAAGTAAAGCAACCTGTCTTCTTGATTGTGAATAAATTAGATCAGGTTCACCCGGACGAATTAATTAAACTAATTGATGAGTATCGAACAAAGTATGACTTCGCTGAGATTGTACCGATCTCTGCCCTTGAAGGCAATAACGTTGATAACCTATTGAAGTTAATGGTTGAGAAGATGCCTGAAGGACCACAATTCTATCCGGAAGATATGATTACAGACCACCCAGAGCGCTTTGTAATCAGTGAGTTAATTCGCGAGAAGGCGCTACATTTAACTCGTGAAGAAGTTCCTCACTCCATTGCGGTAGTCATTGAGGGAATTGAAGAGCGAGAAAACGAAAAATTGAACGTGCAAGCTTCCATTATTGTTGAACGCTCTAGTCAAAAAGGAATCATTATTGGAAAACAAGGTTCGATGTTGAAGGAAATTGGACAGAGAGCTCGTAAAGATATTGAAGCTTTACTAGGAACTAAAATTTATTTAGAGCTTTTTGTGAAGGTTCAAAAAGACTGGCGTAATCGTACAAATCACTTGCAAGAGTATGGTTACAGAGAAGACGAATATTAATTTGGAAAATATTAAGTCACATGAGTGCCGGCGTTTACGGTCAATCTAAGATTAATCATACATTTTCTTAATCCAATAGAAAGGTGGGGGTTTCTTGTGCTCGACTTTACATGGAAGGTCTTTAGTCAAACAGGAAACATTGAAACCTATTTATTAATGAAAGAAATGGAAACTACAGATAGTGAAGGTTCTCCAGTTAGAGAACACAGTGAAGATTATGCAGAATTTGATCGACAGTTGTAGAGAAAGAAGATAGGTGAGTTATATTGTTAGAAAAGGTAGAGGGGATTGTAATCAGAACAGGTGACTACGGGGAAACGAACAAAATTGTCACCTTGTTCACGCGGGAAAAAGGTAAAATTGCTGTAATGGCAAGAGGGGCTAAAAAGCCTAAAAGTCGATTAACAGCAATTACCCAACCGTTTGTATATGCTTCCTTCTTGGTGCAAATGGGCTCTAACATGGGGACCTTGCAGCAAGGAGAGGTATTGTATTCCTTGCGAGCCATTCGAGAAGATATCGTTAAGACAGCGTATGCTTCTTATATGGCAGAACTGACTGATAAGCTACAGGAACAAAACAAGCCTGACCCGTTTTTGTTTCAACAGCTGTTACAAACATTTATTTGGATTACAGAAGATAAAGATTTAGATATTCTAATGTTCATGTATGAAATGAAGATGTTTCGTAAAGGCGGCTTTGCGCCTGAAGTTCATCGTTGTGTGAACTGCGGGTCTGAAGTAGAGCCTTTTTCTTTTTCTGTACAAGAAGGTGGGACGTTGTGTACGAGGTGCCGACACATAGACCCCCATTCTTACGGTCTCTCACCAAACCTCTTGAAACTTTTACGAATATGCCTTGGAGTAGACGTAACGAGGGTTGGCAATATATCTGTAAAACAAGAAAATAAGGAACGACTCAAGCAAATCATAACCGAATATTATGATCGCTATGGTGGCTATTATTTAAAGTCGAAGAAGTTCTTAAATCAATTAGATTGGCTGAAAGAGTAGCGGAATAGTTGACATTTCAAGGACTGTTCAGTATTCTTGCAAAGCGCATAACGGATCACATAAGAGGAAACTCGTCTTTATACCTTGATTGGGTATGGGGGCGAGGTTTTTTCACTTATGACGGAGAAGTTGTACAAAAATGATGGTGTTTATGTTGCTTATTTTGAAGTGAACGGTGAAATAAGAGAGGACTGTTCTTCCAACTATGGCTAAAATGAGATATAATATTTTAAATAGTATGACACATAGTAAGAGGTGGTGAAACGATGGACTTAACACAACGCCAGGAACATATTATAGAAATTGTTAAAGAAAACGGTCCGATTACAGGGGAGAATATAGCAGAGCGTTTAAGTTTGACACGAGCAACCCTGCGACCGGATTTAGCCATTCTGACCATGGCGGGATACTTAGATGCAAGACCGAGAGTAGGGTATTTTTATACTGGCAAAACTGGCTCAGAACTATTAACTGAAAAACTAAAAAAGTTTAAAGTTCAAGACTTTCAATCGATTCCTGTTGTCGTTCATGAAAACGTCTCTGTATACGACGCAATCTGTACGATGTTTCTAGAAGATGTCGGAACCCTTTTTGTAGTAAATGATCATGCAAAATTAGTAGGTGTGTTATCACGTAAGGATTTATTGCGTGCAAGTATCGGAAATCAAGATTTACGGGAAATTCCCGTTCATATTATAATGACAAGGATGCCGAATGTTACGCTTTGTTATAAAGAAGACCTATTGCTAGAAGCAGGTCAAATGCTAATCGATAAACAAATTGATGCGCTTCCGGTTGTTAAGAATGACGCAGAAGGCTATGAAGTTATTGGTCGTTTAACGAAAACGAACTTAACGAAAGCACTAGTTGAACTAGGACGTGATGAACGTATATAAGGCGTGAGGAGGTAGTAGGATGGGTAAACCAATTGTTTATGTCGTATCAGACTCTGTAGGAGAGACAGCTGAACTAGTTGTTAAAGCATCGATTAGTCAGTTTAATAACAGTGAATTTGAAATTCAACGTATTCCATATATTGAGGATAAAGCCACTCTAAAAGAGGCTGTCCTTCAGGCAAAAGATCATCAAGCAATGATTGGCTTCACATTAGTCATCCCTGAATTTAGAGAGTACTTATTACAAGAAGCGAAAGAGCATGATGTGATCGCTATTGATATTATTGGTCCTTTTATAGACCAAATTGAAAAGCATTATGGAAAGAAGCCGCGCCTAGAACCAGGGCTAGTTCACAAGTTGGATGAAGATTACTTTAAGAGGGTAGAGGCCATTGAATTTGCAGTGAAATATGACGACGGGAGAGACCCTAGAGGGATTCTGAAAGCAGATGTCGTGTTAATAGGCGTTTCAAGAACTTCGAAGACACCACTTTCTCAGTACTTAGCACATAAACGCTTGAAAGTAGCCAATGTCCCTATTGTTCCAGAGGTGGACCCACCTGAAGAACTCTTTAAAGTGAATCCTTCAAAATGTATAGGTCTTAAGATTAGTGCAGAAAAGCTTAATGATATTCGCAGAGAGCGCTTGAAAGCATTAGGATTGGATGATCAGGCGACCTATGCTAATATGGAACGCATCCACCACGAGCTTAGCCATTTTAATTCCGTAGTGGACCGCATTCAATGTGATGTAATTGATGTTTCAAACAAAGCCGTTGAAGAAACAGCTAATACGATTCTCAATCGAATTCACTCAAAGTCTTAAAATAAAACACAGGTGCTGCACCTGTGTTTTGTCATGTGGATGTGAAAGTTTCGTGTAAAATTATACTCATATTCTATAAAAAAATCGTGGTAATTCAATCTTTATTGTATTATAATTGTATTTTGTGAAAAAATGTTTCTATGGTTTGCATAATGGAATAGTGGGGAATGGATGCTATGTCCCGTCATTTGAATAGAAGTAGCGACTTTTCAGAAAGTTAAAACTTATATTCTTTGAGAAGGATTCCTGACAGGAATGTAGAATACTTGACTATAGCCGGCATCCTTTTATGGGTTTGTCGAACATGACCTGGTAGGAGAGCATCGATCTCTAGGGAAAGAAAGCATGATTAATGGTCTCTTAGGGTAGGGCTTTTAGCGTATCGCCTTAAGTCCTATACACAATAAGATTTTTTAAGGGTTCTCTCAAAAAAATCTTGTCGAATTTTGAAGGGTTTTTATACTTCTTCTAGAATAAAAAGTAAACATGGTGATTGTATGTCTAATCGCATTCCAGAAAGTGTCATTGAGGAAATTCGCAATTCAAACGACATCGTTGACGTTGTCGGTGAATATGTGCAACTGACAAAGAAGAGTCGAAATTACTTTGGGCTTTGTCCATTCCATAATGAGAAAACTCCTTCTTTTTCCGTTTCTTCCGATAAGCAAATTTTTCATTGCTTTGGATGCGGAAAGGGTGGGAATGTTCTTACCTTTATTCGGGAGATTGAAGGTGTTTCTTTTCAGGAAGCCATTCGAATTCTCGCTGATAAAAGTGGCCATCAAGTGCCAGACCAAGAAAATAGCGATCGAGAGGAAACTGATCCAAAGCATCAGGAGAATCAGACGCTACTTGAAGCGCATGGATGGTTAACTAAATTGTACCATCATTTGTTGAGACATACAAAAGAAGGTAAAGATGGATATGAACATCTTGTAGAAAGGGGCTTAACTGATGAAGTGATTGATGCTTTTCAGTTAGGTTTTGCTCCTAACTCGAAAGAATTTACAATGAAATTCTTAGAGAATAAAGGTTTCCATCCTCAAACGATGGTTAAAGGAGGCTTGCTCTCATATCGAGAAGATGGTCATTACGGTGACCGCTTTAGAGGTAGAGTCATTTTTCCCATTCGAAACCATCAAGGAAAGACAGTTGCATTTAGTGGACGTAGTGTAAATGGCGGCGATCCTAAATATTTGAATAGCCCAGAGACGGATTTATTCCAAAAAGGGAAGTTACTTTATAATTTTGATTTAGCTCGCGCTGAGATACGAAAGCAAAATGAGGTTGTCTTATTTGAAGGACAAATGGATGTTATATCTGCGTACCAAGGTGGTATTAAACATGGCATAGCCACATTAGGGACAGCTCTTACAGAGCCACAGGCGAAACTGATTCGTCGTTATGTGGAGCGGGTTATTGTATGTTATGATGCCGACCGAGCTGGTCAGGATGCATCATACAAGGCAGCTACCATACTAAAGAAAGTAGGCTGTGATGTACGAGTAGCCCAAATGAAAGATGGTTCAGACCCTGATGATTATATACGGTCATACGGAAGTGAAAGCTTTCGAAAGCATGTGTTAGAAGCTGCTGTTACGTATACAGGTTTTATGATCAACCATTTAAAACAGGGGTTTAATCTGAATAATGAAGGAGATCGTATTCAATACATCGAACGTGTTTTAGATGAGATCTCTAAAATCAGTAAACCACTGGAGCGGGATCACTATCTTAGAGAGCTTGCAGGTGAATATGACCTTTCTTTAGAAGTGTTAGAACAAGAAATCATAAATCGCCGAAAAAAGCAAGGACTTGATAAGGATAAGAATCCTGAGACTAGCTATACTAATAATTACAAAGAAACTTCTAGAAAAAAACAGAAATTGCTTCCAGCATTTCATAATGCTGAGCGGCAATTGATCTATTATATGTTGCATGATGCTTCTGTGTCTTATAAAGTCCAAGAACATATAGGTGGAGCTTTTAATTTGAATGAACATCAAGTCATTGTGACATATCTTTACGCTTACTATGAAGAAGGGTATGAAGCGAATCCGGGTCAATTTATAGAACAATTACCGGATGCCTCCCTGCAAAGTTTAGTAAGTGAAATTGCTATGTTAAAGCTTCAGCCTGATCTCAGTGATGCAGAAGTCAATGATTATATTCGTGTCATTTCAAATAAAAGAAGTGAGCAGGAAAGCATTTCATCTCTTGAGCTGGAACAAAAAGAAGCGGAGCGCCAAAATGATCCAGTGAAAGCTGCCCAAATTGCGATGAGAATCATTGAGATGAAAAAGCAGTTAAGATCCCAATAGTTTGGTTTAGAAGGAAGTTTGGAAGGAGGGGGACTCATGGCAGAGCAAAAACAGCCATCAAGTTCAAAATCAACAGAGAATGAGCTAACCCTAGAACAAGCGAAGGAACAGGTGCTTGAATTAGGGAAAAAGCGTGGTATTTTAGCTTATGAAGAAGTAGCTGAGCGTTTATCCAGTTATGAGCTAGATTCAGAAGCCATGGATGAATTTTATGAATATCTAAGTGACCAGGGCGTTGAAATTATTGGAGACTCTGAAGCAGATCCAAGCATGAAGCAATTGGACAAAGAAGAAGAGTTTGATTTAAACGACTTAAGTGTCCCGCCTGGTGTTAAGATTAATGATCCTGTACGTATGTATCTAAAAGAAATTGGGCGTGTGGACCTATTATCTGCTGAAGAAGAAATTAACTTAGCCCAGCGAATTGAAAACGGAGACGAAGAAGCAAAGCGACGTCTGGCTGAAGCAAACCTTCGTTTAGTTGTTAGTATCGCAAAACGGTATGTTGGACGGGGCATGTTGTTCCTTGATTTAATTCAAGAAGGAAACATGGGTCTGATTAAAGCTGTTGAGAAGTTCGATTATCGTAAAGGTTACAAATTTAGTACGTATGCAACGTGGTGGATTCGTCAGGCCATCACTCGTGCTATAGCAGACCAAGCGCGTACAATTCGTATTCCGGTTCACATGGTGGAGACGATTAACAAGTTAATCCGTGTACAACGTCAATTACTTCAAGACCTTGGACGTGAGCCAATTCCTGAAGAAATTGCTGAAGAGATGGAGCTTACTCCAGACAAAGTACGTGAGATCTTGAAGATTGCTCAAGAGCCCGTTTCATTAGAAACACCAATTGGTGAAGAGGACGACTCTCATTTAGGTGATTTTATTGAAGACCAGGAGGCAACATCTCCTTCCGACCACGCAGCTTATGAGTTACTAAAAGAACAATTGGAAGATGTACTTGACACATTAACAGACCGTGAGGAAAACGTTCTTCGTTTACGTTTTGGACTTGACGATGGACGTACTCGCACACTTGAAGAAGTAGGGAAAGTATTTGGCGTAACGCGTGAGCGTATTCGTCAAATTGAAGCGAAAGCACTTCGTAAACTTCGCCACCCTAGTCGTAGCAAACGATTAAAAGACTTCTTGGAATAGAGTATATTTAATGCTATACACTCAGTCATTGTGTACCCCATCTGAGGTGCACAGTGGCTGTGTATTTTTTATCCTTGAATCTCAAGGGGTGAAGCTTATTGGATGACACTCGTAAACAAGTGGTTGTAGATGAAATACGATACTGGAAAAATCATCAGCTGCTCCCGAAAGAATATTGCGACTTTTTACTAGCTTTATATACGGAAGGAGAAGATGATTCGTCGTCAGAAAAGAAAGCGTTTCCGTTAAAGGCATGGTTGACGTCGATTCTTGTCATGATTCTGTTAGCACTTCTTCCGATTTCATTTCTTGTCATTTATTTTACTGAAATATCCATGCTAATGCAAACAGGTTTACATTTGATTTTTTTAATTATGACTGCCGTCGGTTATTCGTATTTTAAAAAGACAAATTCCATTTATGTACATATTTCCATTATTGTTTTCTTATTATTGTTCTTGATCATTTCTGTTTATTTAGTAAAAGAAAGTGCTCAAGTAGTGAGCTTGCTTCATATAACGATTTTATTTAACTGTTTATTATGGATTTTATTAGGTGTTTGGAAAAAAGTGTTTTACCTAATCGCATCAGGTGTTATAGGCATTGTGATGTGGTTGTTATTTATCTTTTTTTAGATTTAACATCTTTTTCCCTTTTCTATAGTAGCGTTTTCAAGTAAAATATATGTAGTTTGTCCTAACCGTGGAAATGGGGATTACATAAGGAGGAAATAAGCATGAAACGAAACCCAGTTATGCCTTATGCTTTAATTGCTGTACTTGGTATAACCCTTATGATTATTATTGGTTTTGTGGGATTAAACCAAATGGATCAAGCGGGGGAAGGTAAAGAAGGCGAAGGGGAGAAAACAGCTGAAGAAGGCGGTAGTGGTGATGCCGGGGCAGCTGATCCTGAAGCCATCTACTCTCAGACGTGTGCAGGGTGTCATGGTCAAGACTTATCTGGTCAGGTAGGTCCTAACCTTCAGACCGTAGGAAGTAAACTTTCCAAAGAAGATATCAAGGGGATCATTCAGAATGGCCGTGGCGGTATGCCAGCGCAGAATTTGAATGCTGAAAAGACAGAAGCTGTCGCGAAATGGCTATCTGAAAAGAAATAATGAGAAAAAGCTTCCTGCATAAGCAGGGAGCTTTTCTTTTTTTTTCTTCCCTCTTTCATGATTGATTGCAATACAACATTGTCTCATTTTATCCTTAGGCTTGAATAACCACACTTCGCCTAAGAGAGAGACAATTTGATGGGGTACTCGAAAATCCCTTGTACTTTTTGTCTGAGGTGTGGTAAGACTAATATTAGATTTTAGTAAAGTGGTGAGAGAAATGAAACAAACGGAATTATCGAGAAGGCTAAAGGCAGTAGCATCATTTATATATAGTGGGGTCACTTTTGCAGACATTGGTTCTGACCATGCTTATTTGCCTGCTTACGTTTGTGAACGTAATCCTTTAGTCCGTGCTATTGCGGGAGAGGTCAATGAAGGGCCTTTCCAATCGGCAAAGGGCCATATTGATAAACAACAATTAAACGAGCAAGTAAGTGTGAGAAAGGGCAATGGTCTTGCTGTTTTAGAACAAGATGAAGCGGAACTTGTTACCATAGCAGGGATGGGAGGTAAGTTAATTCGTACCATTCTAGAAGAAGGGAAGGAGAAGTTAGGGAAAGTAGAGCGAATTGTAGCCCAGCCAAATGTAGATGCTCAAGTTGTTCGTAATTGGTTCTTACATAATGGATATGAGCTTACAGAAGAGACCATTCTAGAAGAAGATGGACATATCTACGAAGTGTTAGTAGGAGACCGCACGAGTGATCCTGAGAAGCCTTATGGTGAGGAACGTGAGAAGGATCTGTTCTTTGGTCCATTCTTACGACAAGAGAAGACAGCGCCGTTTATTTTGAAGTGGCAAGGGGAAGCAAATAAACTACAGTTTGTTTTAAGTCAGATGGAACGAGCGAAGAATCCTGATGAAGATAAAGTGAGAGAATTCGAAACTCAATTAAGTTGGATTAAGGAGGAGATTGCAAGTGAGTAAAGTAGCCACTGGTCAAGATATTATCAAATGGTTCGAGGAATGGAGTCCAAAGCAACTTGCTTTCGATGGAGATCCGATTGGTTTACATGTGGGTACACTAAATAAAAAAGTAAATAAGGTCATGGTTACCCTCGATGTATTAGAAAATGTAGTTGATGAAGCCATTGAGCAAGGGGTAGATTTAATAATTGCCCATCACCCTTTGCTATTCAAACCATTAAAGCAGATCAACCCTGACCATGAGAAGGGGCGTATTGTACAGAAGCTTATCAAGCATGATATTACGGTTTATGCTGCTCATACCAATTTGGATATAGCATGGGGTGGTGTGAACGATGCAATGTGTGAGGCCTTAGGTGTGAAAGTAAAAGATGTATTAATTGAAACAGAAAGAGAGTCCCTTTATAAGCTTGTCGTCTTCGTACCGGAAACGCATGAAGAGGAGGTTCGAGAAGCGCTTGGTAATGCCGGAGCAGGGCATATAGGGGAGTATAGTCATTGTACGTTCCAAACACCAGGTATAGGGGCTTTTAAGCCTGAAGATGGCACGAATCCTTACATAGGTACAAGAGGAGAACTAGAGAAAGTCGAAGAGGTCCGTATGGAAACCATCGTGCCCCGTTCGATCTTAAATAAAGTTCTTCAATCAATGGAACAAGCTCATCCATATGAAGAAGTTGCTTATGACATCTACCCTCTAGAACTCCAAGGTGAAAAACGAGGCCTTGGGCGGATGGCGGAACTAGAGGAAGCTATGACCCTGGAATCATTCGCAGAACGAGTGAAAAAGGCCTTCGATGTCCCTTCATTACGTTTTGTGGGGGATAAGGATAAACGAGTGAAGAAAGTGGCCGTCCTGGGCGGGGATGGTAATAAATATATTTCTGCAGCGAAACGCAAAGGAGCAGATGTATTTGTGACTGGCGACCTTTATTTCCATGTCGCTCATGACGCTCTTGGCATGGGGTTAAATGTCATTGACCCTGGACATCATGTTGAAAAAGTGATGAAGAAGGCTGTTTATGATTACTTAAAGAATGCGTTTGAACAAAAGCAAGTAGCAACTGAAGTTATAATTTCAAAAGCTCATACAGAGCCATTTCAATTTATGTAGGGGAGCATTGCCATATGCCTTGGATTAAACCAGCTAAGCAAACAGAGATAAGAGAGCACGAAGCTTTAAAAAATATGGAGCAACCAATGCCTTTATTTAATAGACTTATCGCTAACAGCCCATCATTATTGGAGGCATTTTCTCCTATACAACAAGCCGTAAAAGAAACGTTTCTGACAGAAATACAAAGAGAATCTCTCATTACGTTTGTGTCTATGCGTAATGGGTGTGATTATTGTACAAAGAGTCATGGTCAGTTATTGGAGGAGCTTACGGATGATGAAGATATTCTGTCAAAGCTCTCTGGTTTTGAAGAGGGATATTTCGATGAATCCTTAACCCGAATGCTACGGTATGCGCTAAAATTAACTGCAAAACCGGTCCAGGTAAATAAAGAAGATGTATTAGCTTTGAAAGAGATTGGTTTATCTGAAACGCAAATTGTAGAAGTCAATCATGTAATTGCCTACACAAGTTACACAAACCAAATTTCAATAGGGCTAGGATTGTAATTAAAAAAGGATGCCTGAAGAGGCATCCTTTTTGACTAGGCTTTTTTCGTTTTAACTTTAGGCAAGATTTTTCTTTGCTCTACTTTAGAAGTGCGTTCCCACGTTTCTTCATTGTTTGGATCAAAGTTCTCAATAAAGCGAATGACCTCTTTAACTAAAGGAGTTGGCGTTGAAGCACCTGCAGTGATTGCAACCTTCTCCACTCCTTCTAGCCATGGAAGTTCAATTTCACTTACGTCAGCAATTCTATAAGCCGTTGTTCCTGCCTTCTCTTCTGACACTTGTTGAAGACGACATGAGTTGTTACTTCGAGGGTCTCCTACTACAAGAGTAAGATCAGCATCTCCGGCTTGCTCAGCCACCGCTTCTTGACGGACTTGAGTAGCCATGCAGATCTCTTGGTGAATTTCTGTTTGAGGATATTTCTCTTTAACCTTCTCCATAATATCGTAGACATCCCATTGACTCATCGTTGTTTGATTCGTTACAAGGATTTTATCACTTGAAAGGCTCAAGTTATCTATATCTTCTTCATTTTGAATAAGGTGCACATGACCTGGTGCAACACCAACAGCCCCCTCAGGTTCTGGGTGCCCTTTCTTACCGATATAAACAATTTCGTAATTCTCGGCAACCATTTCACGGATTAAGTCATGTGTGCGTGTGACATCAGGGCATGTAGCGTCTAAAGCGGTTAGCCCTTTCTCTTCTGCCCTCTTTTTCACCTCAGGTGATACACCATGGGCTGTGAAAATGACAGTCCCTTCATGAATATCTTCTAATAAGTCTAAACGATTCTTACCATCTAACGTTACAACGCCTTCATTCTCAAAAGCTTCTGTTACATGCTGATTGTGTACAATCATACCTAAAATATATAAAGGACGAGGTAAGTTTGGATCCTTTGAGGCGTTACGAGCTATGACCATAGCGTCAACTACTCCATAGCAATAGCCTCTTGGAGCTATTTTAATGACTTCCATCTTTGTTCCCCCTCTTACTCCTCTTGAGTTCGAAAATATCATATCTCCCTCATATTATAAAGGGAAATAGGGCAGAATACAAAGTTAGACAACTTACTTAAAAGACAAGGCTGTAAAAATCCTTACGTTTCGTCCTTTTAAAGATGGTATAATTAAAGGAACTCTACTATAATTGAGAAAGCAACAGCGTATCGAAAAGGAGTACGAATATGACAGATCAAACATTTAAATCAATGGCTCTTCATGAAGAGATGATTGATATGGTGGATCAATTAGGTTTCCATGAACCTACACCGATCCAGAAAAAAGTAATTCCCTCTGTTTTAAGAGGAGAAAGTCTAATTGGACAATCTCATACAGGTTCAGGGAAAACCCATTCTTATTTAATCCCTTTACTAAATGGCATAGATGTTTCGCGTAAAGAAGTACAAACCGTAATCACAGCTCCTACACGGGAGTTAGCAAACCAAATTTACGATGAAGTACGCAAGATGTTAAAGCTTTTGGGTCATGGTGATGCTTTAAAAGCTAAGCTATTAATAGGTGGAACAGACAAGCAGAAGACAATTGAAAAGCTAAAAGAGCAGCCTCAGATTGTCGTGGGGACACCAGGACGAATCCTTGATATGGTAAAAGAAGAAGCGCTAGACGTTTACAAAGCCTCTTCATTTGTAATCGATGAAACCGACTTGATGTTTGATTTAGGTTTCATTGAAGACGTGGACCAAATTCTGGTTCGTATGCAAGCGGACTTGCAATTACTCGTATTCTCAGCAACTATTCCGGTTAAGTTAAAGCCGTTCTTGAAGAAATACCTTGAGAACCCAACGTATATTCAAGCCGATGAAGCTAAGCCTTCACCTGAAAAAATGGAACACCGTCTGATTCCTCTTCGTCATCGAGATAAAGCCGATATGATTATGAGTATTACGAAGCTCATTCATCCTTATCTGGCAATTATATTTGCCAATAAGAAAGAAAGAGCCAATGAATTAGCTCAAGAGCTATTGGACAAAGGTTTAGAAGTTGGCGTCATTCATGGCGGACTGACACCACGCGAAAGAAAACGTGTTGTTAAAGATATCAAAAACCTTCGTTACCAATATATCGTCGCTACAGACTTAGCTGCTCGTGGTATTGACATTCAAGGGGTCAGCCATGTTATAAATGCGGACCTACCAAAAGAAGAAGAGTTCTATATCCACCGTGTTGGTCGTACAGCGCGCGCAGGCTTAGAAGGGACAGCTATTAACCTTTATACAGAGACGGATGAATCCCTTATTAAGAAGCTTGAGTCATCTGGGTTAACGTTTGATAGCTATGATATAAAAAATGGGGAGTTCGTTCCTATTAAAGATCGTAATCAGCGATCAACTCGTAAGCTAGATGAGAATGACACGGATAAAGAAGCATGGAAGCGCGTCAAGCGTCCGAAAAAAGTTAAGCCTGGTTATAAGAAGAAAATGAAGTATAAGCAGGAAGAAATTAAAAAGAAATTAAATAAACAACAAGCAAGGCAGAGAAATAAGAGAAAATAACTTATAAAAAGCATCAAATTGCACATGCAATTTGATGCTTTTTTTGTCTTGATTGATCCACGTTTACGCTCGCCTCACACTTGAAAAAGCTAACGGAAATATAAAAATATCCCGATATAGGTTTAAAGTCATGAGATAAAGGATAGTTACAATACATGCCGTTCAAAATAAAAAAACCATCACTTTGTGTGAATAACAAAGTCATGGTTTCCTTTTCTTATGATTGAAGTAAGTCTGAACGCCAATCTGTAAAGGTTTGGTTTCGTAAGTTTTCTATTTCATATTGATAAGGAGGTTTCTTGTTCTTTTTGTCTTCTCCTACATAAGGCGTTTCTAGAATTTTAGGACGGTCGTTTAGTTGCGGGTGGTGAACGATATAATTTAATGCGTCAAACCCAATATGCCCATACCCGATGTTCTCATGACGGTCTTTTCCTGCACCGCGTTCATTTTTGCTGTCATTGATGTGGAGAACTTTTAAGCGGTCAAGTCCAATTGTTTTATCGAAATGGTTCAGTACACCGTCGAAATCGTGAACGATGTCGTAGCCTGCGTCATGTGTATGACAAGTATCAAAGCAAACAGATAAATGTTCGTTGTGCTTTACGCCATCTATAATTTTGGCGATTTGTTCAAAGTTACGTCCGATCTCGCTGCCTTTACCTGCCATCGTTTCAAGGGCGATCTGGCAATTGGTATTTGGGTGATTTTCAAATACTTCATTTAAACCTTTAATAATCTGGTTAAGGCCGACTTCTTCACCCTGGCTAACGTGAGAACCGGGGTGTAAAACGATTTGAGAAGCCTTCTGCAGTGATTCAACTCGTTCGATTTCGTTTGATAAGAAATCCACACCCAGCTCATAGACGTGAGGTTTCACCGTATTGCCGATGTTAATTATATAAGCAGCATGAACGATAAGTTCTTCTATATCGTGTTGGTTCATATGTTCAATTCCTGCATCTATATTTAACTCTTCAATAGCTTTACGACGAGTATTTTGTGGCGCACCTGTGTAAATCATAAATGTGTTAGCGCCGTAGGAGGCAGCTTCTTCACTTGCTCCAAGAAGCATCTTTTTTCCGCTCATAGACACATGAGATCCTAGCTTCAACATAGTTGGTCAGCTCCTTATTATACGTATATGCAATAAGTATTCGTAACTTCTCCTACTATAAATAAATTGGAGCTATTGGTCAAATAGAAGCCAAAAAGAAAACGCCCCGTCTAAACGTGGCGCTAAAACCAGTGTGAAAGTCCGTTTTCCTTAATCATTTCCTGAAAGATTTTATTGACCTTTTGTGCTGTTTTGGGATCAGTGATTTGAGCTAACTTTTTTAAAGCTTTCATACGGTCCTTTTCATCCAATGGGTTAAGATTTGAACTTTTTAGGAAGGACACGATTTCAGTGGCTTGAGCTTTTGTAAGGGGGACGTTAAACTGTCGACTTTGTTCTAAAAGGTCATGGACAGATAAGTTTTGGATTTTTTGTTTAACAACCTGTGAGATCATTTTTTTCAAGACATCACCTCATTTGTTCACTTCTTTACATAGTAGCCTATGAGTGAAGTTAGAAGAATGTGTTAAAAAGGTGGAGGGTTTTGGTTATTGAGTATTTTTATTGCATTTGATTCGGACTACCGTTAGTATAGTCTAGGTCCTTTCGACCCATAGGCGTTTAGAGAGAAATTTTTGAAAAAGAGGAGGGGATTTTGTGGATCGTGCAAGACCTTACGTACAGCTCCTTTTGGTTTGTTTATATATTACGTTATTTTTTATTGTGGTTATGTATTTTTATGGTGAACAGACAAAAGCGCTGCAAACAGAAAACGAAGGCCTGCAAAAACAGGTCAATGACTTAGAATCCCGAAATTCATACTTAAATGAAATGCCGACAGAATTTAAAGAGAAGAATGGTTATGATATGTGGCCAGGCCTTGAAAAAACGGCCGATCGAATGGTTTCAGAGAGTGGGGGAGAATTCAAAAAATCCTGGGCTCTTTATTTAGCAAGAGAAGCAAACCGCTATGATATGAATCCTTATCTTGTATATGAATTGCTAAAAGTAGAGACCGGAGGCACGTTTGATCCAACGCTTGTAGGTCCTGAGACGAAATATGGACATGCTTACGGCATGGCTCAGTTTATGACAAACACAGCTCCTTGGATCGCTGATATGGGCGATTTACCTTATAAAAAAGAACTGCTATTTGATCCGTATTATTCCATGCAATTATCTTTAATTTATCTTGATTATCTTCACCATGAATATGGAAACTGGAATGAAGCCCTAACTGCTTATCATCGTGGTATGGGAGGGTTAGAACAATATAAGAAGGAAAATGGCCACGCCAAGAGCTGGTATGCGGTGGAGATTCAACAAAAAACCAAAACGCATGATGCTGTTGCAGTCGCACCTTAATAGATAAGAGTCCCTTTTAGGGACTCTTTTTTGATGAGGTAAAGAAGCTTGAAGAATGTACCATCATAGTTCACTCGCATTTCTCACAAGATAAGAGAGCACCTCTACAGAAAGCGAGGGATGTATCATGGAACATGAAGATAAGCGTGAAAAAGAACTTGATGATATAGAACACACAGAAGAAGCGCCTCGTTACGGCGATGAACAAGAAAGTGAAATGAAGAAGATTGACGATGGTCAATCATACGATGAAGCCTACAATGAGGTAGAGGTAGCAGACGGCGGTGTATACGCAGGGACTGGAGATGTGGAATTCGCTCAGGAAGCTGCGGTTGATGCAAAAACTGTTCGAGAGCCAATCAAATCCAATGAGAGAGAATCTGACATGGACAATGATGTGCATGCGGGTATGGGTTGGTTAGCGGTTGTGCTTTCTGTGGTGTCTTTCTTTATCTTACCAGTGATTCTTGGCGCAGCAGGAATCATTGTAGGATTTATGGCTAGACGAAGAGGGGCTGAAACCCTCGGAAATACAGCTATTGTAGCTGGTGCTATATCCGTAGTCCTTACGTTAGTATTCGCTCCGTTTTAAAATAAAAAAGCTGGCCCTGGGCCAGCTTTTTTAATGCTTTATTTTACTTCAGCTTCAGCAGCTTCTTTTGCTTTTTCAGCAAAATATTCTTCCGCAATGCGATCGACTTCTTTCTTTAGTTCCTCGACCATTGTTTCTTCTGGAACTTTTCGAATGATCTCTCCGTGACGGAATAGTAATCCTTCACCGCGTGCACCGGCAATCCCGATATCAGCCTCTCGGGCTTCTCCAGGTCCGTTAACGGCACAACCAAGAACGGCAACTTTAATTGGTGCTTTAATGGTTGAAATGTATTCTTCAACTTCATTTGCAATTGAAATTAGATCAATTTCAATACGCCCGCATGTAGGGCAAGAGATAAGTGTAGCAGCATTATCTGCAAGTGCGAATGATTTAAGCAGTTCGCGACCAACTTTTACTTCCTCTACTGGGTCTGCACTTAATGAAATGCGCATTGTGCTTCCGATTCCTTTGTTAAGGATGGCACCAAGACCTGCAGAACTCTTAACGGTACCTGCGAATTGAGTTCCTGACTCTGTAATACCAAGGTGTAATGGATAAGAGATCTGTTCAGCGGCCTTTTCGTATGCATCAATGGCTAAGCGAACGTCAGAGGCTTTCAGCGATACAATAATATCGTGGAAGTCCAACTCCTCTAATATTTGAATGTGATGTAAGGCACTTTCAACCATGCCTTCAGCAGTTGGGAAACCATATTTCTGCAGAATACGTTTCTCAAGTGACCCTGCGTTTACGCCAATACGAATAGGTACGCCTTTAGCTTTCGCTGCGTTAACAACAGCTTCAACTTTCCAGCGTTTCCCGATGTTACCAGGGTTAATGCGGATTTTGTCAGCTCCACCTTCAATTGCTTTTAGGGCTAATTTATAGTCAAAGTGAATGTCGACTACAAGTGGAATATTAATGCGTTTCTTTATTTCAGAAATCGCGTCTGCTGCTCGCTCATCTGGGCAAGCAACGCGGACGACTTGGCAGCCAGCTTCTTCTAGTCGTTCAATTTCAGCTACTGTAGCTTCAACATCATGTGTTTTAGTTGTTGTCATAGACTGAATAACGACTTTATTACTTCCACCAATCACAAGGTCGCCTACGCGTACAGGGCGCGTATCTTTTCTGTGTGTAATAGGCATATAATCGCTCCTTTTTACAAATGCGATAATTCATAATTATTAAGATACCACACTCATTATAAGGGCAAACGAAAAAAATATGAAGTCACGAGTCTTCAAATTTACAAAGGTTTTTCGTTTTTGTGGTAATAAGGGAATAAGTAGACCTTGTTCATCTTAATACTATTCGGATCTTGGCCATCATTCAGAGCTTCAAAATCAGTTAGCATTTGTTGAATTGTAACAGGCGGTCCATCCTCATTCAACTTCTCCATAATAGACAAGACCGTGTCCCCGGCTGACACTTTGTGCTCAATGACGCGAAAACGCTCTTGACCTCCTGTTGGGGTGAGGGGTTTAGTGTTCGTTTCGTTTTCAATTGTTTGATGATCTTCTGCCTTGGAAATAAGTTCTTTAGGAAAGGTTCCTGTCGTAAGGTCATGTCCAATACTAACAAAAAATAGAATCATTGTAATAATGAAAAGCATTTTCTTCAGAATCGGATTCATATCGCTCATCTCCCTTTTTGCCTGTAATACTAGTTCTACAAACATGTGGAATTTCATTCTTTTTGAAACAAAATAATATAATGAAACGTATACCTATATTAAATAAGAGAAAAAGGGGTGGGCGGAAGTGATTGCGATTGAAATGGCTTGGCTTGCTTTAGTCATTACTGGACTTGGTACCTTATTTTTATTTGGGGAACTATTAGTAAACATGCGGGGGATATTTGGTGTCGTTGGCATTGCTTTTATTACCTTTTATTTCCTAACTCATTTAGACCCTAGTATGTTTATCGTTATGATGATTGTCTATTTTATTAGTCTTTCGTTAATTATATTAGACGCTAAAGTTATAAATGATGGCACACTCACGACAGTAGGGAGCATCAGTATGCTGTTAGTGGTAGGTATGAGTGCGCCTGACTGGGTAACTGGTGCTTATGGCGTTTGCGGAGT
Source organism: Pontibacillus chungwhensis (assembly GCF_030166655.1). Taxonomy (GTDB): domain Bacteria; phylum Bacillota; class Bacilli; order Bacillales; family BH030062; genus Pontibacillus. The sequence goes on along the minus strand of NZ_CP126446.1, from coordinate 2,794,866 downwards.
TCTAATCGGTGCCATAGGTTCTTTGTTATTCTTGAGAGTCTTTCCAAAGAGGGATCTTTGGACCAAGATTACACTTGTGGATAAGCTCTCATCTGAAGCGGGATACAATTCTATGAATGAGACTTATGCTTCTTTAGTGGGCAAGAGTGGGATTACCTTAACTCAGCTTAGGCCAGTAGGAACCATTAAGATAGAAGAACAGGAATATAGTGCGGTATCGAATGGGCATTGGATAGATAAAGATGAAGAGATCATTGTCGATCAGGTGGACGGGACCAGAATCCTGGTAAGAAAGTCATGAATTTTACGTATTCTTACGTGCATCTTTACACCACGTTAATATTTCGCATTCATACTTTTGGATGAATAAGAAATATTTTCTTGCGGGGTGTCAAAAGTGTCATTATTATCTTTCTTCAATAAAGTACCACGATTCCAAAAGAAACGTCGCTTTAAAAGTGCACGTAAGCCGCGTTTATCTCTCTCTTTTCAAGCTAGAGTTTCGATCGTAATTTGTGTGCTGTTTATTGGTTCGATTTCACTCGTTAGTTGGCTTTCCTATTCGAAGGCAAAAGAAAGCCAACTTGAATTGGTTCGTGAACGTTTAGAGCGCGAAGTGGATGTAACGAGAGAGAATGCCGAGAATATGATGTTTGCCTTAGTAGGGGAAGAAGACGTTTTTAAAGAACGGATGAATGAGTATATATCTTCTCAGAAATCTGAATTAGTCCAAGATGGTTTCTCTGCTTCTACAAATTTAATTACCAAAGAAGGTGTGATCTCCTATCCATATCAAGGTAAGGAAGCGTCTTTTAAGGAGAGTTTGATCGAAGATATTAAGAAAGAGGAAGATGGTTCACGTATTGCCACGTGGAAAGAAGAAGAATACATGTTTGCTTACGGGTCGGTACAAGAGCTGAAAGGGGTTTTCCTAATTGGTGTACCGGTAGCGGATTATATGTATTCTGTTCACCAGCTGGCTAAATATTCGCTCACGGCTGGCGTCTTATGCTTAATTGGCATTTTCGTATTCGTCCTCTTTTTCATGAGGCAAATGTTTAAGCCATTAATCGCACTTCAACAAGTCATGCGTAAAGCGAGAGATGGGGAGTTTACACCACCAGATACGGTTAATTCAACGATACCCGAGATTCGCTCGTTATCAAAAAGTTATCAAGAACTAATCCATACAATTACAGAAATGCTCCATAACATTCAAACGGCGGTTCATCATTTAGGGGGAACGAATAATGAGTTGTCAGCTTCTTCAGAACAGTTAGCTCTATCCCAGTCGGATATGAAAGAAGAATTACATAAAGTGATAAAAGGTACAGAGGGAACCGAGGGGGCGTTTGAAGAACAGAAAGATGTCTTCGAGAAGCTGAAACATTCCCTTCATGTTTTGTTGGAATCTTTTAATGAAATGTATGAGGATCAGGAAAGTATTAATGTTTCGATTGATGAAGGAAATAAAGGGGTAACGTCCATTATGAAAACATTAGATACTTATCATGACGGGTTTAAGCAAATGACTTCTAAAATAAATGAATTTGAAGCACATTCCATGAACATAGGTGAAGCTGGGAAAATGATTCAAGATATTGCGGAACGCACAAAGCTATTGGCGTTAAATGCAACGATAGAAGCAGCACGTGCTGGTGAAGAAGGTAAAGGGTTCGCTGTAGTTGCTCATGAAGTAAGGAAGCTTGCAGATAGCTCAAAAGAAGCAGCTGTCGAGATAAACGATAAGATGAACGAAACGTTGGAGATTAGTCAGTATTTAACAACTGAATTTCATGAGATGTATGATCAACTTACAAATCATTTAGAACATGCTCATGATTCTAAATCATCCTTTGATCAAATTTCTTCTTACATTGAATCGTTCAATGGAAAATTGAACCATTCTAAAATTCAGGTGTCGAAAGCTGAGGAGATGCTGCCTAAAATGGAGGTAGTGTTTACCGCATTTCATCAAACGACTCAAGAAACTTTATCTTCAGCTAAACAATTAGTAGAAGCGGCAGATTTACAAGAAAGTCAAATGAACGAAACGAATGAGGTTCGAGATCAATTAGTATCCGTGTCTCAAGAACTTGGGGCCATAGCCGAAAGGAAACATCAAGCAAGTTAAAAAAGCTCCGAAGTCTTTAAGACTTCGGAGCTTTTATGTGGTTCTTGCTTTAGGCTTTGGGATTGCCTGGAGGATGATGTATAACATAACCGTAGAAAAGGCCATGTATAAAACGTAATCTCCAGAAAGCACAAGACCTAAGTTTTCTACAATAGCTAATACCAATGTAGGGATCGTAATGGCATAGGCTGACAATGCCCATGTATGTCTGTATTGAATGTTTTTTCGTTTTAAGTATGTATTAAGCCCAAGTCCTATAAAGGCAAGGATAGACACATCCATAAACTTAATGCTCGTACTAATGACATACAAGATGAGAAGTTCAACAGGTAATGGGAGTGTTCCAATAGCTTCTGTCGAACGTGTGTCGAAAATCATTCCTAATAAAACAGGAATCATCGTTAGTAATGTAAGGAAAAATACATATCCTATCGGTTTTCCAACCTTTAACATCCTGAACGCGGATACACGCTTAAATGAGTAAAGGCTGTACAAAAATTGTTGTGATAATTTCATGTTTTTACCACCTATTTGTTGTTTATCACTTCTATCATAGCTAAACTGAAAGAGTGGAAGCAATACAAAATGGTAAGAAAACTGAAAAAAAGACAAGGTTTTTTTACCGAATGTTAAGCTAATGTAAATTTTGAATAGATTCTTATGAAATGCCTTTACAAAACGTTTACCTTTAATTAATAATGGTTGAGGGTTTTAAAAAACTACACAAATAGACAAAAATCTTGGATGAGGGGAGCATTATTTGTGGAAGGTATTAATGTTCAAGAGATGATCTTTCAATTTGTTGGTGGTTTAGGAATCTTCCTATTCGGACTTAAATACATGGGAGACGGTCTTCAGAAATCTGCTGGTGATCGCCTTCGAGATATTCTAGACAAATTCACCACGAATCCGTTTATGGGTGTACTAGCTGGTATGCTTGTAACGATGTTAATACAGAGTAGTTCAGGTACAACTGTACTAACTGTTGGACTAGTTAACGCTGGATTTATGACGTTGCGTCAGGCTATCGGAGTCATTATGGGTGCCAATATCGGTACAACGGTTACCGCATTCATTATTGGTATCGAATTAAAAGAATATGGTTTACCGATCTTGGCTGTAGGTGCCCTACTTCTATTCTTCTTCAAGAGTAAGAAGATCACTTACCTTGGTCAGACGCTATTTGGCTTTGGTGCTTTATTCTATGGGTTGAAACTGATGAGTAATGGAATGAAACCATTAAGAGGTCTTGAGGCGTTTCAAGACTTAACGGTAAGTATGAGTGACCAGCCAATCCTTGGTGTTGTCATTGGTACGTTGTTCACTGTAGTCGTACAGAGTTCAAGTGCAACCATTGGTGTGTTACAAGGCTTGTTTGAACAAGGTGCAATCGATATTGATGCAGCCATTCCTGTATTGTTTGGTGACAATATCGGTACAACGATTACGGCTGTACTTGCTGCTATTGGCGCAAGTGTGGCGGCGAAGCGTGCAGCTTTCACTCACGTTATCTTCAACGTAGTTGGTACAACGATTTTCTTAATCCTATTAAAAGTCTATATTCCATTTATTGAATACCTTAGAGATTTAATTGGATTAAACGAAGCCATGACGATTGCGTTCGCACACGGGATCTTTAACTTCTCAAACATGCTAGTACAGTTCCCGTTCATTGGTGCTTTAGCGTATATTGTGACGAAGCTTATTCCTGGAGAGGACACAGCTGTAGATCAGAAACCAAAGCATCTCGACCCGATCTTTATTGAACAGTCTCCATCCCTTGCTTTAGATCAGGCGAAAGAAGAAGTAATGAGAATGGGTGACTTTGCGTATAAAGGACTGGAAGAGACAAGTCACTATCTAAATAATCATCAGCGGAAGCACGCTGATATGGCCCTTCAGTATGAAGAAGCCCTTAACAATTTAGACCGGAACATTACAGAGTATTTAGTGAGCTTATCAAGCTACTCATTAACGGAATTAGAAAGTCATAAACACTCTGCCCTTATAGATTCTGTTCGTGATATTGAACGTATTGGTGACCACTTTGAAAACCTTGTAGAACTTGTAGATTATAAGATTTCAAATAAAGTTCATCTAACAGAACAAGCGCAAGAAGATTTAAATGATATGATTAATTTAACCTTAATTACAGTTAAACAAGCTATGAAGGCCCTTGAAACAATGGACCGTGAAGAAGCGTTAGCTGTTGTTCAAAAGGAAAATCAAATTGATCAATATGAGCGTTCTTACCGTAAGAAGCATATCCTTCGTATGAATGAAGGAGTATGTACCGGACCGGCTGGTATCGTATTTGTTGATATTATTAGTAACCTAGAACGAATCGGTGACCACGCTGTAAATATTGCAGAAGAAGTATTAGGTGGCAAGCAAAACTAATATCTCTTAACAAGCCCAGAGCAGTTGCTCTGGGCTTGTTTTATGTGTAGATCTGGTTTGGGAGCAGCGGAGGATTACTGGGAATCGAAGTTGAGATGTTTCCGTTCGCATGATAAGTCTAAGGTGGGGTGAAAGGAAACGTGTCATTTTTGGTGAAGTGTTTTGGGCCTGAGAATGCTCGAGCCTACATCAAAGTAACGCTACACGTACAGACAAAAAATAATTTGCGAGCGCTCCATATAAGGTCTGGATTGAATAAATTTAAGATTTTTATCAAAAAACCCTTGTACAAACATAGGGGACCGTGCTATATTATTCGTGTTGCTTCATTACGAGGCAAAAAAGTTGTTGACACTCTCAACAACACATGATATATTATATTGTGTCGTTAAAATGACGCATTACTTTATTCCAACGTAGCTCAGTGGTAGAGCTATCGGCTGTTAACCGATCGGTCGCAGGTTCGAATCCTGCCGTTGGAGCCATTTGGCGGTGTAGCTCAGCTGGCGAGAGCGTACGGTTCATACCCGTGAGGTCGGGGGTTCGATCCCCTCCGCCGCTACCATACATAATTTTGTTTGCAGATCAGATTATGAATCTATCTTATAGAAACAATCAGGAATAAACATCTTAAGAATCATGGCGGTTGTGGCGAAGTGGTTAACGCACCGGATTGTGGCTCCGGCATTCGTGGGTTCGATCCCCATCAATCGCCCCATAAGATTGGACCCTTAGCTCAGCTGGTTAGAGCTATCGGCTCATAACCGATCGGTCGCAGGTTCGAGTCCTGCAGGGTCCACCAATCTTAGCCATTATTTTTCTCACGGAGGAGTACCCAAGTTCGGCTGAAGGGAGCGGTCTTGAAAACCGCCAGGGGGTTAACGCCCCGCGGGGGTTCGAATCCCTCCTCCTCCGCCATTTTTATTTAATAGAACGGAAGTCAGGCAACGTTCTTTTTTGTGGCTCGGTAGCTCAGTCGGTAGAGCAACGGACTGAAAATCCGTGTGTCGGCGGTTCGATTCCGTCCCGAGCCACCATTTACATAAGTTTGAACCTAAACAAGCAAATATGCTTGTCTTTTTTTTTGCTCTCTTAGAGCAAGTTTTTATGTTTTAAATTTGAACAAACGGATATTATATCTATGTGCGTGTTAAAGCTTATTTCTGATGCATAATATTTGCAGATGATTTAGACCTTTGATACGCTTACAATGTAGCCTTTCTTGACCGGAATGGAATTGGAAGGATTTACATACTATTTAAAGGAGGAGATTCAAAATGGCTAAATTTGAATTACCAGAATTACCTTACGCTTATGATGCTCTTGAACCTCATATTGACAAGGAAACAATGAACATCCACCACACTAAACACCACGCAGGCTATGTTAACAAGCTTAACAATGCTTTAGAAGGCCATGCTGATCTTCAAGATAAATCACTTGATGCATTGATCGCTGACTTAAATGCTGTACCAGAAGAGATCCGCACAGCGGTTCGTCGTAATGGTGGCGGTCATTCTAACCACTCTCTATTTTGGACAATCATGTCTCCAAATGGTGGCGGTGAGCCAACAGGTGAACTAGCAGAAGCAATTAACAGTAAATTTGGTAGCTATGATGAATTTAAAGAAAAATTCGCAGCTACAGCAGCTGGCCGTTTCGGTTCTGGCTGGGCATGGTTAGTTGTAGACAATGGTGAAATTGAATTAATGGACACATTAAACCAAGATTCACCAATCATGGAAGGTAAAACACCAATCCTTGGTCTTGATGTTTGGGAGCACGCGTACTACCTTAACTATCAGAACCGTCGCCCTGACTACATTGCTGCATTCTGGAATGTAGTAAACTGGGACGAAGTTGCGAAGCGCTACGCTGCAGCTAAATAATTACCATTCACGATTTTAAAACCTAAGTCCCTTTAAAGGGGGCTTAGGTTTTTTATATGCTTTCCCACCCTCGTGATCGTTCCCCCTCATTTTATTTCCTTGCGACAATAAAAGAAACATTCTCTCACCTTTGTGTGGATCATGGTATAAGTGCTTCCTATTTGATAAGACTAATGACAGGTAGGAGGCGTTTAGATATGAAGAAAGGATTAAACGCAGTTTTAGGAGAAGTTGAAGTTAACCGGGATTTAATTCTTTTATTGTCGATTGGAGGGCTTTACGCTTTAGGCATTTTTCTCTCCAATACATTTGTCAATATCTACTTGTGGAAACAATCAGGGGAATATGTGGCCATCGCCCTTTACAATTTATCCATTTATATTATGCAGCCGTTAACGTTTATCCTTGCAGGAAGATGGGCTAAACGGATGGATCGGGTCATTGTGTTGCGCCTTGGAGTTATATTCCTGTCTTTGTTTTTCTTGACGGTTTTGTTCTTTGGTGAACAAGCGGCAAGCTATAAAATTGTGTTAGGTTCTGTCCTTGGCATTGGATATGGCTTTTATTGGCTAGCATTTAATGTGCTAACATTTGAAATTACAGAACCTGATACCAGAGATTTCTTTAATGGATTTTTAGGATTGCTTCAGTCGTTTGGGGGAATGGTCGGTCCAATTTTAGCGGGATTTATTATTTCCAGGCTTACTTCTAATACAGGTTATACCGTGATCTTTACTATATCGTTAAGCTTGTTTGTGCTTGCGGTAGTCTGTAGCTTTTTCTTGAAAAGGAGATCGGCTAAAGGGGATTTCACTTTTCGGAGGATTATTCATGAACGAAAGCGGGATCAGAATTGGAATAAAATTTTATATGCCCATACCTTTCAAGGGTTAAGAGAGGGGACTTTCCTCTTTGTGATCTCCATCTGGGTCTTTATTACAACGCAAAGTGAGCTAGCATTAGGCACATTCAATTTAGTTTATTCTGGTTTTGCCTTTTTGTTCTATTACTTAGCTACACGTTTTATTAAGCCGAAAAGGCGTAAAGGATCAATATTTGTTGGAGGTCTCACGCTATACCTGTCCCTCTATTTGATTTTGATCCACCTGAGCTACCCTACACTTTTAATCTATGCTGCGATCATTGGGATTGCGTACCCAATATTGTTTGTGCCTTATATTTCGTTAACTTACGATGTAATCGGGAAAGCCTGGCACGCAGGGGAGATGAGAATTGAATATATTGTAGTTAGAGAATTGTTCTTGAACTTAGGGAGAGTCCTATCCATTGCGATCTTCTTAACAGGTGTTCATTTCTTCTCTCCCGAAACAATTATTCCGTATATATTAATGCTTGTTGGGGCAGGTCATTTCGTTATTTATTTCTTTATTAAGGATGTAACGTTTACTTCTGATACACGAGAAGAGTCCGTCTTTGTAAAGAATAAGCTAGCAGATAACGACAACCGATAAACAGTGCTTCAGTTATATAGTGAAAATTAGCCAAAAATGCTATAATAGCCTCAAACTGTTTATTAGAGGAGGAGAGACTTATGGGGAAAAAGAACAAGAAAAAGAAGTCTCATCTTCCCTTTCGTTTAAATGTGTTATTCTTTATTATCTTTCTTATGTTTTCTGGTGTTGTGTTAAAGCTGGGCATGGTCCAGATCTTACATGGTGCTGAAGCGCAAGAAGAGATTAATCGTACTACAAACGATATTACAAAGACACCGGTACCGAGAGGGAAGATGTATGATCGTTTTGGCAATATAATCGTGGACAATTCACCACTTTATGCCATTACATACACACCACCAAAGTCAACAAATCAGGCGAAGCATTTAGAAATTGCGCGTAAGCTTGCGCCCATGATTGAGAAAAACACGAAGAAAGTAACCTTGCGTGATAAAAAAGATTACTGGATTCTTGTTAACAATGAGAATAATGAGGCAATAAAAGAACGGCTAACAGTAGAAGAGCAGACCTATACAAAGGAAGAAGAAGAAACAGACGCAAAAACTCCTTATGAGATACTATTAGACCGTATTGATCCTGAAAAAGACCTCCAATTCTCTGATGAAGAGCTTGAGATTATTGCAATCAAACGAGAACTCGATAGTGCTTATTCTCTATCTCCTCATATCATAAAGAATGAAGGCGTGACATTAAAAGAGTACGCTACTGTAGCCGAAAACTTAGATGAACTGCCTGGTATTAATGTAAGTACAGACTGGGAAAGAGACTATCCTTTTGGAGGGACATTCCGTAACTACTTAGGAAGTGTAAGTATGGCTGGTGTCCCAAAAGACGAGAAAGACTACTTCATGTCTCGTGGCTATAGTTTAAATGACCGTGTAGGCACCAGCGGATTAGAAGAGCGCTATGAAATGGTGTTAAAAGGTCAAAAGGAACAAATTGAACACACTGTAAACAGTGATCAGGAAGTCATTAACTCAGAAGTCATCCAACAAGGCACGCGAGGCAATGATCTTGTCTTAACGGTCGATATGGAATTGCAGAAAAGGTTAGATGAAATCGTCCAGAAACACTTAAAAGAAGCCATTACCCGCTATCCTGGTAAGAACAGTAATATGAGTGAAGCCATGGTTGTTATGTTGGAGCCAGATACTGGTGAAATTTTGGCTGTTTCAGGTCAAAAATATAATCGTGGAGAAAACGGGGAGAAACCTTATTTCCAAGACTTCTCCTTAGGGGCCATTACCCAGCAGTATGCACCAGGTTCTACAGTTAAGGGCGCGACTGTGTTAGCGGGGTATGACTCCGGTGTCATTAATTATGGAACACTCATAAATGATAATATTGCGATTGAACTTAAAAGTACAAAAGCCAAAGATTCTTACAAAGACTTAGGGACAATTAATGAAATCCAAGCTCTTGAGAAGTCCTCTAACGTATATATGTTCCATATTGCGATGAGGATTGCCGGGAACCCGACTTACGTACGGAATGCACCAATGAAGTTTAATGATGGAAGTTTCCAAGTCATGCGAGACTATTACAGTCAATTCGGCCTTGGTGTTAAAACAGGAATTGATATGCCGGCTGATACTGAATCCGCTGGTTTACAAGGTGAAGATTTCCAAGCAGGTAATATTATGGACTTAGCCATTGGACAGTATGATACTTATACAACGATGCAATTGGCTCAATATGTATCGACCATTGCAAATGATGGGTATCGAATCCAGCCACGTCTTGTGAAAGAAGTGCACGAACCAGACGTCCAGAATAAAGAGCTTGGACCGGTTATTGAATCCTATAGCCCGAATGTGTTGAATAAGATCTCCATGTCCCAAACGGATATTGACCGCGTTCAACGAGGATTTGAGCGTGTTTATCAATCAAATGGTACAGCGTATTATAACTTCGGTAAGGAAGTGGATTACTCTGTAGCAGGTAAGACAGGAACGGCTCAAGCGAGGGTTTATGATATTTCGCGAGATGAATACGGTAATGCAATAGATGTAACGGGTTTTACACCCGTGGAGAACCTGACCCTGGTTGGATACTCTCCGGCTGATGATCCGGAAGTAGCCTTTGCAGTCGTTGTGCCAAACACAGGGGTCATGAACGGGCAATACCCTATTAATACTCACATTGGTCGTGACGCGATGAATGCCTATTATGATTTAAAAGAAAACCGCGCAGAAGCAATGAAAGAAAAGAAATCAGAAGACGAAATGGAAGATGAAGCAACTGAAGAATAAAAGATAGAGAAAAGAGAGGGTTATGCTTATGCATAACCCTCTTTTTTTTGTAGAAACTAAAGAATACCTCAAGTGGAAAACCCCGTAATACCAGGAAGTTTGCGAAGTCTATACATGAAAAATGATCAATTTACACAACCTTAACATTTCATTCATACGCCGTTAAAACTCTATCTGTAGTATAAGCATTGTGAGTTGATCAAGCCCACTTGAACAACAAAATTCAACATTTAATTTAGGGGGAAAAAAGAAATGAAAAGTTTCAAGCATTTAGCACTAATCTTCACACTTATCCTTGCTCTTGGAGCTCTTGCAGCTTGCGGAAGCAGCGAAGGCGAAGATGAAGACACTTCAAATGGTGATACTCAATCTGAAACAGACGGTGGAGAAGCACTTTCCGGTAATGTGAAACAGGCAGGTTCTTCTACTGTTTACCCTATGGCCCTATACATTCAAGAGCGTTACGCATCTAAAGAAAGCGATGTTAACGTAACATTACAATCCATCGGTTCTGGTGGCGGATTCGAAAAGTCTACTAAAGGCGAAATCGATCTTTCAAACGCTTCTCGTCCGATTAAAGAAGAAGAAAAGAAAAAAGCTGAAGAAAACGATGTTAACCTACATGAACTTACACTTGCATATGACGGTCTTACAGTAGCTGTTAGTTCTGAAAACGACTTTGTTGACAACCTTACAGTAGATCAACTGAAAAAGATCTTCCTTGACAGTTCTGACGCTAAGAAATGGTCTGACATCAATCCTGAATGGCCAGACGAAACCATTAAAATCTTCGCTCCAGGTCATGACTCTGGTACATTCGACTACTTCAACGAAGTAATTCTTGAAGATAATGCAATGCGTGAAGATGGAGATGTTCAAACTTCTGAAGATGACAATACACTTGTTCGCGGCATTAAAAACAGTGAATACGCAATCGGCTTCTTCGGTTATGCTTACTACCTTCAAAACGAAGATTCTCTTAAAGCTTTAGGTATTCAAAATGGTGAAGATGCTGAACCAGTAAAACCAAACCATGATACGATCCAAAGCGGAGAGTATGCACCACTTTCTCGCCCACTATTCACATATGTTGTGGAAAGTGCATTAGAGAAACCTCAGGTATATGATTACACAATCTATACACTTGAGAATGCAGGAGACGCTGCTAAAGAAGTTGGATATGTCGCTCTTCCAGAAGAAAAATATCAAGAGCAAATTGATAAAGTTAAAGAACTAGCTGGAAAATAAGTAGTAGCAAACTTCTTGGATAATTGGTTCTGTGTGAGGTGAGGGGACGGGTTGAAAGTTGTTCCCCTCACTTTGCTATGTTCCAGATGAAAGGGGATTTCATAAATGGTTTCATCTAAAAAGAATCACGATGAGCTTTCTGTAAAGGAAAGGATTGCTAAGAATAAACAATCCAATAGCTCGACCATGTTTGTGGAAAAATTAGTGCCTAAACTATTGTTACTCTGTGCTACGCTATCTGTACTTGTGACATTAGGAATACTTTATACGTTATTATCTGAAACATTTACTTTCTTTAATCAAGTAAGTGTTGTTGAATTCTTTACAACGACCTATTGGAATCCGTGGCGTGATTCATATGGAATTTTGTCTTTAATTAGTGGTACGTTATTAATTACAATAACAGCCATGATTATTGCGATCCCATTAGGTGTTGCTTCAGCTATATTCTTGAGTGAATATGCATCTGATAAAGTTAGAAGAATGCTTAAGCCAATTCTTGAAGTACTGGCTGGAATTCCTACAGTGGTATATGGCTTCTTTGCTTTAACCTTTGTTACGCCAATGTTGGACAAAATTATTCCAGACCTATCTTTCTTTAACGCACTAAGTGCAGGTATTGTTGTAGGTGTCATGATCGTCCCAATGGTTGCTTCTCTTACGGAGGATGCAATGGGGGCTGTGCCAAACACATTACGTGAAGGAGCAATGGCTCTTGGATCAACAAGACTTGAAACAACAATTAAGGTTGTTATACCAGCTGCTTTATCTGGTATTGTCGCTTCTTTCGCACTTGCTATGTCTCGTGCCATTGGAGAAACAATGATCGTGGCCATTGCAGCAGGTGCTACACCGAAGTTTACGCTAGATCCAACGCAGTCGATTCAGACGATGACAGGGTACATTGTTCAAGTCTCTACAGGAGATGTTTCATTCGGCTCGACTATTTACTATAGTATCTATGCAGTCGGAACAACCCTATTTGTCTTCACGTTAATTATGAACCTTCTTGCACAATATATTAGTCGACGATTTAGAGAGGAGTACTAATATGGCTTTAGTAAATAAAGAAACAGTGTCTAATAAAATGAATAGTCGTATCTTAAAGAATAAGATTGCAAAGGTAATCTTCTTCATTGCTACGATTATTGGATTATTATTCTTAGGGGCTTTAGCTTATCGGATATTGACTCAAGGACTCGGTAGCTTAGATATGGATTTCTTAACGGGCTTCACCTCACAAAGTCCAGATCGTGCAGGGATTAAAGCCGGGGTCATTGGCTCCTTATGGTTAATGTCAGTAACGGCTCCTGTAACTCTTGTGATCGGGGTAGCCACTGCCATTTATTTAGAGGAATACGCTAAACGAGGAAAGTTTACGCGATTCATCCAAATTAACTTGCAGAACCTGGCCGGAGTACCGTCCATTGTTTTTGGTTTATTAGGTCTTACAATTTTCGTTTATATCTTTAAAACGGGGGAAATTATTCTTGCTGGTGGTTTGACGTTAGGCCTTCTTGTTCTTCCTGTAATCGTCGTTGCAGCACAAGAATCGATTCGTTCTGTTCCGAATGAATTACGTGAAGCTTCTTATGGGATGGGTGCTACGAAATGGCAAACTGTTAGACGCATTGTTTTACCAGCAGCGATCCCTGGTATCCTAACTGGTGGAATTCTTGCTCTTTCCCGTGCGATTGGTGAAACCGCACCCTTGTTACTTGTAGGAGCAGCAACAGCAATCTTTACACTTCCAAGTAGCATTTTTGATCCTTATACAGCCATGCCGATTCAAATTTATAGCTGGACAAAAGCTCCACAACCTGAATTTGAGTATGTGGCTTCAGCCGGAATTATCGTACTACTAGTGATCTTATTGCTCTTAAACTCTATTGCTGTATTTATTCGAAACAAATTCTCTAAACGTTTATAAACCTTTATAGAATCAGCGGATTATCGAAGGAGGCATTTGTCGTTATGGCAGATACAAAAAGCTCAGTATTTAATGTGAAAGATTTAAACTTATGGTACGGGGATAACCAAGCCCTTTATGATATAAATATGGATATTAAAGAAAACGACGTTACAGCTATTATTGGACCATCTGGTTGCGGTAAGTCTACGTATGTTAAAACGTTAAATCGTATGGTTGAGACCGTTCCTGTTGTAAAAACATCTGGTGAGATTGAATACCGTGGAAAGAACATTTTCGAAAAAAACTATTTAGTAGAAGACCTTCGTACGAAAGTGGGAATGGTATTCCAAAAACCGAACCCGTTTCCTAAATCCATCTACGAAAATATCGTATACGGACCTAAAATTCACGGAATTAAAGATAAAAAGACACTCGATCAAATTGTAGAGAAGAGTCTAAAAGGGGCGGCCCTTTGGGATGAAGTAAAAGACCGTCTTCATGAAAATGCGTACGGTTTGTCTGGTGGACAGCAACAGCGTGTTTGTATTGCTCGTTGTTTAGCTATTGAACCTGATGTCATTTTAATGGATGAGCCTACTTCTGCTCTTGACCCGATTTCTACATTGAAGGTAGAAGAATTGATTCAGGAACTGAAGAAGGATTACAGTATCGTAATCGTTACGCACAATATGCAACAAGCGGCACGTATTTCTGATAAAACAGCTTTCTTCTTGAGCGGTGAACTTGTAGAATATACAGATACAAACACATTGTTCCAGAATCCGTCCGATAAACGCACAGAAGATTACATTACCGGACGTTTCGGCTAAGCAGAAGTTGATGATCGGAAATCGAAAGGGGTAAATGGGTATGATAAGAGGTCAGTTTCACGAAGATATGGATCAATTAAAGTATAGTATTAAGAAGTTAGCTGTAGGAACCGTGCAAGCATTTGAAGAAGCTCTTGATGCACTGTACAATCAAGACATTGATAAGGCGAAGAAGATTATTGAAGAAGATGATCAACTAGACCGTAAAGAACTTGAAATTAATGAACAGGCTATCCTGCTTATCGCAAAGCAGCAACCTGTTGCAACGGACCTTCGCAGGATGATTGTCGCGATTAAGGTTTCTTCTGATCTTGAACGTATGGCCGATCACGCAGTGAATGTTAGTAAAAGTGCCATTCACTTAGGTGAAGATCATGATATCACCATTCCTCCGGCTTTACGAGATATGTTTGGGGTAGCCAAGGAAATGGTGGATACAGCTACGAAAGCTTTTGAGAACGAAGACATTTCACTAGCGCGTGTGCTTGCAGAAATGGATGACAAAGTTGATGAAATGTATGGCCAAATAACAAGAGAAATGCTAGAGCTTACAGCTAATAACCCGCAGAAGATCCAGCATATTATGCAAATGGCTTACGTTGCTCGTTATATTGAACGCTTTGCGGATCATATTACGAACATCGGGGAGTATATTTTCTACCTTGTTAAAGGTCAAACCTTTGACCTAAATGAATAATAGCTAGAATCAAAAAGGCGGAATCAATCATGATTCCGCTTTTTTGTATGCAAATTTCCGTCCAACACCCCTCCACTTTAAAACTCCATACGTTTCTTAAGGAGCGTTCTTAAACATACACTAGTTAAGAAGTTTGTGCCGATTCGAGATTGCCTTTACACAAAATATATCCTTAAAATTATAATGCGATTTAATAATTATTTATTGTAAAACAATAAATAATACTATATAATCAACATCATAAAAACGATTGCCAAAACGACCGTCCCTGGAGGAATAGGTAAGTAGAGGCTTAGTAAAGGAGAGAAGAGGCATGAGGGCACTGAAACAACTCACTTTTTTTGGAGGGGAACAAGCCTGGTCTTGCATTTTCCCAGTGGTTATTTTCGTATCGTTGGCTGTTACGCAAATGATCTCTCTCCCTATCTTGCCAAGGTATGATTGGTTATTGATCATCTTTCTTCTTATGCAGTGGTGGATGGTTCGTTCTGGACTTGAGACAAGAGATGAGTTAAAAGTTATCACCCTGTTTCACTTAATCGGATTAGCTCTAGAGCTGTTTAAAGTACACATGGGATCCTGGTCTTATCCGGAAGCGGGATATTCGAAGGTGTTTGGGGTTCCTTTGTATAGTGGATTTATGTACGCAAGTGTCGCTAGTTATCTTTGTCAGGCATGGAGAAGGTTAGACGTACATTTAGTGAAATGGCCGCCATTATGGCTCGTTGTCCCCTTGGCTTCTGCCATTTACTTAAACTTCTTCACTCACCATTACTGGATTGATATTCGTTGGTGGTTATCAGCGCTTGTAATCATTGTCTTTTGGAAATCATCCGTGAGCTACCGTATCAATGATGCCCGTTACAGAATGCCTCTTGCTTTGTCTTTCGTCCTTATTGGCTTTTTTATTTGGATTGCTGAAAATATTGCCACATTTTTTGGGGCTTGGGAATATCCCAATCAACGAGAGGCATGGAGTCTTGTGCATCTCGGGAAAGTGAGTTCATGGCTTTTACTTGTGATTGTGAGTTTTCTTATAGTAGCTACGTTAAAACAAGTTAAAGGAAGAAACGCGATTCAAATAAAAGCTAATCAGACTCTGATCGATAATGATTAGGTGATGAATCTTAAAGAGGATGAAAGAATGTTTCCATTAGTTATTAAATAGAATCGTAAAATAGCCTTTCATTGTAAGTATCCAATGAAAGGCTATTTTAGTTATCGCGTAATAATCCTCGCGATCTCCTGGAAGGACATCTGATTTACGACTGTATATTCACCGATCTGTATGTAGCGGCTGAATTCGTTGTCCACTAAGTATGCTCTGAAGCCTTCAGCATCCTCGATGATTCCATTCTGTGCTAGTACCTGGCTAATGTCTTCTGGAACCATGCCTTCTTCAATGGATAGTGTATAAGCTTTCACGGATCCTTCTTCATCACCGGTTGGTTTAGATGTCTCTTCTTTATCTTCTTGCTTTTGTTGTTCATCTGAATCTGCATTTTGTTCAGGTGAAGCCTTTTCTGTTAACTGAGTGTACTCATTTTCAGTTAAGATGGTATACCCCTTTTCCTCTAATAAGGAGGCTGCCTCTTCTTTTGTAGGAGCTGTTTCTTTAGCTTGGCTAGGATCTTGTTGTGAATAGGCAAAAGCTAGTAAGGCAGTTGCTGTTAATAGACCTAGTGCGAATGCTCTTAGCGTATATTTCATGAATGTACACCTCGCTGCTTCTCTGTGGAATATTGCCTTAATGTGACGAAGATATCTTCTTCTTTCATAGAGGTTTTATCAGCGATTTCTTTTGTAGTAAACCCTTCCTGGTACAGGTCTAGTACTTTTTGTCCCATCAAGTTTGATTCGGACTCGTCAGCGGGGGTAGGAGTAGGTTCCTGATAAAAGCGTTCAGGCGCTTCATCAATGAGAAGTTCTTCTTCTAAAACACGCATTTTCTTCTTCAATTGATACGTTTCTTGAATCGCATTTAACGAGATCTCTTCCATCTGTTCTTCTAACTCTTGTATTCGACTCTTTGCAAAGAAAGAGAGGATGTACAGGACAAGTGCTACCGAAAATAGTGTTAAAAACACGTAAATCATTTCTTCACCTCATTTCATTTCTTTACTAGTTATATCATACTAGAAAGCGTGAGAAAACCGACCTTATACTCGTTTTACAATGAATTTCTATAAGCGTCGCCACAAGTAGAGTTGTAGAAATTCTTCCGACATTCAATAAATGAGCAAAACAGCCTTGAAAGAATAGGCATGATTTGATACTATAAATAAGTCTGATAAAGTATGTAAATACATTAAACAGAGTAAAGAATGGTATTTGGAGGGATAAACGATGCGTGTAAACATTACACTTGCTTGCACTGAAACTGGTGACCGCAACTATATTAGCACTAAAAACAAGCGTACAAACCCTGAGCGCTTAGAATTAATGAAATATTGCCCACGCTTGAAGAAACACACTCTTCATCGTGAAACGAAGTAAACAGTAGGACTCGCTCCTACTGTTTTTTTTATAATGTTTTGTTGAAGAGTTTCTTGTTGTTATTTTAATGTGCGAAGCTGAGACATTTTAATAAGGAGAGGGGCTGTTCACGTTTAATGAGAGATAGGGGTGTCTGGGGAACGACTCGCTTTCCACGGGCGAGGTGTCGAGCCTCCTCAATCGCTACGCTCATTCCGGGGTCTCGTCTACCTCTTTCTCCCGTAGGAGTCTCCCCGTCCCCCAGACACCCCTTATTAATATTAGGAGAAACAGCCCCAACCAGAGGAAGCGTGGAATTTTATCAACACCCTACTAGCTTATGCGATATGTTTACGTTTTATATACATATGGCAAAGGTGGTTCGGGAAATTGCGAGACTCCTGCGGCAAGAGGAGCCTAGGGGAGACCCCGCAGAGAGCGGCAGCGAACGAGGAGGCTTCCCAGCTCGCCGCGGAAAGCGAGTGATTTCCCGAACCACCTTACGCACAGGCTAACGTAAACGGAAACTTTCTCTCTTATCAAGCCTTTCACATAAGTGGACATATATGGAACACATTGTGAATCCCCCACTTTAGTAGAAATTCTTATAATGGATCCTATAAAAAAGAAAGAGGTGTTTGGTTGAAAACGAAATCAGAATGGCGTACATATGGTAAAGACTTATTGAAGAATATGAGTACGGAAGAAAAGAAGCAAAAAGAGCAGGAGATCTATTTGGCTCTTTTAAATAGCAAGTTATGGGATCAAGCTTCGACCGTTGGGTGTACGATCTCTCAAGCTCACGAAGTCGATACGGCTCCCATTATTGATTTGGCGTGGAAAGAGGGGAAAAAGGTTGTGGTGCCTAAGTGCACCCCTAAAGAAAGTCGTTTAGACTTTCATCAGCTCACATCCTATGATCAGTTAGAGACGGTTTATTTTGGCCTTCAGGAGCCTGTTCCGACGCTTTGCCCGGTCAGTGAACCGAACTCGATTGATCTTATGCTTGTGCCAGGGCTGGTCTTTGATCTTGAAGGATATCGTATAGGTTATGGCGGTGGGTATTATGATCGTTACCTCGCTACTTATGCGAATGAAACGGTTGCTTTAGCTACGGAAGCTCAGGTTGTATCTAGTGTCCCTCATGAAGAATATGATGTCCCGGTACGGAACCTTGTCACGGAAAAAGGGTTTCGCTTATAAAGGCGAGGACAATTGTAACAATATCTTAACAATGAAAGCGCTATCGGTGGTTTTGGGGCTTTGTGCATTCATGTACAATATAGGTAGATAGGAAAGTATTTCATTCAGAGAAGGGATGATGGAGAGTGGAAAGAGTTAATCGAATTGCACTAATCGGAACAGGATTTGTAGGATCAAGTTATGCCTTCGCTTTATTGAATCAAGGTGTAGGGGACGAGCTTGTCTTAATCGATGTAAATAAGGAAAAATCTGAAGGAGATGCGATGGACCTTAACCACGGACTAGCCTTTGCCCCTTCCTATACGAAAATATGGTATGGAGACTATAGTGACTGTGCTTCTGCTGATCTTGTTGTTATAACTGCCGGCGCAAATCAAAAGCCAGGTGAAACTCGATTAGATCTGGTGGAGAAAAATTCTGCTATATTTAAATCTATTGTAGATCAAGTTATGGGTTCAGGTTTCGATGGAATTTTCCTTGTTGCGACGAATCCGGTAGATATCCTGACCTATATGACATGGAAATTCTCAGGCCTGCCAAAGCATCGTGTCATCGGATCCGGAACGATTTTAGACACGGCCAGACTTCGTTATTCTCTAGGAGAATACTTTAATGTGGATTCCCGTAATGTGCATGCTTATATCATGGGAGAGCACGGAGATTCTGAGTTGCCAGCATGGAGCCATGCGAATATAGGCGGACGTACGGTCTTTGATCGAATTAAAGATAACCCTGAGAAATATAGCGAAAGAGATCTAACCCCGTTATTTGAAGGTGTAAGAGATGCTGCCTACCATATTATACAACGTAAAGGGGCTACGTATTACGGGATTGCGATGGGGCTCGTTCGATTAACGAAAGCCATTCTTCATAATGAGAATTCAATCTTAACTGTTTCTGCTTATTTGAACGGGGAATATGATGAGAAAGATATTTACATTGGCGTGCCAGCTATTGTGAATCGTTCAGGAGTGCGAGAAATCCTTCAGATCGACTTAGATGAATTAGAAGAAGCGCAATTTGCGAATTCAGCAAAGGTGTTAAGGGATACACTTAACCCGGTTTTAGAAAAGTATAATAAAGAATAAAATCGTTTTTCCATCCGCATACTAAGCCTATCAACTAGTGAATAGGTGGGTTATGATGAGAGTGATCATGTGGTTATTCTTCTTAATAGCTGGAATGTATGCGTTAAATCGTTATAAATATCGCATATTAAATGGTGTATTAGCGTATGATTTATTAAGAAAAGTTGCGGTCCGTGTAAGCATGCGGATGCCTTATTTAAGAGAAAAAATCTTACCGCAGATCTTAGGAAGATCAACCTTTTAGAAAACGTTCAGTCGTCATGTACGACTGAACGTTTTTTTTCAAGTCTTCGGCTGCTTTTGGTATGATAAAAGAAAGGAGAGAGGCAGATGTATTTAGAGGATATTTATTATTTCTGGAAGATGACCTACACTTTCATTTCTCGGTATGAATATGAAGTGATTCACATTGACCACGAACGAAGGGAAGTGTGGCTTGAGCAGACTAAAGGAACCATAACGAAAATCATTCGATTAAAGCAACAAACCTTTGATTGGTCTAATCATCTTAAGCGGGATCAGGATGACGTAGCTGAGAAAGTGAAGCGATTATCTAAATCCCTTGTTGGGAGAGATATAAGGGTTCATTTAGTATACATCTCACAATTTCCGCCGGTAGATGAGTGGGAACAAAAACCAATACATATAAATAATGGCCGAAAGTCGGTTCGTATCATGACCTATTTTGTGCCACAACATGATCGGGAAAGACATCTTGGTGAGGTTTATGAAGCTCTATACATCAAAGATCCCCCATTTTCTCCTGAAAGTGAAGAAGAGATGGAAAGTAACGTACCTCAATTGAGAAGAGCGGTTGATCAAGCCATAGAACAAAACATAAAAAGTCAGCAAGCTGTTCTAAGTCGTGGCAAACCAATCTTCACCTATTTGTTGATTGCCTTAAACGTTATTATGTACTTTGTATTAGAGATCAATGGAGGGAGTCAAGACACCAATACGCTCATCAAGTATGGAGCTAAATTTAACCCTTTCATTTTGGACGGGGAATGGTGGAGAATCGCAAGTTCTATGTTTCTTCATATCGGTATATTTCACATCTTACTCAATATGTTGGCCCTTTATTACCTGGGGAATGCTGTTGAGCGAATGTTTGGAAGTGCCCGCTTTTTAGTAATTTATTTCGTCAGTGGGATCGTAGGTGGACTGGCAAGCTTTGCTCTTTCCCAAAACGTTGCTGCCGGTGCATCTGGAGCAATCTATGGTCTGTTTGGCGCCCTTCTTTTCTTTGGGTTAATTTATAAGAAGCTATTCTTTAAAACGATGGGGAGTAATATAATAGGTATCCTCCTGATTAATATCGTTATTAGCTTTACCATCCCTCAAGTGGATATTGGGGCACATCTCGGAGGGTTAGTCGGCGGCTTTTTAGCTTCTTCTTTGGTACACTTTCCTAAGAAACGAAACTTACTCACACAAACGGCGAGTTTTATAGGGGTGTTAGTGACCGGAGGCCTCCTCTTTTATGCAGGCATGCAGACAAACGAGACCTATGAACCTCATACCGAAATCGTTCTCGCTTCATACTATCAACAAGAAGGCTCTTTTCAGGATGCCTATGAAGTAGCAGATGAAGCGATTGAAGAACATGGGAATAAGGATAGCATCCTCTATTTCATTCGTTCTTACGGGCATATTCAACAAGATCGAACTGATCAGGCGCTTACTGATTTAAAGCGTTCTGTTGAATTAAATGATCAAAATGATCCTGCTTGGTATAACCTTGCTGTCCTTTATGCGAGGCAAGGGGAAAGAGACCTTGCTATAGAGGCTGTTCAAAAAGCTATAGACATTAACCCGGAGGCTGAGGATTATAAAGACCTGTTAAATCAGTTAGAAGCATCCGGATAATACTGCAAGAGTTTTTCTTTCTTTCCTTGTGCATTTTCGTACAACACTAGCAGGTGTTTTCCATCTTTATCAGCTAATATTAATGGAACATAGCTTGATTCATTTGTTGGGTCAGATGAAGCAGTGAAATCAAGAATATAATCTTTATAAAGTCCTTCCCATAGTTGGCCGATGACTTGTTGAGTTTGTTCAACGTCTAAACCTGGGAGGGGCTTTGTTTTATACTGCGGTAAAGAAGTGAGTGGAATGCGCACGTATTGTTCAATTGGGATTGAGAAGTGTGTAATTAATTGGTTCCATCTGTAGGCTAACTGCTGCTCTGTAGCGCGGTCGAGCGTTTCTTTCCAATCTTTTTGTTGCTGATTCTGCGGCTCTGTAAAAGACTCAAGCGGTGTGAGGGGTGAATCAATGACATAAAGCTCGCTTTGGGTCATGTCTTGAATACTCTTAATGCGATCATCTGGATAGTGAACTTCTCCGTGATGATAAGTAATTGCCTGGTAGTGGCCGCTATCCTCTCCTTGCACTTTCTCTTCTTGAACAAGGTCCTGTCCATTTTCTTTCCATTTTCCAAGCACGCCTTTTAGTCTGCCGTCCTCATAGAGTAGTGAAATGTCCTGTCGGAGGTAAACAGGCTCTTTCAAGCTTGAATTGGTGGTCCAATGAATTTCATATTCATCACGATCGCTTTCTGAAAGCATTTCTAGTGACGTGCTTGTATCCTCTAGAGAGATGCTTTCATCAAGGGGAAAATACTTCACTACGTTTTGCACGTCTTTTTGTGACCACTGAAACACAATAAAAAAGCCTAAAGCGTGGCTGATTAATAGAATCGGAATGAGTTTCTTCATCATACAAGTCCCCTTTTCTTTTGGACATCCTGTGTCATTCATATGTATGATAGAAGATAGAAAGTTATGAAAATGAAAAGGGGAGATCATTTTGAAACACACGCAAGCCATTACAGGTATAGTAGAACAACTCGTAAACATTCCAAGTCCTTCAGGGTTTACAGACGCATGTATTGACCATTGTGCTGCCTTCTTTGAGGATATGAAGATTCCGGCTTATAAGACTCAAAAAGGGGCCCTCATTGCAACGATAGAAGGAGAAGACACGTCCAAACACCGTTTATTGACAGCTCACGTTGACACGCTTGGTGCTATGGTCAAGGAAATTAAGTCGGATGGAACCTTGAAGCTATCCATGATTGGTGGATTTAAATGGAATAGTGTCGAAGGAGAATACTGTGAAATTCATACGGCTAGTGGGGCCACTTATTCAGGTACAATTCTAATGCACCAAACCTCTGTCCATGTTTATAAAGATAGTGGGGACAAAAAGCGAGACAAAGAGAATATTGAAGTGCGCGTTGATGCTGAAGTACATAATGCTGAAGATACAAAGAATCTTGGCGTCCAAGTTGGGGACTTTGTATCATTTGATCCTCGTTTTCAAACGACGGATAACGGCTTTATTAAATCGCGTCATTTGGATGATAAAGCTAGTGTAGCTATACTCATGCACCTCGTTCATTCGCTGAAGGAAGAAGGAATTGTATTACCATATACAACACACTTCTATATTTCTAACAATGAAGAAATTGGATATGGGGGGAATGCAAGTATCCCGGCTGAGACATCAGAATATTTAGCTGTCGATATGGGAGCTATTGGAGATGGTCAAACAACGACCGAATATGTGGCTTCGATTTGTGCGAAGGATTCCTCTGGCCCTTATCATTATGGGTTACGCCAACACCTCGTTCAACTAGCAGAACACAATGATATCGGGTATGAAATTGACATCTACCCGTACTATGGTTCAGATGCTTCAGCTGCGATACGAGCGGGAGCCGATGTAAAGCATGGCTTAATAGGTCCTGGTATTGATGCCTCTCATGCTTACGAGCGGACGCATGTTTCTTCGCTAGAACATACATTTAATTTACTGTGGGCATATGTTCAATCAGAACTCGTCGATTAATTTGTGTATGCTTATAAAGGTTTGTGCACAAAATGAGGTTAGACCTTTATAAAGCTAGGTGATGAAATGGAAAAGCAGCCGATGTTTAACAACTATGATGATAATATTCAATATATGAAGGAGAGGCTGGGCGTTGATAAAAGCTTTGACGTGATTCAGCTTGATCTGGAGTATGCCGGGAGAAGAATGGCCCTCTTTATGATTGACGGTTTTGTTAAAGATGAGATTCTTCATTATTTAATGAAGCTCTTATCCCAGCTTGAACCGGAACAATTAGAGCCAAATCCCTTTGAGAAGTTGTTGCGTACACACCTCCCGTACGTCGAACTTGGTCATAAAACAGATCTAAATGAAGCGACGGATTGGGTGCTTGCTGGTCCAACAGCTTTAGTTGTAGAAGGCATTGACGATAAGATTATTATGATTGATGCCAGGACATACCCTGTACGTGGTCCTCAGGAGCCTGATATTGAACGTGTGGTGAGGGGCTCAAGGGATGGGTATGTGGAAACAATTATCTTTAACACCGCTTTAACAAGAAGACGAGTGCGGGATCGTTCATTGCGTATGGAATATTTACAGATTGGACGCCGTTCAAAGACAGATGTCTGCCTGTGCTATTTAGAAGACGTTGCTGACATGGATAAAGTCCAACACTTAAAAGATACCTTGCAGATGATTGATACCGATGGATTACCAATGGCTGAGAAGACCGTTGAGGAATTCTTAAGTGGCAGACACTGGAGCCCTTACCCGACGATTCGATATACGGAGAGACCCGATACAGCAGCGGCTCACATATATGAAGGCCATATACTTATAATGATCGATGGCTCGCCAAGTGTCATGATTACACCGGCTACATTTTGGCATCACTTACAGCACGCTGAGGAGTATAGGCAAAAGCCTTCCGTTGGGGCCTATTTACGTTTTGTTCGTTTCTTCGCTGTTCTCGCATCGTTATTTGTTTTACCTTTATATTATCTATTTTCAATTGATACGACCTTATTGCCTGAACATTTAAAGTATATTGGCCCTACAGAATTAGGAGTCTTGCCACTTATTGTCCAATTTTTAATTGCGGAGATTGGGATTGATACGTTAAGGATGGCTGCTATTCATACGCCATCAGCATTGGCTACAGCCCTTGGCTTAGTAGCGGCTATTTTAATCGGGCAAGTTGCCATTCAGGTAGGATTGTTTTCAAATGAAGTTGTTCTCTACCTGGCTGCAGCCGTAATCGGTACGTATTGTACACCAAGCTATGAACTCAGTCTGGCCAATCGTTTAACGAGGCTTGGGCTCTTAGTTGTCACAGCGCTATTTGAAGTAAAAGGGTTTGTGATTGGCACGACGATTTGGATTTTGTATTTAGCAAGTTTGAATACATTTAAAACGGCTTATCTTTGGCCATTTTTACCTTTCTCGTACCGAGCGTTTCGTGATGTAATTTTACGCTCACCAATGCCGCTCAAAAATCGACGCCCTGCTTTTCTGCATCCACAGGACCCTGACCGTTAATGGTCAGGGTTTCTTTATGTTGTGGTAACTCGTAAGGATTCCTTATTTCTTTTATAGGAAGCGCTTGCTATAATAAAAGTGGTGATGAATATGAAGTCCATTTATGATATACAAAAATTATTAATGAAATATGGAACTGTAATTTATATTGGAGATCGATTAGCTGATTTGGAATTAATGGAAATGGAAATGCGAGAATTATACAAGTCGCAGTTTGTATCCGACCAGGATTTTCAAATGGCGATGCTCCTACTTCGTCAAGAAATGACTAAAGTTCGAAAAGCCAGAGGTGAAGGGTGAGGACATGGAACAACAAAACGTAATTGGAATCGATATCGGAGGCACAACTGTTAAATTGGCTTTCGTTACATATGATGGGGAAATTATTCATAAGTGGGAGATCCCGACTGTGGTAGAAGGCGGACCTGAAGGAATGGTAGAAGATATAGCCACATCCATCCGGAATGAACAGCGAAAGTTAGATTTGTCCCATGAAGATTTTAAGGGGATTGGTGCAGGTGCCCCAGGATATATTAGCTTAGAAGAAGGGATCGTTTATGAAGCCGTAAATATCGGTGGTTGGAAAGATGTACCTTTAAGTAAGCTCTTAGGGGAGGCAACGGGCTACAATGTTCGAATCGAAAACGATGCCAATCTAGCTGCGCTTGGAGAGTATTGGAAAGGTGCAGGAGACAAGGCTGAAGACTTACTTGCCTATACACTAGGTACCGGCGTTGGCGGTGGCATTATTGCAAATGGTGAACTGCTGCACGGGGCAAATGGAACGGTTGCAGAGCTTGGTCATATGACAGTGATAGCCAACGGAGGTAGACATTGTAATTGTGGGCGCACAGGTTGTCTTGAAACGGAAGCTTCTGCTACAGGCATTGCTCGTTCTGCTCTCGATGGAATTGAACAAGGTCGTAGCACATCCTTAAAAGAACAGTATGATCAATCTGGAGAAATATCAGCGAGAGATGTCTTTGAAGCTGCAGCAGACGGAGACGAGTTAGCAAAAGAAATTATTGATCATGTTACAAATGTATTAGGGCTAGCGATCTCTAATATGGCCATTGCCATTAACCCTTCTAAGATCGTAATCGGGGGAGGAGTTTCAAAAGCCGGAGACCAACTATTAGAGCCACTACGCTCGAAGTTTGATAGATTTACTTTACAGCGTACCGGAAGCGCTGTAGAATTTGTAATAGCATCTCTCGGTAACGATGCAGGTGTCATAGGTGCCGCTTACTTGGCACGCCAATAAATGAGACAAGAGAATTCCAATGAATCCTGTAACCATTTGTTACAGGATTTTACTGTGTATGAAGAGAAAATGTTAGAGAAATTGAACAAATTCTATTTGTCGTGTAGGGATGTTTTATTCATATCCGTCTATTTGTGTGAATACCTTTTAAATTGTATGTAAAAAATTAGTTAATCATATTTGAAACTTTTATGGTATCATAACCGTCATATAGACTAGTGGTTGTTTAGAATACTGTAGAAAGTGGAATTTAAATGTATTAGGTATTCATTCGAATGAAATGAGAACTCAACAATAGAATATTTAAAGAACGAGGAGGAAAGGAATATGTTGCAAAGGAAGTCACTTCCATTATATCTGGTTGCTGCTTTGCTTTTTGGTGTTAAAACATATTTTGTATATCGTTTTATTTTTGATCTCTCTATTGAGAACTTCCTACAAGAGATCATTTTAATTATTAATCCATTTGCAACAGCTGTATTATTCTTTACATTTGTTGTATTACTGAAGCCAGAAAGACAAATCAAGTATATTAAGCACTTATCACTCTTAATGACTCTTGTCCTATACTTTAATGTCCTATACTACCGGTCGTTTACAGATTTCTTAACCATACCGGTATTGTTCCAAACGAACAATGTGGGTGATTTAGGGTCTAGTATATTGGGGTTAGTTTACGCTACTGACCTATTATTATTCGTTGATGTAGCTATTGTTTACTATCTGAGTAAGCGTGTAGCGGTGGACGCGCAACCACGCTTTAAGGGAATGAAATTTAAAGCAGCTGGTATTGCGATTGTGCTCGTTATGACAAACTTTGTCCTTGCAGAAATTGAACGTCCGATGTTGTTCCAGCGCACGTTTGACCGTGAATACTTAGTGAAGAATATCGGTGTGTTTAACTATCATATTTATGATGTAGCGCTTCACTCCAAAACAAAAGCGCAGCGCG
Source organism: Pontibacillus chungwhensis (assembly GCF_030166655.1). Classification (GTDB taxonomy): domain Bacteria; phylum Bacillota; class Bacilli; order Bacillales; family BH030062; genus Pontibacillus. Next base: position 2,767,671 of record NZ_CP126446.1, on the reverse strand, counting down.
TTTTAGCAGATGGAAGTGAAATGAGTGACATTCGTGACTATGTTCAAAATGAAGTGAAAAGTAAACAAGAATCCGAGCTTGAAGGAATCGCGGAAGGGAAAAATGTCATTTATATCTCTGCCGAATCTTTACAGAGCTTTGTGATCAATAAGAAGATTAACGGAAAAGAGATCACACCATTTTTAAACGATCTCATTGATGATAGCTATTACTTTGAAAACTTCTATCACCAAACCGAACAAGGGAAGACTTCAGACTCTGAGTTTGTAGTAGAGAACTCGCTATACCCCCTTGGTCGAGGAGCCGTTTTCTTTACTCATTCGCAAAATGAGTTTAATGCTGTGCCTGAGATCGTGGGCGAAAATGGATACCATTCAGCCGTTTATCACGCAAACAACAAAAGTTTCTGGAACCGTGACGTCATGTATGATTCATTAGAATATGATCAATTCTTTGGTGAAGAAAGCTTCGATGTTACACCAGAGAATACAATTGGGTGGGGCTTAGATGATAAAGCATTCTTCGACCAGGGAGTCGATAAGCTTAAAGATTTAGAAGAGCCTTATTATGCGAAGTTCATTACACTTACGAACCATTTTCCTTTTGAACTTCCTGAGGAAGACCAGCATATTGACAAATATGATTCTAGTTCTAAAACACTCAATCAGTACTTTACTACAGTGCGTTATATGGATGAATCGATCGAGAAGTTCTTCCAAAAGCTAAAAGATGAAGGGCTTTATAAAGATAGCATCATCGTTATTTACGGGGATCACTATGGTATTAGTGAATACCACAATAATGCGATGTCTCAGTTCCTGGGGAAAGAAATTACCCCTTATGAACATACACAGCTTCAACGTGTACCATTCTTTATTCATATTCCAGGGCATGAAGGAAATAAAGTCATCTCTAAACCTAGTGGCCAGATGGATGTGAAGCCAACCATCTTAAGTATGTTAGGAATTGATACGGGCGGAGATATCGAATTTGGTACAGATCTCTTTACTGATGATGTTGATCCTTTCGTTGTATTAAGAGATGGAAGCTTTATTACAGAGGACTACTTGTATGCAAGCGGCCATTGCTATGACCGTGAATCAGGTGAAGAGCTAGAAGGGGATTCTTGTGAACCTCTACAGAAAAAGGCTCAACAAGAACTTGATTACTCAGACCAAATTGTTTATGGTGACCTATTCCGCTTTTACGATTTTCAAAACGGAACGGTAGCCGATGAAAAAGATAAAGAAGATAAAAACTAACGAATAAGGTACTTCTGCACATGCAGAAGTACCTTTTTTATAGTGAGGCTTCATTCTAATAGGGGTGGTAGAATAAAGTAAGAAGAGGTTAGGGTTCTCTAATCATGCCTTCAATCTTATTAGGATTCAGAAGATGATAGGACTTGAGTAATAAATAGGCTTAGATTCTAAAGAGGGGGAGAATGATGAGGTATCCTTATGATTCTAAGGCGTTAGAAGAAGAAATAGGTGAGGTAACTAAGTACGCCACCTTTGTCACCAAGGAAATAATCGGCTACTCGGTGCTTGGTCAACCCATTTATGAATTAACAATTGGAAAAGGGCCTGCATCTATTCATTGGAATGGATCCTTTCATGCCAATGAATGGATGACAAGTGCGGTTTTAATGGATGTAGTCAGACAATATGTGAAAGCAATTAACCATGATGGTGTCTTTGGTGAGGTGAAAGCAAGAGAGCTGTTTTCACAAACAAGGCTCTCCGTAGTTCCTATGGTGAATCCTGATGGTGTAGACCTTGTGATGCATGGCCCGCCGCATGGAAGCGACCCTAGTGAGTTCGCAAAAATGAATGGAATCAATCAAACATTTACACCCTGGAAAGGGAATATCAGAGGGGTGGATTTAAATAATCAATTTCCTGCAAGATGGGAATGGGAGAGAGCAAGAAAGCCTAAACAACCTTCTTTCAGGGATTATCCTGGAGAACAACCATTGACTGAACCTGAGGCACAGGCGATGGTTATGCTTACAAAAAAACGGGATTTCGATCGGGTGTTAGCCTTTCATTCTCAAGGAGAAGTCGTTTACTGGGGATATCAGGGTATGGAGCCTGTTCAATCCTCTAAAACGGTAGATGCCTTTTATAAAAAGAGTGGTTACTTGCCTGTTCGAACGATTGAAAGCTTTGCAGGTTATAAAGATTGGTTTATACAAGAGTATAAGAGAGAGGGATACACCGTTGAAATAGGGCGAGGCATCAATCCTCTTCCTCTTTCATCATTTCCTGTCCATTTGGAAAAAGTAAAAGAAATTTGTGCGGTAAGTCTGGCAGTGCCTCTTGAATAAGACTACCTAGACTGTTATTCATTGCTTTCCCCTTGTGGGAATGTCATACTTTTCTTGATTATGAAACAACCTCTTGAAGTACGGCGAATGCTATAACCTCATGAGGATCTTATAAACGATCGTCATGAGGTTATACTAGAGGGGAGATCCCAGTCTTCTATTACATGTTCACCAGGTGGGAGGCTTTACTTAATGGAAGGTTGTGGATTTTTAGAACGAAAAGAGTCTATGGTTTGGTGAGCGGGTCAGGAGGATGAACACTTTTGGAACAGGAACCGTTGTTTATATTTAAAAACGTAAATAAGTCCCCTTTAAAGCAGTTGGATTTTAAAGTGAAAAAAGGGGAGAATGTGATGCTTTTTGGACCTTCCGGTGCTGGAAAGAGTACGCTCCTCCACCTTTTTAACCGGTTAAGTGACCCTGAAGAAGGGTCGATACAGTATTTAGGGAAGAACCTTCAGGATTATGGAATTATTGAGCTGCGGAAACAAGTTGGGCTTGTTATGCAAGCTCCGAATCTTTTTCCGGGGACTGTTCTTGATAACTTGAAGTTTGGTCCCTCCTTACACGGAGAGTGGAAAGACTCGAATGCGAAATCGTTACTAGAAGCAGTTCAACTCCCACTAGACTATTTGAACCGGGCGATAGATCAACTATCCGGGGGAGAACAGCAGAGGGTTTCGCTTGCCCGAACACTAGCGAATAAACCATCTGTCTTGCTTCTTGACGAGCCGACTAGTGCGTTGGACCAGCACACAACGGAGGAAATAGAACAAGTGTTAGAAGGGTTAGCCGTTGAGCAAGGAGTTACGTTAATTATGGTGACCCACCATTTAGATCAGGCAAAGCGGTTGGGGAGCCGAGGGATTTTTCTTGCAGACGGAGAAATCGTAGAAGAAGGCAATATCGAAGACCTTCTATCAAATCCAAAAACAGAAGAACTAACATCGTTTATGTCTTAAAGAGGCTTAAATGGGAAGGGATCATCCATGTCACCAGAGATATCAAATCAATCACTACTTTTTTTAGTTGTATTTGTCCTTGTTCCTTTAACATTATCCTACTACTATCAATTGGGTTTGAATAAAGGGATTATTTGGTCATCCATCAGGGGGACGATTCAGTTATTTGCCATTGGTTACTTGCTGACTTTTTTATTTGACCTGCCAGCCTATATTGGAATCCCTTTTATGCTTTCGGTGATGATTACGGTTGCTAGTTTTCACGCTCGAAAGAAAGGAAAGGGGTTACCGTCTGTTCTGGGCGTTATTTTTATTGGTTTAATTGTTATTGAAGTGGGTGTGCTTGGACTGTGGCTATTATTTGATATGATTGAATTTACGCCAAATGAAGTCATTCCAATGAGTGGCATGGTCATTGGCAATAGTATGATTGCGATGGGATTAGCACTAGAGAGGTTAAAAAGTGAGTTTAAAGAAAATGAGGGGAGACTTACGGCTGCTTTATCCCTTGGGGCTGAGCCTAAAGAAGCCTCTCAGATTATTATTCAGAGGACCCTTGGAGCTTCTCTGATCCCGAATGTGGATAAGTTAAAAACGATTGGGCTTGTTCAATTACCGGGTATGATGACGGGATTAATTCTTGGCGGGGTAAGTCCAATTATGGCGATTAAGTATCAGCTAGTCATCTCACTTAGCATTTTCTCGGCTGTTTCGTTGAGTGCTATTTATATTACGCTGATGATGTATAAGTACTTCTTTACAAATAAAATGCAGCTGAAACATATGGAGATAGACCAATAAAAAAACCCTGCAAGAGGCAGGGTTTTTTTGCCGTATTAGGTCCTTTAGCTTTAATGACCTCCGCCACCGGAATTGGTGAACTGAGAAATAATCGTCATAATGGAAAAGAATCCAAACACCAAAGTAGAAATACCAGCAAAAGCTACAGCAAATAGATTGTTCGTTTTTAATTCGCGGAATACTGCAAGAGCACATAGAATTGTTACGACAAGCAACATAATAGCTAATACCATATTCCTTAACCCCCTTTGATCGAATCGATCGTCTTAGACGACGCGCTTAATTACTACTATAATAGTATGTAACGTAGCTTATCTCCTCATACATTCTAAACGACTTTAGCGTGTTTGTCGAGATGTTACATGCAGTTTATGAAAACTTTTTCAGGAGGAATGAACATGAACGTTGAACAGTTGCCACTAGGGCCTTTAGGCACAAATTGTTATATCATTGAACAAGAAAAGAAAGCGCTTATTATTGACCCTGGCAGTGAGGGAGAGAAGCTTATCCGAATGATAGAACGTAGAGAGATTTCTCCGGTTGCCATTCTATTAACGCACGCTCATTTTGATCACATCGGAGCAGTAGATGAAGTGCGTGATCATTTCAGTATTCCGGTGTATGTACATAAAGAAGAGGAAGACTGGCTAGGGAAGCCAGAATTAAATGGATCGAAATTCTTCCAGATGGGGCAGGTGACAGCGCGAGACGCGGATCATTTAATCGAACTCGGCACAATAAATATGGATGGTTTTACATTCGAAGTTCGCCATACACCAGGACACTCGCCAGGAAGCGTTTCATTTTGGTTTAAAGAACAATCCTTCGTCATCGCAGGTGACACGTTATTTCAAGGAGGAATTGGACGTACAGATCTACCTGGGGGAGATATGAAAACACTTCAAGAAAGTATAGAAGACCAACTATTATCTCTTGGTGATGACACGAAAGTCTATCCGGGGCATGGTGGTAGAACGACGGTTGGAGAAGAGAAAGTTATGAACCCATTTTTATAAGACATATAAAAAAACGGCATCGTAGCGATGCCGTTTTTTTAGTGTCCGAAACTTGGGTGTAATAAGAATGAAGAATAATAAGTGAAACCGATAAAGAAAATGGTTAAATAAGCGCCAAATATGTACATATACATGCGCTCTGAAAGTTTTAAATAACTTAATGTAACGAAAAAGACTGTTTGCACCAAGAATAGAACTGTAGCATCGTACATCTCGCCAACATAGAACATAACCGTAAAGATCCCTGTCCAGAATGCGAGAACGCGAAACATCCGGTCCATATTGTATCCCCCTCCTTTATCCCAAAGGTGACTTATCATGGTAATTATAAACGACTCTTGCTTTATTGTAAATAAATGAAATGAAACCCCTATCATAACGCTGCTTTATAAGAACAAGTAGCGCATCCTTCCATCATATTATGCACTTCTTTTAAGTGAATATTCGTAAATAAAGCTCTCATCATTCCTTCTAAAAAGAAACCATGCATCGTGCAAACGAGTTGAGGGTTTTCTTTGGCGAGATCCTTAAATGGACAATTTGATAATGAAAAAAAGATTGTCTCTTTATGTTTAACATACTCGAAATTCGGGAACATGCCTATGATAATTGCCGAATCTTGCAACCAGCTGATTTTCTCTTCAATAGATAAACGTTCAGGATTTTGGTTACCGAAACTTTGTTTAAACAACGATTTTCCGTATTTAAAACCAGTTGAATAAAGGACTCGTTCTCCTTCCATACCCAATTCCATTAAAGATTCAAGCGCAATTCTGGCCAATAGGTGGTAGTCCCGATATGGAAACTGCAAGCTAACGTCGTTTTCTGATAAATGATAGAGACGACTCGGTCTACCTCCTTTACCTGTTTTCTGAGTACTTGAAACCAAAAGTTGCACATCCTCAAGCTTTGTTAAATGCAAACGGGCCACATTTGGATGAATGCCAAATTCAGATGCAATATCAGTCACAGAAACAGCTTGGTTATGTTTCGTTATAAACTGATAAATTGAATATCGGGTAGCGTCTGCAAGAACATTTGTCACTTTTAATGTATGATCCATAGAAATCCCCTCCATTTATAAGCTATCCACTTTCATTATAGAATAAAATGGCTTTACGGCGGGGTTAAACCATCATTTGTAAATAAATGTACAAATTTTTTAAAAAAATTTAAGTTAAATAAGTGTACAATCGTTATACAACGGTTATACAATAGGTATAACAAAACTAAACAGAAAAAGAAAAAAGGGAGAGGTTATCACATGAGTGATTTGAAATTTTATACGTACCCAAGCTGTACATCTTGTCGTCGAACAAAAGCCTGGTTAAAAGATCAGGAAGTCCCTTTTAGTGAGCGCCACATATTTAGAGAAACTCCTACTTATGAAGAACTTTTACAGATTTTAAGCCTTACAACAGAAGGCATTGATGAAATTCTTGCCACAAGAGGAAAGACGTATAAATCCTTAAATGTAGACGTGGACGATTTAAGTGTTTCTGAGTTCATTTCTTTAGTCATGAAAGAACCGAAACTGTTAAGACGTCCAATTTTAACAGATGGTAAGAAATTAGTAGTTGGCTATAACGAGGATGGATTGAAGAGTATTACAAAAGTAAAGCAAATAGCGCCTTTAACGAAGATTTCATAAGAAAAAGCCACTTCATTCTCATGAAATAGCTTAGACATAGACTGGGCTAGCTGGATTCGAACCAGCGCGTAACGGTACCAAAAACCGCTGCCTTACCGCTTGGCTATAGCCCAATGGCCTTACAACCATTATGATGCCACAATAGAAGAAGATTATACATGAAACCCCTATTATTTTAATAGGGGTCTTTTTGGCTTTTCAGATAGTGCTGGGTAATGATTTTGCTATATCCTTCATCAGTTCTTATTTCATACGTAATCGATCGATCATCCTCTGAGCTAAGGTTGTACAAGACTTGTACTTCACCGTCTGTATATTTGTACAACTCCTGTGTGAATACAAGATCGCTTTTCGGTTCATGTTTTTTTACATCGTTCTGAGCACGATGAAAGAGCGTCTCAATTTTAAGCTGTTCGATATAATTGTCTGTCATATGGATTCGGTTCACAAATGACAAAAGAGACGAACTGATTAGGAGGAGGGTGAAGAGGATGATGGTTAACAAGAGGGGGAAGGTAAACCCATGTTGGTTGTTGATAGAGTCGGAATTGTTTCTCGAGCTGCTCACCTCCTAGAAGCTCAACCTGTATGGTAATGAAAGAAAAGGATGATTGAGCTTTGAAATGTTTTACTTCAAAAAGAAGTCTTTCTTGCCCAGAGTCATTCACTTGTCTAATCATGTTCGACCCGCTTTGTTTAATGGTCACTACTTTCCCGCTGTAATGAACGAACTGAACTCCATTTTCAATCACGTGGATTTTCTCTGTGTTATAAACTTCTTCTTGGATAAACAAGAAGAACTGCTGCATCTTAGTATCCTCCACAAAACTTGTTTGGTGAGTGGTAGTAAGTACTTGCATAAGCGTTGGGAGCAAGAGTGTGATGGTTAGGGAAATGAGTAAAGCAAAGAGAGCTTCAATAATCGTGAATCCTTTACTATCTTTTAGGAGGGATATAAAAGCAAAGATGGTCCTCTCCTCCTTTTGACGGAGTTTGCCAGGCTATACATCCCATTAACTCAGTTGCTTGCTCTTCTAACGTAATAGTCCCTCTTACTCCGTTTACAGTGATCTCCTTCTCCCTGAGAGCAGACGAGTCTTTAAGCCGTGTTAATTCGTTATGGAGGGAGAGGGCCATGTTTCGCTTTGTTTCTAACTCATATTGTTTAGATAATACAATTTGCAGAACAGGAAATAGCGTTAAAGTGAGGAGGAGAAGTAAACTAAGGCTGTACAAAGCATCTAATAGTAGAAATCCTTTATTGTTCTGTAACATAGAAACGTGCCTTCCCAAAAGGAAATGTAATCAAGAAGGTGCTGTGGGGAGACTTGAAAGCAAACTTCCCTGGGTGAACCGTTTGTCCGTCAAACTTAAATTCAATAGGGTCTTCTAGCGTCCACATCTTAATCGACCAACGCGAGGGAACAGACCTTGATAGGAGAACTTTTGTATACCCCTCCGTAAAAATCCGATACTCCCCTTGTGATTCAAAAAAGACAAGCTCGTACCTTTTTTGCTTCGTCATCGTTTCTTGCTGCATAAAGAGAACATCCTCGTAAAACTGCTTCAAAAAGAGGTCTTCCTGGGCCCTGACGAACAATCGGTCTGTTAATAGAATTGTGCAGCTTAACAGCACACCGAAGATACTTAGCGTGATCATCATTTCAATCAACGTAAAACCCTCATCCTTTTTATTCATTACTTCCTGGCGTAACCGTTCCGTCTGTCTCTAGGGTAAGCGTTTCTCCTCCTGGGCAAGTCGATTGCTGCAGGTACCCATCTGTGACAAGAGTTTCAAGATCTGTTGGCATGGCTTTATTTTCAATTTTATAAGCTTGGACCTGCGTTTCAGCCAGCTTCACCATAGCTTCGCATCCTTTGGCTTCAACCATGGAATTATTTGAAGCGAGGTTTGGTATGGTCACAAGCAGCAGGGTGGAGATAATCATGAGGACAATGAGCATTTCGATTAATGTAAACCCTTTTTGGTTCTTCATTAGATCCATCCTTTCCTACATCGTTTTCATCCATTCAAAAATTGGCATCATGATCGAGGAGTAAATAAACAGAATACTAATACCGAGTAAGAGGAACATAACAGGTTGTATGAACGAGAGAAACTTGCTTGCTTTTTGTTCAATCTCCTCGATGATCCATTCTGAATAAACGATCAAATCATCTGAGAGCTTTCCTTCATTCTGGCTCTGGTGAATCAGAGTAGCCAGATCTTCTTTCAAAAATGAACATGTTCGAATGCTTGATGATAAAGAGCTTCCGTTCTCTAATTCTTGATAAAGAGTGTTCGTTTCTAAATGAAGAATCGGAAAATGGGGAGAGGTGGATAAAAGAGAAAGGCTCTTTCTTACAGACACCCCTGATTGAAGAAGGCAACCGAAGTGATAGGTGAACAAAAATGTGGTTTGTAACGTAATGATGTCCCTTATGAGAGGGAGACGTTCATATAGACGGGAGAGTTGTGTTGGTCTTAGCTTGTGTTTAGCCCACATCCAGATACCGGCCGCACCTGCAGTTATAGGAAAGAGCCAAATCAAGAGGCTTGTGAAGAGGTTCAACCCTTTGATCAGTTGTGTAATCTTGGCGGATTCATAATTCATTGAAGCATAAAGTTGCAAAAAAGTAGGAAGGAGAAATTGCTTCGTAAAAACCATAAGCCCAATGAAGAGAAAAAATAATACGAGTGGATAGCGAATCAGTGTAACGAACTTCTTTTGGTAAGTTTGTTGTTTAAGGAGAAGGTTACTCCCTTTAATCAAAGCATCTTCAATTTTGTTATCCATTTTCGCGACGTGCAAAAAGGAGACGACATATTTAGAAAACCCGAGTTCTTCTAACGCGTCTTCTAAAGATACGCCTTCTAGCAGGTGGTGTTTCAACCGTTTTATAGGTGGGTGCAAGCTTGAATCAAAAGATAAGATTTCGAGAGAGTGCTGCAGAGAATATCCTCTGCTCAGTAGGTGAGATAGTCGTTGTAACAATCGAATCTGGATCTTCATCTTAATAGAGGAAGGTCGGACTCCTGACACCCATCTACGTGTATTAGGTAGTAAATCCGAGAGCATAAGCTTTCCTCCTTAAATAAGAAAAGGAATGATAAGAAACGGATTCGTGAGGGGAATGTCCATTTAAGGCAGCTTGTAACCGGGGGCCGTCAAGCATTTCAACAATGGCAGCACGACTTTGTCTGAGAGGGTTTGAGGTTGCAATAGGAAGCAACTGTTGGGAGGCGATGGCAATTAACGTTTGCTCTAAGTCCGTTCTGGAGATCCCCATTTCTAATAGACGATAAATCGTGCCATATGCATCTCTGGCATGAAGGGTCGTTAGAACAAGATGACCTGTATGAGCGGCGTGGAAGGCAAACTGAGCGGTCTTTTCATCTCGAATCTCTCCGAGCATTAAAATATCCGGGTCATGACGGAGGGCGGCTTTTAATCCGGCGTAGTAATCCATCCCTGCTTTTTCGTTGACTTGAACTTGTAAGATATCGTGGAGCTTTTGCTCAATCGGGTCTTCTAGGGTAATGGTTTGGTAGGATTGTTCTTTTAGTAACGTTTGAAGTAATGCGTAGAGGGTGGTCGTCTTCCCGCTCCCGGTTGGCCCTGTGAAAAGGATAATTCCGGTTTGCTGGCCGATCCATTTTCTGAGATGAGTCGTTTGTGATGGAAATAAGAACAGAGACTCGAGCGGCAGGTCTTCTTTTTGAGGGAGAATGCGGATGGCAAGACTTTCTGTCTCATCAAGGGGGAGAGTAGAAAGGCGTAGATCATACGAATGGGTGCCATTTACATACTGGGATTTCCCGTCTTGGGGCGTAAGGGTTTCTCCGATGTCCATACCTGATGTGAACTTAAAGTAAGAAAGTAGTGGCGCGTACTGCTGGCGTGAGAGAGAGGAGGAAAAGGTGCGATAACCATCGATTCTGAAATAAATATGAACCGAATCACCTTCCGGGCAAAAGTGAATATCAGAGGAACGCTTACTGGTCGCGCTAGATAAAATCTCTTCAGACTGCTGGGTGACAAAATTCAATCCATGAAACACCTCCTATACTGGTTTGATTAAGGTTTCGACAAGAATAGGGGGAATCCTTCTTTTTTTTGAACTTTTTTGGGGAGGGGACATATTGGCTTCTTCTAAAGAACATTTTCATTCTAAAAACCAACAGTTAATGGAAATTGAAAAATTGCGTTTAACTTTAATGAAGTTTTGGTTATAATAAGAACAGATGTTCGTATAATGGAATGTAGGAGGGATGACAAATGGAAGGATTACTTATAAAGGCGAAAGAAACCCGGAGCATTCTTGAAATGATTTATTTATCGAAAGAAGGTCAACTTTCTCAAAGGAGAATCAGAATAATGAATGTAGATGAAGAATGGATCTTGGCTTATTGCTATAACAAGAAAAAGGTGAGGAAGTTTAATCGGAGTAGCATCCTTTCCATTGGTCCTCTCCGGAAGAAGGTGGGATAAAATGGCTGACGACCGATTGCGAGATAGAGGGACTATTAAGTGGACTTCTATGATGCTTCCGGAACATGTGAAAATGCTGAAGGAAGTGTGGAAAGAGGATGAACGAGTTGAAAGAGGAATGTTGGCAGAAGACCAGGCTGCTGAAATTGACTTTAAGTTGCACCGGGCTTGGAACGATCATCTCACAGTGGAGATTAAATACCATAATGGGTTTGATTACAACCAAAAGAAAGTGAAAATCAAAAGTGTGGATCGAATCAATAAGCGTTTGAACGTTGTAGATCAATCGACAAAACATACCTATACGATTCGTTTACGTGATGTGACGGAAGTATTTATCGTTTGATTAAAAAAAGATCATCAATGTGATGATCTTTTTTTAGGCAGAGAGGATTTTTGAACACTCGAAGCTGAATCTGTCGTTACCCTTGTTTCTTGTGATAAGATAAATGAAACAAGAATAAGGAGCGGATCATATGGACCGGGAAGTATTACATGAACGAGTATATGCGTTGAAGTATGCGCTAGAACAAGGTGGCGTTGACCTTGGGGAGGCTCAACAAGAGATCTTAAAGGACCTTATGCAAGTGAAAACAGAAAAAGACGGAATGGTGGATCCAAACTCTGTGTCCCCTCGTTTAATGACGTTAATTCAGGCTACGTTAGATCAGCCGATGCACTAAAAGGAGGAACAGAGTTGGTAAACATTTACCTAATTGGCTTTATGGGAAGTGGGAAATCAAGCGTTGGGATTGTTCTATCTGAGCACCTAAAAATGCCCTTCATTGATTTAGATCAGACCATAGTAGACCGGGCCGGCAAATCGATTCCGGAGATTTTCGCTGAAGGGGGAGAATCCTCTTTCCGAGAATATGAAGCTGAGGCATTAAGAAGTGTAGAAACGGAAGGTGCGGTAATCGCAACAGGTGGTGGGATTATCGAAACGATGGAGAACCGTTCTGTTATGAAACGATCAGGTACCACAGTTTATTTACATACAGATTTCGCCTCTATTATTGAGCGTCTCAAAGAGGATCCTAATCGGCCCCTTTGGAACCAGGATCATTCTAAAAGGCAGGCTTTATATGAGAAACGTCTGCCTATCTACAAAGAATGGGCTGACGTAACCATCACGACGAATGATCGCACGATTCATGAAATCGTGCATCAAGTAGAACCTCTTATAAAATAGGACTTTTTCGGTAATACTACTGACATACACCCGATGAGAGGTGAGTGACTATGTCAGGAAATGACTATGTAAAATTTATGACGCAAGAAATTGTGAAGTACATGGATTTACCCGAAGAAGAACGAAAAAAACGAAAAGAACAAAAGAAACAGCAAGAAGCAGCCTTAAGCTCAAAATGGTTTGGGGTGCTCCCTTTTGCTCTTAAGTTTATGTTTAACAAGAAACAGCATTAATGTTCCCCATTGCATAAGAAGTCGTATGTTCCTTTAGTAGAACATACGACTTTTTTATGTTGTTTGTTATAAAAGAGGAGGTTATGGGCGTCCTTTAATCATGGAAGCAGATGTGGAGTGGGTCATGTAAAGAATCCCTGCGTTGATAACATCTACTTTAACCGTTGGCTCGTATCGTTGTTGCAGCGCATCTTGTTCCCTTGCGAGTCGTTCTCTTGTTTCTGCTTTCTTTTGAGCAGATTCCTTCTCCTCTTCTCCCTCATCTTCGTAAAGATCATTCTTATAAAAATGGTCAAGCAATTGCTGTTCCTCTTGTAATAATCGCAAAGCTTCTTCCCCAAAGGATAGGTCTTGCTTCATAACGTTCCCGTGTATATAAGCTTCGATTCGCTTTAAAGCACTTGGAAGCTTGATAATTGGTGACAATGTGAAACAGTAATCTGGAATGGTAGGGGAAAGCGTAACAGAATCTAACCGGTCCATAAACTCAGGGATTATCGTTCCGTTAATTAATTGAAGGCCTAACGAGACAATTTCCTGACGTTTTTGCGTTCCTTTGAAATGAATGGAAGCGTTCAGGATCAGCCAGGGAGTAAGGCTTGTTTGTTGTATAGTTTCCACTTGTTCATATTGCCTGGTTAGTTGCCCTTTGTTTCGTAACATTTTAAACATCTGATGAATACGAGGAGATCCGAAATGTACCCACTCTCCTTTGTCTTCCCGGCGATTAGGATTGGTGATAAACGTTACTTGCATCGGAATTCCTTTCCCGTTCACTCGTTTAACGTAATTCCAATAGAAGGGGCGATTCATGAGTACTTCATCTTGTTCTTCTGTTAACTGAACTTTCATCACACCATCATGATCCTCTATGATGGAGCATTCATTAGCAGTGAAATACCGGTGTAAGAAGTTATGAAGCGCCTGTTGTTCCATCCATTTCCACCTCCTGGTCTTGTTCCATCGCGTAGGATATCACGGATGATAAGTTGTTAAGCTTAACTTTCATTTCTCCATCAGAAGCGGAGTTTGTAAAGATAGACTGAATTTCATCTTCTAAGTTATCAAGCTCTAGCTTCTGTAAGATCGCATCGAGGTTTCCGACGACTCTCTGGAATAGATGGATCTTCTCGTAAAGAAGAGACAGAACATGTTCTTCAATGGTGTCCCGGATCGCGAAGTTATAAATGTTCACATCCTCTTTCTGGCCAAACCTGTGAATCCGTCCAATTCGCTGTTCAAGACGCATTGGATTCCAAGGTAAATCGTAGTTAATCATGTTGTTACAAAACTGCAGGTTGATCCCTTCACCACCCGCCTCTGTCGCGATTAAGACTTGGGCATGATTTTGGAAGAGTTGCTTCATCCAATCCTTCTTACTTCGCTTGAAACCACCTCTAAATGGCACGGAAGTAATGCCATGTTGCTTCAAGTACCACTGCAGGTAGTATTGCGATGCTCTGTATTCGGTGAAGATAATGAATTTCTGATCCGTCTTTGAGATTAAATCGACCACTTTTTGTGCTTTTGCGTGATGAGGCATTTTCTCAATATAGCCAATCATCTCTTGAAGTTGTTCTGCTCGTGAAGGATGAATATCCTCATTCTTCAACATGCTTTGTATAGAAAGGAAGCACGCTTCCCGACTTGAGCACAATTCTCGTAACAAAACGATATTTGAGAAAGCCATCCCGCCGCTTGTGACTTCCGACAGCTTCTCATAGGCTTTCTTTTCTTCTTCGGTGAAATCAATGTAAATCGTTTCAACTTTCCGTTTCGTCCAGTCGACACCGGTCTCATCTCGGCGGTTGCGGACCATTACTTTTTTGACGAGCTCTTTCAAGTGCTCGTCATTCGAGAGTTGGTTTCGATTTCGTCCAAAGCGTTTTGTGAAATCTTCATAGTTTCCTAAATGACCTGGTTTTAAAATGGAAACCAGGTTAAAGATGTCGACGAGATGGTTCTGAACAGGTGTGGCGGTTAACAGGAGACAATATTTTTTCTTAAGAGATCTGACGAATTCATAGTTTTTTGTTTTATGATTTTTTAACTTGTGTGCCTCATCAATAATAATGAGATCATATTCTGTTTCTAGTATTTTCTCACGATGGGGCGCTCGTTTGGCTGTATCAATGGAAGATACTACAACATCATAGTCCCAAATAGCTGATTTTCGTTGAGCGGCTGCAGGGATATAAAATTTTGAATTCATCTCTTGTACCCACTGGTTCACAAGGGATGCGGGGGCTAGAATAAGGACTTTCTTCACAAGTCCCCGAATCATGTACTCTTTTAGAATTAACCCGGCTTCAATGGTTTTACCAAGGCCTACTTCGTCTGCGAGAATCGCTCGCCCATTCATTTCTTCCACGACTTGTTCTGCACAGCTTAGCTGATGGGGGAGAAATTCGACGTGAGGCAGGTAAGTTGGTGATTGAAGGCCTTTAAATTCAGGGGTAGCGACATGTTTCGATGTTTCGTAAGCCATCTGAAACAATTCCCATGAGGCAAAAGGGCCTTCTGATTGCAAATTGGTTGCTACCATTGGATCAATTGAAGTGTCAATCTGGATCGATGGATTCATGCATAACCCTTCCTTTAAAAAGCAATAAATTTTTGTGCACAGTGTAAAAACCGTGTGATATAATGACAGTGAATTTGTAAACTAGTGTTTACTATTCCGTAACGTTTATGAATTAGTATGAACCATTTATGAAAATATTATTATGGCGAATGATTACAAGAGGAGAGACCGCGGATTTCAGGCGGCGCCGAAGGAGCAAACAGCAATGTGAATCTCTCAGGCAAAAAGACTCTTGTAGGACGCACCTCTGGAGAGTGCCTATAGAAGGCCACCCAAGAAGAAAGCAGCAAGTAAACTGCGAAACTTTCTGGTGAATGGACAGGGAATGACACGAATTGTGCCTTCTCTGTTTTTTTATGTTTAATTTTCAGAAAAATAGCGCAAGTTCGAACGATTATGTACATAGGGGGTAATGAAATGGCTGATTTAAAACGTACGCCACTCCATCCGCATTATGGGGATTGGGGAGCGAAGACCGTTGATTTTGGTGGATGGGATTTACCGGTTCAATTTTCATCGATTAAAGAAGAGCATCACGCTACGAGAAAGCATGCGGGTTTATTTGATGTCTCTCATATGGGTGAAATAGTGGTAGAAGGTAGAGAATCGGAAGCCTATTTGCAAAAGATGCTTACAAATGACGTCACGAAACTCACGCCGAACCGAGCGCAATATACATTTTTGTGTTATGAAGACGGTGGAACAGTCGACGATTTGATTGTTTATAAATTGAAAGAACAATCCTATTTACTCGTTGTGAATGCAGCCAATACAGAGAAAGACTTTAATTGGCTTCAGGAGAACTTGACAGAAGAGGCAACCCTTCATAATGTGTCTGATCAGTATGTGCAGCTTGCGATTCAAGGCCCGAAGGCTGAAGGGATTTTGCAGCGATTAACAGATCAAGACCTCTCTGAAATCAAATTCTTCCGCTTCTTACAAGATGTTTCCTTTCATGGAGTAGAACACGATGCGATCGTGTCAAGAACAGGTTATACAGGGGAAGATGGATTTGAAATTTATATCCATCCAGATTCAGGTGGGGCCCTTTGGAGAGCGATTCTTGAAGAAGGGAAAGAGGATGGTTTACTACCGGTTGGTCTAGGCGCCAGAGATACGCTTCGCTTTGAAGCGAAGCTTCCTTTATACGGACAGGAATTAAGCGCGGATATTACGCCAATTGAAGCGGGACTTGGATTTGCTGTTAAAGTCGATAAAGACGGTGACTTTATCGGGAAAGCGACCCTGAAAAAACAAAAAGAAGAGGGTACAGACCGGAAACTAATTGGCTTAGAGATGATCGACAAAGGCATCCCTCGTCATGGGTATAAAGTGTTTGACGGGGGCGAGGAAGTTGGATTTGTTACAACCGGTACTCAATCTCCAACACTTGAGAAGAATATTGGCCTTGCGGTCGTTCCATTAAACTATACAGAGCCTGGCACTGAACTACTTGTTCAGGTGCGTAAACGATTCTTAAAGGCAAAGGTTATTCCAACGCCATTTTATAAAAGGTAAGCATAAGGGAGAGGGAGGTTTTACGATGACATTTCGGTATTTACCAATGACAGATCAAGATAAGCGTTCCATGTTAGAGGCCATTGGCGTTGAGTCAACAGATGCATTATTTAATGATATTCCTGAAAAAGTGCGATTTGAAGGAGACTTAAACATTAAGCCAGCTGCAAGTGAGCCTGCGTTAATAAAAGAGCTTTCCAAACTAGCAGGGGAAAATGTGAATACGAAAGAGTACACGTCGTTCTTAGGTGCAGGTGTCTATGATCATTACATTCCTTCTATTGTAGATCATGTACTTTCTCGCTCAGAGTTCTATACAGCTTATACCCCGTATCAGCCGGAAATCTCCCAGGGAGAACTGCAAGCCATTTTCGAATTTCAGACGATGATCTCTGAATTAACGGGAATGGAAGTATCTAACTCGTCCATGTATGATGGGGGTACGGCGCTTGCGGAAGCGGTCACCCTAAGTGCAGGGCAGACAAGAAAGAAGAAAGTGCTCGTATCTAAAGCGGTACACCCTCATTCTTTAGAGGTCATTCATTCCTACGCTACGGGACAAAACATTGAAGTGGTCGAGATTGAAACAAGAGACGGTCTGACAAACCTAGCGATGTTAAGGGATGAACTAGATGAAGAAACAGCTGGGGTAGTCATCCAGTATCCAAATTTCTTTGGTCAAATTGAGCCTCTTGAAGACGTTCAGGAGATTTTAAAGGATTCAAAGGCTATGTTCGTAGTCTCGAGTAATCCTCTTGCTCTTGGGTATCTGACACCTCCAGGGGAATTTGGTGCGGATATTGTTGTAGGGGATACGCAAGTGTTTGGAATCCCTGCCCAGTTCGGCGGGCCTCACTGTGGTTATTTCGCTACGACGAAGAAGTTAATGCGGAAAGTTCCAGGTCGCCTCGTGGGCCAAACGAAAGATGAAGAGGGGCGAAGAGGGTTTGTATTAACATTGCAAGCTCGTGAACAACATATCAGAAGAGATAAAGCAACATCGAATATTTGTTCCAATCAAGCTCTTAATGCATTAGGTACATCTGTTGCTCTTAGTGCCCTCGGTAAAAAAGGCACGAAGGAAATGGCCTACCAAAATATGCAGAAGGCTCGCTATGCAAAGAAAGCGTTCGAGGAGGCCGGATTCCAGGTCTTGTATTCCAATGCTTTCTTTAATGAATTTGTACTCCAAGTTCAAGGGTCCGTAACTACATTAAATGAAAAGCTGCAGGATAAGGGAATGATTGGTGGTCTTGATCTTGAAAGGATCTTCCCGGAATTAGGAGGCCACATGCTAGTGGCGGTGACTGAAATGCGCACAAAGGATGAGATTGATCGATTTGTGCAGGAATTGGGGGATGTATATGCGTAACGAAGATTTTCCGCTTATCTTTGAACACAGCCAAGAAGGACGTGTAGGGTATAGTTTACCGGAGTTAGATGTACCAGAGGTGGACCTTGGGGTTGATGTTCCGTACGTACGCGACGCTCAGCCTGATCTCCCGGAAGTAAGTGAGTTGCAGATTATGCGTCACTACACTGCTCTCTCCAAGCGAAACCACGGAGTAGACTCCGGATTTTATCCATTAGGGTCTTGTACGATGAAGTACAATCCTAAAATGAATGAAGACGTTGCGCGGATGCCAGGCTTTAGCCACATTCATCCTCTGCAGGCGCCAGAATCGGTCCAAGGTGCACTCGGCTTAATGTACGACCTTCAGACTTCTCTTGAGGCGATTACCGGTATGGATCAAGTGACACTTCAACCTGCCGCAGGAGCTCACGGGGAGTGGACGGGACTCATGATGATTCGTGCTTATCATGAGGCAAATGGGGACTACAACCGTACGAAGGTAATCGTTCCTGACTCAGCCCACGGAACCAACCCTGCGTCCGCAACGGTAGCTGGCTTTGAAGCAATCACGGTAAAATCCAACGAACGAGGCCTGGTGGATTTAGAGGATCTAAAACGCGTCGTTGATGAAAACACGGCGGCCCTTATGCTTACAAACCCGAATACGCTTGGTCTGTTTGAAGAAGAGATCATAGAGATGGCTGAGATCATTCACGAAGCCGGCGGCAAATTGTATTATGACGGAGCAAACTTAAATGCCATACTCGGATATGCTCGCCCTGGAGACATGGGATTTGACGTTGTTCACTTGAACTTACACAAAACATTTACTGGTCCTCACGGTGGAGGCGGCCCTGGTTCAGGTCCGGTAGGTGTAAAAAGCGATCTTGCGCCTTACTTACCGAAACCGATTGTTACAAAAGTACAGGAGCGTTATGTATTTGATGATAACCGTCCCGATTCAATTGGACGCGTGAAACCTTACTTCGGGAACTTTGGGATCAATGTGCGTGCTTACACCTACATCCGTACAATGGGAGCCAAAGGTCTGAAACAAGTAAGTGAATATGCGGTGTTAAATGCAAACTATATGATGAGAGAACTTGAGAAAGACTTTGACCTGCCGTTCTCTCAGCATTGTAAACATGAATTCGTACTATCAGGGAAACGTCAGAAAAAGCTCGGTGTAAGAACACTTGATATGGCCAAACGACTTCTTGACTTTGGCTACCACCCACCTACCATCTACTTCCCGCTAAATGTAGAAGAAGCAATGATGGTTGAGCCAACTGAGACAGAATCTAAGGAAACGCTCGATGAATTTATCGAAGCCATGAGACAAATTCATAAAGAAGCAGAAGACAATCCTGAAATTGTCCAAGAAGCACCACATACCACAATTGTAGGACGAATGGATGAAACAACGGCTGCTCGTAAACCTGTTCTGCGTTATATGAAGTAACGGGACAAAGAAAAGACTCCTCAAGTTTGAGGAGTCTTTTTTATATACGTCCAGTCCAAACGGTGCTAGCCGGGCGCTTTAGATTTTTACTTAACTAGATTTGACCTTACCGTCCCATTTCTTAAAGCCGCCTTCTAGCTGGTTAAGATCACTATAGCCCTTCTTATGAAGAAGAGAAGCGGCACGTGCGGCACGTGAGCCGTTCTGGCAGTATAAATAAACGGGTTTGTCAGGGCGAACTTCTTGTAAACGTTGCTTCAATTGAGTTACGGGTATATTGCGAGCCCCTAAAATGTGGCCTGATTTAAATTCGTTTGGTTCACGTACATCAATAAGTTGTGCCTTACGGTATCCTTGTCTGAATTCTTCAGCGGATAGTGTTTTCAAATAACGACGCTGGGCCATATATTTAATGACGCCATAGCCGATAATGACAACAAGTAAGCCTAATAGTATCCATAATCCGGTCATTAATCTTCCCCCTATAGTTCTATCTTCTTTCTCTATTATAGAGCGCTTTTAAATAAGATTCAAAGTTTTTTTCGACAAGGGGAATTCCCTTGAGCAAAATTTCTACACTGACAGTATAACGTGGATGTCAAGTCTTTGGCTAGGCAGCGCCAACCAGGAAGAGTGGAGTTTTAAGAGTTCTTTCAACATTCACGGTTTTATATCATACGCTTTTATTTTTTGTGAAAAATAGAGGGGATCGAGGAGGAAAGGTGGGTGGAGATTGTAGCAATTTTTGTAGAATCTTCAGAATGAAAAGAGGAATAAAAAGTTTTGGAAGTTTATTCCTTGGTATAGAGGGGAGTAAAGAAGGTGGGGAGAGCAATCTTCAAAAAAATACGTTGTATCCAGAAATTCATCTTTTATCTTGGTCATTCTTTTATTTGCTTCAGATTTTAGCGAATTTTGCGATTGACAAAGTTTTAATAGAATGATCAAAACACAATATATGGGTGTTTCAGTTCGTTGTCGAACACTATATATTGTTTCGGGAGTCTATTTTGTGGTATCTTATATGTATTAGTTGAACGACGGGCTTTTAAGAGTTATCATCTAGATTATGTCGAGTTCAACCGACACTTTTTTATGGTAGAGGAGAGGTATGCTCATGCAAACCGCAAAAGAAACAATGAATCAAATCAACATAGAACAACTAAATAAAGATATCGGTTTATTCTCTCAGGTCCATCCGGTGACAGAGGATATGAACATTACCCATTCTGGTGTGTCCCGTTTGGTCATGTTAGACCGATATGCCTTTAAAGATACTGAGAAAGTTACATTATCAAAAGGTGACTTTGTTGTATTAACCGTTAAGGATGATCCAAAATTTCCGGCTCGGGGTCTTGGCTACATTGTATCGATCGATTGGCAAGAAGCTAAAGCAGAAATTAAAGTAGAGCCTGAGTTCCAAAGTGTCCTTGAGAAACCAGAAGAAGTCGAGAGTGGGATCATAACACGTAAGCTAGATGTTATTGATAAGCCTCTTGAAGTCTTCTATGAACAGATTGCAAAGCGTAATGCAACTGGCCTAGCTGCTGTGGAAACAGAGGAAGCCAAACGACAAGAATCATTTGAACAGTTTTATAATGAGCTTTCTAATCTAAACTTCATTCCGGCAGGACGTGTTCTCTACGGGGCAGGATCTGAAACGGATGTAACGTACTTCAACTGTTACGTAATGCCATTTATTCAGGATTCTCGTGAAGGCATCTCCGATCACCGCAAACAGGTTATGGAGATTATGAGCCGCGGAGGCGGTGTTGGAACGAACGGTTCAACACTACGTCCTCGTAACGCTCTTGCAAGAGGGGTAAACGGAAAGTCCTCAGGCTCTGTTTCCTGGTTGGATGACATTGCGAAACTGACTCACCTTGTTGAGCAGGGTGGCTCAAGACGTGGTGCTCAAATGATAATGTTAGCAGATTGGCACCCTGATATCGTCGAGTTCATCATCTCGAAAATGCAGAATCCACGAATCCTGCGTTTCTTAATCGAGAATGTAGACGATGAAGTCATCAAGCAACAAGCAAAAGCGAAATTGAAATTCACCCCTCTATCAGCAACAGAACGTGACATGTATCAAAGCATTGTTAACTTTACAAACGTCGAAGGAAAAGGCGGCTTTACAGATGCTGCTATTGCAGATGCAGAAGAGAAGTTAGAACTTGGTGGTAATTATGATGTGCACAACTCAGAATTCCTGACAGGTGCTAATATCTCTGTATGTTTAACAAATGATTTCATGGACGCTGTTGAGAACGATGAGATGTACGAGCTCCGCTTCCCAGATGTGGAGAGTTATACAGAAGAAGAAATGAAAGCTTACAATGAAGAATGGCACGAATCTGGTGACGTTCGTGAATGGGCAGATAAAGGGTATAAAGTTCGCACATACCGCCGTATGAAAGCGAAGGACCTATGGAATTTAATCAATATCTGCGCAACCTATTCCGCAGAACCAGGCATTTTCTTTATTGATAACGCCAATGACAAGACCAATGCAACAAGTTATGGACACAAGGTAGTAGCGACGAATCCATGTGGTGAACAACCTCTTGCACCATATTCTGTCTGTAACCTTGCAGCTGTTAACCTTGCTTCTGTGGCAGATAAAGAAGCAAAAGCTGTCGACTTTGAGAAGTTAAGAAAGACGGTTCAAACAGGGGTACGTATGCAAGACAACGTAATTGATGCTACTCCGTACTTCTTAGAAGAGAATAAGAAACAAGCACTAGGTGAGCGTCGTATTGGTCTAGGTGTAATGGGTCTGCACGACTTATTAATCTATACAGAAACGGCCTACGGCTCTGAAGAGGGGAACAAGTTAGTGGATGAGATCTTTGAAACGATCGCTACTACAGCTTACCGTACTTCTATTGAGCTTGCGAAAGAAAAAGGAAGCTTCCCGTTCTTAGAAGGACAAACTGAAGAAGAAACGAAAGAGCTTCGCATGAAGTTCATTAATACAGGATACATGCAAGGTATGCCTGAAGATATTCGCCAGGGTATTTTAGAGTACGGCATTCGTAACTCTCACCTGTTAACCGTAGCCCCAACAGGCTCTACGGGTACAATGGTCGGGGTTTCAACTGGACTTGAGCCATACTTCTCCTTCTCTTACTTCCGAAGTGGACGCCTTGGTAAGTTTATTGAAGTGAAAGCGGAAATCTTAGAAGAGTACCTTCGTCAGCACCCAGAACAAGATCCAAACAATTTACCAGATTGGTTCGTAACAGCAATGGAACTTGAGCCAGAAGCGCATGCTGACGTACAGTGTGTCATTCAGCGCTGGGTCGATAGCTCGATTTCTAAAACCGTTAACGCTCCTAAGGGATACGCTGTCGAGCAGGTTGAGCAAGTATATCAACGTCTATATCGCGGTGGAGCCAAAGGTGGAACGGTTTATGTAGATGGAAGCCGTGACGCGCAGGTTCTTACCCTTAAAGCAGAAGATAACTCATTTGAAGAACAACAAGAACTATTTGAAGATGACCGGAAAGTCGTTTTAATGGACACGGTTCATGAGCTTGATAAGACCGACGTAACCATTGGTTCTGAAGTCGGCAACACTTGTCCGGTTTGCCGTGAAGGTAAAATCCAAGACGCTGGTGGCTGTAACACATGTACAAACTGTGGTGCGCAGCTGAAGTGTGGACTATAAGTAAATGAAACAAAAGCACGTGGGAGGATCAGACTCTCACGTGCTTTTTCTATAGGAATACATTCATTACCAGCAATACCTCACAAGAGTTGGTGATACTAAGGCATAAAGGAGTGAACTGCATGAAACCATTTATGCCTAAACTTGTATATGTAGAGCCAAGAGCGATGGAATACCAGTTAGCTCAGGACCTTTATCAGAAGTTCAAAGATCAGGGAATAGAAATTCGCGAAACCACTTCCCACAACCAGGTTCGGGGAATCCCAGGTGACAATGAACTAAGACAATACGCCAACGCGAAGAATACGTTTGTTTTAGGGGTTCGGAAGACATTGAAATTTGATACTTCAAAACCTTCCGCTGAATACGCCATCCCATTAGCGACAGGATGCATGGGACACTGTCATTATTGTTATCTGCAGACGACCTTAGGTAAGAAACCATACATTAGAACATATGTAAATTTAGATGAGATCTTTGACCAGGCACACCAATACATTCTAGAACGTGACGAGCCAACTCGTTTTGAAGCAGCCTGTACATCCGATATTGTAGGGATCGACCATCTGACCCACTCATTAAAGAAGACGATTGAATTTATGGGAGATCAGAAGAAGGGGCGCCTTCGATTCGTTACGAAATATCACCACGTTGACCATTTATTAGATGCAGAACACAATGGTCACACCCGATTCCGCTTCAGCATAAATGCGGACTATGTCATTAAGAACTTTGAACCTGGGACTTCACCATTAGACAAACGATTAGAAGCGGCCAGGAAAGTTGCAGATGCGGGATATCCCCTTGGGTTCATTGTAGCACCGATTTATTTATACGATGACACGTGGAAAGAAGGCTATCATAAAATGTTTGCTCACCTTCATGAGCAGTTAAAAGGGTCCTCCGTAGATGAGGAAGATCTAACTTTTGAGCTCATTCAGCACCGTTTCACGAAACCGGCTAAACGCGTCATCCTCCAGCGCTATCCAAAGTCTAAGCTTGAAATGGATGAAGAAGAGCGAAAGTACAAATGGGGACGTTACGGCATTGGTAAATACGTTTATCCAACCGAGACACAAGAAGACATTAAGAAGACGATGGAAGCCTACATTAACGAATATTTTCCGAAAAGTAAGATCAGTTATTTCACGTAAGACAATCTTGTCATCGAGAAGAATCTAGTGTATCATTTTTAACAGTAGGCTGAGGCAGAATTGGAGGATTTTTATGCCAACACCAAGTATGGAAGATTATATTGAACAAATATATATGCTAATAGAGGATAAAGGCTATGCACGAGTTTCAGATATCGCTGAAAATCTTCAAGTCCATCCTTCATCTGTTACGAAAATGGTACAAAAGCTAGACCGAGATCAGTATCTGAATTACGAAAAATATAGAGGACTTGTGCTAACCTCTAAAGGGAAAAAAGTTGGCAAGCGACTCGTGTATCGTCACGAATTATTAGAGCAATTCTTACAGATTATAGGCGTGAACAAAGAAAATATATACGAAGATGTAGAGGGAATTGAACACCATATGAGCTGGAATTCCATCGACCGTATCGGTGACCTGGTTCAATTCTTCGAAGAAAACCCTCAATGCATTGAACAATTGCGACTCGTTCAACAACAAAATGAAGAACAAGCGAAAGAAGACTAAACACCTGATGATTCAGGTGTTTTTTTATGCTTTAAGAGCGTCTTTTTAGAGGAGCGGAGTGTAGAAACTGAGTGTGGTGTGTAGAAAGCTGGCTTGGAGTGTATAAATAGGGGGGAGTGGTGTTTAAAGCCGAATAGGAGTGAAGAAAAACTTGAGGTGTATGAAGATACTTATCATAGGAGTGTAGAAACTAGCAATTGAATGTAGAAATGGGGTATGGAGTGTCTAAAGCGGAGTCTGAATGTTCAAAGTCCGCTCGCACTGTAGAAAGCCAGAAGCGATATGAAGAAACAAAGCCAAGAATTGTAGAAACCCGGCTCTTGAACACAGAAACCAGCTCCCAAATGTCTAAAACCAATCAACTAAACTGGATACAAAATGGTTTCTGGTCTAGGACAGGTTTTATATGATTATAGATAATCATAAAGGGGGAAGGAGGGCGTCTTATGAAGATTGATGGCGTGTTCTCAGGGGGCGGGGTTAAAGCCATTGCCTTTATTGGAGCGATAGAAGCTGTCGAGAAAAAAGGCTATCAATTTGAACGAGTTGCGGGCACTTCTGCCGGTGCTATTATGGCGTCGTTTCTCGCGGCCGGGTATAAGAGTGAACAAATCCATCAGTTATTTAAAGAATTACAATTAAAGAAGCTTTTGGATCCTCCGACATTTGGTGATTGGTTTCCGTTCTCAAACTGGCTCTTTCTTTATTTTCGGATGGGTTTATATAAAGGGAAACGATTAGAAGATTGGATTTATGAAGTGCTAGGAAAAAAGGGCATCTATACGTTCCGTGACTTACCGAAGGGATCTTTGAAAGTAATTGCCTCCGATTTAACGCTAGGAAGAATTGTCGTTATTCCTGATGATTTAGAACGGGTTTACGGCATATCACCGAATGAATTTACAGTGGCGAAAGCAGTGCGAATGAGTGCAGGGCTTCCCTACTTTTTTATGCCAGAACCAATGGTTGGAAAAGGCCACCAAAAAAGCCTGATAGTCGATGGGGGTCTTTTGAGTAATTTTCCGATTTGGGTGTTTACCTCTAATTTAGAAAGGCGGATGAGGCCGATCCTTGGGATGAAGCTCAGTAAGGGCAATGATCACATCCCGGCTCGTAAGATTAAAAATGCAATTGAGATGTTTCAAGCATTGTTTGTCACGATGAAACAAGCGCATGATGCGAGGTACATTCATAAAGAGGATGCGGTTGATATTATTTTTATCCCGGTAGAAGACGTGGAGACGACAGATTTTGATTTAAATGAAGGTTCCATTGATAAATTGATTGCCGTTGGAGAGAAACATGCAACTACATTCTTAAGACATTGGAGCGGATAATAAAAAATCGAGCTTCCCTTAGAAGGAAGCTCGATTTTTCTTTTTGCTTTTATTTCCCTCAATGACCCGTAGGTGAGGGATTTCTTTTCTTGGTTTTGGATTCTTACTAGCCATTTTTGATTTAATGGTAGAAGGCTTCATTTTTTTCGCGATGCTAGAAGAGGTCGTCGGTTGTTTGTATTTTCGTTTCGATTGGCGGGCTGCCTTTCGGTATTGTTTCATTTCATTCGAGGTCCCACCGTTCCGTCTTGAGAAAATGAAGTAGACAATTCCAATGATGACTGCTGCAAATAAGACTGTGACGAGAATATCCATTAAAAAGCTAGTTGTATCCGTAAATAATCGAACACCTATGCCAATTAAAGCTAACGCCATAATAAAATAAGTAAGAGGTTTAATAATTTTATGAGCCAACTGGTTTTCCTCCCTTCAGCATTCAATCCCTAATTATGAGATGACCTTACTACCATGTATACCACTTTTAGATGCATTCTTATCATTTTCAAGCACTTTTTTGAAAGAATGAATCGCTACATCCACTTGATCATCCTTTGGTTCCTTTGTTGTGAGAAGCTGTAGCCATAATCCAGGATAGCCGAGCACCTTAAGTCCTGGAATGTTTCGTACTTTATTAGTTAGCTGTAGCACTTCAAAGGAAACCCCGATTACAAATGGTAATAAAATAATACGGTTTGCCATGCGCCACCACATTGGTTCTGTAGCTACAAATGGTAAAAGATAAAACAGAATCCCTACAAATACAGTGAATAATATGAAACTTGATCCACATCGGTAGTGAAGGCGGGATTGACTTTGAACGTTTTCGATAGTTAATTCTTTCCCGTTTTCGTACGCATTAATCACCTTATGCTCAGCCCCGTGATATTCGAATACTCGTTTAATCATTGGAGTGAGGGAGATAAGATAAATATATGCAAGTAGAAAGATAAATTTGAATAACCCTTCTAAGAGCACTTGTCCGGTTTTACCTGGGACAGCAAAGCGGAATAATTCTGCAATAATTGCAGGAGTTAATGTGAAGATTAGTTTACCAAATAAAAATGATAAAACACCGACAGCTCCAACCCCAAGAATCATTGCGAGTTTAGAAGAATCTTCTTCTTTTTTGATGGATTCATCATCTTTTGGGTCAACGTCATATCGTTCACTAGAAAAGTTTAGATGTTTCGTCCCATTCGCGCTTGCCTGTACTAACGCGACAAGACCTCTTAAGAATGGAATTTTCTTTAAACGCTTCTCTATTTTAGATTCTTTCCGTTCTAGCTCAAAATATTCAATGGAATCGTCTTTTCGCCGAATCGCCGTGACGTAACTCGTCTGACCGGCAAACATGACCCCTTCCATTACGGCCTGGCCTCCGTAAACTGGTTTCGTTTGTTCGCTCATTGCCACACCATCCTCTTGATGATTTTCTATTTCCTTCATTTTACTAGAAAATGGCGTTCACCTCTAGTCTTGTTAAATAAAAGCATGGAATTATTCGAAAATGGTCATGCTAAGACCGAGGTGATGGAGATGTCTGAACAAGATCAAAAAGATCAAAAAGATCAACAACAACAAAAACAAGAAGGAAAGCAAAACCCTCAGTTGGAGCAAAACCAAAAAGAAAAACCGATGTCTGTTATAAGTAAAGCATTAGTGACGGGGTTTATTGGTGGTGTTTTATGGAGTTTCATCGGGACAGTAGCGTACTTCTTTAACTTTTCAACTGTTTCTGCAGGTAGCTTCGTAATTCGCTCCTTCGTTCAAAATGAGTGGAGTAGTAGATGGCTGGGAGAGCTTATTGCTATTCTTGCTGTTGGGCTCATCTCACTCTTAATCGCTATTTTGTATTTTGGTCTATTAAAAAACACTAAAGGACTCTGGCCATCTATGGCCTTTGGAGCTGCATTGTGGTTTATTGTATTTTTCTTGTTCCAGCCCGTTTTTTCAGCTGTACCATCTTTAGGGGATTTAGATAGTGATACGATCGTCACAAGTTTATGTTTATTTATTTTATATGGAGCATTTATAGGATATTCCATTTCATACGATTATCAACAAAACAATCAACCCAGCTAAATCGCTCCCAATTGTAGGGGGGTCTGTGTTATCCTAAAAAGTGTCGGAATATTTCCCTTAATTCAAGAGGAAGGGAGATCACTAGATGGACAAAATTCTTTTATTAAATGGACCCAACTTAAATTTATTAGGCACGCGGGAACCAGGTGTTTACGGGAAAGGTACCCTTGGTGACATCGAAACAACCTTACGAACAATGGTTGAAGGGAATGGATGGGCGTTTGATTCCTTCCAATCGAATCATGAAGGGGAATTAATTGATCGTATTCACGAAGCTATAGGACAAGATGTGGGGATTATCTTTAATCCAGGAGCTTATACGCATACAAGTATAGCGCTTCGAGATGCGATTGCAGGAGCAAACCTCCCTGTGATTGAAGTACATATATCAAATGTTCACAAACGGGAGGAGTTTCGCCACACATCTCTCTTGGCACCAGTTTGTTACGGGCAGATCGTAGGGCTTGGTTCATTTGGCTACAAGTTAGCTGCACAAACATTTTTAGAACAATTTTAGGGGGAGGATTTACATGGATACATTGAAGCGTTTAAGAAGCAGTATTGAAGAACAGGGCTTGGACGGCTTTTTAATTACAAGTGAACAGAACCGTCGTTACGTAACTGGATTTACAGGATCAGCCGGAGTCGTGCTTGTAACAGCGAATGAAGCACTGTTTATTACGGATTTCCGTTATACAGAGCAGGCTGCAGAGCAAACAAGTGGATTTGCGATTGTGGAACATAAGGCACCTATTCACGAAGAGGTAGCTCAGCAAGCGAAAGAATTAGGCGTGAAAAAACTAGGATTTGAAAAACAACACGTGACGTATAGTTTATTTGAGCAATATCAATCTGTTCTAGAAGCGGAATTTGTTCCGACAGCAAGCATCGTAGAAAAATTACGCTTGATTAAGACTGAGGATGAGATTAAGATATTAAAGGAAGCAACTAAGATAGCAGATGCAGCATTTGAGCATATCCTGTCCTACATAAAGCCAGGAGTTAAAGAAATCGACGTATCCAATGAATTGGAGTTCTTTATGCGCAAACAAGGCGCGACTTCATCTTCATTTGATATTATTGTAGCCTCCGGTTATCGCTCTGCGCTACCACACGGAGTGGCTTCTGAGAAAGAGATTCAATCTGGTGAATTAGTCACGTTAGACTTTGGTGCTTTATATAAAGGATATTGTTCTGATATTACACGAACAGTTGCTGTTGGTGAGATTAGTGATGAACTGAAAAAGATCTATGACACGGTTTTACAAGCGCAGCTGCGTGGAATGGATGGAATAAAAGCCGGCATTACTGGTAAAGAAGCTGACGACTTGACTCGTGATTATATTAAAGAACAAGGGTATGGACAATACTTCGGCCATTCTACCGGTCACGGAGTTGGACTAGATGTTCATGAAGGACCTAGTTTATCATTCCGAAACGACAAGCAAAAGCTTGAACCTGGAATGGTTGTAACAGTTGAACCAGGCATTTACGTTCCAAATGTAGGTGGCTGTAGAATTGAAGATGATACAGTTGTAACCGAGACAGGTAATGAGCGTTTATCTCACTCTTCAAAAGAGTTAATTACGCTTTAAGCTTATTTAGGGAGGAAATTCAATTATGATTTCAGTTAACGATTTTAAGACAGGTCTTACAGTTGAAGTAGACAATGGGATCTGGCAAGTAATAGACTTCCAACACGTTAAGCCAGGTAAAGGAGCAGCATTCGTACGCTCTAAACTTCGTAACTTACGTACTGGTGCGATTCAAGAGAAAACGTTCCGCGCAGGTGAAAAAGTTCAAAAAGCACACATTGAGAACCGTAAAATGCAATACCTTTACTCTGCAGATAACGTTCATACATTTATGGACACAGACACGTACGACCAAGTCGAACTTCAAACGAAACAGATCGAAAACGAATTGAACTACCTGAAAGAGAACATGGAAATCCAAGTTCGTTTCTATCAAGGTGAAACAATTGGTGTTGAATTACCGAAAAACGTTGACCTTCAGGTTACCGAAACAGAACCTGGTATCAAAGGAGACACGGCAAGCGGTGGTACAAAACCAGCAACGCTTGAAACGGGCCTTAGTGTACAGGTGCCATTCTTCATTAATGAAGGCGACGTCCTTACGATCAGCACAGATGATGGTAAATACGTTTCCCGTTCAAATAACTAAGAATGATTCTAAGCTCTCTGACTCAGTCAGGGAGCTTTTTTACTAGAAAAGTGATCGCTATGTTTAGCATTAGGGACAAAACAAATAACTACTTGCTATTAAACGCCTAAGGTGCAATCCTTAGGCGTTTTTTATGTGGGAAAAAAAGCGTATTTGTTTTAGAGTTTCTACTATTTTTATGCAAAACGCCTCTGTTACTAGAGCGCTCTCTCATTTTTCTATCTTTGGTCATAAATCAGATGGACACGCATAGATTTACAGTAAACAAGTGCAAAGATTGTGAGGGAGAGCTATGAAAGAGATTTTGCGACTTTTCCCGTCCTACATTCAATCAGAACTGCAGCAAATCGGGGAAGACGGCTGGGGACGTCTGCAAGAGATTCGCTTCCGGATCACGAAGCCATTAGAGCTCATCTATGATGATGGAAGCAGACTGATTCCGACGATCATTCCAAGTGAGCAAGACGGAAATTACTTATTAAATCAGCTTGGAGAATACTCGATTTATCGTTTGGAGGACGAGCTGAGAGAGGGATACATTACGATCCCAGGGGGACATAGGGTAGGGTTGGCGGGGAAAGTCAACACGGAAAAAGGGGTAGTGAAGGCCATTCGTCACATTGCTTCCTTTAATATCCGAATCGCAAAAGAAAAAATCGGTGTAGCTCAATCTCTCGTGGAAGAACTTTATGACAAGGAGTATACGAATACCCTTCTCATAGGGCCTCCTCAAACAGGGAAAACCACGCTTCTAAGAGATATGGCAAGAATTATGAGTCAAGGGACGGACCTTATTTCTTCAAAGAAGGTTGGGATCATTGACGAACGCTCAGAAATTGCCGGGAGTATCCACGGGGTCCCCCAACATCATCTTGGTTTAAGAACGGACGTGATGGATGCTTGTCCGAAAGCTGAAGGAATGATGATGATGATTCGTTCAATGTCTCCGGAGATTCTAATTGTTGATGAAATTGGTAGTCAGGCAGATGTAGACGCTCTTCTTGAAGCCTTATACGCAGGGGTAACGGTTATATCGACTGTTCATGGGGATCAATATGAAGCCGTTCAGAAGAGACCTTCACTTACCCCGTTATTTCAACAAGGAGTGTTTGAACGATTCGTCATTCTTGAACGTAAAACAAAGCCAGGTTTTGTTCGAACACTCCTTGATGGAAAAGGTCAGCGGCTTTCACCAAAGAAAAGGGGTGTGTCACATGAAGTGGATCGGAGCGCTTATCCTGCTGTGCGCTACAACGTGGGGAGGGTTTGAATTTGCCAGAAGGCTGACAGAAAGGCCAAAACAAATTCGTCAGCTGAAAAATGCGCTACAAGTACTAGAAGCAGAAATCCTTTATGGGCATTCTCCTGTCATAGAAGCATGTGAGAAAGTGGCCCGTCAAATTCCAGAACCAATGGCTTGGTTTTTCTATGAATTCAGCGATCAACTTAAGGAAAGCAGTGCTTCTCTTTATGACGTTTGGGAACAGCGAATCCAGTCATTCTGGCCTCTTAGTGCATTAGGAGAAGGCGAAAAAGAGATTATGAAGCAATTTGGACAAACTCTCGGCCAACATGATTTCACAGGCCAACAAAAGCATATACGCTTGGCCATATCGCATTTAGAGAGAGAGTTAAAAGAAGCAGAAGAACAGCAACAAAAATATAGCAAGATGGTCAAGAGTCTCGGCTTTTTAACAGGATTACTCATTATATTGTTATTCATGTAAAGGCGAAAGGAGTAAACAACATGATTGGAGAGGCCTATATTCTATTCCAGATTGCTGGAGTGGGGATTGTTGTCGCTATGATTCACACGGTTTTGAAACAGATGGGAAAAGAGGACATTGCCCATTGGGCTACGTTAGTTGGATTTATAATCGTGCTCTTTATTGTAATGGATGGCCTTCAAGATTTGTTCCAGCAAATCAAATCTGTCTTCTTATTCCAAGGTTAAGGGTGATGACATGGAGATTATCCAGATCGTATCCTTTGCCCTCGTAGCAAGTGTGTTGACGATCATTGTAAAAGAACAAAAGTCCTCTATTGCATTTTTTCTGATTCTATTTACAGGTATTATTATCTTTCTTATTCTAATCCGCGAGATTGCACAAGTATTTACGTTGCTTGAATATATCGCTCAAAAAGCCAACGTGAACGGCATGTACGTGGAGACGATTCTTAAGATTATAGGAATTGCTTATGTGGCTGAATTCGGTGCTCAGATTACCAGGGACGCAGGTCTTGGTTCAGTAGCATCTAAGATTGAGTTAGCAGGTAAAGTATTTATTCTGGTCCTTGCTATTCCAATACTAACCGCTGTTATTGAAACTATACTAGGTTTCCTTCCAGCTTAATGGATTCAAGAAGGAGGTGGCTTTGAGCGTTGATGAAAGTGTTCCGGCAGTTAATTGTTGTCCTTTTCCTTGCCCTTTGGATTCTCGTCTTCTTATCAGAGCCTGTCCACGCTCAGTCGCCTCCTGTTGAGGGGACGAGCCCTACACTCGATCCGGTTACGTTCACAGAAATTCAGTCATATTGGAATCAAGTTGTGGACGAATATGGTGGCTACTTGCCAGGCATCCGAAAAGGAAGCTTCGTCGAATTCATGCAGAACAGAGACTCCCTCTCGATCAAAGATTGGGTAACTGGTCTTTTGAAATATTTATTTTATGAATTCCTAATCAACGGAAAGCTTTTAGGAACGTTAATCTTTTTGACGCTATTTTGCATGATTCTTCAGTCCCTTCAAAATGCATTCGAGAATCAGACGGTCAGTAAAGTCGCCTATGCTGTCGTTTACCTGGTACTGATCGTTTTAGCGCTGAACAGTTTTCACCTGGCCGTCTCCTATGCAAAAGGTGCGGTGGAAATGATGAGTAGTTTTATGATCGCGCTTTTACCACTCATGCTTGGGCTTATGGCAACGTTTGGGAATTTATTATCCGTCTCGTTCTTCCATCCAGTTATCGTTTTTTTAATTCATACAAGTGGACTCCTTGTTTCCAATATTGTGCTGCCGCTTTTATTTCTGTCTGCTCTACTCATGATTGTGAGTACAATCAATGAACAATATAAAGTGACGCAACTCGCTCAGTTATTGAGGAATACAAGCTTAGGACTTTTAGGTGCATTTCTAACCATCTTTCTAGGAGTCATTTCAGTGCAAGGAGCTACCTCAGCTATTCAGGACGGGGTCGCTATGAAGACTGCTAAATTTGTTACGGGGAACTTTGTCCCAGTCGTCGGGCGCATGTTCACAGATGCAACCGATACCGTGCTTAGCGCATCTCTATTACTAAAGAATACAGTGGGGATTGTAGGGGTGCTTATCATTCTTGCTCTTGCCTTATTTCCAGCTGTGAAAGTGTTAGCTGTAGCGCTTATTTATAAACTGGCCGCTGCTATCTTACAGCCGATTGGGGGAGGCCCGGTGATTGCTTCGATGGAAACGATAAGCAAGCATATCTTGTTTGTTTTTGCAGCCCTTCTGGTTGTTACGTTTATGTTCTTTCTGGCCATTGTCATCTTAGTGGCAGCCAGTAACTTAACCATGATGGTTCGTTAGGAGGTGGGCAAGTGGCGTTTATAACAGAATGGGTCACACAGATTATTCTTTTCTTACTATTAGCATTAGTGACAGATCTCTTACTCCCTGCATCCTCCTTTCGAAAATACATCAAACTCGTAGTGGGGCTCCTTCTTATTCTTGTCTTTTTACAGCCTGTTTTTAAATTATTCGATGTTGATATGGATCAATTCTTTACACGAGAAATGAACAGGTGGAATGATCAGGCAGAAGTTGAATCTATGAAAAATTCGATTGAAGAGAAGAAAAAAGAAATACAAGCCTCACAACGTGCATATATTTTAGAACAGATGGCTGTCCAGCTAGAAAACGAAGTGAAGGAGGAGCTGATGAATGACCATAACGTAGAGATTCAAAACTTTTCCTTCCAATTTAAAACCGATGCAGAAGTGAATTTAGAGGGGTTAAAGTCACTCAACATTACCCTTGCAGAGACAAATAAGCAAGAAGCAGGGAGTGATGAGGTTGAAGAAATTGTGATTGATCTAAATCAGCAGCCAAAAGATCAAGAAGGTGAGCAATCTCTAGATGCTGTCAGATCGTATTTATCTTCAGCATGGGACATACCTGAGGATCAGCTCATCTTACAGTGGGAAGGAGGGGTTCAATGAAGAAAAATCCGTTAACTAACATCTTTTCATTGCTGAAGCTGAAGTCAGCCGATGGTGGGAAGCCTACTAAACTAGCTTACGTGGTACTTGTTGGTTTGCTAGGGTTACTCATCTTACTAGTTGGTGACTTTTTCAC
Source organism: Pontibacillus chungwhensis (assembly GCF_030166655.1). Taxonomy (GTDB): domain Bacteria; phylum Bacillota; class Bacilli; order Bacillales; family BH030062; genus Pontibacillus. Next base: position 2,732,805 of record NZ_CP126446.1, on the reverse strand, counting down.
TAACGATGAAGCCAGAAGCGAAGGGATTTCGCCTCCTATCCAAACCGAGAGTGTGCAACCTGCCGAAAAGGAAACGTTTGGTCAGAAGAAGGACGAGGCAGATATGCTGATGTCAGATGTGGAAACTTACTACGAGAAAGAGCTAAAAGGGCTCCTCGAGAAGATTCAAGGTGTTTCAGAGGTAGAAGTAATGGTGAATCTGGAGTCAACAGAAGCAAAGGTCTATGAAAAAAATACAACCGTGAGCAAGCAACACACGACAGAGAATGATAAGAGTGGTGGCGAGCGTAACATTGAAGATTTCACAGAGGATGAACAAATCGTTGTCACAAGACAAGGCGACCAAGAAGTTCCGCTCCTGATCCGGACGGATAAACCATCTGTTCGAGGCGTTGGAGTCGTAGCCAAGGGTGCTGACCATATGAAAGTGAAAGAGTGGATTGTTGAAACAGTTTCACGAACACTTGATGTTCCTACACATCGAATTTCGGTAATGCCGAAAAAATAAGGGAGGAATGAAAGAATGATGTTAAAAAAACAAACGGTTTGGTTGCTAACGATGTTGAGCTTGATGATTGTGCTGAGTGTGTATTATATGACTTCACCACCAGAAGGGGAGCTCGCGTACATGGGGGATGAAGAAAACGCAGACCAACAAACGGCAGGAACACCAAGTGAAGGCGATGCAACAACTCAAGAAGGAGAAGATGGTTCCCTCACATCAAGCCTTTCGTCTGATCAATACTTCTCTTCCATGCAATTAGATATTATGGACAGCCGCTCTAAGAAAATTGAAGAACTAGAAAACATTATGGCTTCTAGTGAAGTTTCTGCTGAAGAAGTGAATGATGCCAAAAATGAGATTGATAAGATTCGAGAACTAAGTACGAAAGAATCGGTCGCTCAACAATCCATCCAAGCAAAAGCAGAATATCCGGATGTATTTGTTCGCGCAGAGGATGATAAAGTATTAGTGAAAGTAAAAGCAAACGAGATGTCTAAACAAGACGTCAGTCAAATTCATCAAATTGTATATGATGAATTCGGACCAGTTCCGGTTGTAGTAGAATACATTCCAAACGAAAAGTAAACAGACAGCTTTCGCACTCTAACGGTGTGCGAAAGCTGTTTTTTTATAGTTATTTTTTTTATTTAGAGAAGAGGAAAAGCCCGTTCTAATCGAGAAAAGAACTAGTAAGCGCTTTCTGGTAGGTTGAAGTTTTACTACTCTTTGTCGTAAAATATTAAGAGGTGTTATTAGTACCAGTTAATAATATGCATTTCAAATATAGAAGGGGTGCGCAGAATATGTTAAAAGTACAAGAAATTCGTGAACTCATTAAATTAATCGATGAATCAACAATCGATGAGTTTACATATGAAAGCAATGGAACAACAGTAACTATGAAGAAAAATACAGGAGAGGTTGTTGAACGCCCGGCCGCTCAACCAGTTGCTGCACAGCAACCAGCCCAGCCTGCGCCACAACCGCAACCGGAACCAACTCAAGCAGCTGAGGAACCTAAGCCAGAACCTCAAACAGAGGCAAAGGCAGATTATGATCATGAGATTGTTTCCCCAATGGTGGGAACTTTTTACGAAGCATCTTCACCAGACGCTGGTCCTTTCGTTAAAACAGGAGACGTTGTAACGAAGGACTCTGTAGTTTGTATTGTGGAAGCCATGAAGCTCTTCAACGAGATTGAAGCTGAAGTTAATGGTAAAATTGTAGAAGTACTCGTAGAAAATGGTCAGCTTGTTGAATATGGTCAGCCATTATTCCGAGTGAAATCCGAATAAGGGGATGGAACTGTGATCAAGAAAATCTTAATCGCGAACCGTGGAGAGATCGCCGTTCGGATTATTCGAGCTTGTAAAGAGATGGACATTGAAACGGTGGCCGTCTATTCTGAAGCGGATAAAGAATCTCTACACGTTCAACTAGCAGATGAAGCGTATTGCATTGGACCAACCATGAGTAGTGAAAGCTACTTGAATTTCACAAATATTATGAGCGTCGCCACATTAACCGAATCAGAAGCCATTCATCCGGGTTACGGATTCTTGTCCGAGAACCCAGATTTCGCTGAAATCTGTGATGAATGCAACATTACATTCATCGGACCAAGCGCTCAGGCTATTCGTAAAATGGGAACAAAAGACGTCGCTCGAGAAACGATGAAAGAAGCGGGTGTACCAGTCGTTCCCGGCTCTGAAGGTTTAATTCGTGATGAAGAACACGGCCTTCAAGTAGCTGAGCAAATCGGTTACCCAGTTATCATTAAAGCAACCGCTGGCGGCGGCGGAAAAGGAATCCGTGTCGCTCGTGACGAAGAAGAACTCAAAAAAGGGATTCGCGTCACGCAAAATGAAGCGGAAAAAGCATTCGGTAATCCTGGTGTCTATTTAGAAAAGTATATTGAAGACTTCCGTCACGTTGAAATTCAAATACTTGCAGACAACCATGGAAATGCCATTCACCTTGGTGAACGGGACTGCTCTGTTCAACGTCGCCTGCAAAAATTAATAGAAGAAACACCATCTCCGGCACTTGGGCCAGACCTACGTGCTGAAATGGGAGAAGCAGCTGTAAAAGCAGCCTTAGCTGTTAATTACTCAGGCGCAGGTACGGTGGAATTCATCTTCGACCAGAACAACAACAGCTTCTACTTCATGGAGATGAACACGCGTATTCAAGTGGAACACCCTGTTACAGAAATGGTGACAGGCGTTGATTTAATCAAAGAAATGATTCATGTGGCCAATAATGAACCTCTTCAATTCTCTCAAGATCAAATTGAATTTGAGGGTCATTCCATTGAATGTCGTATTAACGCGGAGAACCCGTTCAAGAACTTTATGCCATCACCAGGACGAATTGAAATGTATCTTCCTCCAGGTGGCTTCGGTGTCCGTGTAGATTCATCGGCGTATCCAGGCTGGATGATTCCTCCGTATTATGATTCAATGATTGCGAAGTTGATCACTTATGGAAATACACGAGAAGAAGCAATGGATCGTATGAAACGTGCCCTTGATGAGTTCGTTATCGAAGGAGTTCATACAACAATTCCGTTCCACCGTCGCATGATGGAACACGAAGTCTTCCGCGGAGGAGATTTTAATACGAAATTCCTTGAAACCTATACTATAATGGAAGAGGAATAACACAAAGGAGTGACCAAGATGAGTGAAAATCATTTATTAAATGTTGGAGAGGACTCCAGCTTAGGTAAAGTGGAAATTGCTCCAGAGGTTATTGAAGTTATTGCCGGTATCGCTGCATCAGAAGTCGAAGGTGTTGCATCCATGCGCGGTAACTTTGCAAGTGGCGTAGCCGAACGTCTTGGCGGAAAGAAGAATCACGGGAAAGGAATCAAAGTTGAACTGTCAGACGAAGGCATCGTCATTGATATCTACGTCGTCATGGACTTTGGAATCTCCATCCCACAAACAGCCCAGCAGATCCAAGACAGCACGCGCCAAGCCCTTAAAAATATGACCGCCCTAGAAATTAAAGAAATCAACGTTCACATCGTAGGGATCCAAATGGAACCAACAAAAGAGGACGAAGAAGAAGAGATCCCTGGCGTGTAAAGGGAACTTTGAACCACAGAGAAGACGACTTGTCTTCTTTGTGGTTTTTTTGTTTTGTGGGGCGGAGTGTCGAAATCGGGGATGGAGTGAAGAGAGACGGGGCGGAGTGTGGAAAGAGCCTGGGGACTGAAGAAAGCGCCACCCGAGTGTAGAAAGCCGGATCGGAGTGTCCAAACCACCGCCGTACTGCGAAAAGAGTGAGGAGCAGTGAAGAAAGCCCGGCTTGGAGTGTAGAAAGAGCTTTTGGCATGTAGAAAGTGGGATCGGAGTGTAGAAACAGCCTGCGCAGTGAAGAAAGCGCGACCGTACTGTCGAAAGCCGGCCATCAGTGTCCAAACCCCCGCCGGACTGCAGAAAGAGTAAGGAGCAGTGAAGAAAGCCCGGCTCGGAGTGTAGAAAGAGCTGTTGGCATGAAGAAAGCCGGATCGGAGTGTAGAAACAGCCTGCGTAGTGAAGAAAGCGCGACCGTACTGTCGAAAGCCGGCCATCAGTGTCCAAACCACCGCCGTACTGCAAAAAGAGTGAGGAGCAGTGAAGAAAGCCCGGCTCGGAGTGTAGAAAGAGCTGTTGGCATGAAGAAAGCCGGATCGGAGTGTAGAAACAGCCTGCGCAGTGAAGAAAGCGCGACCGTACTGTCGAAAGCCGGCCATCAGTGTCCAAATCCCCGCCGGACTGCAGAAAAAGTAAGGAGCAGTGAAGAAATCCCGCATCGTAGTGCATAAACCAAAGATGCAATGTCTAAAACGAAACCCAAATGCAGTAACAAAACTAGTTCCGCTAATCAATGCTCGAGCCCCCTCCTAAAACACCGATTACAAATTTTATAAAAAATAAAGGAAACCCGAACATTTAGTCGAATAATGCTGTAATGTAATTTATTTAAGAGCAATGAAAGGAGTTTTACATGATCGTAAAAAAGAGAACCATCCCCTTCATACTTAGACAAGAAGAAGTGTTAGAAAAAAGATTACCTTATCGTCATCCGAAAAAATCTGCCGTAATGAAGAGCATTAGTAAAAGAAGAGCTGGCTATTGGGGAGAGCAAGAACTCGATTATCCTCTAAGTTATCTTGATGATCGCCAGTACCACATCTTTCATGATTTACGGATCGTGGATGGAGATAAAGTATTCCAGATAGATACCCTCCTTGTTACAAATCGCGTCGCCATCATATTAGAAGTGAAGAATATTTCAGGAATTATTCAATTTGATCCTACTTTCAGTCAGTTAATTCGAAAAGGCGAAACACGCGAAGAAAGGCTGCCTAATCCTCTTGTGCAAGTCGGACGTCAGCGCAGGCACCTATCTAAATGGTTTTCCTCACATCACATCGCATTACCGATTAAATACTGCGTTGTCTTCACACACCCTTCCGCTGTTATAAAATCCTCTGAGCTCAACCCTCATCAGCACGCCATCACCCAAGTAGAAAATTTGTTTGATCATATTGTAAATTTGGAATCTCAATTTAATACACCCACCACCCTTCCAGGAAATATGAATCAGATGATCCTTGATGCCCATACCCCTTTATCGCCTACAAATATATTGGATAAGTATTCGATATCTTACGACGAGTTACAAAAAGGAGTCGAGTGTCCAAAGTGTAAAAGCTTCCATATGAATTGGCTAAGGAAGAGGTGGAGGTGCTCAACTTGTCATTACTATTCGCGTGACTCACACAAGCAGGCAATAGTTGATTATTTCTTATTAGGTTTTCCATACATGAATAATGCAATCTTTAGAGACTTTGTGCGACGTGATGACAGCAGGGCGGCTAGTTATTTCCTTAGTAAGATGGACTTTCAAACCTCAGGTCACAAACGATCCCTCCGCTACCATTCTCCTCACCTATAGCCCATACGGATACCCCTCCTGAGATTTGGGTATGCTGTTCCTATAAATCCCCGCGCGCCGACAAGAATGTGATTTGGCTTTTAATCGCTGAGGTTCTATTATTTATAGCATTTCTGATTATTACGTGTTATCATTCTTAACGGAAAGAAACATAAAGGAGAATGAATGATGAATCGTCATACAGCAAGAGAAAAGGCGTTTCAGGCGCTTTTTCAAATGGACATAAATGAAATGGACGCTAATGAAGCGATCGAGAATATTTTAGAGGAAGAAGATGGCCAAGTTCATGATGCGTTTTTGGATCAACTTGTTTTTGGTGTGAAAGAAAACCAGGAAACAATTGATCAGCAGATTTCGAACCATCTTGAGAAATGGTCCTTTAATCGTATTGCATCTGTTGAGAAAACGATTATGCGTATAGCCGTGTATGAAATGAACTATCAAGAAGATATCCCTGAAAAGGTCTCCATTAATGAAGCAATTGAGTTAGCTAAAACATTTGGCGATGACAAATCAGGAAGTTTTGTGAACGGTGTATTGAAGAAAATGATTGATTAATTGTGAGAGGGTGGATTCCATGACTGCAGAAATTATTTATGGACGAGAATTAGCAGAAGATATTCGAGAGCGGATGACTAAAGAGGTTGCTGATCTTAAAGAGATGGGAGTCGTTCCTGGGTTAACAGTCGTAATCGTTGGAAACGATCCCGCTTCTTTATCCTATGTAAGAGGTAAAGACAAAGCCTCCAAAAAAGTTGGTCTGGAATCGAACTTAATCGAGCTTCCTGAACAAGTTTCACAACAAGAATTGTTAGATTTGGTGGATCGCCTGAACCATGATCCTAAAGTACATGGGGTTCTTGTACAACTTCCATTACCAGATCATATCAATGAAGACGAAATCATTGAAGCCATTTCTCCAAGTAAAGACGTTGATGGGTTCCATCCTATAAGCATCGGTCGCATGATGGCTGGGAAGGAAACTTTTTTACCTTGTACACCGTTAGGAATTTTAACAATGTTTAAGGAAAAAGAGATTAGCCTTGAAGGAAAACACGTAGTGGTACTCGGCCGCAGTCGCATTGTCGGAAAGCCGATTGGGCAAATGCTTCTAAATGAAAATGCGACCGTTACATATTGCCATTCCCGCACGAAGAACCTCAAAGAATTTACTCAAAGTGCAGACATTCTAATAGTAGCTGTCGGAAAGCCATCTTTCATTTCCGGAGAAGACATTAAAGATGGTGCTGTTGTCATTGATGTAGGTGTGAACCGTGTTGAAGATGGCAGTTTGACAGGTGACGTTGATTTTGAATCAGCCCTTGAGAAAGCTTCTTATATTACCCCCGTCCCACGTGGTGTAGGACCTATGACGATTACGATGCTTCTTCAAAATACAATCAAAGCAGCCAAGCAGTTCAATCATATCCCTCAAAGGAGTTCTTAACCGTGCAAGATCAATATTTGACGGTGTCCGCCTTAACAAAATACATTAAACGTAAGTTCGAAACAGACCCCCATTTAACTGATATTTGGTTAAAGGGGGAAATTTCTAACTTCAAACATCACAGTCGAGGACACATGTATTTGACGATTAAAGATAACAAATCCAGAGTCAATGCAGTGATGTTTGCGGGGAACAATCGGCGTTTGAAGTTCAAGCCTGAGGATGGGATGAATGTTCTGATTAAGGGTGAAATTGGGGTATATGAGCCTCATGGTCAGTACCAGCTTTATATTCAACATATGGAGCCAGACGGATTAGGCGCTCTTTACCTTGCTTATGAGGAGCTAAAGAAAAAGCTTTCAAAAGAAGGCCTCTTTGAGGATTCTAGAAAGTTGCCTCTTCCGCCTTATCCAGAATCTATTGCTGTCATTACTTCCCCGACCGGTGCTGCAGTGCGCGATATTTTAACTACGATAGAAAGGCGTTATCCTCTTGTAAACGTAACGGTATTCCCTGTTCTCGTTCAAGGGAAAAGCGCCGCTCCATCTATTTCCCAGGCAATCAAACAAGTAAATGAAATCGGTGATTATGATGTCATTATAGCGGGGCGAGGTGGAGGTTCTATTGAAGAACTATGGGCCTTTAATGAAGAAGTAGTAGCAAGAGCCATTGCCGAATCAACGATTCCTATTATATCAGCGGTCGGGCATGAAACAGACTTTACAATTAGTGACTTTGTAGCGGATTACAGAGCCCCAACACCAACAGGTGCGGCTGAAGTAGCGGTACCTTCTCAGGCAGAGGTGTTAGAGCGTGTGAATTCCATGAGAAGTCGTCTTAGTCGAGCCCTACAGGTCCAGCACCGTCAGGGAAGAGATCAACTAACCCGTCTCCAGAAGTCGTATGCGTTTCGATATCCAGAACAACTCATGAGGCAGAAAGAGCAGGACTTAGACCGCTTATCAGAGCGCTTGAAAAAATCCTCTACAATGCTTCAAGAACGTAGAAGACAAGACTTTAACGTCTATATGAACCGTCTTCGGCAACAGCACCCTGAGCGCTCGCTAGACGTAGCGAAACAAACGTTTATTCAATTGACTAAGCGTATGAACCGAGCCATGCAGCAGGAAAAGCGAGCGAAAGATAACCAGTATGTACAAATGTTAAATAAATTATCATTACTAAATCCTCTTGAAATCATGAAAAGAGGATATGCCATTCCTTTTGATCAGGAAGGTAGTGTCGTGAAATCAATCGGTGATGTTCAACCTGGAGATCCTCTGCAGGTTAAAGTGCAAGATGGGGTTTTAGATTGCCAAGTATGGGGAATGGAAAAGGAGGAAGACCATGAGTGAAAAAGAGCAAGCACAACAAGAAGAATTGAGTTTTGAAGAAGCTATGAAGCAGCTTGAGCAGATCGTAGAAAAGTTAGAAGAGGGAGATGTCCCTTTAGAGAAAGCTATTACTTATTATCAGGATGGCATGAAGCTTTCTAAGGTTTGCAACGACAAACTGAATAATGTTGAAAAACAGATGCAACAAATTATGAATGATCAGGGAGAATTTGAGTCTTTCTCAGTGGAGGAGGAAGAATAAGGTGCATATGCTAGGGACCTTTTTGGAGAATAAGCGCTCTAAGTTAAACCAGCAGATGGAGCAACAGATCTATTCTATGCAAATTCCTGAAAAACTGAGAGAGTCCATCCTATACTCCATTGAAGCAGGGGGCAAGCGAATTCGCCCTGTTTTATTATTGGCTGCCAATGAAGCGTTTGGTGGTATGGAAGATCGAGCGCTCGCTCCTGCTTGTGCGGTAGAGATGATTCATACGTATTCTCTTATCCATGATGATCTTCCTGCGATGGACGATGATGACGTGAGAAGAGGAAAGCCTACGAATCATATGCAGTTTGATGAAGCAACAGCTATATTAGCTGGGGACGGATTACTAACGGCAGCCTTTCACGTTATTACAGCTAATGACCATCTGACAGACCGTGAAAAAGTATTCCTAACACGTGAATTATCGAAGGCCAGTGGTGCTGAAGGAATGGTAGCTGGTCAGATGCTTGATATGGAGGCAGAAGAGAAAACACTCTCCCTTGAAGAGCTAGAAGCCATACACCGTCACAAAACCGGTGAATTGCTACGATTCTCAGCTGTAGCAGGCGCCTTTATTGGAGGGGCCAATCCGACACAATTACGCCAAATTGAGACATACGCAAACTATATAGGTTTGTTATTTCAAGTCCAGGATGACATTTTAGATGTTATTGGCGAAGAAGGCGAGATCGGGAAGCCAGTAGGTAGTGATGTAACAAATCATAAAAGTACATATCCTCAATTGTTAGGTCTTGAAGGAGCGATCGAGCACAAACAGAAGTACGCAGAGCGAGCAAGGGCTGCTCTTAAGGAAGCTGGCGTCGATAGTTCCCTTTTAGAGGATCTGATTGATTACATTAGCGATCGAAAGAATTAATTGTCAGTACATGTGGATTGAGGGATTGGAATGAATGTGGTATATTAGAAATACAAACAGGATGGTGCAGTATTCTAGTCGGCCCTCCGTTCCTGAAGGCGGGCCTAAAAATCCGCCAAAGGGCACATCGATGAAGTTCCTTGTGTTGGCTTGAGGCGCCCAGCCTTGGGTCGATGCTGGGAGTTAAGGTTGCGGGGCGATCCACAATGGCATGTGGGCGTTGACCCTGCTTCCGCGGAGGCCCATATTTGTAGGAGGCTGTTCTCAAACGTCTGCTATGAAATGGGGTATGAACCTGTGAGATTGTTTTGGGAAGAACGGTCCACAGCGTAGCCTGCCTTGAGTGGCTCTGAGGGGATTATGGCTTTTGAGCGAAAGATAGATGGCCACTATTCGATCGCTTACCCGACCATATGAAATCAGCGCTGCAAAAGAGGCTAAGGAGCGGCCAAAGGCTGTCGAGGAAATCTCCTAGACTGTTCCATGACACCTGAAAGGGATTATAGTGCGGACTAAGTGGCAATCCAGTCTAGCAATCGGTGACGGTGCTAAGGTGAGTTTAAAGGGGAACCGCCGATGTGGCAACACATGGTACTCGCTTGGGAAAACCTACTGGACCTAAGCCGCAGTTTTTATCTTTTAGGTGACCATCCTGACCTTCATACATATACGTGAATGAACTTAAAATATAGAGGTTAATCCATGAAGACACAACTAAAAAATTCTTTAAAATTTAGCTTGGGGATCGCCGTTATCACGTTTGTGTTAGCGGCTATTTTTACAGTTATCTCCAATTATATATTAGATGATGTGTACTATCTGTTAGGGATCATTATCGTTTTCGTTATTGTATCAATTGGAGTACTCTTCGATATGCTAGGTATAGCGGCAACGGCTGCAGATGAAGTTCCTTTTCATGCTATGGCAGCTGAAAAAGTAAACGGTTCCAAAGAGGCGATTCTTATTGTCAGAAATGCGGACCGTTTCGCGAGCTTCTGTAATGACGTAATCGGAGATATCGCTGGCGTTATAAGTGGAACAGCTGCAACGATGGTTGTTTTGCGCTTAACGTTTATTCTTGGACATTCAGAGGATTCGACTACCAACTTGGTCATCTCAGTGATTTTTACAAGTATAGTAGCAGCGGTAACTGTTGGGGGCAAGGCGCTAGGGAAGTATTTTGCGATTCGCGCGTCAACTGATATCATTTTCTTCGCAGCTCGAATTATTTCACTTGTGGAAAGAAAGTTAAACATTACTATTTTACCGAGGGGTAAAAAATCCTCTAGAAAATCATGATGAAGGCGAGTGATCCCGAATGGATCTTAATACTATCAAGGACCCATCCTTCTTAAAAGAATATTCTAATGAAGATCTCGAAAAGTTTGCGGCTTCTGTCCGTAACTTTCTCATTGAAAAATTATCTGTAACGGGTGGACATTTAGGTGCTAATTTAGGGGTTGTGGAGCTTACTTTGGCTCTACATAAGCTTTATGACAGTCCTAAAGATAAAATATTATTCGATGTGGGACATCAATCCTATATTCATAAAATCTTAACGGGTCGAACAGGCCAATTTGATACATTACGTCAATATCAAGGGTTATGTGGTTTCCCGAAACGATGTGAAAGTGAGCATGATGTTTGGGAAACAGGGCATAGCTCTACATCTCTTTCTGCGGCAATGGGTATGGCCATTGCTCGAGATTTAAAGGGTGAAGACCATTCAATCCTCCCGATTATTGGAGATGGCGCTCTTACGGGTGGTATGGCTCTAGAAGCTTTAAACCATATTGGTGATGAGAAGAAGAACGTTACTGTAATCTTAAATGACAATGAAATGTCGATTGCTCAGAATGTAGGCGCCCTTCATAATGTATTAGGGCGTATGAGAAGTGCTCGTAAATATCACTGGGTCAAAGATGAAATGGAATGGGTGTTAAAGCGTATTCCAGCAGTAGGCGGGAAGCTTGCGAATGCAGCTGAACGATTGAAAGATAGCATGAAATACTTCATGCTACCTGGGATGTTCTTTGAGGAGCTCGGTTTTACGTATTATGGACCTGTAGACGGCCATAACTTTGAAGATTTAATGGAGAACCTACAGTATGCTAAAAAGACTGAAGGACCAGTCCTTGTCCACGTTATGACTCAGAAAGGGAAAGGTTATCATCCTGCTGAGAGTGATCAAAAGGATAAGTGGCATGGAGTAGGACCTTATAAGATTGAATCCGGAGAGAAAATTAAGCCAACGGATGCACCGCCTGCGTGGAGTGAAGTCATTAGTGAGACACTCAGGAAGAAAGCGCGAACGGACAACCGTATTGCTGCCATTACCCCAGCTATGATTCTTGGATCAAAGCTTGAGAAATTCGGAGAAGAATTTCCTGATCGACTATTTGATGTGGGGATAGCAGAACAACATGCGACGACAGTGGCTGCCGGAATCGCAACACAAGGTATGAAGCCGTTCCTTGCCATTTATTCTACCTTTATGCAACGTGGCTATGATCAATTGGTACACGACGTGTGTCGTCAAAATCTAAACGTAACGTTTGGTATTGACCGTGCAGGTTTAGTCGGAGCTGACGGTGAAACGCACCAGGGTGTGTTTGATATCGCCTTTCTACGGCACCTTCCGAATATGACCATTATGATGCCGAAAGATGAGAATGAAGGTCAGCATATGGTTCATACCGCGTTTGAATATGACGATGGTCCGATTGCTGTTCGTTATCCAAGAGGAAATGGACTAGGCGTAGAAATGGATGAGGAGCTTAAGGCGCTTCCGATTGGATCCTGGGAGGTACTTCAAGAAGGTACAGACGCAGCGATTCTTACATTTGGAACCACCATTCCTATGGCTCTTAAGGCGAGCGAAGAACTAAGAAAGCAAGGTATTTCAGTTAAGGTCATTAATGCAAGGTTTATTAAGCCGATGGATGAAGCGATGCTCCATGACTTAATGAAGCGTTCCATGCCTATACTTACAATTGAAGAAGCTGTTTTAAAAGGCGGCTTCGGTAGTGGAGTGTTAGAATTCGCAGAAGAACAACAATACTACAATCAGGTAATCCACCGCATGGGTGTTCCTGATCGCTTTATTGAGCATGGTAGCGTAAAAGAACTTTATCAAGAAATTGGCCTTACATCTGAAAATATCGTTACAAATATAAAAAAAATATTACCAGAACAAAAGCAAAGGGCTTGAAGCAATGACGAAAAAAGTAAGACTTGATACACTTCTTGTGGAACGAGGACTAATCGAGACACGAGAGAAAGCAAAACGAACAATAATGGCTGGTTTAGTCTTCTCAGAAACCATAAAATTAGATAAGCCTGGAGTTAAAGTGGATGAATCTATCCCTCTCCATGTAAAAGGGAAAGCTATTCCGTACGTGAGTAGGGGAGGCCTTAAGTTAGAAAAGGCTCTGCAGGATTTCGACCTTACCGTTCAGGATAAAATTTTAATTGACATTGGTTCTTCCACAGGTGGTTTTACGGATTGTGCTTTACAAAATGGGGCCAAGCAAAGTTATGCGATTGATGTAGGGTATAATCAGTTAGCTTGGTCTTTGCGCAACGATGAGCGGGTCACGGTCATGGAGCGTACTAACTTCCGTTATGTAACCTCTGAGGACCTTACAGAAGGCGCGCCAAATGTAGCATCCATTGATGTCTCCTTCATTTCACTTAAATTGATTTTACCTGTGCTTGGGACGCTGCTAGAAGAAGGTGGCGATGTGGTTGCACTCATTAAGCCGCAATTCGAGGCAGGGCGTGAACAAGTTGGAAAGAAGGGGATTGTCCGTGATCCCAAGGTTCATAAAATGGTGCTCTTCGATATGTTAGAATTTTCTTCTAAGACAGGATATGTCGTAGAAGAGGTGACTTATTCCCCTATTACCGGTGGGGATGGAAATATCGAGTTCTTAGCTCATTTACGTTGGATGGGTGAAGCAAAGGGTATGATTCGCCCTAGTGTCGATGTGGAACAGATCGTGCGTGAAGCCCACAACGCCCATTAATTTGTGAATAGATTATCATCAAATGGGGCTACGTTGTGTGGTCCCATTTTGAACGTTTATGAGATGTTCACCGCATCGTGACTGATCGAATGGATTGATCCTTCCCTGAATCGGGAAAGAAGAGAGGGAGATATGATGAATAAGGGGCAACGACATATTAAGATCAGGGAATTAATTGCTGAGAAAGACATTGAAACCCAAGATGACCTGGTCGATCGTTTGAAAAGCCTTGGTTACAATGTGACTCAGGCTACTGTATCGCGGGATATTAAAGAACTGCATTTAGTAAAAGTCCCAATGGTGGATGGTCGATATAAATACAGCCTTCCGGCGGATCAGCGGTTTAATCCGCTTGAGAAGTTAAAAAGGCTAATGATAGATGCATTTGTTCGAATTGATACCGCTGGGCATTTTATAGTAATGAAAACCTTGCCAGGGAATGCGAATGCCGTTGGCGCGCTCGTTGACAACCTGGAGTGGGATGAAATCCTAGGGACGATTTGCGGAGATGACACGTGTTTAATTATCTGCCGCACAGAGGAGGACTCTAAACAAATTCGAGATCGTTTTCTTGATATGCTTTAATCATTTTGGAAAAGTTGAGGTGCTAGCTTGTGTTAGCTGAATTATCCATAAAAGATTTTGCTATAATCGATGAAGTTTCCATTCAATTTAGAGAAGGCTTAACCGTGCTGACTGGAGAGACAGGTGCAGGGAAGTCCATTATCATTGATGCTATTCAACTGCTTACAGGAGGTCGAGGTTCTGCTGAATTTGTTCGCTATGGGACGAAGAAAGCTGAAATTGAAGGCTTATTCTTTCTTGATCATGATCGCCATCAGGCCTATAGTAAAGCTGAATTATTCGGTGTAGATATCGCAGAAGATGGAATGCTTGTACTAAATCGTACCATTAGTGCCAATGGGAAGAGTATTTGTCGCGTCAACGGAAAGCTTGTAACGCTTGCAATCTTGCGGGAATTTGGCCAGACTCTAATTGATATACATACCCAGCACGAGACGCAATCCTTAATGGATGTGGATCGACATATAGAATTATTGGACTTATTCGACCGGGAACAAATTGGACAAGCAAAATTAGACTATTTGGAGTTATACAAGGAGTTCGACGCTTTAAAAAAACGATATAAAGAATTAAGTGAGAACGAACAAGAAATGGCACAACGTCTTGATTTGTTAGAATTCCAATACAATGAATTAGATCAGGCTAATTTAAAGCCTGGAGAAGATGATGAACTCGGAGAACAACGCAACCGTTTAATGAATCACGAAAAAATTTATAAAGGGCTTAATGATGGATATAACGCCCTGTATGGTGAACAGAAAGCTTTGGATTGGTTATCCCTTGCATTGTCCTCTCTTGAGAACGCTAGGGCTTATGATGATGAAATTGCGAAGAAAGCAGAAGAGTTAGCAAATCATTACTACATGGTAGAAGAGTTGGCTCATGGGGTTCGGAATCAACTTGATGGGTTAGAGTTTAGTGAAGAAGAGCTCGATTCCATTGAATCAAGATTGAATGAAATCAATCGCTTAAAGAAAAAATACGGTCAAAGTGTAAACGACATGTTAGAGTATGCAGCAACAGTGGAAGAAGAGATTGATCAGATCAAAAATAAGGACACCCATGTATCTAAATTAGAACAATCCATTCAAGAAAAAGCAGAAGATATCGCACTAGAAGCAAAACAGCTTCATGAAGTTCGCGAACAGGCAGCTTCCGCATTAACGGATGCCATTCAAGAAGAATTAAAAGACCTTCATTTAGAGAAGGCGGCTTTCGGTGTGGATTTCTCGAGTTCTGAAGGTTCAGCACAGGACCCGGTAATCGACGGTAAACCTGTGAAAATTGGGCAGAATGGTTATGATTTGGTGAAGTTTATGATTACCACAAATCCTGGGGAACCATTAAAAGATATCCATAAAGTGGCAAGTGGCGGTGAATTATCTCGTATTATGCTTGCATTAAAACGGATTTTCTCAAAACACCAGGGTGTCACGAGTGTGATCTTTGATGAGGTAGACACTGGAGTGAGTGGACGTGTCGCTCAGGCAATAGCTGAGAAAATACACGGTATTTCTTCTTCATCTCAAGTGCTCTGTATTTCTCATTTACCTCAAGTGGCAGCGATGGCGGATACACATTTGTACATTCGTAAAGAAGTGGAAAATGATCGTACTAAAACCATCGTAGAGGAATTAGATGTTTCAAATAAAGTAGAAGAATTGAGCCGCATGATCAGTGGTGCTGAGATGACTGAAACCACAAAAGATCACGCTACAGAATTGCTTGATCTCGCTGAAAAATTCAAGAAGCAACATGTGTAAAACTGCCGATCCGGCAGTTTTTCTTTTTTATCATGAATAATATGAGTAAATCTGGTCACGGTAAATAAGAGAGGAATGAACGAATTCTATACGTAATTTTGATATGAAATAGAGGAAAGAATCACTTGTTTTTCTCATGTTTGTAGGGTTTAAAACGAAGCCTTGAAGGCCACATTATAAGTACAGAAATAAAAATAAAATGAAGAAGCAATGGGTTGGGAGCAAGGAGAGTGAACGATTTGAAAGCAACCGAAATTTTCCGTAAGACACTTGGAATCCTGCTCCTTGTCGCTATTGTTAGCGTACCGTTTTTCAAACCTGCTCAAACGTATTTTTCGATCCCAGATCAGGTAACCATCTTTAAGAATCAACACTCAGGAACCATTCCTACATTAGCTTCTGCTGAAACAAAAGTAAAAGCAGGCGACACTGTTCTCAGACAAGATGGTAACGCGCTTATAGGGAACGAAGTTGGTGACAGTTCTGTCCTTTATGAGGTGGCCGGACTACCGATTAAAAAGGTAGATGTAAATGTGTTGGATGATTTTAAGGTGATACCAGGTGGTCAATCAATTGGTGTGAAATTACACACACTTGGAGTTTTAATTGTGGGTCATCACCTTGTTGAAACATCGTCAGGTAAAGTTTCTCCTGGAGAGGACGCGAAGATCAAGGTAGGAGACATCTTACTCAAAATTAATGGAAAAGACATTAAGCAAATGAGTGATGTAGCGCCATTCGTGAAGAAAGCTGGCGAAAATCAAGAGGCAATGAAGTTAACGATGAAACGCAATGATGAGACGTTCGAGACTGATTTGACACCTAAATATGATCAAAAAGATTCTAAATACCGTATAGGTTTGTATATAAGGGATTCAGCTGCAGGAATAGGGACGATGACGTTTTACCATCCAGATTCTAAGAAATATGGCGCTCTTGGCCATGTGATATCAGACATGGATACGAGAAAGCCAATTGAAATTCATGAAGGAACCATCGTACGATCGAATGTTACGTCAATTGATAAAGGAAGCAATGGCGTACCAGGAGAGAAACATGCCCGGTTCTCAGCTAAAGAGAACAGAATTGGGTCTATAACACGAAACAGTCCGTTTGGGATTTTTGGCGAATTAGATAAGCAAGTAGACAATGGTTTACGCGATGAGCCGATGCCAATCGCTCTGTCTCATCAGGTTAAAGAAGGCCCTGCTAAGATTTTAACCGTCTTAGAAGGGGAGAAAGTTGAAGAATTTGACGTGGAAATTGTAAGCACCGTTCCACAAAAGTTTCCTGCAACTAAAGGGATGATTGTCAAAATAACGGATCCTAAATTGTTGAAGGTGACAGGCGGTATTGTTCAAGGAATGAGTGGAAGCCCAATTATCCAAGATGGAAAAGTCGTAGGCGCGGTTACTCATGTATTTGTCAACGATCCTACATCAGGTTATGGGGTTCACATTGAATGGATGCTTCACGAAGCAGGTATTGATATTTATAAATCGAAATCACAGCAAAAAGCAAGTTAAAGACAGGGAATCATTTGATCCTGTCTTTTTTTTATTGTATTTATCCATAAATTCGCAAAAGTATACGTTTTTCATATATCTATCTTCATTGCCATTTTTAGGAACGATGTTATAATAAGATGTAAAGATAATTCGACAAATGGAAACGACTTTGCTAATGATGTGGAATTTTATCGAAAAAGCGAGAATATTAAAGAAAATCGAAGGAAATCGAAAAAAACATAATATTTTTACTCAAAAAAGAGGATATTTCCAGCTGGTGTCGAAATTTAACTGTGGGAAAAGCGGGAGCAATAGAATTTAAGGAGGAAATTTCGTGGAAAAAATTAAAGTTTGCTTAGCGGATGACAACAGAGAACTCTTAAATATGCTGGAAGATTACTTTGACGAACAGACAGATATTGAGGTCATTGGTACAGCATATAATGGCCAAGAATGTTTAGAAATGTTAGAGGATATGGATCCGGATGTTCTTATTTTAGATATTATTATGCCTCATGTTGACGGTTTAGCGGTCTTACGTCGTATGAAGGAATTAGATAAGCAGAAACTTCCGAACGTTATTATGCTTACTGCATTTGGTCAGGAAGAGACAACGAAAAAAGCTGTTGACTTAGGTGCTTCTTACTTTATTTTAAAACCGTTTGATCTAGATAATTTACGTGATCATATTCGTCAGGTATATGGGCTTGCACCAAACTTTGAAAGCTCTAGTCGTTCAATGCGTGAGCGAAAACCAGAGAAAAAGCTGAATCTTGATGCAAGTATTACGAATATCATTCATGAAATTGGTGTTCCTGCTCATATCAAAGGATATATGTATCTTCGTGAAGCCATTTCAATGGTGTATAATGACATTGAGTTGCTCGGTTCCATCACGAAAGTTCTTTATCCGGATATTGCAAAGAAATACAATACGACAGCATCTCGTGTCGAGCGTGCGATCCGTCATGCCATTGAGGTGGCGTGGAGCCGCGGTAACATCGATTCCATTTCCTCCTTATTCGGTTACACGGTTTCCATGACGAAAGCGAAACCTACGAACAGTGAGTTCATTGCGATGGTGGCTGATAAATTACGCTTAGAGCACATGGCAGTGTAGTACGAAAGACCTTATTACAATTTTAATATAAAACTTGAATGAAACGTCTCTTCTCCTTAATGAGAAGGGCGTTTTTTGTTTATAAATAATGTAATAAAATGTTTTAATTTTACAAAAAGTATATCCAATTCAAGGTATTTTTGTGGTATAGTAAACCTATATGTTTAAAAGGATGGGTCCTTATATGGCGGTACATACACCGAGTGATTATATACAAATAGAAGAAGAAAATGAAACCGTTTACTTGCGTGTGTTGCAAAAAGGCGGAACGTTTAAGGATTTAGAATGGATGTTAACTGATCATCCACGGGTTCAAATCACGAAATTTCAACAAGCAAAAGAGGCGCTTGAACAAGAAGGTGGACGAGCGGAAATCGGGGTCATCAAACCTGCGGTGATTGTAAAGACCGATCGTTCAAAAATGAAAGCAACCCTTGTGTGGAATGTGACTGAGCAAGAATGGAAAGAGAATGCAAGTAAATGGGGACAAGAAGCGATAGTAGCGCTACGAAAAGCTGGCGTAGTTGAATCACCTGATTTACCTGCCATCTATTCATCGTTCTATGATAAGACAGCCGTTGTAGCAAGGGGGATTGAGCCTAGAGATGGAGAAGACTCTGTTGTATCCTACGTCGAATTGGCTTCTAGAAAGCCTACGATTAAATCGAATGGAGAAGCAGACTTTTACGATATGAATTTTGTGAATGAAGTGAAAAGTGGAGACTGGTTAGGAGAGAAGCTATCGGCAACGATCGGCACTCCTGGGAAGAACCTTTATGGTGATGTAATCCTTCAAACGAGTGGTAAAGAATTCCCTCTCTTATATGATGAAGAGACGGTGGAGCTTGTTCAAGAAGAGAATAAGCATGTGTTACGCGCTAAATGTGCAGGGGTAGTTGAACGGGTCAACGGTAAAATTCACGTGTCCAATCACTTAATGATCCCAGGGGATGTAGGGCCTGGCACAGGTCATATTGAATTTGATGGAAGTGTTACGGTTCAAGGTACCATTCAAGAAGGATATAAAGTTATAGCTACGAAAGATGTTGCTGTCTTAGGGGATATCGGTTTATATAATGTTCCGCTTGTTTGTGCGGAGACTGGAGATATCTACATCAAAGGTGGTATTTTTGCGAATACCACTGTAGAAGCAGGCGGCAATATCTATGTCAGACATGCCAATGAATCAAGTTTAAAAGCAAAAAGAGATATACGTGTTGGATATTATTCCATTGGAAGTCTCCTGCAATCTGAGAACGTTCTGCTCGATGATCCGAAAGGGAAAATTGTTGGGGGAAGGGTAGAAGCGTTGGCTCGTGTGCAGGCAGGGATTATTGGGAACAAAATGGAGCGGTCTACTCACATTTCTATAGCAGGCTTTAACCGTGAGGAAAGGGAAGCTGAGCTTAAAGATTTGTTAGCAAAGTATAAGTCTCTCCTTACGACAATTGATCAAGTAAAGAAAGAAGTCTCGACCTTAGAAGGAATTAAAGGTCGTTTAACTGAGCAACAACTTAGCCAATACCAGGAAACGTATAAGTATTATGAGCGCTTATTAGAAAGAGGAAATGAATTAGAGAGTAAACGTCAAGCTACAATGGCTCTTCTAACGACTAGGGGAGAAGGCCAGCTCTCCATTGCTACAGAAGCATTTCCGGAGACTTTTGTGGAGATTAAACAGATGGCTAAGAAAGTAGATCGAATGGTGAAAGGAACCTTTTATGCAGAGGGGAAAGACCTACATTACGAAGGGGAGAATGAGTAATTTACCAGTCTTTACCGCTTTATCGCAATACCGTATTAATGAATTAAAAAAATTCTAAAAATCATCTTACTTCTTCTTTTAATTCGTGATAAGATTAAAAATTATATAAAAAATATGCTCTGTACACCTATCTGGTTATCATACAGGTGAATTCATTCCTTTAAGCGAGAGTGTTCTTAGAGCTAAAACCTAGAAGAAGTGGTGAAGCAAAATGAAAGTGGCAAAATTCGGAGGTAGTTCTGTAGCCAGTGCAGAACAGTTAAAAAAAGTAGCATCTATTATTACATCAGACCCACAAAGAAAATGTGTTGTGGTTTCGGCTCCAGGGAAACGCCATTCAGGTGACACGAAAGTGACAGATCTTCTTATACAGTTAGCAGAGAGAAGTTATAACGGAGAAGATTATGAAACGGTTTTATCGTTAGTGTTAGATCGCTTCGATGAAATCTTGGCTGAACTTTCATTATCGAAAGAAGTGCTAGGGCAAGTGGAGGACCAACTTCGTTCCATCGTAACGGGTGAAACCATTTATACACACCGAATGGATGCTTTAAAAGCAGCGGGTGAGGATACGTTAGCTAAAGTGCTAAGTCAGTACTTAACATCTCTCGGGCATAAAGCATCTTATGTTCATCCGAAAGAAGCAGGTATTATTGTGAGCAATGAACCAGGTCGTGCTCAGGTTCTTGAAGAGAGTTATGAGCGACTTTATGAACTCCGTAAACGTGATGAAATTTTAGTTATCCCTGGATTTTTTGGATATACCATTGATGATCAGTTAATGGCATTTCCTCGGGGAGGCTCTGATATAACAGGTTCCATTGTAGCTGCAGGCATTCAAGCTTCGCTGTATGAGAACTTTACAGATGTAGATTCTGTATATTGTGTTAATCCGAATATCGTACCGAATCCAAAAGAAATTGTAGAGCTAACGTATAAAGAAATGCGTGAACTTTCTTATGCTGGATTTTCTGTGTTTCATGATGAAGCGCTGATTCCTGCTTTCAAGGCCCGTATTCCAGTAAGTATAAAGAATACCAATCACCCTGATCGTAAAGGAACGATCATTTCTGCTGAGCGTACGAGTACAAACGGTAAGCCTGTAGTAGGTATTGCTAGTGACGAAGGCTTTTTAAGTTTGTATGTAAGTAAATACTTAATGAACCGTGAAAAAGGATTTGGACGGCACTTATTAGAAATTTTAGAAGAAGAGGATATTTCTTTTGAGCATGCACCATCTGGAATAGATGATATGTCTGTGATTATGCGAAGTGATCAGTTAACTCCTGAGAAAGAAGCGGTCATCGTTAAACGAATTGAAGAAGAGCTTAGAGTTGATATGGTCACGATTGAACGGGATCTGGCTATGATAATGATTGTTGGAGAGGGAATGGATAGTACGATTGGTGTTTCAAGTAAAGCGGCGCAAGCTTTTGCTTCTGCGTCTGTTAATATTGAGATGATTAACCAGGGTTCTTCTGAGGTTTCTATGATGTTTGGAATTAAAGCAGATCGCCTCGAAGATGCTGTGCGCTCTCTTTATCAGGCTTTCTTTGAAGAAGAATAAGATAATAGCTACAAATTGAAAAGAGCTTGGGGGTCCCAAGCTCTTTTTGTTTGTCATTCTTTTTTGTAGTAGAGAGTGTTCTATTTCCCTTCGGCCCAATTCATGCCTTCTTCTACTGTTTTTATACCGAATTCTTCTATATCATGCAGTATTCTTTGAAACAGTTCAGCAGTCATAATCGCATCGTTTAATGCATGGTGTCTTTCTAACTGAGTAATGCCAAACGAGTTGATCATTGAATCAAGTTGATGCTTATGACGCGGGTACATGTTCTTCACAAGTTTTTGAGCATCAATGGAAGGAGGTGTGTCGATTGGAAGTTTCCATCGTTTGAGCATGGTTTGCAAGAACTTCATATCAAAGGCAGCAGGGTAAGCCACAAGAATGCTGTCTTTACTAAACTCCATGAATGCATCATAGGCTTCTATGAATGTTTTGCCCCCGCGAAGGTCGTGCCGAGTCATGCCTGTCAAGTTTAGTGTTCGTTGGTGAACCGGACGTATGGGGCGGACATATTCATGGAAACGTTCGTAAGAAACATGATTCGTGCCTTGGATTCGAATGGCCCCAATCGATATGATTTCATGGCCTAGTTCAGGTAATAATCCTGTCGTTTCTAGGTCGAAAATCGTAAAAGGAGCTTCTTGAATCGGTTTCTTAAGCAACTCTTCATTGTGCTCTCGGTTCAAGAGCTTTTCGTACAGTTCTTGATATTTCTGTGTGTTTAAATACGGGCGTAACTTATAAGCATACATATGTTTCTCAAAAAGAATATATTTCAAGATCTCAAGGTCCATTGGTAGCACGTTATACCACCCGATTTCGGTTGTAACTTAGCTCAAGAACTTGTTGTAAGCGTTTGGCAATCAGAAGAGATTCCCGTAACGTTTTCTTTTCCTCTTTCGTTAAAGACATAACGCTTATATCATTATTTAACGTTTCTTGTAACTGAATTTGTTGTAAGTTTCGCTTTAACCGGAAGCTCAACAAACGGTGAAGAGCGAGCTTGGCATTTTCAGTATCTCTTGGGTGGAAGCGCTCGTATTTTCGTAGTGTTTCTAAACGCTTTATCGTATTTACATCATCAATACCGTATTTCACTGTATAAATCCGAACAGCATTCACAATTTGCATAATAGCGCCCTTTTTTAAATTCAATACTTTGGAACGACCTGTCCCGTGTATGCGGCCAAATGGTTGAATAGGTACGCGGAAACGAAGCGTATCCTTCATAAGAAGCTGCTGAAGGGTCAAGGATCGCTGGATTTTCTTCGTGACAAATTCTCTTAAATCATACGCCAAAGAGAAATCACCAACAATGGGTCTGAAATCCATAAAGATCGTAAAGTCTCTGATTTCCTCAGCGTCCATCTTCTCAAGCCATTCTTGAATGGAAGTATGCCATTCATTTAACGATTTGCGCCATTTCTTTTCTTTAGCCATGATGCCTCCGGAACAAAGTGGGAATCCGCAGGTTTCTAACATGTAATTCACTTTTTCAGAGAAAATCTTAAAGAATGTTTCAATTTCGTCTTTATTTTCAAGGTGTTCATAATCGTCAAGGATCATCCCGTTATCTTGGTCTGTGCTGAATGCCTGCTCTTTTCTTCCCTCGCTTCCCATAACAATGAAACAGTAGTTGATCGGAGGTGTGCCATAGCCTTCTTCAACCATATCTTCTTCTGCGAGGTGTAATATTTGTTTATGCAACTCGTCATTGTAGCTTGAGATTAACTCGCAAATGTCGTAAGCAAACATGTTGTCGTCCAATAATTGGGAAACGAATTGCTGAAAAGCTCGATTGTAGCGAGGGGATAAACTCGTTAGTTCCTCTAATGACTTGGCTTTTCCAATTTGATAACGCAAATCAAAATAAATAGAATTCTGCATTTTTAAGAAAGAGGTTTGTCGTAAAAGACCAACAACCTGCTGGCGATGAAGAACTGGAATAATCGCTGCTGGATTATGTTTTAAATAAGACAATGCATCATAAATGAAGTCCTGGTCATTAACGGCATAAGGATCTTCATTTAAATAGTCTTCTATTCGACCATCAAAGTCTTCTTGTAAATAAGCAAGAATTAAATCCTGATAGTTAAAAACACCAATTAGTTCCTGCTCATCTCCGCAAACGATTAATCCGCCTGCTTTTTCATCTTTCATCATTTTAACGGCTTCTGCCACGGAAGCGTTTCGATGGATGACGGTTGGGGTCTCTGAGTACGATACAGCCCGTTGTTTAAACAAATCGCGATCATAGCTTGAATCGTCCAGTTCACTCGTCTTGTATTTTACCTCGTGATACAAGCTTTTCATTAGATTGCTTATACCTTCTAGTACGATATTTGAAAAGGCTTGATTCTCAGACATAATTTCTACGAATCGTTCCCTCTTGAATCGAATAGCTTTTGTTTCTTCAATGGCCTGGACACTAAATTTCATTTCCCCGCTTGTAAGCATCATCATGATCCCAACAAGGTCCCCGGGATAATAATATCGTATGGAAAGTTGCTTTCCATTTGATCTATGAAGAATGTTCTTAGCTAATCCATTCAGTACGAAGTAAATATCGCTTTCTTCTTCTTTTTCATCTTCATGAAAGATGAATTGGTTCTTTTTATATGAATTTACAGTAGCTCCAGTAAAAACCCGCTCGTATTGTGCTTCGGTGAGCATGGTAAATGGATACTGCTGTTTAAAAACTTCTACATATTTCTCCAATATTCGCCCTCCTTGTATTTAAATTCACTTATTTGAGTATACCAAATTGTATACATCTTGTAGAATGTAACGCGTTGTGTTAAGAAAGTTAACATCATTTTATTGCAATGGCTAAATGGAGCATGTAGAATAGGTACATCCTTCTGGTCTGTTCGTCTTTTTTTAGAGGGGAACGATGCAAGAAAAAAACCGCCCTTTTGCCAGGCGGTTTTTATGGTGGACATCCTTTATTTTTTGAATCGTCCTTGTGTCTTTCCTAACTTCTTGTCCCGGTAAAGGATAAAGCCACCTATAAATGCAAGGCCCCCTAGGAACGCGATTAGTCCGAATGCGAATTGTACCCAAACTTGTAGTAAAAGAGGGTGCACAATCCCAAATAAGCTGTCACGCATTAGCTTGAACCCTAATACAGCTAATGCACCAGGGATGAATAAGATCAACATTGCCGTAAACCGTGCCATTAGTGTGTTCTCCCCTTTTCGTTCTTTCCCATTGTAGTATATCAGAGAGTGGCGACTCTTCCTAGCCTCGTCACGCTTGCTAAAATGTGCACATTCACCTAATATGAAAGTATGCAAATAATTGCAAGGTGTTGATGCGTATGAAAAGAGTGTTGGTAGTAGGGGCAGGTAAAGGTGGGACGGCCCTTTTAACCCTCTTAAGTGGAACGGAAATGATGGAGATTGTCGCGGTTGTGGATACAGAAGCGTCAGCTCCGGGGATGCGATTAGCCGAAGAGAAGAAGATCCCGACGGGTACAGACTGGAAGGATTATATTAACGAGGATATTGATATTGTTATTGAGGCGACCGGAAGTGAAGTTGTGTTTGAGGAGTTGCTTCAGGCGAGGTCGAAGAAAACGGTTGTTATTCCTGGGTCTGTGGCTTACATAACATCCGAGTTGCTAGAAGAAAAGAATGAGTTGTTGTCTGAGCTCAAGCAGCAGACTCAAAAGCAAGAGCTTATTTTAAGTGCCATACATGATGGCATGATCGTGATTGATCGTACGGAAACCGTCACGTTTATGAATAGAAGTGCAGAACGCATTCTAGGTACGACGAGGAAAGAAGCGGTGAATAAACCGATTCAAGAAATTATTCCTACGTCGAGGTTGTCTCACATTCTGAGAGTAAGGCGTAAAGAAGTGAATCAAAAGCTTGAACTTGAAAATGGCCGAAAGATTATTACGACGAGGATTCCTATTATAGGTTCTAATCAAGAAGTGTTAGGAGCTTTTGCGGTTTTCAATGATATAACGGAAGTTGTGGACCTAGCAGAGGAGGTCACGGATCTAAAAGAAGTGAAAACCATGCTAGAAGCGATTATCCAGTCATCGGAAGAAGCAATCTCTGTGGTGGATGAAAATGGAATGGGGATCATGATTAATCCTGCTTATACACGTATTACAGGACTCACAGAAAAGGAGATCGTCGGAAAGCCTGCGACGGCTGATATCTCAGAGGGTGAGAGCATGCACATGCGCGTTCTACAGACGAGACGAGCGGTGCGAGGTGTGCGGATGAGCGTGGGTCCTGCTAATAAGGAAGTGCTTGTTAATGTGGCTCCGGTTATTGTTGATGGAAAGCTGAAAGGAAGCGTTGGGGTTTTGCATGACGTTTCTGAAATTCAATCCCTGACGACTGAGCTGAGGAAGGCCAGACAAATTATACGAAGTCTTGAGGCGAAATATACCTTTGATGACATCATTGGTGATTCTCCTGAGATGACGCTTGCTTTAGAGCAGGCGAAAGTTGGGGCAAAAACACCTGCTACGGTTCTGCTTCGTGGCGAATCTGGTACAGGGAAAGAGTTGTTTGCTCATGCGATTCATAATGAAAGTAATCGTCGGCATAATAAATTTATTCGAGTCAATTGTGCTGCGATTGCTGAATCGATATTAGAAAGTGAATTGTTTGGGTATGAAGAGGGGGCTTTTTCAGGAGCGAAACGTGGTGGTAAACGTGGGTATTTTGAAGAGGCGAATCACGGGAGTATCTTTCTGGATGAAATTGGAGAATTATCCCTCCCGATGCAGGCTAAGTTATTGCGGGTTCTGCAAGAGAATGAAATTGTACGTGTTGGGGGAACGAAGCCTGTATCCATAGATGTTCGTGTCATTGCAGCAACAAACGTAAAGATGGAGAAGGCCATTATGGATAAAAGCTTTAGAGAAGATCTCTTTTACCGTTTGAACCGTTTGCCGATTTTTATCCCGCCGCTCAGAGAAAGAAAGGTTGATATCTCTTCCTTGGTCCACCATTTAATCCACAAGATCAACCAGGATTATGGGCGGAACGTGAATGAGATTTCTAGGGAAGCTCTTCGTTACCTGGAGAACTATAATTGGCCGGGGAATGTAAGGGAGCTTGAGAATATCGTAGGGAGAGCTATGATTTACATGAGCATGAATGAGGAAGAGGTGCAGCTGTCTCATTTGCCCGAGCTCTTTGAACATCCGAAGTATCCCTCTTTAAAGAGTGTCCCCTCTGAGGAGTGGGAAGGGCAAACTTTGCAATCATCTCTTGAGGAATATGAGAGGAAGGTCATTGAAGACGCTTTTAGATCATGTGAAGGTAATAAAACCAAAACAGCTAAAGTTCTTGGTATTTCTATCCGGAATTTGTATTATAAGCTTGATAAGTTCGGCATTGACAAATCTAGCATGCAAGATTTTTCATAGTACGCAATATATTGCAGGTTAAATCACGGATAAAAAAGCGTTTTCAAAACAATAAAGTTGGCATGCTTTTTGCATAAGTAGTAATGTGAGAGTAATGGGAAGGTGAGTTTTTATGAAATTGCAGGACATACTCGAAAAAGTCGATCAACAATCAAAAAAGAGGGTAGCCGTTGCCCAGGCGGCTGACAAGGAAGTATTAACAGCAGTAAAACATGCAATTGAACATGACCTTGCAAATTTTTTACTAGTGGGAGAAGAAAGTGAGATTCAACGCATAGCTGAAGCGGTTGAATTAGATCTTTCGGATAAACGGATTGAACTGAAGCACGTATCCGACCAAAGTTTGACAGCGACAGAAGCGGTTAAATCAGTTTCAGAAGGGTACGCTGATGTAGTTATGAAAGGTCAGATTGATACGAAGCTTGTATTAAAAGCCGTCCTGAACAAGGATTATGGTTTACGAGCAGGAAAGGTTTTATCTCACGTTGCCGTTTTTGAAGTACCAAATCGAGAAAGATTTGTACTCTTAACCGATTCAGGAATGAACATAACGCCAACACTAGAAGAGAAAGCACAGATTATTTCCAATGCTGTGGAGGTAGCGAATGGTCTTGGGATCGAGTTACCTAAAGTAGCACCGCTCGCAGCTGTGGAAGTTGTGAATCCTACTATGCCTGCCACTGTTGATGCGGCAGCTTTAACTCAAATGCAAAAAAGAGGGCAAATTAAAGGTTGTATAGTAGATGGACCGCTTGCGTTTGATAATGCGGTATCCATTGAAGCGGCGAACCAAAAAGGAATTCAATCAGAAGTGGCTGGCCAGGCAGATATCTTACTGGTTCCTGCGATTGAAGTCGCCAATGCATTGTATAAATCATTTGTTTACTTTGCTGGGGCAAAGGTCGCTGGAGTGATCAGTGGTGCTAAAGCGCCGATTGTTCTTACTTCGCGCTCAGATACGGCGGAGAGTAAATTATATTCATTAGCGCTTGCGCTATTAACATCAAAGGAAAATTAGAGGGGGAAATGAACCATGGAAATTTTTAAATATATGAAAGAATACGATTATGAGCAATTACTATTTTGTCAAGACGAAGCTTCAGGGTTAAAAGCGATTATTGCGATTCACGATACAACGCTTGGACCTGCCCTTGGAGGTACACGCATGTGGACATATGCGTCAGAAGAAGAAGCAATTGAAGATGCTCTTCGTTTAGCAAAAGGGATGACGTACAAAAACGCAGCAGCAGGACTTGGCCTTGGCGGCGGTAAAACGGTTATAATTGGTGATCCGAAAACCGAAAAGAATGAAGAAATGTTCCGTGCATTTGGTCGCTATATTCAAGGACTGAATGGCCGTTACATTACTGCAGAGGATGTAGGTACGACTGTATATGATATGGATACAATCCATGAAGAAACGGACTATGTTACAGGAATCTCGCCTGCCTTTGGTTCTTCTGGTGATCCATCTCCAGTAACAGCTTATGGTGTATACCGCGGTATGCAAGCTGCTGCAATGGAAGCCTTTGGTTCTCCTTCATTAGAAGGGAAAGTAATAGCTGTTCAAGGTGTCGGTAACGTTTCTTATAAACTTTGCAAACACCTTCACGAAGAAGGGGCTCAACTCATTGTTACAGATATTAATAAAGAATCTGTAGCTCGCGCAGTGGAGGACTTCGGTGCAAAAGCTGTAGAACCAGATGAGATTTACGGAGTAGATTGTGATATTTATGCTCCATGTGCACTAGGAGCTACAATTAATGATGACACGATTCCTCAATTAAAAGCTAAAGTAATTGCGGGAGCGGCGAATAATCAGCTGAAAGAAGCGCGTCACGGTGATCAGATTCACGAAATGGGCATTGTGTATGCTCCGGATTACGTCATCAATGCTGGTGGAGTTATTAACGTTGCTGACGAGCTGTATGGCTACAATCAAGAACGTGCGCTTAAGAAAGTAAAAGGGTTATATGACAATGTTATGGAAGTATTCAACATTGCCCGACGTGATAACATTCCAACCTACAAAGCAGCTGATCGCATGGCAGAAGAGCGTATTGAGAAGCGCCGCAAAACACAAAGCAAATTTATACAAAATCCTCATCATATCTTAAGCAGACGCTAAGAAGATAGAAGTATTAATGGAGTGGAGGGGAAACACCTTGCAACAGTCGTATCGCATTCTTGTCATCAACCCAGGATCGACCTCAACTAAAATCGGTGTATTTAACGATGACCAGTGTATCTTCGAAGAGACGATTCGTCATACAGCTGAAGAGACCTCTCAATTTCCGCGCATCATTGATCAATTTGATTTCAGGAAAAAGACTATACTAGATGCCCTTCATCACGAGGGCATCAGTAGTTCAAAATTAGATGCTATATGTGGAAGAGGAGGCCTGCTTCGACCAATCGAAGGAGGCACTTATGAAGTCAACGATGAGATGCTGAATGATTTGAAAATGGGTTATAACGGGGAACATGCATCAAACCTTGGTGGAATTATCGCCCATGAGATTGCTGAAAGCCTAAATATCCCTGCCTATATTGTCGACCCTGTTGTCGTAGATGAAATGGAAGAAGTAGCGAGAATTTCAGGCGTACCTGAGATTCCAAGAAAGAGTATTTTCCATGCTTTAAATCAAAAAGCAGTAGCTCGCCGTGTGGCAGCAGAACTTGGACGTCCTTATGAGGAATTAAATATGATTGTCACTCATATGGGGGGCGGAATTACGGTTGGAGCCCACCATAAAGGAAGAGTAATTGATGTGAACAATGGATTACACGGAGATGGTCCATTCTCGCCTGAGCGCGCTGGTACCGTTCCGGCAGGTGATCTTGTATCCCTTTGTTTCTCAGGAGAGTATTACAGAGAAGAGATTATGAAGAAGCTAGTTGGCCAAGGTGGGATTATGGCTTACCTTGAAACCAATGATGCACGTGATGTAGAGAAGCGAATTGAAGCAGGTGACGATGAAGCGCGGCTTGTTTTTGATGCAATGGCTTATCAGGTTGCGAAAGAAATTGGTTCGATGAGTGCTGTCTTAGGTGGAAAAGTTGATGCTATTGCACTTACAGGTGGGCTTGCTTATGGTAAAACGTTTGTGTCGATGATTACAGAGAGAGTAAATTGGATCGCTGATTGTTTGATCTATCCTGGTGAAAATGAATTACAAGCTCTGACTGAAGGGACACTCCGGGTCTTACGTCATGAAGAGCAACCAAAACACTATCCGAACCCTATTCGGTGAAAGGGGCGAGTTCATTGGCGAATGAATATGATTTAGTCGTACTTGGAGGAGGAACTGGCGGTTATGTCGCCGCAGTTCGAGCTTCTCAATTAGGCTTAAAAACAGCTATTGTTGAAAGTGGTAAATTAGGTGGGACATGTCTTCATAAAGGGTGTATCCCGTCGAAAGCTTTACTCCGAAGTGCAGAAGTTTTTAAGCAAACGAAGCAAGCGGATACCTTCGGTGTTGAAACAGAAACGCCAACCTTGAATTTCTTTAAAGTACAAGAACGTAAACAATCCATTATTGATACGCTACATACTGGAGTACAGGGGTTAATGAAAAAAGGGAAAATAGATGTTTATGAAGGGTATGGACGTATACTCGGGCCAAGCATCTTCTCTCCTTCTGCTGGAACGATTTCGGTAGAAATGAACAACGGAGATGAGAACCAAATGCTCATCCCCAAAAACGTTTTAGTAGCTACAGGATCAAGCCCACGCACACTCCCTGGCCTTGAGGTGGATGAGAACTATGTCATGACATCGGATGAAGCATTAAGTATGGAAGAGCTCCCGGAATCCATCGTCATTGTAGGTGGAGGCGTTATAGGGATAGAATGGGCTTCTATGCTAGCAGACTTTGGCGTTGAAGTAACCGTGCTTGAATACACAGATCGCATACTCCCTACAGAAGATAAGGACATTTCAAAGGAAATGGCCCGTCTGATGAAGAAAAAAGGTGTCAAGATCGTGACAGGAGCTAAAGTTCTTGGCGACACCTTAAAGAAGGGTGAAGGGATTGAGGTCCAGGCTGAACATAAAGGAGAAACTAAGACCTTTGCAGCTACTCGTATGCTAGTGTCTGTAGGTCGCTCTCCAAATGTGAATAACATTGGACTTGAGAACACGGACATTGTTGTTGAAAACGGAGCCATTCAAACGAACAAATTCTATCAAACGAAAGAATCTCATATATACGCTATCGGAGACGTCATCGGTGGAATGCAATTAGCACATGTAGCTTCTCATGAAGGCATAATAGCTGTTGAACATATGGCAGATCAAGATCCAATGCCTATGGATATGGAGCAAGTGCCATCTTGTATCTATTCAAATCCAGAAGCAGCAAGTGTAGGTCTGACAGAAGATCAAGCAAAAGAAAAAGGGTATACTGTCAAGGTTGGTAAGTTTCCGTTTAAAGCAGTCGGAAAAGCTCTCGTTTACGGCAACTCAGATGGTTTTGTGAAAATGATAGCGGACGAGGAAACGGATGACCTTTTAGGCGTTCATATGATCGGCCCTCATGTAACAGATATGATTTCAGAGGCTGGTCTTGCCAAAGTATTAGATGCAACTCCTTGGGAAGTTGCTCATAGCATTCATCCTCATCCAACCCTTTCGGAAGTGATGGGTGAAGCGGCATTAGCCGTTGATGGAAAACAAATTCACGGATAATAAGGAGGGATTTTTGTGACTGAGAACCGTCACCAAAAACTAGGCCTTTCAGATGATGAAGTATTAGATATGTATCGAACGATGCTCTTAGCACGTCGAATTGATGAAAGAATGTGGTTGTTAAACCGTTCAGGTAAAATTCCGTTCGTTATCTCTTGTCAGGGGCAAGAAGCCGCACAAGTAGGAGCTTCTTATGCACTAAATCGTGACGAGGACTATGTAGCCCCGTATTACCGGGACATGGGTGTTGTTTTATCCTTCGGTATGACTGCCAAAGACTTAATGCTATCTGGTTTCGCTAAAGCTGAAGACCCGAACTCAGGTGGCCGTCAAATGCCAGGTCACTTTGGACAGAAGAAGAATCGTATTATTACAGGCTCATCACCGGTTACAACACAAGTCCCGCATGCAGTAGGATTTGCCCTAGCCGCAAAGATGGAAAAGAAAAATTTTGTTTCCTTAGTTACCTTAGGTGAAGGTTCATCAAACCAAGGTGATTTCCATGAAGGTCTTAATTTTGCAGGCGTTCATAAGCTTCCTGTTATTGTCATGGTCGAGAACAATAAATATGCGATTTCAGTGCCGTTAGAAAAGCAATTGGCTTGCGAGAAAGTATCAGATCGTGCTGTGGGCTATGGCATGCCTGGTTATACAGTGGATGGGAATGACCCATTAGCCGTCTATGAAGCTGTGAAAGGCGCAGCGGATCGTGCGCGTAATGGTGAAGGACCGACTCTAATCGAAACGGTATCTTATCGTTTGACGCCACACTCAAGTGATGACGATGACCGTACGTATCGTGAGCGTGAAGAAGTTGAAGAAGCAAAGAAAAAAGACGCGTTGATCACGTTTAAAGCCTACTTACAAGAAGTAGGAGTTTTAACAGAAGAGAAAGACAAAGAATTAGAAGATGAAATGAAATCTCTTATCAATGAGGCTACAGATTATGCAGAACAGGCACCATATGCTGAAGCTGAAAGCGCATTGAAATACGTTTACGCTGAGGACGAGTAAGGAGGGGAAACGAATATGCCAGTAATGTCTTATATTCAAGCCGTTACACAAGCGTTGCATGAGGAAATGGAACGCGATGAAAAAGTATTTGTGTTAGGAGAAGATGTTGGGAAACGTGGAGGTGTATTCCGCGCAACAGATGGTCTATACGATAAGTTCGGAGAGGCACGCGTAATCGATACGCCTCTTGCTGAGTCCGCCATTGCAGGTGTTGGGATCGGGGCAGCTATGTACGGGATGCGCCCTGTTGCTGAAATGCAATTTGCTGATTTTATTATGCCTGCTGTAAACCAAATTATCTCTGAGGCAGCGAAAACACGATATCGCTCTAATAACGATTGGAATGTTCCAATGACCATTCGTGCTCCTTATGGTGGCGGTGTTCACGGAGCATTGTATCACTCACAATCTGTTGAAGCTGTATTTGCGAATCAGCCAGGATTGAAAATTGTTATGCCATCTACTCCTTATGATGTGAAGGGGTTATTAAAAGCAGCTATTCGTGATGATGACCCTGTTCTATTCTTTGAACATAAACGGGCGTATCGTTTAATTAAAGGTGAAGTCCCAGAAGACGATTACACGCTTCCGATTGGGAAGGCGGATATAAAACGCGAAGGATCAGATATCACCGTTATTACGTACGGATTATGTGTCCACTTTGCTCTTCAAGCAGCAGAGAAGCTCGCTGAAGAGGGAATTGATGCACATATCTTAGATCTTCGCACGGTGTATCCGTTAGATCAAGAAGCCATTATTGAAGCTGCGAAGAAAACTGGAAAAGTGCTCTTAATAACTGAAGATAATAAAGAGGGAAGCATTATTGGAGAGGTGTCTGCGATCGTTTCAGAGAATTGTTTATTCGATCTTGATGCCCCAGTAAAACGTCTGGCAGGTCCAGATGTACCGTCTATGCCATACTCACCACCAATGGAGAAATACTTTATGATGAACCCAGATAAAGTGGAAAAAGCAATGCGTGATCTTGCTGAATTCTAGTATGAAGGAGGGGCTTTCAGTTGGCTAAAGAAAAGATTAATATGCCTCAGCTCGGGGAGAGTGTAACAGAAGGAACCATTAGTTCTTGGCTTGTTTCAGTAGGAGACACAGTAGAGAAGTATGACCCGATCGCTGAAGTCATGACAGATAAAGTGAATGCAGAAGTGCCATCGTCCTATAGCGGAAAAATTGTTGAACTTGTTGCAGATGAAGGCGAGACAATTGAAGTAGGAAATTTAATTTGCTACATCGAAACAGAGGGTGATGGTGCAGAAGAAGAAGAAAAGAAAAAACCTGAAGCGCCGGTTGAGAAAGATGGGGTTGGTACATCAGATGACGATGCCGATCAACCAATGAAGAAACGGTATTCACCTGCTGTTATGCGTATGGCACAGGAAAATGACATTGACTTAAATCAAGTTCAAGGTTCTGGCCGTGGAGGACGTATTACACGGAAAGATATTGAGAAAGTCATTGCTTCAGGGGATCTTCCAAAAGAAGCGCCTAAGGAAGAGAAACAAGCAGAAGAACCGAAATCTGCTCCTAAAGAGAAGGAAGCTCCTGTTGTGCAGCAACCGCCTAAACCATCTGCTGGACCTCAGCCAACAGCAAACGAGGGAGATGTTGAGATCCCTGTAACGGGTGTTCGAAAAGCAATTGCCCAAAACATGGTCAAATCCAAAACTGAAATTCCTCATGCTTGGATGATGGTTGAAGTGGACGTCACAAACCTTGTAGAGTATAGAAACGCTGTGAAAGAAGACTTCAAGAACAAAGAAGGCTTTGGTCTCACATTCTTCTCATTCTTTGTTAAAGCAGTAGCTCAAGCGTTAAAAGAATATCCGCAGCTGAATAGCACATGGGCAGGCGATAAGATTATTCAACGAAAAGCGATTAACCTGAACATTGCTGTTGCGAAAGAGAACGAATTGTTTGTTCCTGTTATTAAAAATGCTGATGATAAAAGCATTAAAGGAATTGCGAAAGATATCACGGACCTTGCAACAAAAGCACGGAATGGTAAGTTAACCAATGATGATATGCAAGGTGGTACATTTACGGTTAATAATACAGGCTCATTTGGTTCTGTTCAGTCTATGGGAGTAATCAATCACCCACAGGCGGCCATTCTTCAAGTAGAATCAATTGTGAAGAAGCCGGTCTTTATGAACGGTATGTTCGCAGCGCGTGATATGGTCAACTTATGTTTATCTCTTGATCATCGTGTGTTAGACGGTCTCGTAGCAGGTAACTTCCTTGCCCGCGTAAAAGAGATACTAGAAAATATGACAAAAGATAATACATCTGTTTATTAAACAAAAAAACCCCTCTGAGCGCATAGCTCAGAGGGGTTTGATTTATATTCACAAAAACGAACAGGGATGTACCGGTAACAGAAATCTTATTTACAATTTCAGATTCATTTTTTTAAAAGAGAGCGACTTAAAGGGAAGATCCCAAGACTCTGGACGATGAGTGAGATCAGCACGACTGAAAAAGAAAGGGACAGAAGGTAATCCGCCTCTCCGCTGCCGCTTTCTGCTTGTAAGGCCAAAATGAGAACGACGGACATTGTTCCTCTAATACCTGACCAGCTCATGATTGTAATTTCCTTTGCATTTATATCTTTCCTCCATGCTGGGAATATTTTGATGGTTCCGAATAGGACAAGATACCGAATCAGTAGGGAGGCTATAAAGATTACGATCGATAATATCCAATAGTTAAACGCTAAATAACTAGCAGCTTCAATTCCGATCAATAAAAAGACGATGGATAGAATAGTTGGTTCTACAATATCCCAAAAGCCATCTAATGATTCCCGGTAATGATCTTCTTTGTTCGTATGCTCAAATTCCCAACTCAACATAATCCCTGCTCCCACTGTTGCCAGAACGCCTGATACTCCAATGTGCTCAGCTACAAGGAAAATACCGTAAGCCAGAATGATACTTAGCATGACCTGGTACTCCTTGTGGTGAGTAAAGTGCACAGCTTTACTCACTGCCCAACCACAAAAGATTCCAAGCAATGCACCACCTAGCGAGACCAGAAGAAATTCATTTATAAACGAGGAAACGGAAAGTTCCTCTTGATGAAGATACATACCTGATAGGAACGTAAACAGTACAATGCTCGTTCCATCATTAATCATGGATTCTCCTTCCACTACATCAGCAACCTTAGGGTTGTCAGCAGACTGTTTGAGAATAGAGACGACGGATACTGGATCTGTAGGTGTTAAAATGGACGCTATGACCATCGCGCCAATGAATGATAGGGGGAGGAAGAACCCTCCTATAGAATAGATGACCAATCCAAATAGAACGGCTGTTATAAGTAGACCGACTGTACTTAAAGCTCCGATTAGTCCGCCGTGCTCTCTTAGGGCCTTTGGAGGATACCGATAAGCGGATGTGAAAAGTAGAGCGGGTAAGAAAATATCATAGAGAGTCGTTTCTGTAATCGCAATTGAGTCAAAATAAGGCACAAACGAGAGGCTGATCCCGATGAGCACTAATACAGGTGGCACAGGAATGTTTTCTTGTTTTTTATCAAGGCTGAAAACGATGTAGCCAATTAATAATAGAAGAATGATGTGAGTTGCATTCATATGTAGACCCCCAAACAATAGATATAAATCATTTCCCACTATACTACCCTTTCAATCTTTCAAGATGGGCAAAATATTCTAGTTTACGCTTCCCTTATAGGGGAATGGGTAAAAGTCGAATCCTTTACTTAGGAGAAGTGAAAAATGAGTCAGTTTTTAACCTTTGGATTATTTATTTTATCAGCTATATTAGCTTATTTTGTAGCCAGCCGTCTTGCGATGTTTGGGGACGGGTTAAGCGAAAAAAACAAAACATCCTCTTCCTTTATGGGTATCTTAATTGGTGCTGCTATTTCTTTGCCAGAATTGACGGCAAGTGTGACAGCGATTTCGATTGATAGTCCTGACTTAGCAATAGGAAATCTTTTAGGAAGTAACCTATTCAATTTACTGGCGTTAGCCGTATTGGATATTATTTATCGAAAGACACAGATTATGGGGAAAACGGATGTAGGAAGTAAATTATACAGCTATCTTGTAATACTTATGACGCTTGTTGTGATAGCGGGATTAGTTATAAAAGTACCTGCACAAATTTATCACATCGGCCTTTTTTCCATTATCCTGGTATTGGTCTATATTATTGGGGTGCGTTGGATTAATCAAAAAACTGAAGAAAAGGTACAAAGGAGAAGTCGAAAGAATGAGAAATATGGCCATTATACGTATAAGCAAATCGTAGTGCGATTTACGTTGTGTGCTGTAGCGATCATGATAGTAGGGTCCGTATTAACGATAACAGCAGACAAGATCGCCGACATAACAGGATTAGGTTCTTCTTTCGTGGGTTCTTTCCTCGTTGGCGCTAGTACTTCACTTCCCGATGCTGTCAGTGTTATTACAGCTCTGAAATTAAGGAATTACAGTATGGGTGTTAGTTCATTGCTAGGAAGTAATGCATTTAATATTATGCTTCTTTCCTTTACGGATGTGATCTATTTCGATAATAATTTGTTTGCTCACGCTAGCCCTTCTAATATCGTGACAAGTGCTTCTTCCATTGTAGTTGTCTTCGTAATTCTTTACAGCATTACGAGAAAGAAAGAGCGGTC
Source organism: Pontibacillus chungwhensis (assembly GCF_030166655.1). Lineage (GTDB taxonomy): Bacteria > Bacillota > Bacilli > Bacillales > BH030062 > Pontibacillus. Next base: position 2,695,318 of record NZ_CP126446.1, on the reverse strand, counting down.
AACCTCCTTATATGTGGTTCCGCCGCTCTTAATTATTGGTCTTTATGTGGTAGCTACGTTTATGGTTTATCAAATGAAATAAAAAAAGAGGTCTGCTCAAGTTGAGTAGACCTCTTTTTATGGGGTGAATGGAAGCTTTCGGCCGACATCCTGATAGTGTTCGACTAAAACGGAAACATCCACGTTAAAGGTTGCTTTACTGAAAACTGAATTCCAATTGTCTTTTAATTTATACCATTCCTTTGGGTACTTTATTCGAAAGGGCTCCATAAATTCATAATAATCAACTCCGTGTTCTTGCTGGGCTTTTTGAAGAGATTCTACAACAATAGAATATAGTTTTTCTTCAATAGCCTTCTCTTGTTGTTCCACATAACCTTGGTTGAACTGGTTGGATTGATAGCTCCAGTCTTCTCCTAGTTTACCCTGGTAAGAAAGACGAATGTCATAAGTGAGTTGCCCGTTCCTGTAAGTGGGGGTAACCTTGCTTTTCATCTTTTTTATTTCATAGGTGAAGGGATGTTTTTGATCATGGTCTACTCCGTATACCTCGATCACTCCACCTTGGGATTTCTCAGTAATCCAGTTATAGGTTCTGGTTTCGTTTTTTGTGAGAATGCCCACCATTTTTTTAGAAGTAGCATCAACGATGGCTCCGCCGTTTAAATAGATGGCATTCTCCTTTAAAGAAGCCAATGGGATGATAAAACTCTTCTCATGAGAGAAATACTTAGACATATCTCCAAGAGAAAGGGATGGAGCCATTTCCGCCGTTTTTGTAGTGTAGTTCTGAGTTAATTTATCTAAGTATATGGATGGTACTTTATCTTCTTCTGGAGCTATAGTAAACAGGTCTCTAGCCTTCTCGTCCGATAGAAAAACTTGGACACTTCTTCTTATTTCGTGATCTCTGTAAAAGAAATAGGTTAACTTTAAGAGATCAGTCTTTTCTGCTAGTTCCTTACTAATCACGACAGATTTCAAATGATAGTAATAGGGAGGGCGGCTAACAAATTTAGATTGCTCCCGGATTGTTTGTAAAATAGATGGCGCGGTTACAGTCTCGTTTACATAAGGCTTGTTGCCTGATGTTCCACTTTTTACTTGTGAAGAGATGGACTGAGGTAAGACATACTGGTTGGTTACGGTCAGCATGTGAGATTGCTCTGAGTCCTCTGGCTGATCGATGGCAACCCCTGTCACAATACCTAGTTCTTCAATCTCTCTATGGTCCCAACAACCAGTGAGAATAAGAAGTGCACCTATTAGAATCATGCATACTCTCATTGTCTCTGCCTCCTTATCAGCGAGATCAACAAGAGGAGAAGCGGAATGACAATGCCAAATAAAATCATACTATATCCGATCCAAATTCCCATCGTAAACATTTCGTTTATGTCTTTTGGGGTCATCGCTAAGATATAGATGATCGGGATAACAGTAAAAACGGCCGTTTCCCTTTTTATATGAAAAACTTTCTTCATTCCGAGGGCAGCTAAATAAACCACAACCGACATTGTTGTAAAGATAGACAAAATCCAAAGAGGTATAAAAAACGTTTCAAACCGTTCAAAAAAGAAGTTTCGAATTTCTATTGATTTAGCAAGCTCCATTAAAGGATAAACAAGGGTTTTGGTTTCTCCAACACCCATGATGCCACCTACCATAATGACGATAAGTGTATACATGAAGGTTGGGATTGCAATTCCGTAAACAACCGCTTTTTTAACTTGGTTGGGGTTCTTCATGTGAGCTTGAACGTATAAAATGATTTCAATCCCAACGAAAGATAAGATGGAAGCGCTCAGTCCTTTCACAATGGGGGTGAATCCCTCGAAGAAAGGACGTAGGTGGTTCACTTCAAATTGGTTGGCGCTTAGAATCATAATAAGGAGGGTGAAGAATATAATTGCAGGGAAATAGAGCTCAAATAAACGAAATACCGCTGATAATCCACCCAATACTAAGTATACGGCTGTACCGATAAAGATTAGAATCGTAAAGGATACGGGAGTGCGGTCTAAAATAAACATTTGTATAAGCTCCGCCATAGCTCGTGCTTCAAATGCAGCAAAGGCTAAGTAATATATTGTAGTGAGAAACGTGATGATACCTCCGGCCCAGGTTCCGACGATTAGACGATTATATTCGAAATAAGTGGCCCCAGGATATCGATTGTTTAGTGTGACTAACAAAAAGGTAACCCCTATTGCTAAAGCTCCTGTTATAAGGACACTGACCCATCCTGAAGCAATACCGGCAGCTGTGAATACTTCTCGAGGTAACGTAATCATGCCTACCCCGAGTACAGTCAGGCAAATCCCTACCGTCACTTGATTTTGAGAGAGGCCTGCTGTATTCAACACTGACTTCATGAATCATCCTCCTCCCTTAGTTTTTTGTCCCCATCCTTTTCTTATCTTCAGGGTTTAGCATCTCTGGCCGATAAATAAGACGTTTTGTCCGGGTTCGTATAAACATATCCTTCCAACCGCTAGGGGTGTATGGAACGAGTGGTTCCAAATAATAAACGCCGAAACTTTTTAACCGGATAAGGTGAATCGATAATAGGATAAGGGCAATGACGATCCCATATAACCCAAGTAGAGCTGCTGAGACCATAAGGGGGAATCGAAGTATTCGTAACGATACCCCTACATAGTATTGAGGCAGTGCGAAAGAAGAAATCGCTGTAAGAGCAACCACAATTACCATCATTGGGCTTACAAGACCTGCTGAGACGGCAGATTCGCCTATAACAAGACCTCCAACAATTCCAACGGCTTGTCCAACTGGATTAGGCAGCCGTATCCCTGCTTCCCTTAAGATTTCAATCGTCACTTCCATTAAGAGAGCTTCTACAATGGAAGGAAACGGAACCCCTTCCCGACTTCCGGCTAATGAAATAACGAGATCAGTAGGAATAAGACCCTGGTGATAGGAGATCAACGCAACGTAAAGGGCCGGAAGACATAAGGCAATGATTGCTGCCCCAATTCGTAAGATACGTATAAGAGAAGAATAGATCCATCGTTCATAATAGTCTTCAGCACTCTGGTAAAAAGAATTGATGGTAAGCGGTGCAATTAACACAAATGGTGTATGATCTACGATAATCGCGACTCTTCCTTCTGCTAAAGAGCCAGCAACGGTATCTGGCCTTTCTGTAACTTGCACTTGAGGGAAGGGAGACAAGGAGTTCTCCTCAATTAACTGTTCGATCACCCCTGATTCTTGCACGCTGTCTATGTCAATTTTATTGAGCCTGTTCTTCACATCTTCTACAATAGAAGGGTTTGTTAATCCATTAATAGACATGACAACAACATCTGTCTTAGACCGTTCTCCAACTTTAAAATAATCTAACTGTAAGTCAGGATCTTTTAACCTCTTTCGAACAAGACCTATATTCAGAAGGAGCGTCTCTACGAAACCATCTCTCGGCCCTCGTACTACCGATTCAGATGAGGGAGGTTGGATCGTTCGTTGAGGCATTTTCCTTGAATTTAAGATGATGCCGTCGCCGAAGGAATGAGAAAGAATAAGTGTGTTTCCAAGGAGTAAATTGGATATACACTGATGAAGTGTGTCTACAATAGCGGACTCACTAATGGTTAAGACTTCTTTGCGCATGATTTCCGGGCTCAAATCAGATAGGAAGGTTGTTTCGCTTAAACTTCTTACCGCCTTTAGCTGTTCATGTATAACAAGGGTCTCCGTTAACTCCTCAATAAATAAAAAAGCACCCTCATATTTGTAAGGCTCACATGTAAACTGGACGATTTTTAAGTCAAAACTATTTCCTAGTAAGGATTGTAGGGTTTTGATATCGTTTGATAATTCTCCGGTGAGTCGCTCTTCTTGAAGGGGAGATTCTTCAGACGAAACCGAAGCGTTGTCTGTATTCCGATTCGTATGTTGGAAGAGTAATCGATTCAGATACTTTCTCATAGATGACTCCTTTTACTCTTTTTGTAGCCAAATGACAAAGCGCCTGATGGTAAATGGGACCCCCCAGGCGAATAAAGCACCTATTAAAACGGATATACTTGGTAAATGATCAACAATGATTTTCATCTTTATCACCTTTTGTTTATTATGAGATATTTTGGTGATGGATTATGCATCCGATTTAGAACTTGTTCTATAAATGATGAGGAGTGAACGAAATGGAAATCATGATGGATTCCCTAAAGGTTATGGGAAGAATTGTTACGATATTGCCTCTCATGTTAGCGATTGGGTTATATATGGGGAAGCGATCAATTGGAGAACTTCCTGTAATTGATTTTTTAACGGTTCTTGTGCTTGGATCAGTTGTGGGTGCTGATATTGCGGACCCAAACATTCAACACATTCACACTGTCGTGGCAATCGTTGTAATTGCGATTCTTCAAAAGGTGATTGTGTTCATAAAATTAAAGAAGAGAAAGATTGGAAAATGGTTAACATTTGAACCTACCATTGTGATATATAAGGGGGAGTGGAAGCGAACAAACCTAAAGCGGATACAGTACTCTATTGATAACGTATTGCAAATGCTGAGAGAGCAGGGAGTCTTCCAAACTTCAGAAGTGGAACTAGCAATAGTAGAACCAAATGGACGTCTATCGGTAAAACGAAAACCGTTAATGGAACCTCCAACCCGTGAAGAGTTACATATAATGAGGACAGGAAATGACTACGAGGTACCTGTTATTTTAGATGGTGTGATTCAAATGGACATCCTCAGGAGAATGGGGAAAGAGAAGGAATGGATCCGGAAACAATTAAATCAGCAGAACATCCCCCATGAAAGTCGGGTGTTCTATGGGGCGATGACTTCCCGCGGGGTTTGTATGTTTTCATTAAAAGACTCAAAGGTAGACGATCTTCCTCCTATAGAACATTAGTTAATGAAGGGTTCTCACTCTAATTACTGGCGAAGCGATCGAGTAGAAAAAGAGAGTGAACCTGATCAGGTTCACTCTCACAAGAATAGAACGATAAATAGTTGTAAATAAATTTGTACCATAAAGTAAAAAGCAATGGCGTATTTGTAATTGAACAATAGACCATTTTTAATGATACTTAGGCGATTCACGGAACTCAATATAATCGATGGGAGTATGAGTGGGGAAAGCATAATGGAAATGACGCTTCCAGACGTGATCCCAAGGACGATAATCTCAGGTGGATAAGGTAAATCCACGCCCTGCAAGATTCCTGACACTAATACAATAACCGTCAAAGGACCAAGACCAATAAAGCCCAGAATAATCACTACAAATGGTAAGACCCATAAGAAGTTCAGGAATGGTACGGCATCTGTAAGGTAGAAGATTCCATCAACTATATACTTCCCATATCCTGATTGATTTACGGAGTTAATCAAAAAGCCAGCTGCCAAAAGAATAGAGAACTGCTGTCCTTTATTAGGGATATCTTTACGTACATAGGTTTTGGCATTTTTGAGGATGGCTCCTGGTTTCCTGCGAATAAAAAAGTAGAGCAGTACCCAAAATACGATGACGATTGGAATAATTAAGAGCAGTTCGGCAGACCACAACGCATTAAGAAGGAAAATGGATCCGAATAATGAGATGAATAAAAAGGCGAATTCGTAAACATCACGGTTTCCTTTTGTTTCATCTTTTTTATTCTCTGCGATCTTCCTCAACTCTTCTTGTATTCCTGCAGTTAAATCAACTCCGTAATGGCGCTCTTGATAATAAGAGAAAAGGACGGATAAGAAAATGCCAGCAAGAGAAAGGACAAAACCTTGTAAGATTGATAAGGATAAAGAAGCTCCAAGTGCATCGACTGCAAAGATGAAGCTTGGTATGCTTACCACCCACATCGTTGTAAGAGAAAAAGCTCTTAACATGGCAGTTCCTTTATAATTCTCCCAGGCCTCGCCTTTTTGGTTACTAAGGAAGTCGTTTACCATCCCATACACCATCGGAATCGATCCGAACAAAAGGAAATAAGAGATAATTTGGGTGATAACCATCATCCCAAAGTAAAATTTACGACTCGTATTCAGAAGGTTTTGGGCAAAGTTTATAACAGACTCAATATAAGGCTTCTCCTCTAATACCCAACTAATCATAGGTACAATGAGTAAAAGCGCGATAAGTCCGCTCATAACGCCAAATCCTGATATGATCCCATCGATTAAGGATGTCCCTGCTGTAAAATGAATAATAAGAGCGATACTCAAAAGTAACAAGGAAATGGATGCCTGCTTAACAGGCAAGAAGAAATACCCCAACATAAACGCTGCCAATCCGGCCAGTGAGAGTAAGGTCGAGGGTAGTTCGCCACCAATGAAATAGACAAAAAAGTGCATAATGGCATATAAACTAATAAAGAGTGTATAGCCTCTTTTAGCGAAATGTATCATTATGAAAGCTCCAATCTAACTCCGAAGTTCTAGCTTTCATATCGTAACACAAGAACCTAAAAATATCCCCCAAAGTGCATTGTAAAGGCTTTCGTCAAGCTTGCGTCCCTGCTTTAGAGAGAAAAAGCGTGTCAGACACCCTTCATTGCTTTAGTGCGGAGAAGGGTGTCTGACACCAAGTAAGTCTTTAACGCGATAAAGGGTTTACATGTAAAGGTTGGCGAGGAAGATTCCGAGTGTTTCTTGATAGATTTCGTCAAATTGGGTAAGGGGTAGAGGGCTTATGCCTTTTCCAAGTTCAATGGTATAGCCAGGTCTTTGGTATTCTTGAATATACCAATCCCTATAACCTGCGTAGCTGTCTACTTCTCTAATAGGTCGGTACCCGCTTACGCGTGCAAATTCCTCCACAATGACTTCAGCTTCAGGTGGTTCTAAGTTTTCATACCCCCAGAAAATAACTTCACCTTGAGTGTGAAAGGTTAGGATGCGGGCAAAGTCTCGAGCATAGGTCAAATCCGCCATAGCAATGGATTCGGGTTCTGATAATGGAGATGGGCCAGGGTAATTGAAGGGGGAGGGTTGTTGTTCTTTCCGCTCTGCTTCAATTTCCCAATTGGCAGGGTAGTTATTGTTCAGATCAACACCTCGAATATTAGCCTTCCACGTAGAGAAATCAGTATTTCCTCCGTTAATGTCCAATACGTTAGACCGGTAAGGCTCCTCTTCAGGTAAGCCTTTAATGACTAAGTTCACCCCATCAGGATCGACCATCGGTACGGTGGATAACGAAGTAAGGTCGTAGAAGGGGAGCATGTTCAGTCCGCGTATCTGTCCGAAATTTGTTAGAGATACGAGATATTCATTTAAGAACCGCATTATAATTGGAGTTGTAATCCATTCATTTGCATGAAAGGAGCCATTCATATGAAGGCGTTTAGAGCCTCTCCCAATTCTAAGTTCTGGGAGTGTTTTCCCCATAACAGAGCTTCCGATTGATTCGTTGATCACAAATGGGTAGATCGCTACAAGCTGGTTAATGTCTTCGATCATTTTCTCATACGTATAATTTTCTTTGCCATTTACGACTCGCCAGGTAACTCGCACAGGTACCCGAATGACCTGACCAATCTGAAGTGTGGTTGGAGTCACACCAGGGTTCGTTACTAAAATCGCATCTACCGGTAAGCCACTTTGCTGGGCGATCAACCACAGGGAATCCCCCCTTGAAATCGAGACATTTGTTGTTACAAAGCCAGGAATCTTAATAGACTGACCTATAAAAAGCTGACTAGGATTGATTTCACGATTAGAGTCCACAATCAGCTGAAAAGGAAGAGAAAACAATTGGCTATAGTACCAGAGAGAATCCCCTTGTCGCACCGTTACATCCATACGAAAACCTCCTTAGGCAAACATCATTACAGTGTATGAGAATAATCTTTTCAAAAGAAGTTTTTATAAATAGAAGGAAAAAGAAGACGTATAGTGGCAAGCTCGAAAACGTAATATGGGAAGGAAAGTAGGTGATTCAACTGAGACTTTCCTTCTTTTATTCTTTAAAAGGGTTGGCTTTCTTTAGTTCTATGATTATTTCACTAGTCTTCTTCTATAGCGAGCAAATGATCCTTTCTGTTCCTTTTCATATGATTCTTGTAAGCTTTCTATATTTTGTAGTACCATCGCTGTTTTTATATAGTTTAACTCCGTTCATCCCACAAAAAATGGCCTGGACTTCTCTTGTGTCATTAGTTTTATTCTCCATTATACTTACCCTTCAACATGCTGCTTTTTTCACTGGTATGGAAATCTTTTCGGGGCCAATAGTCCATTGGATCCTTTTAGGATTATCTATAGATGCATGGCGTCCTTTCTTTATTGGACTCTCAAAACCTAACCCTCACTACATGAAATGGAGCTTATTGGCTGTAACCCCTGCTTGCGGTATACTGATTCTAGTGGCCTTATTTATTCCAGAAACTTCTTTTGCAACGGCTTATTGTCTCCCTGAAGGAGTTCCACTATCAGCTCTCGATACGGTTTTATTTCATCCTAAAGTAGACCTTATCGGATCATCTCTTTTCATGATGGTGACTCATAAATGTACGTTATATGTAACGAATAAAGGGGAGGTTGAATGATAATCTTTCCTAGAAATGCGACAAGTATAAAATGCTTGTCGCTTATTTAATGCTTTTGGGTTATATGGAGGAAAGCAGAATAAGACGTGTGAGGATTTGATTATATTTAAAATTTTCTGATAAATATATTGACAGTTATCTATTTTAACTGTATGTTTGTTGTAAATAGTATTACAGAAGTTTTGGATATCGATAAAATTTCGTCATATAATCAAATAGACATATTTGATGTTTTTTTAAAAGTTTATTGTAAGCGCTTTTATAAAGTGAGAATGCCTTTTAAATGTAATTGGTTCAGAAGGTATAAAGCGCTCTTTTCATCACCTATGTGACGCAAACGTAACGATAAAGGAGGATTTGAAATGACAACGATAACAGCTTTTGAACGATTGTCCGATGAAGAAAAGCATGCTCACTTCATGGAAAGAATTGAAGCGGGAGAGAAAATCGAAGCAGAAGACTGGATGCCGGAAGAATACAGAATGACGTTGATCAAATTAATTTCCATGCACGGTATTAGTGAAATAATGGGGGCTCTACCAGAGAAAGAATGGGTACCGAAGGCCCCGACACTAAGAAGAAAGCTTGGGATTATGGCGAAAGTACAAGATGAAATGGGACACGGGCAGCTCCTATTACGAGTAGCAGAAGACCTAATGAAGCCGTATGGGAAAAACCGTGAGGACATTATGCAGGACTTATTCTCAGGTCGTCTTAAATTCCATAACGTATTCCATATGCCAGCTCCTACATGGGGGGATGCAGGTCTGATTGGTTGGCTAGTAGATGGAGCCGCCATAATCACTCAAACCAATATGTTGAAAGCATCCTACGGACCATATGCCCGAGCATTGCAACGAATTTGTGCAGAAGAAGTCTTCCATGCGCAGCACGGGGAAGCTATTATTATGGCGCTTGCTGAAGGGACAGAAGAACAAAAAGCGCTTATACAAGATTCCTTAAATCGCTGGTGGGACTCCCTTCTTATGTTCTTTGGACCTGCTGCAGCTGAGACGACAGGATCATCAAAGCAAGACACAACGATGAAATACAAGATTCGAACCAAAACCAACGAACAGTTAAGACAAGACTTTTTCACGAAATATATTCCGCGTGTATTGTCGCTCGGTCTTGAGTTACCAGATCCGACCATGCATTACGATAAAGAGAAGGAACTATGGATTTATAAGCAGCCCGACTGGAATGAATTTAAAGAAATCGTCCGAAATAACGGACCAAAGTCGAAAGAACGCCTTCGCTTACGCCAACTTTCTTATGAGAACAATGCATGGGTACGTGAGGCGTTAAGCCCATCTAATGAAGCGATATAAGAAGGAGGAAATGAAGTGGGGGACCTAGGAAGAGAATTTTATCAAGAATTTGAAGTCTTCAGTAAACGAACATTTAAATCACCATTTCAACATCAGTTTAGTCTTCTGGCTCCAAATCATGAACTGGCAGTAGTGATGGCGCAGGAAAACTTTATGCGTCGTGAGCCAGTAGTTGATATTTGGGTTGTGAAGCGCTCAGACATACGGATGTTTAACCAGGAAGAGCGCGAGGCGTTACAACGTTTGGATAACAAAGAATATCGCAATACGAAGGGGTACGGCTACTTAAAGAAAAAGTGGCGAGATAAGGAGCAAGGCATGTTAGATGAGAAGGAAATTCTTTCGTGGGGAGGGGATGACAAGTGATGAAAACATTGGAGGATGTGAAAGCGAATGGGCATGAAGAAGCTCTAAGAGAACTTCTGTTCCAATTGGCCGATGATGATTTTATTGTGGCTTACAGAGGGTCAGAATGGCTTGGACTTGCCCCTCATATTGAAGAAGATGTTGCCTTTTCATCCATCAGTCAGGATACGATGGGGCATGCGACGATGTATTATCAATTGCTTGAAGACCTTGATGCAGGAATTGCCAACGACCTTGCCCATGGAAGAATGCCAGAAGAAAGACGCAATGCGATTCTATTAGAAGAAGTAAATGGACCTGGTCATTATTTAGAGGAGCCTCGTTATGACTGGGCATTCGCAGTAGTTCGTCATTACTTCTATACACAAGCTAAAAAGATTCGCACAGATTCCTTGCAGCAATCGTCTTACGAGCCCCTTTCTCATGTAGCGATTAAGGTTAATACAGAACTTTACTACCACCTTATGCACTGGAAGACTTGGTTTAAGCAACTTATTACGATTCCAGGTGAAGCGCAAGAAAGAATGCTTGAAGCGGTGTCAAAAGTGCTTGAAGATATGGACGGCGTTTTAACGCTTGGACCACAAGCTGAACAAATGGCGCAAGCAGGGCTGATTGAAGGGGAGGCGCTACTTAGAAAGCGCTGGATGAATGAGATTGAGTCTATGATGGATTCGTGTAATATCCAAGTGAATCTTGAACCTCAAATGAAACGAGGAGATGGGCGAGCTCTTACTCATACAGAAGATCTGAACACTGCAATTGAAACGCTCAGCGCAGTTTATCGACAAGACCCTGCAGCAATCTGGTAAACCATATCATCAAGAGGGGGGAAGTCTATGACACTAGTATTACAATCAGTGGAAAAGTCGTTAGAAAACGTGAAAGATCCTGAGATTGATTCTGTAAGCATTATCGATTTAGGTATGGTGGAGCACGTGGAGGTAGCTGATCATAACGCTTATGTTGCTTTACTGCCAACGTTTATGGGGTGTCCAGCTCTTGAGATTATTGAGAAAAATGTAAGAGAAGAGCTCTTAAAAGTTGAAGGAATCCAAACGGTTCAAGTGAAGTTCATCTATAGTCCGCCATGGACTTCTGATCGGATTACGGAACAAGGCAGAGAACGACTAAAAGAGTTCGGCATTGCACCTCCACCTACTCAAGTGGAAACAACAGGTGAATGGCACGTGGATTGTCCTTATTGCGGATCAACGTATACGACAATGGACAACATCTTCGGCCCAACCGCTTGCAGAAGCATTCTTTACTGCAAATCTTGCAAAAACCCATTTGAAGCGATGAAGCCAGTCTCAACAATGTAAGGAAAAAAGTAAAAGGAGTGGGAAACATGGTTAAGATGATCGCGTTATACAAACACCCGGAAGATAAGGAAGCATTTGATGAGCATTATTGGAATACACACAGTCCCATTACAGCAAAAATCCCTGGTCTGCGTGACATGAAAGTAACAAAGATCGTTGGCAGTCCGATGGGTGGAGAAGGCAAATACTATCTAATGTGTGAAATGTACTATGACAGCCATGAAGCATTGAAGGAAGCTATGAAAACGGATGAAGCGAAAGCCTCTGGAAAAGACGTAATGGGCTTTGCGGGAGAATTAGTAACCATGATGATAGGTGAGGAAGTCGATGCGTAATCTTCAGTTCCTTGAGGCTACAGTAATAGATGGCGTAGCGCTTATTGAATTGAATCGGCCAGAGGTGTTAAACGCGATTAACCGCCCAATGGTAAGTGAACTCGTTGAAGTCATGACCTCTTATGACCGGGATCCTGAAATTGGTGCAATGGTTTTAACAGGGAAAGGAAGAGCCTTTGCGGCGGGCGCTGATATCAATGAAATGGCAGGGGACTCCCCGATTGATTTAGAACTGTTAGATCAGTTCTCAGAATGGGATCGGCTGTTAGCTTTAAAGAAACCTGTTATTGGTGCTGTAAATGGCTTTGCCCTCGGTGGTGGATTTGAGCTAGCGCTAGCGTGTGATCTTTTGTTTACAACAGATTCAGCTCAATTTGGATTCCCTGAGGTGAACCTTGGGGTGATGCCAGGAGCAGGTGGGACGCAACAATTAACGAAAATTATGGGGAAAAGAAAAGCATTAGAGTGGCTCCTCACAGGGGAAAAAATGTCGGCGCAGGAAGCCCTTCACTTTGGAATTGTGAATCGCTTAATTGCACCAGAACTTTTATTAGAAGAAACAATGAAATTCGCTAAAACCGTAGCGAAGCAGCCTCCAATAGCTGTTCGATTGATTAAAGAAGCAGTCGATAAAGCGGTAGATTATCCTCTTGATGAGGGGATGAAGTTTGAACGAAAAAACTTTTATTTATTATTTTCATCTGAGGATCAAAAAGAGGGCATGAATGCGTTCATGGAGAAACGAAGTCCTCAATTTAGAGGGAAGTAGGTGAAAGAATGGGCGATACCATTCTTTATGAAGTTCAAAACGGCGTTGCAACGATTACCCTCAATCGGCCTGATAAACTAAATGCCTTTACGCATGAATTAAACCATGATGTGAGAAAAGCGGTTAAGCAAGCTTCGTCAGATGAGGATGTTCGTACGATTGTCATCACTGGTGCCGGTCGTGCATTTTGTTCGGGTCAAGATTTAAGTGGAGTCGATGACTCGATGGATCACGGGGAGGTCTTGCGAAATAGTTATGGCCCGATGGTGAAAGAAATTGATCGTTGTGAAAAGCCGATAATTGCCGCTGTAAATGGGGTAGCAGCTGGGGCGGGATTTAGTCTTGCGTTAGCGTGTGATTTTCGATTAGCTTCTGAAAAAGCAAGCTTCATAGAAGCATTTATACACGTCGGACTCATACCAGATGCAGGGAACCTTTTTAACCTACCAAAGATCGTCGGTCATGCCAAAGCATTAGAATTAGCGATTCTAGGTGAGAAAATCTCTGCTCAACAAGCGCAAGAGCTTCATCTAGTTACAAAAGTTATACCCCTAGAGGAATGGGAAATAAGCGTAACCTCATTTGCTGAGCGTTTAGCGTCTATGCCAACGAAGGCAATCGGATTAATTAAACGATCTTTAAAGGCAAGCTGGCAAATGGAGCTTCATGATTATCTTGAAAGAGAAGCATACGGGCAGCGAATTGCAGGCCTGACGAAAGATCATCACGAAGGTGTTCAAGCCTTTCTAGACAAACGAAAACCTGAATTCCAAGGTCAATAACATAAAAGGAGTGGATCAAATGGCAACTGCACAAGAAACTAAAATGGAACAAATGGCAATGAAACGTGATCACTACTCAATGATTATTAACGGTGAACGGGTTGATTCAACATCAGGTGAAACCTTTACTACATATAACCCTGCTACAGGCGAGCCGTTAGCAACTGTGGCTAAAGCAACGACTGAAGATGCTGAACGTGCTGTTGAGGCAGCTCGAAATGCTTTTGATTATGGGAAGTGGAAGAAGTTCCCTGTTGGGAAACGTTCTAGAACCCTTAACAAAATTGCTGGTATTATGCGTTCACGTTTCAATGAACTTGTAGAACTTGAAGTGTTAAATAGCGGAAAAACCATTGCAGCTGCTCAGGGCCAGGTTATGCAAGCAATCGAAGATTTTGAATTTTATGCTGGTGCTATTGTCGGTCATAAAGGCGAAGTAAATCCGGTTCCGGGTCAGTTCCACAACTATACCGAGAAAGAACCAGTAGGTGTGTGTGCTCAGATTATTCCTTGGAACTATCCGATGATGATGGCTGCTTGGAAGATTGCTCCGGCGATTGCAGCTGGATGTAGCGTTATTGTGAAACCCGCTTCTTTAACGCCATTAACAGCACTTGTTATGGCTGAGATCTGTACGGAAGCTGGAGTCCCTGAAGGGGTAGTAAACGTACTTCCTGGATCTGGTTCTGAAATTGGCAACTTCCTTGTTGAGCATAAAGGCATCGATAAAGTTGCGTTCACCGGATCTACTCCAATTGGGAAAGACATTATGGGGAAAGCTTCTCAAACTCTTAAGCGCGTCACGCTTGAACTTGGTGGGAAATCGCCTAATATCGTGTTTAATGATGCGGATCTAGATGCAGCCGTTGACGGTTCGTTATTTGGAATCTTCTATAATACTGGTCAATCTTGTGAAGCTCGTTCACGTATGTACATTCACGAAGATATTTATGATGAGTTCATGGAGAAATTCGTAGCTAAAACGAAGCGCCTTGCTTTAGGGAACCCAATGGACAAAGGAACACACATTGGCTCTATTATTAGCCGTGACCAGGTCGAAAGTATTGATGGGTATGTTCAATCAGCGAAAGAAGACGGAGCGACCATTCTAGCTGGTGGACAAGAAGCAAAAGTTGAAGGGTTTGAAAATGGTCACTGGTATGAACCAACTGTTATCGCTGATGTTACGCATGATATGAAAGCAGTAAAGGAAGAAATTTTCGGACCGGTCGTGGTCGCGATGAAATTTAGCGACGAGAAAGAAGTTCTGAAGTTAGCAAACGATAGTGAATATGGTCTTGGGTCTGCGATTTGGACGAAAGACCATGGCAAAGCTACACGTGTTGCCAATGGCATTAAAGCCGGCATAGTGATGGTGAATTGTCCTTTCTCTGCTTTTCCAGGAACACCATTTGGAGGGTATAAGCAGTCTGGCTTTGGCCGAGAGTTGAGCACCGAAACACTTGATCTTTATACGGAAACGAAGAGCATTCTTTCCTACTACGGCAACCGTCCGTTAAATCCACTCGGTGTAGAATAAGGTTCAAGAATGCGAGCGCATAGATTAATGCGTATCGCATTCTTTTCTTTTATCAATGACCAATAAAAAATGCTAGGAGGTCTACATAATGGTTAAATCAGTAGTTGTTGTAGGTTCAGGTGTGATGGGGCGCGGCATTGCGTACGTCAGTGCGTGTGGAGGATTTCAGACAACACTTGTTGATATACAAGAGGAACAGCTAGAGGCTGCTAAAGGTGAGTTGGATACGATCTTTCAAAAAGGTGTTAAGCGTGGGAAATTAAGTCAAGATGAGAGTGATGAAGCAAGAGCCCACCTTCATTTCTCTGCCTCTTTAGAAGAAGCGGCTTCTGGAGCGGACCTTTTGATTGAGGCTGTACCTGAGAAGGCCGAGATTAAACGAAAGGTTTTCGAAACAGCTGATGCCTATGCCACAAAGAGTTGTTATTTTGCAACGAATACAAGCACAATGAGTCCAACTGAAATCGCTTCTTTTACAAATAGGCCAACAAGAGTAATCGCCATGCATTTCTTTAACCCTGTTCACAAAATGCCCCTTGTTGAAATTATAAGAGGACTTGAAACTTCAGATGAAACAGCTGAAGTCATTCAAGGTGTCGCTCAGCGGATGGGGAAAGAAACAGTAGTCGTGAATGAATTCCCCGGATTTGTTACAAGTCGGATAAGTGCCCTTGTCGGAAATGAAGCCTTTTATATGTTGCAAGAAGGGGTAGGGAGTCCTGAAGAAATCGATAAAGCCATTAAATTAGGTTTAAATTACCCGATGGGACCTTTTGAACTTGGAGATCTCGTCGGCCTTGATGCCCGTTTAAATAATTTGAAGTATTTACACGAAAAGTTAGGGGAGAAATATCGTCCGGCTCCGCTTCTTGAGCAATACGTTAGCGCCGGACGACTGGGACGTAAAACCGGACGCGGTGTGTATGATTACTCAAAGGATGGTGAGCTTGTATGACAGAGGTGGTCATAGTAGATGCCGTCCGGACACCGATAGGAAGATATAAAGGAGCATTGAAGGACATACGTCCCGATGATCTTGGTGCGATTGTCATTAAGGCGCTTCTTGAACGGAACAAAAGGTTAGATACAAAAGGCATTGAAGAAGTAGTATTTGGAAACGCAAATGGAGCAGGGGAAGAGAATCGGAATGTAGCTCGCATGTCGGCTTTACTTGCTGGCCTTCCTGTAGAGGTAGGGGGGACTACGCTAAACCGGTTGTGTGGTTCGGGTCTCGATGCTGTAAACTATGCAGCACGTGCCATTTTGGCGGGTGAGGGTGACATTTTCATTGCTGGTGGAACAGAAAGCATGACCAGAGCCCCATATGTAATGGGGAAACCAGAAACTTCATACGCACGTGGCAATCGTGAAATGTTTGATACCACAATCGGTTGGCGATTTGTTAACTCACGTCTTGCTGAGCAATATGGGACAGATAGTATGCCTGAAACCGCTGAAAACGTCGCTAAAGAATTCGGCGTTACCCGAGAAGAGCAGGATGCGTTCGCATTTTCGAGCCAGCAAAAGGCAAAAGAGGCTATGGAGTCAGGGCGGTTTCAGCAAGAAATCGTACCGGTAGCTTATCATGATCGAAAAGGCAACGAGATCGTAGTGGATACAGATGAGCACCCACGTCCGACGACTACGCTGGAGAAACTAAACTCCCTTAAGCCGCTCTTTCCAAATGGTACGATTACAGCAGGGAATGCCTCTGGTATCAATGATGGTGCTTCTGCTCTTCTGCTCATGAGTGCTGAGAAAGCCAAAGAACTTGGGCTTAAACCTCTGGTTAAATATAGGGTCTCCGCCACAGCAGGTCTTGAGCCACGTATTATGGGCCTAGGGCCGATCTATGCAACTAAAAAAGCATTGAGCCGGGCTGGCCTAACTTCTTCTGATATTGGTTTAGTAGAATTAAATGAAGCCTTTGCCTCTCAGTCACTTGAGTGTATGAAGCAACTGGAGTTATTGCCTGAACGAGTCAATGTAAATGGCGGTGCCATCGCGTTTGGTCATCCTCTTGGGGCAAGCGGAGCACGAATTCTAACAACACTTATTCATGAAATGAAAAAGACAAATGCAGAACTCGGTCTCGCCACGATGTGTGTAGGAGTAGGCCAGGGAATTGCGACGATTGTAGAGAATGTATAAGGAGGGATCGGTATGAGCGGAATCAAATGTGAGATCAAAGACCATATCGCATACGTCACACTAGCGAGGCCGGATGCGCTAAATTGCTTTAACTTTGCGATGTTACACCAACTTGGAGAAGTGGTAGAATCCTTACATGTAGATCCAAAAGCACGGGTAATCATCTTTACAGGAGAAGGGGAGAAAGCCTTTAGTGCAGGGGCGGACTTAAAAGAGCGGAGGACTCTCACGGAAGCTGAAGTACGCCGAAATGTGAAAAAGATTGGCGATGTTTTTCAATCAATCGCTGACCTTCCTCAGCCTACCATTGCGGCGATTAACGGATATGCATTCGGTGGAGGATTTGAGCTTATGCTTGCCTGTGACTTCCGGTATGCTGTAGCAGATACCAAAATGGGATTAACAGAAACAAGTTGGGGCATCATTCCAGGAGCTGGAGGAACGCAGCGTCTTCCGCGCCTTATTGGAGATATGAAGGCAAAAGAGTTAATCCTAACGGCCAAAAAGTTAACCTCACAAGAGGCCTATGAATATGGACTTTTAATGGAGGTTGTAGAGCGGGAACATTTAATCGGTCGTTGTGAACGTTTAGCCTCTTTACTCCTTTCTAATGGGCCAGTAGCAGTCCAACAAGCGAAGTATGCTATTAATAAAGGGGCAGAAGTTGATCTTGGGACTGGGCTCGCCATTGAGTCGAAGGCCTATGAAATAACCATTCCTACTTCAGATCGCTTAGAAGCTTTAGAGGCTTTTCGTGACAAACGTGCTCCTCACTTTACAGGTAAGTAATCTGTGAAAGATCTTAAGAGTCAATTGTCCTCAATTTATGTGCCTTTTTCCATATTCATGATATAATCGTGATAGTTTTCTGAATTCAATGAAATAAGAGAGATAAAGGGTGTTACGGGGATGAATACTAGGTCAATGATCTTTACCTTATATGGGGATTATATACGACACTACGGGAATAAAATCTGGATTGGCAGCTTAATTCGTTTGCTGAAAGAATTTGGTCATAATGAGCAGGCGGTTCGAGCGGCCATTTCTCGAATGAGTAAACAAGGATGGCTTGAGGGGGAAAAGCAAGGGAATAAAAGTTATTACTCCCTTACAGAGATTGGTTTAAAACGAATGGAAGAAGCGGGAAATCGTATCTTCAAATTAAATCCTGAAACTTGGGACGGCAAATGGAGGATGCTTTTCTACACCATTCCGGAAGAAAAACGGAATTTAAGAGACGAGCTACGGAAAGAACTCGTGTGGAGTGGTTTTGGCACAATGACCAACAGCCTGTGGATCTCGCCTAATCAGTTAGAAGATAAGGTGTATGCTCTTATCAAGAAATATGAAATCGAAGAGTATGTCGACTTTTTCGTTGCTTCTTACGATGGCCCTCATGAGAATTGGCGTCTTGTTGAGAATAGCTGGGACATCCAACAGATTAATGAGAAATACAATGAGTTTATTGCCCATTACAGCCAGAAGTTCATTATTGATAAGAACAAAATTAAAAGTGGGGCTATGAGTGATGCTGAATGCTTTGTGGAACGAACGAAGCTTGTCCACGAATATAGGAAGTTTTTATTTATCGATCCTGGTTTACCAGAAGAACTCTTACCTCAGAAGTGGTTTGGAAGTTATGCGGGATCGCTTTTCAGTGATTACTATAAGGAGCTAGCTGAACCAGCGAATCGATTCTTCGAACAAGTCTTTGCTGACGGGAATGAAATGACGTTAAAGGATAAAGAATACGACGTTCTGTCCCATCCGCTTATGCTTGATAAAGAGTAAAAGAAACACAGCTTTCTCTAGAAAGCTGTGTTTCTTTTAGCTTATGATTGGCTACTTTACCATTTTAGCTTACATAATCGATCAACCGACCCTCATAAACGAGTTCAAGTTCTTCACTATTCCGAAAGTCATCCGGGGTGACAAGAGCAGGGAGTTTATCCCATAGTTTAATACCTGAACGATTGAGAACTTCTGCAACAAATTGTGAGCAGAAATAGGAATTGCTAAATTCAACAGGTTCTTTCATAGACACGCCGATTAAACCTAAAATGTTATACAAGAATTTATGGTTATTTCGTTGGAAGACTTCGAGGACTCGTTTCATTTTTTCTTTCTCTCGGTCCGTAACCTCCAATCGATAGATTACGCACATTGTATTTTGATATTTACTGAAAGTCCCCCTCGCAATATCCTCTTTTACGAAACCGCCATGAAGTGGGTTTTTAGGGTTCTTGCGACCAAAACTATACATATCTTCTAATTGGGGGTCAAAAGAAAGCGAGGCATGATTGTAAGGGGCTCTGGTGTATTTTTTGATGAGGGTAGTAAAGAGTGTTCCTGTATCTGAAAGCATAATATAAACATAGTTTGCTTGACTCATTGTACGATTCCCCTTTCTTTACATTTCCTTTCTTTTCATTATATAGGAAATTATTTAAAATAGATGTAGTTTGTGTGTATAGATAGGAGGATTCTATGCTAGAAACAATCATTACGCTTTCGGTTGTATTTGTTGGTTTGTGTGCAGCTACCATAGTGCTATATGGACTTAAGAAGAAACAGCCAAATAAAGATTTCTCAGGAATTTGGTTTCGTGTAAAAACATGGTGGGGAATGTTTGTTATTTTTTGTTTCGCCACGTTGTTTACCCCTATTGTGTCCTTGTTCTCCATCATGGTTCTTTGCTTTTACTCATTGAAAGAGTATTTTTCCATGATGAAAACAAGAAAATCAGATCGTCGCCTTTTCTTATGGTCTTACCTAATGATCCCCCTTCAATTTCTTTGGATTTATATAGGGTGGTATGGAATGTTTATCGTTTTTATTCCTATTTATGTATTCTTATTCTTACCTGTACCCCGAATAATAGGGAAAGGAACATTAGGATTCTTACGTTCTGTTAGTTTTACACAATGGGGCATGATGCTGATGGTTTTTGGTTTAAGTCATTTGGCGTTTTATTCGTCGGCCTCTCCTGAGTATGGTCCAAATCTTGTCCTTTACCTGATCGTGCTTACTCAAATAAATGATGTAATACACGCGATGGTTTCCATGTACTTTGGTCGGCATAAAGTGGTGCCAACTGCAAACCCTAACATATCTTGGGAAGGATTTGTTGGGGCATTCCTTATAACCATATTGGCGTCTTATCTGCTCTATCCTTACTTTACTCCTTTTGGTTTGACGTATGGCATTTTAGCAGGAGTATTAATTAGTGTAACGGGGTACTTTGGAAGCTTGACGGTATCTGTTTTAAAACGGGACTTACTTATTGGAGATCAAGGGAAGTTTGAGACCCTTCAAGGAAAGTACTTGAGTCGAATTGATAGTTTAACCTATACAGCCCCCGTATTCTTTCATGTTACGAGGTATTTGTTTGAATTTATGTAGCGATCGAGTGAAGTAAAGGAATGTAAAAGAGAGGAGGAGTTTGTAAGTTAATAGAACATTCTCAAATGAATTGAGACATCGAAAAAGGCAGAAGGTATACCTTCTGCCTTAAGCATCTTGTGTTTCACGTGCATCTTGATTGTCGGTGGAATCGTTTTGGATCTCTTTATATCTGCGCTTTTGTCTGTATCCATAAGTGATATTTCGAACGAGCTCATCGTTCTCGAGTCCGGCACCAATAGCACCTGCGAGTGTCGCTACTGAAGTGGCAAGCCAAGATAATTTAACGTAATCCATCATGCCTGCCTCGTCTTTTAATCCAGCTTCAGCCGCAAATAACTCGGCAGGAACAAAAACCCTGACGGCTAAGAAGAATAGAATGCCCAACATGGCATAGTAAAGCAATACAGCCATACTTAAGGTAATGACCGTAACGAGATTATAGACTCTTCTTAAATTGTGCTTACTCCTCTGAGAGGGCTTTTCCCATAAGTTATGAGCAAGGATGATCCAAATAATCATACTTGATACAGCGGTTAACATAAGTCCTATAAATCGGACAGACTGAAAGGCAGCACTTAATTGCCACAGAGTCGGAAAGATTAACCCGTATGTACCCGTAGCAAAAGCCACCGCTACCACGCTTTTAAATGAAGGGAAAATGGTCCACGGGCGATTCGCATAAACCATACCCATTAATACACGTAACCGTCCGTTTATTTTAGGAATAACAATGAAACGAAGCGAATCATCCTCATCATCAGGAGTTATTTTGCGAATGGGGGAGAAGAGCTTTGGAAGTTTCTTCTTGCGTCTGTGTTCTTTGTTTGTATTATATTGATAGTAATGAAGTTCACTAATGGTTTCAAGAACGACTTCACGGAGTCGTCTTTTCATTGGAACGGAACCGAAAGCAGGTAAAGAAATTTGAGAGACGCCTCGACTTTTGTTGATATCTGCCAAGACGATGTTTCCTTCCTCAAAGATAGGCAAATCTGTTAGGCAAATGGCATAATCCCATTCATTTTTTTTCTTCCGAATTTCCGTTTCTTCAATAATTTCATTAGCGGTTTCGGCTGCACCTGTTAATGGATCAATGATGACGTCAATTTCCCATTCTAAGGATGAATCAATTTGTTCCACTAATAGATCTGGGAGAATCTCCGCTAAACTTTTGGCCATTTTCTCTGGTAACTCAGGGGCGGGCACTAAACCCACTGTAATGTCACTCACTTCAAAACTCTCCTCCTTTCGTTTATATTAAAGTTAACAATATATATCTTCCACTCACACTTTCTTTTAAAACTGGTTTTATATAGAAATAATATGTTAGAAAAATAAATGCAATGATACGTTATAGAAACATGAGAATTTTTGTGCTGCTTATAAGTGCTCTTACCCGGAGTGAAGTTTGGCATTTATTCGGAAAGGGGCACGGCTCTTATGAACAAACCCATAAATTTATTTTTGCGATCTGTTGACGAATAGGGACTTCGATGCTATAGTAGTAGTTAATTATTCTTGTTCGGATTTATAATGAAAGAAAAAGTTACTACCAAGTACTTTCGTCTGGAATGAATTTTTGAGAGCAATAATAGTAATACAATGTGGACAAGATCCACGCAGGAGGCAACAAACATGTTACAAGGTACAGTAAAATGGTTCAACGCAGAAAAAGGTTTCGGATTTATTGAAGTAGAAGGTCAAGACGATGTATTCGTTCACTTCTCTGCTATTCAAGAAGAAGGTTTCAAAACTTTAGAAGAAGGCCAAGCCGTTTCTTTCGAAGTTGTTGAAGGCGACCGTGGCCCACAAGCTGCAAACGTTCAAAAGTAATTGAACTTGCCTAAAGAAGCTCTCCAACTGGAGGGCTTTTTTTTTTATATAATGAATGAGTAGTGGCAAAAAGCATCAATATAAAGAGACAAGATTACCAGGAGGCGACTAATAATGAAAGCAGTACAAGTAGTTGGGTATGGAGATGTAGATCAATTAGAGGTTAGGGAAGTGGAACGACCAACTCCGAAGGCTGATGAGGTTCTTGTGAAAGTTATGGCCTGTGGGATTAATAATACAGAAATATGGATGAGAGAAGGGGCTTATGGTACTGGATCTAAGTCAGGATGGCGTCCAGAAGGTGTGCAATTCCCAAGAACCCCGGGGTCAGATATCACCGGGGAGGTTGTAGAAGTTGGGGGAGATGTGAATCCTTCCATGAAAGGGAAATCCGTTGTTCTTTTCCCGTTTACGTCTAGTGGAGAGGAAGGGACTGAACACTATTCTGAAGATATGTCCTTCATTGGCTCCGAATATGATGGAGGTTATGCTGAATATGTGGTATGGCCAGCTGAATTATGTTTTGACATGCCGCTAGCCGATTATGTGGATAGTGCTGTATTTTCTGTAAGTGGAATGACAGCTTGGCATATGGTTGAGCAAATCCAACCGAACGATTCAGAGACAATTATGGTGACAGGTGCAAATGGTGGCGTTGGCTCATTAAATGTACAAATTGCATCCCGTGTGTTTGGAGCGAAGGTCATTGCGGTTGTGGGTGACTTAGCTCTTGAAGATAAAATGAAAGAACTTGGGGCAACTCATGTTGTATCTTATAAATCTGATAGCCTGGCCGAGGATATCCTTGAAGCAAATGGAGGCCCAATCGATTCTGTTCTTGATGTGGTAGGGGATCCGTTATTTAACACTTCTCTCCACGTATTAAAAAAAGGCGGAAAGTTTTGTACGTCAGGTTCTGCAGGTGGCCAAAAGACTGAACTTGATCTTAGAACGTTATACTTAAAGCACCTTACGTTTTACGGTTCTGTATTAGGGACAAGGGAAGAGTTTAAGCGTATGCTTCAAGCAATTTCTGAAGGGAAGGTTCAACCGGTTCTTGACCGGACATTCCCACTCAGTGAAGCTAAAGAAGCTCAAACCTACTTTAAACAATCGGGTAAAGTTGGAAAAATTGTTCTACTACCTGAGCATTCTTAATAAGGCATAAAGAACCTAGATAAATGTAACATTATTAGTGAATAGAATCCCCTCTGGAATAGAGGGGATTTTTTGGTTTATATACTTTACGCATATCATGATTCCTTTTGTTAGGTCTATTCCCGATCTTATCGAATGATTATGTATACACTTACGTATACATAATTAGTTAGATAAGTTTGGGTTATCAGAAAGGGGAAGAGTCGATGAGTAAAGACAAAAGGGGAAAGGAAAAACAAGTAAGAAAGCCAAATTTTCTTATTCTAATGGTGGACCAAGAGCGCTATCCATCTGTATATGAGACAGATGAAATGAAGAAGTGGCGTAAAGAATCGCTGGTAGCGCAAGAGCTTCTTAAAGAAAATGGAATGGAATTTCAACGTCATTACGCAGGGAGCACAGCTTGTTCACCCAGTCGAACGACATTGTATACAGGTCAATATCCTTCGTTACATGGTGTAACACAAACAAGCGGAGCAGCTAAAACATCTTATGATCCAGATATGTTTTGGCTTGATCCAAACTCAGTTCCGACATTTGGTCATTACTTTAGAGCGGCGGGTTACAAGACGTACTGGAAAGGCAAGTGGCACGCTTCTGAAGAAGATATTCTAATACCAGGAACCAAAAATGCATACGCGAGCTATTCTCAAACCGGTGTACCTGTACCAGAAAAGGTGAAAAGATATCTTCTTAGTGATCGTTTAAATCAGTATGGATTCTCAGGGTGGATAGGCCCAGAACCTCATGGCAGTTCACCTCGTAATACGGGTTCTTCGGCTGCGATTGGAGTAGAGGGAAGAGATCAAATATACGCAGATGAAGCAGTGGAACTCATTCAATCTCTTGATAAAGATCGAGATCAGTGTCCTTGGCTAGTCATGTGTTCTTTTGTGAACCCGCATGATATCGCTGTTTATGGAGAGTTAACAGAGCTCAGTCCACTGTTTAACTTTCAAATTGACCCAACACTGCCCGACATCCCTAAAGCGCCGACGAGTAATGAATCTCTTAATACAAAACCCGACGCACAAAAGAGCTATAAACGTACCTATCCTAAAGCATTGCAGCCTCTCAGGGATGATTTGTTTTATCGCCAACTTTATTATTCTTTGCAGAAGAAAGCAGATAACGAAATGTTAAAAGTATTTCAAGCTCTTCAGCAATCATCGTTTTATGAAGACACGATCGTCTTGTTTCTCTCTGATCATGGAGAATTATTAGGAGCTCATGGGGGCCTTTATCAGAAATGGTACAACACGTATGAGGAGTCTATTCATGTGCCGCTCATTATTCATAGTCCTAAACTTTTTTCAGATCGTGAACAAACCGACATGATTACTAGTCATGTGGATGTATTACCTACTCTATTGGGGCTTGCTGGAGTGGATCCTGAAAGAATCCAGCGGGAATTAGTGAAAAGCCACACAGAAGTTCACCCATTAGTAGGAAGAGATTTGTCACCCTTGTTAAAAGGGAAGACCCAGTTTTTCCGATCAAATGAACCAGTGTATTTTATGTCTGATGATGATGTGACGAGAGGGCTCAATCAAGTGAGTGCTGCAGGTGACCCTTACGAATCAGTGGTCCAACCTAACCATATAGAATCTATTATTACAACACTTTCAACCGGTAAAGACAGGACGGAAGAGGTGTGGAAGCTATCGAGGTATTATGATAATCCTCAGTTTTGGAGTAATCCCGGCGTGGAAGATCAAACGCTTCGACAAGACCGGAATAGCTACACAGATTGCCATGTAGAAGTTGACTTATGTATAACGGAAACGAAAGATCAACCTGTACCTGACCAATATGAGCTTTATAACCTATCTCAAGACCCGCTTGAAGAGAAGAATTTAGCTAACATCTCCTATCAGACTCCAGAGTCCCTAGTCATCATGAATCTATTGATCTCAGCTCTTGAAGAGCAATGCCGACAGAAGCGCTTATCCCCCTCGAGTGGTTCCGTGCCTGGGATGCCTTCTTGTAACGATACGTAACCGACTTGATAAATTATTAGCCATTCACCTAACGATACTATTACCCGGGAGCTATTAGCTGCTGGGTGATTGGTGTATTTTTAGATATGGGATTCAGAAAATTGTGTGTAAGACGATGAGATCCTGTAAACTGTAGAGGAGCATCATTTAAAATAGGATGTTATTCCTGAAAGGGGGAAGTTAGATGCATGTAGAAGTTGCGAAGGAGGATCACTTATCAGCAATAATTAAGATAGATGAAGGGGTTGTAGGCACGGACAGACGAAAGGAAATTGTTGAAGAATCTATTAAGAAAAGAAACTGCTTAGTTGCAATTGAAGAAGGAGAAGTGAAAGGTTTTTTATTATTTGATACCACTTTTTTTGACCATGCTTTTATTTCATTAGTTATGGTACCTCCAAAAGAAAGAAGAAAAAGAATCGCGAGTATGTTGTTAAAAGAAATGGTTCACCTATCTCCTACAGAAAAGATCTTTTCTTCAACCAATCAATCAAACGAACAGATGCAACAAGTATTTTATAAAAATGGTTTTAAACGAAGTGGAATCATTGAGAATCTGGACGAAGGGGACCCAGAGCTTATTTATTATTGTTCTCGCTAAGTTATAGATGGTTAAGGAGGGGAGCTGGTCACATTTTTTCAGAAAACTGTTACAATTAAGGGGTTGTTATGGCAATATATGTATTGGAGGTGAAATAATTGAAAAACTCCTTGATTCAAGGTGTCGTATTCATTGTAATTCTGCTATTTGTCTCTTCTGCACCTTTTGTGTTTGTATCATCATTCAGAGGAGTAGAGGTTGAATGGATGCGCATATTCGAATTGATACAAAGTATTCCTTCAATTGACTGGTTAGATCGAATAGACGCTACCTTTGTTGAGCGGATGGCCAGAACCTTTGTCCTCTTGTTAGTGGCGATGCTTTTTGGCTTAACTTTTGCGCTTGTACTAGGTTTGTTTGTTGCACGCTTCAAAGTATTTCGACTGTTTCGTGGTCTCATTGAAATCATTGGAATTGTTCCTGACTTTATTATTATTATCTTTTCAGTCGTGGTTGGAGTACAGGTCTATCAAATGACAGGAATTCGGATTATAAGCTTTATGCCAGATAAGAATACGGCTCACTTTTGGTTCCCAGTCCTTGTCTTGTCTATAGCGCCAGCTCTTTATTTTCTGAAACTGATCCACGTACGCTTTTTACAAATTAGCGGTGAGGATTATATCCGAACAGCGGTGTCAAAGGGACTAGATGTTTCGACTATTAATTTGCAACATGTATATAGAAATATGCAGCCGTTTATCCACGCTGAACTGACGAAAGGACTCTCTCTTACGATTGGCAACTTGTTTATTGTGGAGTATTTACTCAATGTAATCGGGTTAACACATTACATATTTGCAGTGAAGGATTTTCCGGCAACATTATTAGGCTTATGCGCTTTATTACTCATCGCACTGCTTGTATTTTTAGTGGTGAAGTTTGTTCTATTCTTATTTAGAAAGGGTTTAATCTATGAATAGAATTCGACAAATGAATGTACCTCTGTATGTAGGTTTTTTTCTTGTGTTAGTGTTTATTTTCTTAGCTATAGCCGGTCCAAAGATCGCGCCTCATTCGTTGGATCATAAAGTAGAGGTTGAGTATCAAGTAATCGATGGAAAAGGGATCGTAGTAGCACCACCGGTGGAGCCTTTTACGGTTCCGGCTTACCCATTAGGAACAGATAAATTCGGATATGATTTAGTAACAAAGCTTTTGCATGGCGCGAAGTATACGATAGGGATCGCGGTCGTGACGGCTCTTCTTAAGATGGTGACTGGGAGTATAATTGGACTTTATGCAGGCACTCTCAAATCAGAATCCTCCTGGTGGAAAGCGGTTGAGAATTCAGTCAGTTACATTCCCGCGTTTTTAATTTTATATTTTGTTCTTCAACCGATAACGATCAATCCAGATTTAGAGTCTATGAAACTGATTTTTATCTTTATCATATTAATGACGATTTTGAGTCTGCCCAGCACAATAGCGTCAGTTCGGAAACAAACGAGGGAAATCGTAAAGAAAGAATATGTGGATGTAGCAAGAACGCTAGGGGCTCGTCGCAACAGATTGGTCTGGAAGCATATCTTCCCTCAGTTAAAAGAGGGGCTACTCATCATGTTCGTGATGGAAATTGTATTTGTTATGACGGTAATGGGACAGCTTGGGATTTTCCACTTATTTATGGGAGGAACCATTAAGCAAACGAATCCTACTCTCTATTTATCTATGACGAATGAGTGGGCAGGATTGATCGGGCAATCCCGAGGCCATATTTTTGGAAATCAATACATATTGATGGTGCCTTTGGTAGCCCTTGTTCTTGCTACAAGTTCGTTTGTGTTATTAGCAAGAGGGTTACAAAATCATTTCCAAACTGACTGTCAGAAAGCTCCATGGATCCCGACAGGTAGTTCTTCTCATCAGCCACTCCCTAAAGTGAAGATGAAAATCGGGAAGCGGATAACGGTTACACCAGGCTTTATTATTATGGCTGTCTTTCTGTTCGTATTCACGGCAGGGCTTGTACTTGTAATGGGAGAAGTAGTGTAAAAGGGAGGGGTAGACATTGGGCTTTTTAGTATTAGCCATATTATTAATCTACTTATTTGATTTCACAAAGTTACGACAGCAAAATAAAACGATGATTGAGCAAAATGAGAAGATTATTCATTTACTACAAGAAATCAAAGATCAAGATCATTAACAGAAGTGCATAATAATTGGAGGAAAGAGTTTGGATAAATTCAACAACGTTTTGGAAACACAAAGATTAACCATTCGTCCTTTAATGGAAAACGATTATCAAGAGTGGCTTCATGGATTTCAATCACGTTTTCCTTCTACAAATAGACATGATGACGGGCAATTGGATCTGTCAGAATGCACCAGGGAATGGTTTAAAGGCTTAGTATCCACTCATCAGGAACTAGCGCTATCAGACATTTCCTATATTTTCGCTGTTTTTCATAAAGAAAGTCAGAAACACATTGGCATGGTTGATGTATCTACGATCATTCGCGGGGAATTTCAATGGGGAAGACTCGGGTACACCATTCATAACCAGTTTTGGCAAAAAGGGTATGGAACAGAAGCGACAAAGGGGGCATTAAGCCTTGCCTTTAATCAGCTAGGTTATCACCGGATTGAAGCTCATATCAATCTTGACAATCCCGCATCTAAAAGGTTAGCAGAACGAGTGGGTATGAAGTTTGAATGTATAAGGGAAAGATTTATATACGAGGATGGGGAATGGACAGACCACCTCATTTACACGATGAATAAAGGAAAGAACACCGAATAATGGATCTCTCGGTGTTCTTTGTTAATTTCTAATAGGTGATGGATTTTTAAGAATTTGAGTGGCCTCCCATACTTGTTCGTTTGATGGTGATTCTATCCCTTCGAGTGGATAAGGAATACCTAAGTTCTCCCATTTATAAACTCCAAGTTTATGGTAGGGAAGGACTTCAATTTTTTCGACGTTCTGAAGCGTTCCGATAAAATGAGACAAGGCAATCAAGTCTTCTTGATTATCATTCAGTGTCGGAACGAGTACATGCCTGATCCACACTGGAACATTCTTATCAGATAGAAGAGTGGCGAATTTCAATATGTGTTTATTTGTCATGCCGGTTAACGTTTTATGCTTATCAGAATGAATTTGTTTTAAATCAAGTAAAACAAGGTCGGTGTTTATAAGCAGCTCATCCAGCTTCTTTAAAAAGGTCGGGGAGCTATGGAAGCATCCTCCAGAGGTATCCAGGGCTGTATGAACACCGATCGTTTTTAACGCTTTAAAGAGTTCGATCAAAAAATCAATCTGGAGGAGCGGCTCCCCGCCGCTTACCGTCACTCCTCCGTTAGAAGCTTGGAAAAAGGGGAGAAAGTCTTTCACTTCTTCTACAATTTCTTCTACAGACTTTTCAATTCCTCCATTTAACGTCCACGTATCCGCATTATGGCAGAATTGGCATCGAAGTAGGCAACCTTGCATGAAGAGAACATATCGAAGCCCTGGACCATCAACTGCACCGCACGTTTCTATAGAGTGAATACGTCCTTTCATGAAGGTCACCTCCTGATCAATTTTTAGTTTACGAATACGGTTCTTCTCGTATTCTCCCAATTTCTATATCTCCAAATACTTATAACACGATGGTTTGTGGTGAGAATAATCTCATTTAAAGACTTTCATGGAAGGTACGATTTAAAATATCCATCTGTTGTTCACGAGTGAGCTTAATAAAGTTAACAGCGTAGCCGGACACCCGTACAGTTAGTTGAGGATATTGTTCTGGGTGATTCATTGCATCCAGTAATGTTTCTCGGTTAAAAACATTAACGTTAAGGTGATGTCCTTTCTTGATCATATACCCATCAAGTAGCCCAACCAAGTTCGCAATACGTGTTTCTTCTTCTTTACCAAGTGCCCGTGGAACAATGGAGAAGGTATTCGATATACCATCTAACGCATCTTCATAAGGAAGCTTCGCTACGGAACTTAAAGAAGCGAGCGATCCTTTCGTGTCTCTTCCATGAAGAGGGTTAGCCCCTGGTGCAAAAGGTTCTCCGGCTCTTCGTCCGTCTGGTGTATTCCCGGTTAGCTTGCCGTAGACAACATTGGATGTAATCGTTAAGATCGATTGAGTCGGTGTGGAGGAGCGATAGGTTTCATGTTTTTTAATTTTATTCATGAAACGCTTCACAAGATCGACTGCAATGTCATCTGCCCGATGATCGTTGTTTCCGTATTTCGGATAATCTCCTTCAATTTCGTAATCCATGACTAAGCCATTCTGATCTCTAATCGTTTTTACGTTAGCGTAACGGATGGCGCTCAGGGAATCTGCCACAACTGATAACCCTGCAATGCCACATGCCATCGTGCGTAGAATCTCCCGGTCGTGAAGAGCCATTTCAATTCGTTCATAGCTATATTTATCGTGCATGTAATGGATAATGTTGAGCGTGTTAACGTAAAGTTCAGCCAACCAATCTAGCATGTTGTCATATTTATCCATGACCTCATCGTAGTCTAGATACTCTGATGTTATGGCTGGATATTGAGGAGCTACCTGAACTTTCAGGACCTCATCTATTCCCCCGTTAATGGTATAGAGCAAAGCTTTGGCAAGGTTAGCACGAGCTCCGAAGAACTGCATTTGTTTTCCGATGGCCATAGCCGATACACAACAAGCAATGCCATAGTCATCCCCGTAGTATTCTCTCATTAAGTCGTCATTCTCGTATTGAATGGAACTTGTTTTAATAGACATCTTTGCACAATATTTCTTAAAGGCAGGGGGGAGATTCACTGACCACAGGATCGTTAAATTTGGTTCTGGAGCAGGGCCAAGATTATCTAACGTGTGCAAGAATCGGTATGAACTCTTCGTCACTAGTGGGCGACCGTCCTCTGTCATGCCTGCAATGGACTCTGTAACCCAGGTCGGGTCTCCGCTGAAGAGTTGGTTATACTCAGGTGTTCGGGCAAATTTAACCAGCCGCAGTTTCATAACGAAATGATCAACAAGTTCTTGAGCGGCCTCTTCTGTCAGTCTGCCTTCCATCAAATCGCGCTCTATATAGATATCAAAAAAGGTAGAGACGCGCCCAAGACTCATGGCAGCTCCGTTTTGTTCTTTAATCGCAGCCAGGTAGCCTAAGTAAAGCCACTGGAAAGCTTCCTGGGCTGTACGAGCCGGTGTAGAGATATCATAACCATAAATCGTTCCTAGTTCTTTTAGTTCATCGAGTGCTCTTAGCTGTTCAGATACTTCTTCTCGTTCCCGAATAATTTCTTCTGTCATAGCTAGTTGACTGAGTTTATCTTGATCTTTCTTTTTCTCTTCAATTAAGCGGTCCACACCGTAGAGAGCGATACGTCGATAATCTCCTATAATCCGACCTCGCCCATAAGCATCAGGGAGTCCGGTAATAATACCAGCCTTACGTGCTAATTTCATCTCAGGTGTATAGGCGTCAAAGACACCCTGGTTATGGGTTTTTCGAAATTCGGTGAAGATCTTCTCGACCTCTTCATCAAGTTTATATCCATAGGCTTCAAGAGATGCAGCCGCCATTCGGATTCCCCCAAATGGTTGGAGGGACCGCTTGAAAGGTTCATCAGTTTGAAACCCCACAATTTTTTCAAGACTCTGATCCAAATAGCCCGGGCCATGTGAGGTAATAGTCGAGACGGTTCGTGTATCTAAATTAAGGACACCGCCCTTATTCCGTTCCTCATTTGTTAAATGCAGGACCTTCTTCCATAAGATTTCAGAGCTTGATGTAGGACCTTTCAGGAATGTTTCATCCCCTTCATAAAGCGTGTAGTTCTGCAAAATAAAATCTCTAACATCAATGGAATCTTGCCATTTTCCTTCTTTAAAACCGTTCCATGGTGGACTGCTTTGCGTGATGACAGATGTGTTCATCTCTAACGCCTCCTCGCCGGTTAAGTGATAGGATTTTCGTTACTTTATGCTCAGTGTTTCACAATCTTTCTACACTTTTATTATACTCCCGTATGATGTAAAAAACAGTATTTTAAAGGAATGTTCTTACAATGTTCAAATTTATCCAATTACGTTGTAAATCGGTGATAAATCTGAAATAATTTATAAAATGGCGGTGTGGAAAAATGTGGGGATTGAGTGTTTGGTACTAGAGTCTCTGAGCATAAGATCGAGGTTAGAAATTAGGAGTGTTAATACTTTAGCTTTTTATGAATAGTTTATAATAGGCGCGTAGGAGGTGGACGTATATGACCTTTGTTGTTTTAGTCATTTTATTGCTGTTGATTTTAAGTTTGGAATACTTGCTCAGGAAGAAATTTAAGATCGAACGTCAATCCATTACAGATACCAAGGGAAAACACGTGGACCGCTTCGGAAGGGGGATGACTGTACTCATAGCCATCAGCGTGTTAACTTATGCGATCTTTGAAGATCCTGAAGAGGTTAAGTGGTATTACATGGCGATTGTTGGCATTCAATTTGGGTATGAGGCTTTCATGCAGTGGATGTTTATCAAAGGGTCTAAGGAATATATCATCACACTCGTCTATTTGGCCCTTGGTTTGTTTACGATATATAATATTGACCTTTTATTTGCAGGCTTTATGTAAGGAAGTGGGGACTTATGAAGGTGGAAGTGTAGTTTAACTGGAATAGGTCTTTCAACCAGAAAAGGAAAGCTCTTTTTTAATGACTCTGAAATAGACCAGAGTAAAGTTAAACAGATTAAGTGTAGAAGAAGTTTAGGATCTTACATAAAGAAAATGAACTTTTCAAGCAATTAGATGGAATATTGTGGTTGATGTTTTGGTGGGTTTTTGGAATACTAGATTTATGCATAAATGCTACGGTAGTCAAAGGGGGAGAGGGTATGCAGTTATTGATTGCAGTTTTAATGATTTTGGCCCCTGCTTTATTCTTAATCAATTGGAAAAAGTCTGGGTATGATTGGGGCACAGAGGAGTCAGATAACAACTAAGTAGTGACAAGGGCCGCATCTATTAAAGAAGTGGCCCTTTATATTTGTGTAAGTGGGACGATTGTAAAAGTGAAAGGAAGAGATGAAAAGTGTTTACTAGAATGGAGCCTATATACCAATCCCACAACC
Source organism: Pontibacillus chungwhensis (assembly GCF_030166655.1). Lineage (GTDB taxonomy): Bacteria > Bacillota > Bacilli > Bacillales > BH030062 > Pontibacillus. The sequence continues at coordinate 2,662,128 of NZ_CP126446.1, read as the reverse complement.
TTCAAAAGTTCATAGCTACATGGAAAGATGAGCGGAAGATTAAAGGGCTTTTAAACCAACAAGGTTTAGAGTGGGTGTATGGAACATACATAGAAGAGGAGTTAGTCGCTTTGTTAATTGGATGGAAGAATGAACTCCACCCCTATGCGACCTATATAAATATCTTTCGGAGCGATCGTTATTCATGGAGTGAGATTGAAGGTGAAGGGTTATGGAAGCCTGTTTCGGACGAAGGTTTTTTTCAAATCATAGTAGACGAATCTGAACACGAAAAAGGGTACCAACTTAAAAAGAAGGGATTCATAGAATTACGTAAAACCTATCTCTCATGCCTTGATGTAACAGGAGTAAAGGGTACACAAATGAAGACTGATTATATTAAAACGCTTGAATGGGCATTGGGGGACGCAAGGGTAAGTAAACAATTGTTTATGCTCGTTAAAAGAACATATGAAGAAACTCATAGAGGAAATCCAGTAAAAGATATGAACCCCTATGAATGGAAGGAACTTTTATTAAATGATTATGTGTTGAAAAAGGAGAGCTTTGTATTACTTGATCCAGATACTGACGGAGTAACCGGCTTTTCTTTTCTTCACAATTCCGGCGATCCTGATATCTTGGAACAAGGATGGTTGGGGGTAGATGAAATAGATTGTATAGATAGGTTATACGATGTGATTCAATTACAATATTCACTCGCACAAGGGACCGGAGTAAAAAAGGTAGAGGGTGAGTTTGATACGACTAGTCCTTATGCTATGTGGCTGATGGACACCTTCCCTTTTATGAAAGGTGACGTTCTCATTACATATCAATTGGGTTCTAATCATAGCTAAACGCTTATATCAGTGAGGGGTAAACAAAAATGACAAATCAAGATCGTGAAGAATCTGTAATAGTCCTTGCTCAAATAGAGAATACCTTTATCCTTATTAACCAATATAGAGAACCTCTTCACATGAATATTACACAATTACCCGGAGGGGGAGTAGAAGAAGGGGAAAAGCTTGAAGATGCAGCAAGAAGAGAATTTAGGGAAGAAGCAGGCTTTTGTTGTGGGAAGTTACACTATATAGGTGAGCTGTGGCCGGCACCCTGGATGTCTAATGAGGTGACTCATGTATTCTTTACGAATGAGGTTTCTGAACAACTCGGACAAAGATTGGAGGCGCATGAAACGATTGAGGTCAGCTTTCTTCCTGTCAATGATTGTATAGAACGTATTCAAAAGAATATATACAAAGACGCAGAGCTATGTTATGCGGTATTATTAGCTCAATCTAAAGAACTATTCTCATTGTAAAGACCCACTACAATTTAAAACTAGTTGTTCCTCAGAGCCCCTCATTAAACATAACGGCCTGCCTACATGTCAGTATTACTGAAACCTTCTTGTGATTAGAGCGACATAGTAAGTGGGAGGGAATGTGATGAAACATTTACTTGTGGGAGGTATTATTTTTCTGATATTAGTAATGGTGCCAACAAAAGCAATGGCGACTTCTTGGGCTTATCCGTTTGTGGTATGGGACAATAATTTATATGTGGTTACAGATGAAGTTGTGACTGATGTAGGGGATAGAATTGGTCAGGTTACGCGATATTCTGATATGGAACAGTATGGGGGCAATTTCAGTAACGTTTACAAAAAGGGTACAAACTATTACGCCATAGAAGGGGTTTCAACAGATCAAGCTATAGCGGTAAAAGATCAAAACGGTACTTACGTAAAAGCAAACTGGGAGAAAGAGTACAACTATGGGTTTGCCTTACCTGTTGGATGGATCAGTCTGATCGCTATTCTGCTTGTTATAGGGATGGTTTTTGCTTATTGGATACGTAAGACGTCCTTTCGTTAATAGGCACCAGATAAAATGGAATGACATTATAGATTAGAGAAAGACCATTTTCAGCTTCTTATAAAGTTGGAGGTGGTCTTTTGTAGGATTTTTATACCTTTTTCTTCTCCTTACCCTCTCAAATTCCTCTCTAAGACGGTCTTTCTTATTCCGCATGAAAGTTTAATGAAATAATGTGTCTTTTTTCACCCCCATGATACTAGATGAATTGTTCGAAGATTCTAACCGGATGAAATCATCACAGAACATCTATGATGTGATGAAGTAACGTAAAGAAGGAAGAGGAGGATTTTAAGTGAGTGGTTTTAAAAAGAAAATGACAGCAGGTTTATTAACAAGCCTAGTCGCAGGGGCGGCTTGGAACACACCAATCGCTCATGGTGAAACACAATTTCCTGATGTAAATGAAGAGATTACAGGGAAAAAAGAGATTCAGTATTTGGCAGAACACGAGATTATAAAGGGGTACCAAGATGGATCTTTCCGTCCAGGAGAGGATGTATCCCGTATGGAAGCAGCCATTATGCTGACAAGAGAATTAGGATTATCAACCGAGAATCGTCCAGATCCGGATTTTGATGACATCTCGAAAGAGCACCCTCATTATAAATATATAGCAACCTTAGTCGATGAAGGGATTATTCAGGGAACGAATTCGAATACATTTGAGCCCGATCGAAATATTACACGTGTTGAAATGGCGGCCATTCTAACAAGAGCCTATAATCTGGAGAACGAACCAATCTCTAAAGAGTTTGAAGATGTTAGTGGGAATAGGAAATATGTGAGTGAGGTCACGTCAAATCGTATATCTGTTGGCTTTCCTGACACTACATTCCGACCTAATGATTCTACAACGAGAGCTGAATTTTCCATCTTTTTAGCTCGTGCGATGGATGACCAATTTAAGAACTATTTGTCTAACGCGAAAGAAGATCCTGATTTTGAATCGATCGACAACGAAGATATTCGCGGAACCTACATATGGCATGCTGGAAATGTTATAGAAGAACCTGATGAAATTATAGCTTTTGCAAAAGAAAAGAATATTAACTTACTCTACACTCGCTTAGATCGAACGCAAGATTTTACTGTTTATAACGAATTTGTAGAGAAGGCTCATGACGCAGGTATCGAGGTACACGCTATGGGAGGTCATCCAAATTGGGCTCTTGAAACAGGTGAAGAACGCCTGAATATGTTCATTGACTATGTAACGAGTTATCAAAAAGTGGTACCACCAAGACAAAGATTTGATGGTATTCACCTCGATATTGAACCGTATGTTTTAAAGAACTGGGATGGTGCATCAGAAGATGTCTTAAAGACCTGGAAATCGAACATAGAAACGTTTGTGGATGAAGTGAAGAAAGATTCAGACCTTGAGACAAGCGCTGATTTAGCCATATGGCTTGATGATCACCAAACTCCAGGCGAAGAAGACCTCCCATTCAGTGAGTGGTTTATTAGTCAATTGGATCACACAACACTAATGGCATTCAGGGATTCAGCAGCAGGTTCAAATGGAATTGTTGATGTATCTCAGAAAGAAATGGAGTTCGCGGAAAAACTGGATAAGGAGCTAATCATATCTGTAGAAATGCAACAGATGAAAGCCAATCAGCACATTTCGTTTTACGAAGAAGGTAAGCAAGTAATGGAAGAGGAACTAGATGAAACAGAAACTCAATTTAATGACCGTCCAAGTTACCACGGCAATGCTGTTCACGCGTATGAGTATTGGAAAGTAGCGAAGGAATAACTTGTTTAATCTTCAAGTTTTGGGAAATTCAGTAGATTTATTGAAATTTTCTGATATACTAAAGGAACACTAAATTGCGAGGAGTTGATGTGTTATGGCAAACGTACGACTATATTCTAAACAACCATTACAAAAACAAAATCAATGGAGGGCACATCAACTCTGATTGCGTCCTCCTATCTAATGGAGGAATGGAATGAACGGATTTAATGAAGAGTTCAAGGTAGCAGAAGGAGAAAAGGTAGGACGTATTGCGAAAGCTACCCATGGACATTATACAGTTTTCACTGAAAATCAAACCTTAGAAGGGCGTCTTGCTGGAAGCTTGTATCATATTGCCGAAGACCCCAGGGAATTACCAGCCGTAGGGGACTGGATTGTATTTATTCCCTACGATAACAACGAGAAGGCTCTTATCCAACGTGTCTTAACCCGGCGTACATTATTGTCACGAAAGAGGGCGGGGGAGACGCATGGTGAGCAAATTATTGCTGCCAACATTGATAAAGTCTTTATTGTTACTGCTTTGACGAATGAATTTAATCTCAAACGGATTGAACGATATGTGTTACAGGTGTACGAAAGTGGAGCGCTCCCTGTCATTATTTGTACCAAACCAGATTTGTGTGAAGAAGTGAATGAACGATTACAAAAACTTGAGCTTACAGCCCCAGGAGCCCCGGTTTATGCGGTGAATAACCTTACGGGAGAAGGAATAGAAGAAATGAAGCAGGAATTACTGCCCGATGAGACCATTTCTTTCATTGGATCCTCTGGAGTAGGGAAGTCAACACTTTTAAATCGTTTAATGGGTGAGGAAATTCAACTCACTCAACAAGTGCGTGTGGATGATAATCGTGGTCGCCATACGACTACTCACCGTGAGCTGTTTTCTCTTCCAAATGGGACAACGGTAATTGACACGCCAGGGATGCGCGAATTGCAGCTGTGGGGGAATGAAGAAGCAGTAGATGCCACATTCTCTGACATCGAACAACTGAGCCTTCAGTGTAAGTTCCGAGATTGTAAACACCGTAGTGAACCTGGTTGTGCAGTGAAGCAAGCCATTGAAGCAGGAGAACTTGACCATGAACGGTTAAAAAACTATGAGAAATTAAAAAGAGAATTGCATCGTTTAGCACTGAAAGAACAGTACAGCACTCACCGAGTGAACCGTATGTTACACAGTCCTAAAGCCCATAAAAGATAAACAAAAGGTCAGCTTCCATATAGGAAGCTGACCTTTTTGGAGATTACACTCTAGCTGAGTTTAATAATAAGGAGAAATCATTAGATAAACAATGACCCCGGTGATACTGACATATAGCCATAAAGGCATGGTCCAGCGTGCAATTTTACGGTGTTTGTCTACTTTCATGGAGAGTCCACGGAAAAGCGTAAGTAACGCAAGTGGTACAATGACTGCTGCTAACACTATATGGGTAATCAGGATGAAATAATAGACATACTGAATAATTCCTTCCCCGCCGTAGGATGTAGAACTCGCCATAGAGTGATAAGTAAGATAGGAAACTAAGAATAGTGCCGTTGATGTAAACGCGGCAAAAATAAAGCGTTTATGCCATTTGACATTTTTTCGAATAATCATAAATAAAGCAGCGAGCAAGAATACCGTTGTAAATGAATTTAATATGGCATTTAATAGCGGTAGGATTGTAATGTCAAAGTTTGACCCGCTTTCAATTTCCGGTATGAATAAAAGGGCTACGACAATGGCGTTAATGGCAATAGATAGACCCACAACCCATGGTACATAGTTGTAATTTTTCTCAATTTGCAAGATCCCTCAACCTTTCTAAAATAAATGGTTCATTTCCGAGTATAGCGAAAATGAACACAAGATTCACTACTGAACTCGCCACAACAGTGACAAATTTGTTAATTTTTTTGGTTGAGAAAACTAAACAGTGCCTTTTATAGTGGACAATCTAACCTTCAATCATTTGGATGTAACGGATTTCTCTTTGATTAACGACAGCAATATATATGACCGTGTTTGTTTTAAAAATACTTGTTCCGACCGGCAACTGACTTGCTGTCCCATGCCCAAACTCCTCTGCTTTTTTGGCTTGCTCTGTAATTTCCCCGACCTTTTCTCCTAATGTGTATTCTTTTTCGCTGACCCATTCCAAACCCTCAGCATTCGAATAAACTATGCCATTTAAGACGAAGATATCTGCGTCTTCCTGGTCAAGAAAATCAGCTGGTCTAGGGTTCTGAGTCGTAAAAGATTGTGACATTCCTTGGTCATCGCCACACCCGAATAAACTTAGTAGAATGAGTACAAAAGGAAGGAGCGCTTTTTGAGAAATGCCCATAACAATTCCTTCTTTCCTGTTAGGTCATTCTGCGTGTTGGGTTTGAAGATCTTTTATATGACGCTCATGATAGGGCGAATGTGAAGCCTCCTGAACCACACTGAATAAATTGCCGTCAGGGTCTTCAAAGTCAAACGTGCTTACTTCTTCTGAGTGTCGAATCGGGGTAGTGGTGACATGGTTATCTTGTAAAGTTTGATAGTCCTTTTCAATATCATCGGACAAAAAATTGAAATAAACATTAGGTTGATTGCCTTTTCTAGTGAAGACAGTAGACTGAGGTTCCGTTACTTCAATTAACGCAATCCCTGTATTTCCTCTAGGAAAAACAAACCCCACCCCGTGATCAGTTCCGGACTCCCATTCATCCACTTTAATCAGGCCGAGATGATCATCATACCATTTCTTAGAACGCTCGATATTCGTTACCGGGATAAAAGCACTGTGCATTTGGAACATTGAAAATCCTCCTTTAAAATTGCTTTCTAACCTAACACTTTCTCTATTACTCTATCTTTTTCCTTTTCAACTGGAAAATCCAACCTCATAGTATAACTCTGCTCAAGGTCCGTTGTTGGTTTAGGAGGTCTCACCAGCTCCCCACAGGAAAGCGAGTGGTTTCCAGACCCACCTTGCGCTCATATTGAGGGAACTGTAACTTTAGATGGATTGCGCTAGATTGTAATATTTGACATAATGAGCGTTGTGAATTTTCCGCAAGATGAAAAGATTGGAAGGATGGTACTATGAAGCGAATCGGATTAGGCATTGCCGCTGCATTATTGTTGGCTGGTTGTACAGACGGAGATGCGGTGGATGAATTAGAACAAGAGAAGGATGAACTGACTCAGAAAATGGAGCAGTTGGAAGAAGAGAATAAAGATCTTCAGAAACAAGTAAAAGAGCTCACCGAGCAAGACAAAGATAAAGAACAAAATGATGGAGAAGAAACAAACGAACAAAATAAAGAGAATGAATCGGAAGATAAGGAAACATCAACCGACCAATCTTCTGGTCTGTTTTCTCCAGAATCTATTGAAAAGGGCGATCAAGTAGCGGGGCTTACTGTTACGAGTAAGGAAGTGGATACAGAAAGCCCGAGTACGGCTTATTTCATTGACTTTGAAGGTCAGTTTACAGGGAAAGGCAACTTAGCTTTAAATGAGATGGGTGATGATAAATATATCTTCATTATAAATGAGGATCTTAACAACGTCCCCCACGTTCAAGGTAACGCCGATAAACAAGAGGTTTATTTGCATTTTGAGAATGAGCAAGAGTTAGAAAAGGCATTAGGTGAAAAAGCAACGAATCTTGAATTGGGAGAAACTGCGAAAGTGAGTGTAGTACTTGAGCAGTATTCGTTTAACTATGCAGAAGGAACCGATCGATCCAATTATGCGAGATTTGTAGAATTAGCAGAGTAATCGTTGAAGTCCCGTTCACTCTAATTTCCAGTTAAAGTGAGCGGGACTTTCTTGTATAATGAAGGAGCCCATACATACATTTCAAATAAAAGGAGGTTATCAGATTGGATCCGATCTATTATTTTGTAATAGCTGTACTAATCGCTACAAGCGGAATCAGTTTTGTTTCACGGAAAGCGCTTCGTAACGTTAGCCATCATCCAGAATCCCTTCAATCGATCCAGACGAAATTATTCATAGGTGTAGCTGTAACAGAAATTATTCCAATTGCGTTAGTAGTCGTTGGGTTTACTACCCTTGAACAGTCCACCATTAACCCGATCACCCCACTTATCCTTGTAGCTGTGATAACGGTCATTAATGGGGGACATGTGTTTAAAGAATACCTTAGTCTGTACGGGGAGGCAGATAAAGTAAAGAAAGAGAAACTTCGAATGCTCTTTATGGTTTGCCTTCCACTATTACTTGCTTTTCCTATTGTAGCTGCTGTAGCTACGATGAGCGCCACGGGTAATTAATTTAAAAAGAGCACGTTCTGTTCAGCAGAACGTGCTCTTTTTATTTGCGCATAGCGTAAATTTTTGATTGTTAAGATGATAAGTAAAATAAATTTGCTAAAAAGGCTGAAAAATAGTTGTATATTAATTCTCTTTTATGTATAATAATTCGTAATTAAAGGTTTTATTCCACTTTTTATACAAAATAATGAATAAATATTTGTATGTTGATCTTTAGAGGAGGCGGGGCGCATGGAGGAAAAGGGATACTTGTTATTAGAAAATGGCGTCGTTTTTGAAGGGGTACAAGTAGGCGATTTTAAAGATAAAGACGGGGAGGTAGTCTTTAATACTAGCATGACAGGGTATCAGGAAATTCTGACGGATCCCTCTTATGCGGATCAAGTGATCGTATTTTGTTATCCTCTGATAGGTAATTACGGGATAAACGATATAGATGGGGAGAGTAACATGCACGCCCTATCAGGAGCGGTGTTTGGAGAGGCGTGTGATCTTCCTAGTCACTATCAATCTCAAAATTCTCTCGTGTCTTATATGAAAAAGCATCATATAAGTGGCCTTGCTGGTGTTGATACAAGAGCTCTTGTGAAGTTGATTCGAAAGGAAGGGACGATGCGCGGGAGAATGGTAGCTTCTCTTCAAAAGAAAGCTTCAGACTATATGCCAGATCAGAAAAATGGTCCTACTGTTGAGAAAGTGTCTGTAAAGAAGGCGATTCATTATGAGGGGAGTGGGCCCCATATTGTTGTGGTGGACTATGGCTACAAGAAGTCAATCAGAACATCTTTGCAACAAGAAGGATGTAAAGTGACGGTTGTTCCCTACTCTTTTACTTTTGAACAAATCGCTTCGTTAAAGCCAGATGGTGTCCTATTTAGTAACGGGCCAGGGAATCCTGAAGAACTAGCCTCGTTCTATCCGGTGATTAAACAACTAACAGAAACTTATCCCTCCTTAGGTATTTGTCTTGGTCATCAGCTAATCGCTTTGGCGCATGGGGCTACAACTACCAAACTTCTATACGGGCATAGAGGAGGGAATCACCCGGTCAAAGACTTAGTCACGAATAAAATTTATATGACTTCTCAAAATCATGGGTATGAAGTGATGCACCACAGTTTAATACGCACTCCATTTATGGTCACACATGAAAATGTGAACGACCGAACCGTTGAAGGAATTATCCATACCTCATTGCCTGTCTGTGGTGTTCAGTTCCATCCTGAAGCCCATGCTGGTCCTTCTGACACAAGCTTTATGATTGAAAGCTTTATATCCACAGTAAAGGAGAATGCCTATGCCAGTTCGTAAGGATTTGAAAACGGTACTCGTACTTGGATCAGGACCGATAAAGATTGGACAGGCGGCTGAATTTGATTATTCAGGGACGCAAGCTTGTCTCGCATTAAAAGAAGAAGGAATGAAAGTCATTCTGATCAACAACAACCCTGCCACCATTATGACGGATCCGGTTATGGCGGATGAAGTATACATCGAGCCTATGGATGTACATACCGTTACGAAGGTTATTGAGAAAGAAAAACCAGATGGGATCTTGCCCACTCTTGGAGGGCAAACCGCCTTAAACCTGCTTATCGATCTTAAAAACACCGGGGTGCTGGATCGCTATACCGTAGAGGTGTTAGGTACTTCGGTTGATAATATTGAGAGAGGAGAAGACAGAGATTTATTTAGAGACCTCATGCTTCAATTAAGTGAACCGATTCCTGTCTCAACTCGAGTTCATAAAATAGAAGAAGCAGACGAGTTTTCAAAGACTGTCGGATTTCCACTCATTATTCGCCCTGCTTATACATTAGGGGGAGAAGGGGGTGGGATCGCTTATACCCATGAAGACCTTGCGCAGATTGTGCGGTCCGGGTTACATGCAAGCCCCATTAATCAGGTACTAATTGAAGAAAGTATATTAGGCTGGAAAGAGATTGAATATGAAGTGCTACGGGATGCGAATGATACGTGCACAATTGTCTGCAATATGGAAAATGTCGATCCTGTCGGAATCCACACAGGTGATTCAATAGTAGTTGCTCCCTCACAAACGTTATCAGATCGTCAGTATCAGTTACTAAGAGAAGCATCTATTAAAGTAATCCGCGCATTAAATATTGTGGGCGGCTGCAACATCCAATTTGGGTTAGATCCACAATCAGATGCGTATAAAGTCATTGAAGTCAATCCTCGAGTGAGTCGGTCGTCTGCCTTAGCATCGAAGGCTACAGGGTTTCCGATTGCCAGAATCGCCACAAAATGCGCCATTGGCTACCATTTAGATGAAATCGAAAATCCCATTACAGAGAAAACATTTGCAGCTTTTGAACCTGCTCTTGATTACATCGTCGTAAAGCTGCCTCGTTTTCCTTTTGATAAATTCAAAGAAGGGAACCGAACGCTGAATACCCAAATGAAGGCAACTGGTGAAGTAATGGCTATGGACCGTACCTTTGAAGGTGCTTTGAACAAGGCAATCCGATCTCTTGACCTTCATCAGCATAGTTTAACATCAACCCGTTTTCACCATCTTTCTAATGAACAGCTCATGAGGAGTATCACTAATCCAACTGATGAGCGGATTTTCTTGCTTGCTGAAGCGTTCAATAGAGGATATCCCGTAGAGGAGCTTCACGCTATAAGCAGTATTGATCCATGGTTTCTATACAAGATGAGTGCCATTGTTACATTAGAAAATCGTGTAAAAGAAACAGCTGTCTTATCTGTGGCTGAACTATGGGAACTTAAACGCTTCAACATTAGCGACCAATGGATAGCTGATTGCTTAAAGATGTTCCTTCATGAATTCAGAGCCTTTAGAAAGAGTGTAGGTGTACTTCCGGGATATAAACAAGTAGATACTTGCGCAGGAGAGTTTGAAGCTGTTACTCCTTATTATTATTCTACATGGACGGGTAGCGATGAAGTGGTCCATGACAGCAGAGACAAAGCACTCGTCCTTGGATCTGGCCCCATTCGGATTGGGCAGGGAATTGAATTTGATTACTGTTCTGTTCATGCAGCTAAAGCCTTAAAGGCAAGCGGTTATACAACGATTGTGATGAATAATAATCCAGAAACCGTGAGCACAGATTATTCTGTGGCAGACCGTCTATATTTTGAACCTCTTGCACTTGAGGATGTCCTCTCTGTTATAGAAAAGGAGAAGATTAATCTAGTATTCATTCAATTCGGTGGACAGACAGCGATCAACTTAGCCGCTCAATTAGAAGAACATGGTGTGAATATTGCCGGGACGCCCGTTAAGGCCATATCAGGTATGGAAGATCGAAATCGATTCTATCAAATACTAAAGCGTTTAGACCTCCCTGCTATTGAGGGCTCGTTTGCCAAGAATGTGGGAGATATGGAGGAAATCATCGACGACTTATCGTTCCCTCTAATGGTAAGACCCTCTTATGTTATAGGAGGGGAATCCATGCATATCTTGAGGTCCAGTGATGATGTTCGTGCCTATATTAAGCAATTGCAACTGTCTTCAGATCGAGTATGGCCCATGATTTTAGACCAGTATATAGATGGAAGAGAATGTGAACTGGACGCAATCTGTGATGGGGAAGACGTTATCATCCCAGGGATCTTTGAGCACATTGAGCGAGCGGGCGTTCATTCGGGTGATAGTACAGCTATCTTTCCGCCTTTAACCCTGACTGAGGAAGAGAAAAGTAAAATGATAGAAATGACAAAGAAACTGACGAAGGATCAAGGAATCGTTGGTATGGTTAACATTCAATTTGTCATCGATGGAGGAACGGTTTATCCTCTCGAGGTAAATCCGCGTGCATCAAGAACTGTACCGGTTTTAAGTAAAGTTACAGGCATTCCGATTATTGATTGGGCCGTTCAGGCTCAACTAGGAATTCCGTTAAAGGATGTCCATGACAGGATGGAGCTATTAGAAGAGCCCCCGTTTTTCTCGGTCAAAGCACCAGCTTTTTCAAATGGAAAACTAGGGAATGTTGATCATTTCTTAGGTCCTGAAATGAAATCTACCGGAGAAATACTAGGGCTATCTTATACAAAAGAAGATGCTTTGGCAAAGTCAATTACTGCAGCTCAGACAGAAGGTGGGATCCTTTGTTCATTTAGCTCTCTTGATCATACAGATCAGTTACAAGACCTACAACGGTTTGTGAAACAAGGAATCAACCTATACGGAACCCCTGGGACATCTGATTATATGGAAAAGTTAGGCTTACCGATTCAACGAGTCTCAAGAGATGTAAAAGAGATTGAAGCTCTGATGGAGCAGGGGTGTATCAATATGGTTTATTGCACGCCAACGAAAGGTCGGGATAAGTTGCGTACAGGCTTTCAAATAAGAGCACTAGCAACCAAGTTTGGGCTGCCATGCTGGACGCATATCGATCAACTATCACGAATGCAATTGAAAACGAGTGTACGAGAGCAAGAAGTGACCTCGTTACAAACGTATCACCAGTCTAGTGAAAAGGTAGTCACAAAATAAGAGGAGGATGAGTATGCATCTAAAAGACCATCTTAGTCAGACCAAGGATTTCTTAACTATTGGAGAGTGGACGTTTGAAAAAATTCAATCTGTTCTTGAGCAAGCACATTACCTGAAAGATTTGCAGCAAAAAGAAATTCCGCATCCATACTTAAAGGGAAAAGTGCTCGGGATGCTATTTGAGAAGGCGTCGACGCGTACACGGGTATCCTTTGAAGCTGGGATGTTTCAACTTGGTGGGAGTGCGTTGTATTTAAACTCCAATGACCTTCAACTGGGGCGTGGTGAGACCATTGAGGATACAGCGAAGGTTCTATCTAGATATGTAGATGCAATCATGATTCGCACATTTTCCCATGACATGATTGAACAGTTTGCAGAGAGTGCTACGGTACCTGTTATCAATGGACTAACTGACCTACATCATCCTACACAGGTGATGGCAGATTTAATGACGATTGAAGAAATAAAGGGTGAATTGCCATCTGTGAAAGTAGCTTATGTGGGAGATGGGAATAATATGGCACATTCGTTAATTGAAGCGGCGAGTACAGTCGGCATGGAGTTGTGTGTGGCCACTCCGCCAGGTTACGAACCAAAGGAAGACGTTATGAATGCTTTATCCAACGACTATGTATCTGTTACACATGACCCTTTTCTTGCAGTAAAAGATGCGGATGTAATTATGACGGATGTTTGGGCAAGTATGGGTCAGGAAAATTTACAGTTAGAGCGTGAAGGAGTATTTACCTCTTATCAGGTTAATGAATCCCTGTGTGCTGTAGCGAAAGAAGATTACATCTTTATGCATTGCTTACCAGCACATAGAGGAGAAGAAGTGACTTCTGATATTATAGATGGATCTCATTCTGTAGTGTATGATCAAGCTGAGAACCGACTGCATGTTCATAAAGCTATCCTTCAATATTTACTGAAAGTGAACGACAGTAAAGAACAATAGTTTGATGAAGCAGAAAAAATATAAAGGTATTAAAAAATAAAGGTTATTCTCTATAGGGGGAATGGCCTTTATTTTATGGCATCTATTTAACCCTACCTATTAGTGAAGGGGAGTTTTTGACTAAATTTTCTGATATTATTGAATTTTTTACTTTAATATAAGAAAATGGAAATTAAGTTGAAAACGCATACATAATAAGGGGTGATTCGCTTGCAAACGGAGGTAAATCAGAGGAATGGAGATCTATTGGCGGCTCCTGCTACTTTCATGGGCAGATTGAAAAAGGTAGGACCCGGTTTTGTAGCAGCTGCAACAGGGGTAGGTACAGGTGATCTCGTAGCGGCACTTGTAGCAGGGACAGGTTATGGACTTACGTTTATTTGGGCCATTGTAGTTGGAGCCATACTGAAATACTTTTTAAATGAAGGGGTTGGCAGATGGAATCTTGCATCTGGTCAGACGATTTTACAAGGTTGGCGCTCACTGGGTAAATGGACAACTGGATATTTTGGCATCTATATTGTGATATGGGGTTTTGTGTACGGGGCAGCAGCAACCTCGGCAACCGCCATGGCGATGAATGCGATGGTGCCTGGATTACCTATTTGGGCATGGGCCATGATTCATGGAGTCGTTGGATTTTCATTAATTTGGCTAGGGCGATACGGCTTTTTCGAGAGAGTGATGATGATCCTGATCGGGGTTATGTTCGTTACAGTCATTGGAACAGCGCTATTATTTTTACCTGAATTTGATTTAATGATTGAAGGATTTGCTCCAAGAATTCCAGATGGATCACTCATGCTTGCCTTAGGGCTTGTAGGGGGAGTCGGAGGAACCATAACGATGGCTTCCTATGGATATTGGTTGAAAGAGAAAGGGTGGAAAGGGAGTTCATGGATGAGCGTCATGCGGCTAGATTCGAAAGTAGCTTACTTCATTACGACGCTTTTCACTTTGGCCCTATTGATTATCGGAAGCCAGTTTTTATTTGGGACAGGCATCTCCATTGATGGGGATCAAGGTTTAATTACGCTAGCGGACCGAATGGGAAGTGAATTCAATCCTCTGTTACGTTGGTTATTTTTAATCGGGTTTTGGTCTGCTGCCTTTTCATCATTACTTGGAGTATGGAATGGGATTCCTTACTTATTTGCAGATTTTGTTCGTCCGTTTTATAAAACGGAGAAGAAGCGGAACACACCCGTCTCAGATCAGGACCCAGCCTATAGGGCCTATCTTTGTTGGCTGACGTTTCCACCTATGTTGTTGTTGCTGTTTGGTAAACCTGTTGAACTCATTATCATTTATGGGGCACTCGGCGCATTATTTATGCCATTTCTTTCAGGAACCTTATTGTGGTTATTAAATTCTTCACGAATTTCTACAGATTATCGCAGCACAGCACTATCGAATGTCGTGTTATCACTTTGTATCGTATTATTTGGCTTTTTAGCTGTTCATTCCATTATCGAAAAGTTCTTTTAAATAGGAGTGGGAGTATAGAGGAAGTGGCCGTGGATGGAGAAGAACCATTCGCGGCCACTTTTTCTTTCTCTTCTTTAAGTAACACAATAATATGTTATGGTAAGAAAGTTTTAAAATGCAGAAATTGAACATTAAAGGCTTTTTTTGTGTAATTCAAGAAAAAATAAAGTTATGTAAAAATAGAAAAAAGTGGTTTTGTTGTGTTTTAAAAGAGGTAACTAGTAGTATTCCAATTCTTATGTAATTTGGAGAGAAAAAGGAGGGTGAAAGTTTATGAAGAGCGTAACAGCGGTATTCTGGTATGCCGTCACGGTTTGTAGCTTGTTTGTATTATGGGGTGTTTTCGCACCGGGGAATTTAGAAACAGTATCAAGTCAGGCTACTGCATTTATTTCGAAACGGTTTGGTTGGTATTACCTTTTACTATTTGCAGTTATTTTTCTATTTTGTGTTTATTTGACTTTCTCAAAGTTTGGGAAATTAAAGCTTGGGGCAGAAGATGATCAACCGAGTTTTAGCTTACCAACATGGTTTGCCATGCTTTTTAGTGCAGGTATGGGAATGGGGATGGTATTTTGGACGACCTCTGAACCGATCTCACATGCATTTAAGAGTTCACCACATGCTGAACTTGGTTCTGATTTAGCAATTAAAGAATCACTTCAGTATTCCTACTTTCATTGGGGAGTATCTGCTTGGGCCATTTACGGTATTGTGGCGCTTGTGTTAGCTTATTTCAAATTTCATAAAGGGTATCCAGGGCTAATTAGTGCTACACTTATTCCGCTTCTAGGTGAGCAAAGAATGAGAGGAATGCTCGGTAAATTAATTGATACGTTAGCTGTGTTTGCAACCGTTGTTGGTGTTGCCGCTACATTAGGATTCGGATCGGCACAAATCAATGAGGGGCTATCATTTTTATTTCAGGCACCGTCTAACTACCGTGTGCAAATGATTATTTTAGGTATTTCTACCATTTTATTTATCATTTCTGCTTATTCAGGAATACATAAAGGAATTAAATACTTAAGTAATATTAACATGGGTCTTGGCTTCGCGCTTTTAATTCTATTGTTTATCGTTGGACCTACCTTACATATATTGAATATGTTCACAAATTCGCTAGGGAATTATCTTACCAACTTTGTAGATATGAGCTTTCGGATTGCACCTCTAAACGAGGAGAGCCGAGGATGGATTAATTCATGGACCATTTTCTATTGGGCATGGTGGATTTCCTGGTCACCGTTTGTTGGAATCTTTATTGCTCGTATCTCGAAAGGGAGAACATTGAGAGAGTTTATGGCAGGCGTGTTAATAGTGCCTTCATTAGTATGTTTTGTCTTCTTTGCAGTATTTGGTGTGTCCGCTCTTGAATTAGAGCAGAGTGGCGTAGCTGAGATCTCTCAATATGCATTAGAAACAGCTACCTTTGGGATGCTGCAGCATTACCCTCTTGGTACGTTAATGTCATTCATAACCGTATTTGTCATTGCGATATTTTTCATTACATCAGCAGACTCCGCTACTTTTGTATTAGGAATGTTAACTTCAAATGGTTCTCTAGAACCTTCAAGCATGGTGAAGATTGTTTGGGGGATTATGCTTTCATTTGTTGCAGGGATTATTGTTTATTTCGGAGGTACGCAAGGGTTGCAAAATGTTTTAATCATCACAGCCCTCCCATTTTCAGTTGTTCTCCTTCTGATGTGCGGTTCCTTCTATAAAGCTGTGAATTTAGAATTTAAAAGGGGTACTCAATTAAAGGAAAGAAAAAAGTGGAAGGAAGAAGTAGCTACGTCGGCTTCTGAGTAAAGAAAGCCCTGCCAAAGAAAATGGCAGGGCATTTTTAAATATTATTTGTTTGAAGCTTTCTCGATTTGTTGAGCCATTCTTAATTTCTTGCTTTGGGAAACTTGCTTAAGTTTTTCTAGAGCTTTTTCTTTTTTATTACCTTTGCTGAGCTTATTCTCTAACTTGGTATCTTCATTATGGAACTTCTCGATCTTCTTCTCGAGTGGTTGGGATTTATCAGTACCATCAACGAGCATTTTAACTTCTTTTTCCTCACCTGAAGGGATATTTGTATATAGTATATGATTATCTTCATCATAGTAATAGGATTCTTGTGTCTCCTTCACGTCTTGACTGCTACTTACTTCTTGATAGAATTTATCACCTTTTCGAATGTAATGTGGTTTCATTACATTGTGTAACTTCACAGTGTATGAAGTTAGCTCGGAGTTATAGCTCTCGACTTTCTTATCCTGGTTAAATGTATATAAGAATTTATTCTGTTTCTGGACATGGAACTGTGTTTTATTAAATTCGCCATCTTGATAATCTTCTGTGCTTCCGTCATCTTCAATGAATGTGTAGTTTGATTGATCCTCGACATACGTATCAAGGATTAGATTTTCAAGAGGTTTCTCACCTGTATACTGCTGAACGTTACGTTTTGGGATAATCGAATCTTTCTTAACGTAAAGTGGAATGGTAGACAAGTCAGCCTCTTTTGTTATGGTTTGACCACCTTTATATTCTTCGCCTGTCCAGTAATCAATCCATTTTTCGTCTTTTGGAAGATAAACTTCTTTAGAAGTAGCGCCTTTTTCAACGATCGGTGCTACCATTAGTGATTCACCGAACATAAACTGTTGATCAATATCATGGGTGTTTTCATCTTTTTGGAATTGATAGACAAGTGGCTGTTGAATTGGCGTACCATCCATACTTGCTTGTATAAATGTATTGTAAAGGTATGGCATAAGTTTATAACGCATTTCGATGTATTTCTTGCTAATATCTTCGACTTTTTGACCATATTGCCACGGTTCTTGACCTGGTATATCCTTCGCTTCAGTATCAAAGGCAACGGTACTGCCATTATCTGCGTGAATGCGGGAGAACGGGTTAAACATTCCCATTTGAAGCCAACGAGCAAATAGCTCACCAGAAGGGCGCTTCGCAAATCCACCGATATCATTTCCTACGAAAGGAATTCCTGAAAGGCCTACGTTGTTGTTCATAGGAGTAGACATTTGTAAAGCTTCCCACGTACTTGCGTTATCGCCTGTCCATAGAGTAGCGTAGCGCTGAGAGCCAGCGTACATATCACGTGTTAATATAAATGGGCGAGTATTATTCTTGTTCACATCGAAGGCTTGATCAGTCGCTTCAGCTTCGTAGTGGGCAAACATATTATGAAATTCAGCATGATCCATATCTCCATATTGAACATCAAGTGGTTGGGTTTTCGTTGCTGTATCAAATACTGCTGGTTCGTTCATGTCGTTCCAAATTCCGTCTACACCTGCATCCATGATTGTTGCATGGCTCTCAGCCCACCAATCTTGAACTTCTTTACGGGCAAAATCCGGAAATACAGACTCTCCTGGCCAAACTTCACCCACATAGGCACTTCCATCCGGGTTTGTCGCCCAGTATCCATTTTCTGTACCTTCGTCATACATGTAATACCCAGGGTCTTTCTTAATACCAGGATCACTTACAGCAACGGAACTTACCCCTTTGCTCTCAAGGTAATCATTGAATGCTTTAGGATCATTAGTGAAGTCTTCTCCCCATGTAAAGTTACGAAAACCATTCATATGATCAATATCTAAATGAACAGCATCTAGAGGAATATCTTTCTCGCGGTATGTATCAACAATGTTTTTAATTTCATCCGCGGTTTTGTATCCCCACTTACTCTGGTGTAAACCTAAAGACCATTTAGGAGGGCGTTGCATAGATCCTGTGAGCTCTGTGTAACGGTTTACAACATCTTGAATTTCAGGTCCGTAGGCAAAGTAATAGGTTAATTGCCCATCATTTGCATAAAAGTAATAGTAATCATCGCTTTCGCTTGCCATTTCGTAATAAGAGCGATGGCTGTTGTCGAAGAAGATCCCGTACGCTTTTTCATCTTTTAATCCAATAAAGAATGGGACCGTTGTATATAAGTATTTCGTGTCTTTACTATAATCATAAGCATCGTTATTCCACATCCCAATGCTCTCTCCGCGTTTATTAAGCTTACCGGCTTGTTCTCCAAATCCATAGAAATCTTCATTTTTACTTGTGTCTTTGAATACGTATGGTTTTCCATTTTCATATCCTGATCCATACTTCATGCTATCTTGATTAATAACGTTTCCTTCTGAGTCCATAAATTTAACACCAAACGGTTCTTTATGGATACTTACAGTGATCTCATCTGTGGAAAGAGTAATACTTGTTTCGTTCTCTTCAAGATGGAAAGAAGGAGTATCCCAATCAGTTTTATTAATAGCAGCTGTATCCTCGTTCTTCTCACCTTGCTTTAGGATTGAAACCTTCGCCAGGTCGACGGCTTTTAATCGGATGAAGGCTTGGTAATTATTCGAAAGTGTCAGTTGAACACCATTTTCTACTTTCTGAACCTCTTGGACTTGTAATTTTTGCTTTTCAACGGCTTCCTTGTTTAGTTCCTTTTCTGGGTAAACATCTGCAACAGCTAATACGTGGGAAGGAGTGGCTACAGGGATGAGTAAGCTGGTTGCCAAACTGGCTGTGGCTAATGTTCGAACTGTTTTTGAATTACGCAAAATTCTTCACCTCTTCTAAAAATTTTAAGAATAAGTATTGCAGAGATAACTCTACAGCTTAGAAGATGTTGTGGTCAATTATAGGGAGGAGGTGTGATATGTGAGCAGAAAGGGCTAATGTAAGGGGTTTCTTTATGTGTGACAAAGTAATTTTCGTTTTAAATATGTATTAAAAAATTAATACAAAAGAATGACAAATATAAAAGTGTGGTAGTTTTGAGCTGTTTCTTTTTCATTACGTTACTAAGCAAAAATGAGTATGAAAGTCATACATATCCAAACTTGCTATCATAATGCATGTATGGGAAAGGAGACAACTTGGCTGAAGTCTCCTTGAGATCAATCTAATCTATGGGATCATGTAAAAGGTTTCTTATAACATTTTCTGATATCTCTAATGGTTTGGTTTCCATAGGACTGGGGGCTGAAATAATAGTGATGTTTCTATTATCTTGGTTTGTATCATTAATTGTCTTGTGTAATGTTACTATCGTGATTTGGGTAAAGTTATCATTAGCAAAAAGTAGACCATAGTTTTCAGAAGTATCGGAATTCTGCTTCTGACTAATATCTGGAATATAACCGGCTCGATTTTGTAAGAGGTTCAGTGTAATTTCAAATTTATTCGAGCCGGAAACATTTGGGGGGATCCGGTTTTTGTCGATCTCAAATGTGCCCTTAAAGATTTTCTCTAGAGTGAGTTTTCTTTGGATTGTGCCTTCAATATGAACCTCAATCGATTCTAGCGTAGGGTTATCAGCTTCTAATTGATAACGAACTCCTTGAAGGGTATGGTGGATAGGTTTCGGGTAGAAAAACCATACAATCCAATCTGTCATAGCGATAAAGACAAGTAAGATAAGAAAAAGAAAGTGTCGAGATTTACGCAAATTCCATCCACCTCAATCCGTTGTAAGTGCTATATACTATCCATATTAAGTCCGCATTGTGAGTCTTTGTGATAATAAAATGTAATCGAATGTTATAAAAAACTCGTATTATTCACCGTTTCATGCTTCCTTTATAATGAGATTATTCTTGAAGAGGAGGAATGAAAATGGAATTTAATGATTTCACAGCTGTGCAAGTAAGAGTGGCTCGTCCAACAGATCAATTTGAAGAGGTTGTAGGTTTTTATGAGAAAGGGATTGGGCTGAGGCGCTTAACCGAATTCTCCGGACATAATGGGTACCATGGAGTTATCCTCGGACTACCAGGCTTATCCTATCATTTAGAATTCACTAAACATGATGACGGAAGTCCTTGTAAAGCTCCTACTCAGGATAATTTACTTGTTTTTTATATCCCTTCTGAAGAAGAGATCAGTAAGGTAACGGCACGACTCGGTGAAATGGGCTATGCGGAAGTAGAACCTGAGAATCCTTATTGGAGGGAGAAAGGAAAAACGATTGAAGACCCGGACGGGTGGCGTGTAGTGCTTATGAATACAAATGGAATTTAATCAAAATTCAGAAGTGATTATATAGCAAAGTGAGGGATGGAAGTGAAGAAGATTGAAGTAAGAAGGTTTGGTGGACCTGAAGTTATGTGCGTAGTTGAAGCGGACCTACCTGAGATCAATGAAGATGAAGTGCTGATAAAAGTAAACAAGGCGAGTGTGAACTTCGCCGATATCAAGAAGCGAAAGGGAAGCGGGACGCAGGGTGTCTTTCCATTTACTCCTGGATTAGATGCGATGGGGGTAGTCGTTGAAAAGGGGCAGAACGTTTCGAAAATCGAAATTGGGCAACGGGTCATTGCGTTTCCGAAAGAAGGTTCATATGCGGAATATGTTGTGGCTAGTGAAACGTTGACGTATAAGGTTCCTAATCGCTTAAACGATGAGACGGCTGCTGCTTGTCCGACTGTTGGTATTCTTGCTTATAAGTTGTTACATGACATTGCTCGCTTACGGTTAGGGGAACGGGTTCTCATTCATGCTGCAGCAGGTGGTGTTGGCACAACGGCCATAGGGTTAGCGAAACAGATGGGAGCGCGAACGATTGTTGGAGTGGTTGGCCATAAGGATAAATTAGAAATAGCCTATCAAGCAGGGGCAGATCATGTTTTTCTTAACGATCGATTTAGTGAAGAGGTCATCACTAGAATGGGAGGAGTGGATGTGGTCTTAGACTCAGTGGGAGGGAAAGTTTCTAAAGAAAGCTTGAATTGTCTCGCTCACTATGGAAGGTTAGTTCAATTTGGAAATGCTGGTGGACACACTGGTCAATTCCAAACGAGTCAGTTACATAAAAGCTGCCGATCTATATTAGGTTATAGTCTAGGTACCACCAGACAAGAAAGACCGGAAACTATTAGGGGGGCAGCACACGAAGTACTTAGGTTGCTTGAGACCAAACAATTACATATACCTGTAAGCAAACAATATTCGCTTGAAGAGATAAGGGATGCCCATGCGTGGGTTGAGTCCCGTAGAAGCATAGGCAAACTGGTGATAAATGTAAATAGATGAGACATTAAGCATCTGGAATGACGGCGTAAATAGCAATGTTCTCTTGGGCAAGTGTCCGCACTACTTCAGGTATTTGCTGCATAGCAATAGAAACAATATACCCATGTTCTCTTGCTTCAATTTGACCGACAAATTGAAGGGATTCTAAAACCGTATAGACAGCTTCTAAATCAGATACTTCAAAATAGACAGGAAAGCGTTCGCCGCTATAATCTAAAGGACTTCTCTCTGTATTCATATCCATCCCCACTTTGTTCATAGTGCTTCTATTATACCATATATTTAGGTGAATTTTGATAGATCAGTATGTTTGACTGACGACCCCAATTAACAAAAATGGGCATTAACTCTAGAATCTTGAAGAGAAACTCATCAAGATTCTTTTTTTATGATTATACATATGAAACTTTTATAGTAGTAAAACGACTGTTACAGGAAAATGAGAAGAGAGGAATAGGTATGAGGAAATATGTAATTGGTATACTTCTATTGATTTTAGTGGGGTGCGGACTTGAAACAGAGACATTCGCTGAATTTTATAGCGGAGAGGTAACTAGAATCGAAATTGTGAGCGGGGAGACCGGGGAAAAGAGATCAATTGAAGATCTTGAGAGGGTCAATCGATTCATAGACCAAGTGGAAGATGTTCAGTTCCATCCTCAGGAAAATCAAGAAAAGCGAGACGGATTTAGGTATTCTATTCGTTTATATAATGAAGATAAAAAGGTATTCGGATGTACATTAACGATGGTGGATGGGCATTATTATGACACGGAACCGGACTTGTATTCAATTGTAGATAAATGGTTTAAAAGGCTAACGGCTCAATAGGTGAAGGAATGCGGAATTAAAGATTTCCTCAATTTTGGCGATAGATAGAAAGAGAGGGTGGGATGTGTCCATTTATATTGAATGATATAGAAAATAGAATGGGATGTAGTGGTTAACAAATAAAGAAATTTATGTATTCCTCCTATTAGGATAGGTTTATTTTTTGCTATAATTATACCAACTATAAATAGAAAGAATGAAAGAAGGGATACCTTGAACGAATACCTTACATCCTTAGATAGACCTATTGAAGCAGTCCGCTATGCAGGGCTTACTGTTAAGTTGCTTTCTACAGGTGATGGAACAGAAGTAATTCATCATACTTTACAAGAAGGTTCAAGATGGTCTATGCAGCCCCAAGAAGGTTGGACAGCCTCTGAGAGTATTTTCATCACTAGTGGGTCATTGAAGGTAACGGTAGATGAGGAGACAAAAGTGCTATCGACTGGTGACGTGGTGTCTGCTTCTCCTATAAAACAAGGTCTTGTATTTCTAGCTTTAGAAGAGACAGAATTTATTTATATATCTTCTCAACCTGTTTTTCAGTTTTTCTCTGAAATCGTAAGGAAAAATCAAGAATTAGCGATCGAAGTAGCGCTTAAAGATGGGTATACGGCGGAGCATTGTAAACGGATAATGCAAATGTCAATGCTTATTGGAGAGAGGATGGAGCTTTCCCCGGGCGATATGTGTACCCTTAATTATGCCTCTTATTTGCATGATGTTGGTAAAATTATGATTCCTAAGTCCATCCTCTTAAAAGAAGGGCCCTTATCGGAAGAAGAATGGGAAGAAATGAAACGGCACTGTACATATGGAAAAGAATTATTGGAAGCGACAGATAGCCCCTATATGAGGGCTTCTGGTACAATCGTGGAACAGCATCACGAACGTTTTGATGGCAAAGGATACCCCAATGGTTTACAAAGAGATGAGATTTCTCCACTGGCGTATATAGTTAGCGTAGTAGATGCCTTTGATGCTATGACAACCGATCGTCCATACCGTAAAGCGATGTCGGTGGAAAATGCTATTGAAGAATTAAATGAAAATGCAGGGACAATGTTTCATCCAGAAGTTGTAAAAATATTTATTGATTTAATTCCAGAATGGAGTAAAATGAAACAAGGGGTGTAAAAAGATGAAAAAAATGGTATATTTCTTAGCGATGACTGCTTTAGCAGCTGGATTGGTAATCGAACCACAGAGTGTTCCGATTCCATTCTTTAATTAATCGAACGAGCTCTTTATTCAAATGGATAAAGAGCTTTTTCATGTCCGTGTATAGCCATATGAGCGGTTTAATAACTAATCTATAATCGAAGCCCCCTCTAAGGACGTGCTACTATGACCCTATTAAAAACATATATAATCGCTTCCATTGGAAGTTTACTATTTTATTTCTTTCAACTGCCTCTTCCCTGGGTGCTCGGTGCAGTTTTTGCGCTTTTACTTTATAAAGTGACTGTTGCCGCATCTTTAGATTCTTCACCGATATTAAAGCAAGTAAGTTTTGCTTTACTAGGAATCCAGCTTGGGTCAGCCTTTACGAAGGGGACATTTACGGAGATTGGTCCGTACTTGTTCCCTTATTTGTTGTTTTCTATTTTGCTCATCTCAATCAGTCTTTTAAACGGATATTTGGTTTCGAAGTGGAGTAATGTGCAAAAGGATACATCGATGCTTGCGACTATACCAGGTGGATTATCTGCATCCATTGCACTAAGTGATGCTCTAGAAAGCAATACCGTTTTGGTCACCATTTTTCATACGATTCGCCTAATGGCTGTCCTTTTTATTATTCCCTTTATAGCAACTCATTTCCTCTCTGGAGGGGATTCGAGTGGTTCGTTCTCATTACCTGATGCTAGTGAAGGGGCATGGTACACATTAATCATTTATATCGCTTGTTTCTTCCTCGCTCGAAAATTAAATAATAAAATTCCGGCAGCCTTAGTTATTGTGCCTATGATCCTAGTAGGAACCCTTCAATCAATTGGAATGCCGATGTACATTCTTCCATCCTTCCTTTTCGTATTAGCTCAAGTAACGCTCGGGGTCGACCTTGGTCATAAAGTATCAGTTAAGGATATAAGAAAAGCGGGGAAGTATTGTCTTATTTACTTCGGGTTATCCTTATGGCTTATTCTCTTATCGTTTGGTTTTGGTTACCTCTTCAGTAAATGGATGGGGGTAAGTTTTGCGACAGGCGTATTGAGTGTGGCTCCAGGAGGGTTATTGGAGATGGCATTAACCGCTCAGAGTGTAGGTGGGGACCCGGCTATTGTAAGCTCCCTTCAACTGGTTCGACTTCTAATTGTTGTTATGATCGTGCCGATAGGGTTGAAATGGTTTCTTGAGAAGAGGTCCTATAGTTGAAGACGGGTGAATAATCCCTATATTTTAGTAAATTAACCTGAAGTTTGAAATTCAGGATTTATTTTCAATAGATTTAATATTTCGAATTTATGGTTAGGTCTTGTTCCTTTCTGTTAGAGCTCTCATTATAAAAAGAGGGGGTCTATGAAATTTCCTAACAAAGATAAAAAAGGTAATTTCATAGATAAATATTGGAAAGGGAGTACAGAATGAACTACAAAAAGATTATGACATCAACAGCACTGGGCGTTACCTTGTTATTAAACCCTATCATGAATGTTGCAGCAGAAACGGGAACGGTAGATGTGAATACGACCTTAAACGTACGAGAGACCCCAACTGACGGAACAATTATTGGATCCTTACAAGATAACAGCGAGGTTCAAATACTTGAACGGCAGGAAGGTTGGGCAAAGGTTCAGTTTGGAGATTTAATCGGATGGTCAAGCTTAAATTTTATCGAAGAAACTGAGGACCTTGGGAAAGTAAGTTTTAATAAAGTCTTTAATATCTATGAGAGTCCAGACACATCAACTAAAATTGGCGCAGCGAAGCCTACTAGTATGGACGTCCTTGAACAAAGGGGCGATTGGTACAGAGTACATACTTACCTCGGTAACACCTGGGTTAAGAAAGAAACGACCCAGTACATTGGTGAAGTATCATTTTCAGAAAACTTCAACATTTATGAGTCACCTGATAAAAGTACAAAAATAGGTGTAGCCAAACCTGTTACAATGGACGTTTTGGAGCAAAGAGGCGATTGGTATAAAGTAAACACGTATTTAGGTCCTTCGTGGGTTTATAAGGGTCAAAGCGAACAAGATTTTGAAACGATCAGAAATGGAACGGTTGTAGCAGATTATCTTAACGTAAGGTCTGAGCCCACACTTCGTGGCTCCTTGAAAGATCAAATTACGGAAGGGACGACTGTGTCCATTCTTCAAACAGAAGGTGTATGGTACTATATCGGGTACGGAAGCTCAAAAGGTTGGGTTCATTCCGATTACATTTCAAATGAAAGTACGCAGGGCATGATTACAGCCGATGTACTAAACATTCGGAGTGCACCGGGTGAATCTGTGAAAGATCAGATTCCTTATGGTACTAAAGTGATGATAACGAAATACAGCGGTGAATGGGCTTATGTTTCCTATGAAGGAAGTGAAGGTTGGGCTCATACCGACTACATACAAGAAACTTCTAATGGTCAATTGTTAGAAGGAAAACGAATTATTCTAGATCCTGGTCATGGAGGGTATGACAACGGAGCTCTAGCAATCGATGATAAGACCCAGGAAGAGGATATTAATCTTGAGTATTCGAAAGAATTACAACAAGAACTTGAATCAATGGGTGCTACCGTCATCTTAACCCGGGATTCAGATGTATATGTAGAACTAGATGACCGTGCAGCGATGTCAGAAGAACATAATGCCGATATCTTTCTGTCCATTCATGCGAATACGATTGCAGACGCTTCTGTAAGTGGGTCAGAGTTGTTTTACAATACAACTCCTTGTGACATCCAAGAGGATTGGTGTGATGAAGGGGAACAAAATGACTACCCGGAAAAAAGCAAAGACTTAGCGACCTCTATTTGGTCAGAAATTAAAGGAGTATTCGGGGAGAGCCCTCGTGGAATCGATGGATCAAATCATTACCGGGTAAACCGAAAGAATACAGTTCCTTCTGTATTAATTGAAATAGGTTTCCTGTCTAATTGGTCTGATCTATCAAATATTAAAGATGAGGCTCATAAAGAAAAGTTTGTAAAGAATCTGGTTAACGGGATCGTGAACTATTTCTAGTAAACTTTAATACGAAATAAATCAGAGCGTTCAGAATCTATAATTCTGAATGCTCTTTTATGTAATGATTGGGTTCTCTGTGATAGGAAGCTTTATGTCGGAGTAGTTTATAGTTGTGTTTTCTGAACTTTCTTCATTTTGATATAAACCCTTAACATGGCATAAATGTAAAAAGCAATTAGAGAAAAGAAGATCCATTTTATAATTGAGACGAACGTATAACCAGGTTGAGCTTGAAGAGATGTAACGCTACCTATGATTAAGAGAAATAACGGAAGCAATAAAGTTAGCAACTGTTTGTATTTAGCCCCTTCTGAGGCCTGGTCTGTGTAAATAACAGAGGTATCTTGACCATCTGATAGTGGTTTTCGAAAATAGTGCCAACCGTGGAAGCGGGTGACATGCTCCCATCCTGCATCTTCAAATAAAGATTTATAATCTTCTAAATCTCGGTCTGAACTCCCTTTATAATCTAGCCTATAGACTTCTTCGATTGAAGAAGATGGTTCAAAAGAATATATACCTAACCTATAAGAAGACAATCTCCATCCATCTTGAGCCATCTCGCTTAACCAATTTTCTTCTTGATCATCTTTCCATGCTGGAAATAGTTTAAATACTTGCTTGCTCATCAGAATCCCCCCTGGTTTCTTAAGATTTTCGTAGTTTATGAACTTTTCTTCTAAAACCAAGATAAGGCATTCCTGTAAAAACGAGCACAATCATAGATACGTAGCCTAAAACAATGCCAACTTCACCGAATATATCGGCCATCCAATTTAAATCACTTAATGGGTATAGCATAAAGAGAGCGATCGTGATGAGCAATGTAGGTAAAGCTGCCCTTCCCATGACTCTTTTCTCTGCTTCGTATTTCTCAATGGTTGATGGTTTGTCCGTATAGATAGGGGTTGTCCCTTCAGGAGCGCTAAATAAATGAATGTAATTAACGGCTGTTGAAACATGAGTCCATCCAGCTTCTTCAAAGTAGGCAAAGTATTCATCATCTGCATCTTTTCGATAATCAACAGCATACTGAAGCGATTTTGACTCGCCGCGCTTACACACATAACCAAATGGAGCTAACTTCTTAGCAATCCAACCTTCTTCAGAAAGAGAAGATAGTTTTTTCATGTCTTCTTCTTCGGAAAAGGCAAGGCCGCCGCTTGCAATATATTTTGTTTTCCTCATTTATTGTTCTCCTTCCTCATTCAGAACCAATCTCGCATGTGCGAGAATATTCTCTCGGCGTTCCATATCTTTCTTTAATAAATGGATTCCTCGCTCTGTCGCGATATACGTTTTACGCTTTCCTGTACCTTCACCTTGTTGTTCAATGAATCCGCCAGAAAGCAATTTCTTAATCGTGGTATACAAAGATGCAGGACCAATAGATACTTTTCCATTCGTGAGTTCTTCAATCCTCTGCATGATTAAATAGCCATGCCTCGCTTCTGTAAGAGAAAGTAATATATAGAAAGAGGTATCTGTCAGTTCACCAGCTTCAAGGGTATCGCTTCTTGCCATAAAAATACTCCCTTACGTTAATTTTATATCATTTAATGATATATCGATAAATGAAATATATCGTTTATTTTTAGGAAAGTCAATCTTTTAAAGGTATATTTTAGAAAAAATAAAGGGTAAATGTCTTAGTTGTAGTTAGGAAGAATAGTAGCCAAGTCGCAGTAAAAGATAAATAATTATACAAGAGGCAATTAAACTACCACCCATAGATGCGGCAACTTTAGATTTCTTCTTCGTTTCAAACCAAACGAAGACACCAATCAAAAAGGTTAAAATGGTGCAAATAAAAAAAGAAGCTTTAGGAGTCGTGGGCGTAATCCAATCGTACCAGCTTAAAAAATCCATCTCATCAACCCTTTACTAATTTGTTTCATAATAACACAAAATTCCAATATATAGGTCGGATGTTCCGGTTATTACATGCCGTGCTAGGTCTTAAAGGGTGAATCCTTATGAACGCCTTAAATTAGATGTCATTCGTTTCGATATTAAAGAAAATTCGAAAACGACAAGGAGACGACCATCTATGAAGAGTAAGCTGTTCGTGTTAGTTATGGCTAGTGTGTTTATGGGAGTATGGATCGGAGGTACGGTTTTTGGTGAAGGGGCCGTAGTGACAGAAGATGAAGTTATGTGTGAAAGCTGTTGGTCCTTCTCTTATATCGATCAAGGATCGGAAGTATTTATTAATGGTAAAGAGGAAGGAAAGTTTTTGCCTGTGTCGACACTTCTAGCACGAGATGCTGCAGGGAAGATGTATAACTATTACAACCTATCGGATGTAACCGAATCAGCCACACAAATTGAAACAGAGGCGACCGTTAGCCGTCCAGTTAGTGAGGTCATCTCCATTCTTGGTAAACAAGGTGATGAGGTAGAGACAACATTAAAAGGAAATAATCAACGATTATTAGCTCTATTAAGAACCCATTTAGAACGCAATGGGTTCACAGCTAACGTAGTGGTAGATTCTGAAATGGGACAAGAAGTATCAATTACCTATACAAAGGGGCAAGCACGGGGATTTTTTACAGAGGCTGACTTAACCTCTTTATCTTCAGTTACGGCGCATGATGCTTCAGATCAGTTTCAGATCTACGGGAAAGCTATCCAAGATGCCTTGAACGAATATACTACACGTAAAAGTGTATGGCTTTGGGATAGTAAGGCGATCTCTGAGCGAGCGGATGAAACGATTCAATTTCTATCAAGTCACCATATAAATCATGTGTATCTTCACTACAATCCTTTAGTGGAAGATTACTATCCTTACTTTATTTCTTCTTTGAGTCAAAAAGGGATTACAGTCCATGCGTTAATGGGAGCACCTCACTGGGGTTTAGAAGAGAATATACCTGAAGGGAAACATAGGATGGACCGCGTGATGGCCTATAATGCAGAAGTTGCAGAGGGGGAAAGGTTTAAAGGGATTCACTTCGATATTGAACCTCATGTTCTAGATGAATGGGATACGAACCGCGAGGGCGTTATCACTCAGTGGTCAAAGGCATCCGAAACCTATGTTCAATACGCAAAGGACAACGGTTTTATTGTCGGAAGCGATTTGCCATTCTGGACGGATGGCCCTAGTGTAGCACCTTATGACCCAGAGTTTTATCAAGATATGATCGATCGCCAGGATTACGTAACAGTTATGGCTTACCGGAATACAGCTC
Organism: Pontibacillus chungwhensis; assembly: GCF_030166655.1. Taxonomy (GTDB): domain Bacteria; phylum Bacillota; class Bacilli; order Bacillales; family BH030062; genus Pontibacillus. The sequence goes on along the minus strand of NZ_CP126446.1, from coordinate 2,631,987 downwards.
TTGGTTCGAATAGTATAACCTCGTTATCACAAAATGAAGTGCTATATGCCAATTCTGCTAAAGTAGAGGTCGGGATCGAATTACAACCTCATTATTTAGATTATGTCAGTTTTGACGATAAGAGTTATGAAGAAATGGAATATGAGCTAGCGGAAGTAAGACGATACTTTAAGGAATTAGATGCCGATGGATTTATGGGGACAATCTATCATAGTTACACCCAATGGAAAGGGCTAGAAGCGAGGTGAATAGACAGATAAAAGCGTATAACCTATCCTGTTGCGGTCATGGAAAAACTTTGAAATAATAAAAGGGTAGGAGTGGTCGGTATGGATTACTTATTCTATTCATCAAGCTTATTTACACTACTCTTTGCCCTCTTAATCGGTATTGTAGTTTATAAGGTCATGATCAAAAAAGAACGCCCTAGTAACTACTATACTCCCTTTGATCACATTGCAGGACAATCGATTGACGAGTTTCATGAAGAACGTCAAGAGGATGAACAGGAAGAGGAAGAAGATGAGGGAGACGATAAAGATCGTTAAGGTACAAGAAAGAAGATAGCAACGAGGAAGAACTTTTCCGTTTGGGAAGGTTCTTTTTTTAAACATAGATTTTTAGGATAACTAGATAAAGCAGGGGAGTGTCGTAACGAAAGATGGAAGTGTCCGAACGAGCTAGGAGAATGTCAGGACGAAGGGCGAAAGTATCAGAACGAGCTTGGAGAGTGTCGGAACGAAGGATGGAAGCGTCCGAATGAGCCTGAATGGTGCCAGAACGCCGCTGTGAAGTGTCGAGATAAGCCGGGAGAGTGACAAGACTACTATCAAGAGTGTCCGTATAAACCATAAAATGTCAGAATCCCTGAACCCTTGCAGCAAAATATCTCAGGAAGTTTAAACATGTTCTAGCTAACCCCTTATATTTTGAATTATATCCATAGTTTTGAAACAATTGATAAGAGCAGTTATGCCCTGCTCATTAAAAAGGAACCCAATACTGGATTCCCTCTACATAAAGTAAGCCCTGAGCAAGGAAGCCAGGTCTGTGTATCGTTCATATTTTTCTAAATGGTGAGCCATTCCTGTAATGATGACTTTTCTTGGAGATGGAGATTTTAATTCTTGTATTAAAACATCAATGGTTTCTTTGATGGCTGGTTCAGGGTCACTTAAAGCGATCAGTTCTAATTGCTCCAAAAGATCGTCTAAGTTATGCATATTATAGGTGGAAGGTGTCAATTGTTGAATGACGTTTTCTGTAATGACTGGTGGGTCATTTTTATTCGCATACCCTTCTATTAGTGAATCAACTCTATTGGTAATCGATTGAGCTAATAAGTAATAATCAAATTCCACATTGTCGACAATGATTAAATCCATATAGCTTTTTAAAAGGCCTTGTACCATGACGCTTGCTTCCCATACATAAGGTTCAATTCCCTGGCCATAAATGCCGAGTAAATGATTTCTATAAAAAAGGATAGAATGATAGCGCATTCGTCGGATGAAATGTTCAATCGTCTCATTAAAGGGAATGGCTTGTTCTCTGACTTGCATAATGATGAAATCCCGATGTGTAGCGATTTCTTCTATTGTTACCTTAAGTTGATCTGTAAACTTTTCTTTAGGATCCAAAGGCTTTGATGATACTTCATTTATACGGGTTTGCATGCGACGCCAATAATATTCAAATAGTTCATGGAGAAGCTCATCCTTGGAATTGAAATGGAGATAGAAAGCTCCTTTAGAGATCTGACTTGCTTTAACTATTTCCTGGACAGAGGTTGAGCTAAAGCCCTTTTGGGCAAATAAAGTGATGGCGTTCTCGATAATGTTTACTTTCTTTTGATCCATTTGAAAGCCTCCTTTCTGAAGAAAGCTATATTTATTTCTTGACCGCTGACTGACTGGTCATGTATATTGTATATCGTACTGACTAACTAGTCAACGGACGTGTTCGAAGTAAGGAAAGGGGATATAAACATTGAAGAAAATTATTAATTTCTCGATGAACAATAAGTTTGCTGTATGGTTGATGACCATTATTTTGACCGTAGCAGGCTTGTATTCGGGATTAAACATGAAATTAGAAACGATACCAGATATTGATCCTCCCATTATTACGGTGACAACCGTTTATCCAGGAGCCACTCCTGCGGAGGTAGCTGATGAGATAACAGAACCTATTGAACAGCAGGTGCAGAATTTAAGTGGAGTGAAGACCGTTAGCTCAAGTTCATTCCAGAATGCATCAAACTTACAATTAGAATATAGCTACAGTAAAGACTTAGATGAGGCTGAAGATGAACTCCAAGAAGCGGTGAGTTCAGTAGCACTACCTGATGCCGCACAAGAATCAGATGTCTCACGTATTAATTTCAATGCATTTCCAGTAATAAGCATGAGTGTTTTAAATGGGGATGGTAGTTTAGAAGAACTTACCACCACAGTTGAAGATCAAATTGTTCCTGAGCTTGAAGGGCTAGAAGGTGTGGCTTCTGTTCAAGTATCCGGTCAACAAGTGAAAGAAGTTCAAATGAGTTTCAATGAAGAAGCGCTCGCCGAGCGTGGAATGGATAAGGAAACCGTTCAGAATCTAATCAAAGGGTCAAACGTAACGTTCCCATTAGGTTTATACAACTTCGATGATACTCAGAAATCAGTAGTGATGGACGGAAACATTGCAACGCTTGAAGATCTAAAGCAATTACAAATCCCAATGATTCCATCCCAATCCCAAGGTGCACCATCTCAAGCCGCACAACAAGCACCAGGAAGCCAGCAACCTCAGGGAACTGCGCAAGGGCAAGCACAAGGGAACGCCCAAACTCAAGGGAGTGCCCAAGCTCAAGCTCAGGGAATTCCGACAGTTGAGTTGCAAGAAATTGCGGATTTAGAGATTGTAGGGCAAGCTGAATCGATCTCTCGCACAAATGGAGAAGATTCCATATCGATTCAAATCGTAAAATCTCAAGAAGCAAACACAGTTGATGTTGTAAATGCAGTAAAAGACCGAGCAGCTGATTTTGAAGAAGATCTTGATGGCGTAGAATTTGTGTACTCCTTTGATCAGGGAGAACCTATCGAGGAATCAGTAAGTACAATGTTGAATAAAGCGCTATTTGGTGGATTATTTGCGATTATCGTGATTCTGTTGTTCTTACGTAACTTTAGAACAACGCTCATTTCAGTCGTATCCATTCCATTATCTCTATTAATCGCTATTTTGATCCTAAATCAAATGGGTATTACATTAAACATTATGACACTCGGAGCTATGACCGTAGCCATAGGACGTGTCGTGGATGACTCCATTGTTGTAGTGGAGAATATATACAGACGAATGTCCTTGCAAGATGAGAAGCTTGAAGGAAAAGAATTGGTTCGTGCTGCCACACAAGAGATGTTTATGCCGATTCTATCTTCTACTATTGTAACTATTGCAGTATTCCTTCCGCTTGGCTTAGTGCAAGGAGTGGTTGGTCAAGTATTCTTACCATTTGCCCTAACGGTTGTATTTGCATTATTGGCCTCTCTTGTAGTAGCGATTACGATCGTACCAATGATGTCTCATTCGTTACTCAATAAGAAACAAGCGATGAAGAGTCATCATGAAGGTCCTGGTAAACTAGCCAACGCATACCGTTCTGTATTGGATAGCGTTCTAAATCATAAGATTATCACATCGATCGTGGCAATCGGGATTTTAGTTGGAAGTATTGCTCTTGTCCCTCTTGTAGGAACGAGTTTCTTGCCATCTGAAGGTGAGAAAATGGTCATGCCAACATACAGCCCAGCACCAGGGCAAACGATTGAAGATGTAGAAGAAATCGCTCAAGACGCACATGAATATTTTGACGGTCGTGAAGGGGTTAAGACGATCCAATATTCAGTAGGTGGCGAAAATCCGATGAATCCTGGAGCAAGTAACCAGGCGGCATTCTTTGTTGAATATGACGAAGATACGGAGAACTTCGACGAAGAGAAGCAAAAGGTTATTGATGACTTGAAAGCCATGACAGAAAAAGGTGAATGGGCAAGTCAGGACTTCTCTGCCACTGGATCAAGCAATGAGATTCAGGTTCAGGTCTTTGGAGAGACCATGGATGACATTAAACCATATGTAGATGAAGTGAAGACGATCTTGAACGATCAAGAAGATTTACGTGATGCTGATTCCAGTCTTTCTGAGTCTTATGAAGAGTACACGCTCGTTGCCAACCAGAAGAAGTTAAGTCAGCTAGGTTTAACAGCAGGTCAGATCGGTATGGAGCTAAGTCCGAACCGTGAACGCCCGAAAGTTACAACGATTCAAGAAGACGGAGAAGAGCTTCAAGTGTACCTTGAGGTGAAGAAAGACCAATATAATAATATTGATGAATTAACGGATAAAGAAATTCAGACTCCACTTGGTCAATCCGTTCCATTGAGTGAACTTGTTGAGGTGAAAGAAGGTACTACAGAAGATACCATTACGCGTCAGAATAGCAAGGTATATGCAAGTGTAAGTGCCAAATCCACGACAGACGATATCGGTACAGTATCTGCCGATGTTCAAAAAGAACTGGATGAAATCGATCACCCTGCTTCCATTGATCTGAAGATTGGCGGAGTAACAGAAGATATTAATGAATCATTTAGTCAGCTTGGTATTGCTATGCTAGCAGCTATTGCAATCGTTTATGTGGTTCTTGTCATCTTCTTTGGCGGAGCTTTAGCACCATTCGCCATTCTATTCTCCTTACCATTTACGATCATCGGTGCCGTACTTGGATTATTAGTAAGTGGAGAAACGCTTAGTATTTCTGCTATGATTGGTGCGCTTATGTTAATCGGTATTGTTGTTACAAACGGTATTGTATTAATTGACCGCGTGATTCAGCGTGAGAAAGAAGGAATTTCTACGCGTGAAGCTTTATTAGATGCTGGTGCAACACGACTTCGTCCAATTCTAATGACAGCCCTGGCTACAATTGGTGCACTATTGCCATTAGCACTAGGCTTTGAAGGTGGTTCTATCATTAGTAAAGGACTTGGTATTACGGTTATCGGAGGATTAGCAAGCTCCACGCTTCTAACACTTCTAATCGTACCAGTTGTTTATGAAATGCTTAGTAAAATCGGACGTAAGAAAAAGAAAGCGTAATTCACACTCCATGAACACAGAGGTGTGTTAAAAGAAAAACAAACAAAACCGCTTGGATCATAAGTGATCCAAGCGGTTTTATTATAGTTTTGTTTAAAGGTTTCTTAATCCATTTTCTGCTTTACGGCTCTTGAGCTGAATCTTAGTGGAAAGCAGACGCTATTGATCTGCCGTCCCTAAAGTCATGCCCCCGTCGACCACAATTTCTGCCCCTGTGCAGTAAGAGCTCTCATCAGAAATGAGAAAAGCTACCGTTTTGGCGATTTCGTTTGGTTGTCCGATTCTACCGAGTGGCACTGAATTATAAAAGCTTGGGATTCCTTGTCCTTCTGTTGCCATCTCCGTTTCTATACCTCCCGGATGCACCATATTGACTCGGATTCCTTTTGGACCTAGTTCAATTGCAGCTGATTTCGACATGGCTACAACAGCCGCCTTTGTTGCAGCATAGGCAGAGGATTTTTGAATGGGGGCAAAAGCGGATATGGATACATTATTAACGATGGATCCTTTTTGTTGCTTTTCCATTTGTGGAATAACCGCTTGCATTCCGAGGAATACACCTAACTGATTCACTTCAATCATTTGTTGGTAATCTTTCATGCTCATTTCTATAAAAGGCTTTCGGACCAGGACCCCTGCGTTGTTGACAAGGCCGTCTATTCGGCCAAACTTTTCAACAACAATTCCAATAGCAGAGGCCCACTGTTCTTCTGAGGCAACATCTAATTGGACTGGATAAGCTAAAGGACCAATTTCTGTTGCTGTTCGCTCTGCTTCTTCAAGTTTTCTGGCAGCCACAATTGTAGTAGCTCCGCAAGAAGTAAGATGTTCGGCAATCGCTTTTCCCTGACCTCTGTTGGCTCCTGTAACGATGATAACTTGTTTTTTTAAATCTGGCATAATGGTGTTCTCCTTTATCTGGGCATTGGTCGTCATTATAGATGCTCTAGGACAATTTGTACAACTAAGTTGCACCTTTTGCTTCAATCTATACATGGAGGTTGACGTATACTTAGAAAGGGTACATATCATAATCCGGATCGTTTGTAGAAGGATGGCCCCGTTATCTCAGAATAGGTAATGAAGGCGAATGGGCATGCTATTAGTTACAGATCTAACAAGTAAAGGAGATCCATTATGAAGGTACATATAGAAGTTATATATAAAACGTCAAAAGGAGCAGAGGCCGTATTTACTTCAGAATCTCTTCAAGGCGCTCATGCGCTCTTAATCGCAGAGGACTTTGAACGGACCGGTCGTGTGAAATCCATTAAGTTTGTGGATATGTACGAGCAGGAATGGGGCCTGAAGAAATTAAAAGAATATATGAAGGAATACGAAACAGAACCGCATAATATTACGGTTTATTTCGACGGTGGCTTTGATCTTGGAACGAAGATGGCAGGTCTTGGATGTGTGGTTTATTATGAACAGAATGGAAAGTCTTATCGTTTAAGAAAGAATGCGAAAGTAGAAGAATTAGAGTCCAACAACGAAGCGGAATATGCTGCTCTCCATTTAGCTCTACAAGAAGTGGAAGCGCTTGGTGTTCACCATATGCCTATTACGATAATAGGAGACTCACGCGTGGTGATCCATCAACTTCTTGATGAATGGCCTTGTTATGAAGAGTCCTTATCAAGCTGGGCTGATCGAATTGAAGAGAAGTTGAAAAGCTTGAATATACAACCGGAATATAAAGCGGTCTCTCGTAAGAAAAATCAAGAACCTGACCGACTGGCCACACAAGCATTAAAAGGCGTGGAAGTCTCCAGTACAATTGAAACATAACTTTAGACAGGGAGGATTCAGTGCTCGGGACGAATCCTCCCTGTCTTTTGTGCTTTAAAGCACTGATTGGTGTCTGACACCCTTTCCTGCATTAGCGAAGGAAAGGGGGATTTTTAAGATTTTGGGACATATGTCCTTTTGGTAGCGAGCGTTGTTGTATTTTAATAAGAGGAGTGAATGACAACGTTTGGAGGTTATGAAAGTGCAAGGAATTTTATTCTCGTTAATCGCTGGGCTTTTTATTACGATTCAAGGGGTGTTTAACGCTCGCCTTGGAGAAACAATTGGAGTTTGGCATACAACGGTTATTGTACATACAGTAGGTTTACTGCTCTCTGGCACGATCTTCTTGTTTGTGAAAGATGGTCATGTGAAACAAATTAGAGATGTGCAACCCATGTATTTATTAGGGGGAGCATTTGGGGTTTTAATTGTCTTTGGAGAGCTAATGGGGATCTCTTTACTTGGAGCAAGCTTTGCTGTTTCTCTTTTGTTAGTCTCTCAGCTAATGTTTGCTTTTTTAATTGATTCAAAAGGGTTGTTCGGAATGCAGAAAATCCACTTTAGCGGTAACCGTATAGCTGGAATTGCTATTATGGTTCTGGGTATTATTATCTTTAAATTATAGAGAGGTGTAAGGATGAAACAAGTAATCGATCGTTTTAAAATTCGGGCTTTGCTAGATCAACATGAATTGCAACATACTTTTCCGGAATCCTTACAAGAACGCATTCGCTTATATCAGTTTGAAAAGGGAGAAAGGATTTGTACCGAAGGGGAAGAGCTTACCCAGATGTACTTTCTTGTAAAAGGAAAGTTGAAGATTTTTACCGTTTCCGCTGAAGGGAATTCTCGGTTGCTAAGGTTTAAGAATCCTTTAGATATTGTTGGCGATGTAGAATACCTTAAGAGAAATCGTGTGTTTAACACAGTCGAAGCGGTTACAGATGGCTCCGTGCTAGGGATTTCTTATGATGATATTACTCGACTGGCTTATGATTACCCGCCATTCCTTCAATTCCTTCTTCATGAAGTAACACACAAGTTCTATACGGAATCTAATGCTTCGACTCTGAACCATTTAAATTCCGTTGAAACGCGTTTAGCTAGTTATTTTCTCTCGACTGCTACAACCGAAAAGAGTACGTTATTCTATCAGGAAATGAAGACCACCAATTTAAAGGATATCGCTGACCTTATCGGAACGAGCTACAGGCATTTAAACCGTGTCATTAAAGACTTGTGTGAGCAAGGAATTCTTGAAAAGACAGGGAAGCGTATTTACATAAAAGACCATGACTTGCTGCGGGAGCGAGCTCACGGAAACATCTACGAATAGCAGGAGGAGAAGGCATATGCAAGGCATCATTCTTTCCGTCATTGCCGGCGTATTTATTAGTTTACAAACAGTATTCAATTCAAGAGTCAGTGAGAGGTTCGGTTTATGGGCTACAACGACCTTAGTGTTTGTTGTAGGACTTGTAGTCGCGATCCCTGTCTTTCTACTAGTGGGAGAAGGTTCACTCTTTCACCTTGAAAAGGTTAATCTCCTTTATATGACAGGCGGACTCTTCGGAGTGGGCATCGTATATAGCATAATGAGGGGAATACGAGCCCTTGGTCCCGCCTATGCGGTTTCCATTGTCCTCGTGGCACAACTATTATTGGCGCTCATTATTGATACCTTTGGCCTCTTCGGAAGTGAGGTCATTCCATTTAGTATCTCGAAATTAGTGGGGTTATGTGTAATGGTAGTAGGTATTGTTGTTTTCAAGATGAAATGATTAAATTGTTTTAACCTTAAGCCTGTCCTTATTGGAGCGGGCTTTTTTATATAATGATGTAGAATGATGCACATTTATTGAAACTTTTGGAAAGGATGGGGCGTCTATTTAGAGAAAGAGACTGGAATGATACGTGTTTTCTTATAAAATTATAGAAATACATAGGAATTATCAAGGAAAGCATGGTAAAATGTGTAAATAAATGGAGTGAGAATGGAGAGGGTTATATGAAAAAAATAGGAGCTATAGCTGTTCTTACATTAGTCATCCTTTTTGTCATATTTGTCCTGGAACCTAAGCGAGATCCTATTAATACAACAGAGAAAGTGTTTCATGAGACATCCGAATCGAATTCAGAGGGGAAGGACTTTTTGAAAACCTTTGATGAATCCACCGAAGAAGGGGTAACGTCTTATAGACTTGAAGCCCATGATGGTGAGAAGCAGGTTACATATGGAGGGGTGGCAACAGGTGTCACCATTAAACCTAAAATGACATTCCAAATCAAAGAAAAAGGGGATGAGTGGGAAGCTGTTCCACTTCAGTTTAGTGTCGAAGCTGGAGAGGGGGTACGGGTCCTTGAAGAAGAATGGGAGAAAGAACTAACTGGTACTTATTCCTATACGAAATCAATTAGCGTCAAAGGGGATAAGCCATTAAGAAGAGCCCTACCTGTTGGTCAGGCCAAAAAATTAGCGGAAGAGACAACGGTCACATTTCAATTTCCTTCTGAAAACTACAATACTCTTCAGGAGTTGTTAGACGAAAAGGATGATTCAAAGATGTTTGAGGCGATCTATAATCCTAATTTTACTTTTGACCAAGTCATTACATTTACACTAGTTGATCCAGATCATGTGTTCGTTAAGGTAGAAAGTTAAATTCATCAAAGGCATAAAATTTATAAATACCAGGGTATATTTTAAGGAGGCTATCTATGAATCCGGCTGTTATTTTCGATATGGATGGTACGCTTTTTCAAACAGATCTTATACTTGAACCTGCTTTAGAGGAAACGTTTAATCAATTGAGAGAAGAAAATCTTTGGGATTCTGAAACACCACTAGAAAGCTATCGATCTATTATGGGGGTCTCACTTCCTGAAGTATGGAGAACGTTGTTGCCTAACCATACTGAAGAGGAACGTGAAGCTGCTAATGAGTCATTCCAAAAATATCTAGTTGAAGTCATCCATAGAAACAAAGGGGCATTATACCCACATACCAAAGATGTCCTGCAAGCCCTTACGGAGCAATCCTTTTCTGTGTTTATTGCAAGTAATGGAGAAGAGAAGTACTTACATACAATCGTTCAACATTTTGGACTAGAGAAATTTATTGAGGATATTTATAGTATTCAATCTATAAATGGAGGAAACAAAGGGGACCTTATTCGTAAGCTCATGATAGACCATAACATTTCCCGGGGAATGGTAGTAGGGGATCGTAGGTCTGACATCAAAGCTGCCAAATCCAATGGCCTCACTGCAGTAGGTTGTAAGTTTGATTTCTCGCAGGAAGGGGAGTTGGATGGAGCGGATCTGGTGATAGAAGATTTGAGTCGTGTGACGGACGTGGCGTCCTCTCATCTTTTGCACGTGAAAAAAGTTTGAAGTCGCATGTAATTATACATCATCCTTGCGTGACGTCCTTCTTGAGTATAGGGGTTCTGTAACGCAGATAACCGTCTCATGAACTGTTGATCACATTCGCAAGGGGCACCGCCGCGATCATAACAATCGTCATGAGCCTTACAAGCCGCATCAACAGCATTTACGGGGGCACCAGGCCCTTTGCATCCTGGACCGCAGTATTTATAACCAGGGAATAAACAAAACTTTATTGGCATTGTTGTGCCCTCCTCCAATATAAAGATCCGGGAACCCCCAAGAGAATGGAGGTTCCCGGTGCTTTTAATTAGTAGCCGTAGCCACCGCTGAATGCTCCTGCTCCAACAATGATAAGCAAGATAAATAGAACAACGATTAGCGCGAAACCTCCGCCATATCCTCCGCCGTATCCTCCAGACATAACTTCAACTCCCTTCTGTATCAAGCTATTCTTTATGTGTAACGTTGTACTGGACGACGCCAAACAATGGTACGTAAAGAAAAGGTAAACCTGACCTATACAAAAGGTCAGGTGTAGGATATTAGTAAACGAAAGAAGCTCCAACGATGATAAGCAGAATAAACAATACAACGATTAATACGAAGCTGCTACCGTATCCACCGCCGTAGCCACCACCATAACCACAACCGTATGACATACAAACATCTCCTTTCCTTACTAAATGTTGTATAATCCACTTCGTGGACCTTACACTATCTCATCATATGGAATTAGGGAAAAGGTGTGTAGGTGCATCCCTATTCCTGTGAAAATAATCTGTATTTGGGTGTTTGCCTAGCCCTCTACCAAAGGAATGCTCCTGCTAATGCAATACCTGTAATGGCACCTAGTGCAAATGGAACACCGAATCCTCCGTAACCAAATCCGTAATATCCCCAACCTAATCCTCTTGGACCGCCGACAGGTCGAATCCATACATGGCTTCTTGATACGCGTGTGACTTCCCCAACGTGAACACGTCCTCTGGATTCCAAGCGCACGACTCTTCCTTTATAACGGCAACAACGGTTATACATGTTATGAGACATACATATCCTCCTTCCTTTCCTGATATACATATCAGTATGTAGTCATAACTTATGCAAAAGCGTTTTGGTTGGACTAGACGGATCTACTAGATATGACAGAATAGGTGAATAACCAGAGAGGGAAGAGGGGGACTTTTATGGGAATTGTGAGAACAGATGAATGGGTAGAAGAGCTTTTAAGAGATTATGAGGAGAAGCGATCTCAAGATTTATATGAGGGACAGTTAAACAAGATCGGGGTGCCGGTCAGTCACCACTTCCCGTCTTCAAGTCCTGAAGAGGTTACGTACCATTTACAGCAGCATGGTTTATTTCAGCCTGGAGAATGGCGGAAGATGAAACGATTGGTAGGTGACATGAAAGACCGGGGAATATGGGAGACGATTGAGCATGAATTTGTACAGTTAAAAGATCAATGGAAGGGACCAGACATACCGGTTTATATATTTCCTATCACGCGTGGTTATGAAAAAAGGCAAGTTAAAAATAAGAATGGATTAGCGATAAAAGGAGCTGTTTTTCTTTTCCTTACTGCCTCGCATAAACAACAGGAGCTGCGGGCTATATTGGCACATGAATACCACCATGTCTGTAGAATGACCGCACAGGGTCTAAGCGAAGAAACCTTGCGCTTGGAGGATCTGTTAGTCTTAGAGGGGACCGCAGAACAAGCTGTAAAGAGGATCTATGGAAAGGAATGGCTCGCTCCTTGGACTTCAGTGTATAAGGAAAAAGAATGCAAGTCTTATTGGGGAAAGTACATTCTTCCATTATTAGAATCGACAGACCATGAACAGAACATGAAACTAATGTATGGAAAGAAACATGGTCGCCCCCCCAAATGGGTAGGGTATAATGCGGCTTATCACCTAGTGAATGCATATTGCAGGACTAAAGGTTTGCATGATCTTAGCGATCTATTTCAAGTTTCTGCTGAAGAAGTCATCAAAGAGTCCTCATTTGTTAAAAGCCAATTGTAAAAACTCTCCTCCTATCAAGGGGGAGAGTTTTTTTGAATAATAAAAGTTATCCTAAATGACATCTAAAAGTTCGAAATCCAAGGTGTTTCTTGCTGATTTCAACAAGCTCAGCGTGTTGGTCCCATAAATCATATAGAGATTCAGGGATGTTAGGGCTTAAATTCATATCGGATAGAGCACTTTCATTTAAATTAGACGGAATGTTTAAACATTCAATATTTGTGAATCCTGCTCGATTTAATTCTTCTTTCCACTCGGACTCTAAATAAATAGCTTGGATGTGATAGAGATTCATAATTTGTTTTTTCAAAGAGTCAGGAATGGGGTGTTCTGCAGTCATCTCAAGAAATAAAACGGTGCCTTTTGGGGTAAGGACACGTCTTATTTCTTCAAGAGTTCTAGGCATATCTGTAAAAGCAATGGTGGATTCTGTGAAGATAAAGTCGAAGCTATGGTCAGGAAAAGGCAAGTCTTCAGCATCGCCTTCTAAAAATGTAACATCTGCTTGTCGCTCATTAGCTTTTTGGATCATGATTGGATGCTGATCAATCCCCGTTACTTCACATCCAAATGTATCTCGGATATATTCTGAGGATTGCCCTGTTCCACAACCAAGGTCTAAAACATGGAGGTCACTAGTTAACTTCTCTCCGTTAAAGATCTGTTTACTCAGCTCAAATCCACCTGGATGAGCCCCGCCTATGCCGAAGTACGCTAATAAATCTAGATAATGGTTCGTCATCACTATTCTCCTGTTTAATCATATTTCTATTAAACTATGTGAATTGGATGGCTTCGTGAAAATAAAAAAGCAACCAGTCTGATGAACAGGCTGGTTGCTTTTATTTACAAATTAATGTGACCAAACTTCCCGTTAATGCCTTCCCCTTCTGATAAGGAAAGGGTTCCGTTGCCGAGCTTCCATTCATAGGAAGGATTACCCGCTAAGTCTTGTGAATGTTCGGGCTCCCCGAGCTGATAGAATAAGGTCCATTGATGAAGGGCAGCTTCTAAATCCTGGACTCCCACATGAATGGTTTCAAACGGTATTGAGTTTAAGTCCTGTGGATCAGTTGGTCCGTTCTGTTTCTCTCCCCACTCAATGATAAAAGGAAGGGGGAAAGCGCTCTCGGCTTTAGGAAATAACATGCGCCAGCTAAGCTCTTGACCATCCGGGGTCGTACGACTTCCCTTGAAAGGCCCTTCGTAATTCAGGTTTTCTGCTTCCCAATGTTCGATGAGCTCGTCCATTTGGGAAGTCCTCAGTGCAAACGTAAAGGGTCCTTCGATTTCTTGGTCATGGGTCTCTAAAGCTTGTTGAATGAGTGGATTATCAGACTGTGAGGCTTTCTCGTAATCTGTAATCCCAATCCATTCTATGTAGGCACCATTTTCAAAGAATGCTAAGTGGTTATAGGTTCCCCATTCCTTATGCTCGCCCCCCTTTTGCCCGCGTATTCCGTGTTTACCTTTCATATCTTGCTGAGATTTTTCAGGAGATTTCGCCAGTACAACTAAATGATCAAAATCCATGTCCACGCCTCCTCTAAAAAGTTATAACTTATGTACCCTGAGGAGAGGGTTCACAAACAGAAGGGGCGGTTGTGGATCAGCATTAAAAAGGGTTCGTTGCCCATTGAAGGGATTGTTTAATAAAGATGCGCGGATGCAGTTTTAGCTGCGCCGTCATATACTCTGCAATGTCTTCTGGCTGCATATACTTCTCTCTATCCTGTTTTTCATCAAAATTGTCACCAAAAGCTAGTTCTGTAGCCACAAGGCTAGGGTTTAGGGTGAAGACTCGAACATTGTGACGACGAACTTCTTGCATAAGGGCTTCTGTCATCCCTTGAATTGCAAATTTCGATGCACTATAAGAAGTAGAGCCAGCAGTTCCTTTCAATCCATTACTTGAGGAAATGTTTACAATATCCCCTTGATTCTCATCAATCATATGAGGGAGGACAGCTCTTGTAACATGATAGGTTCCATACACATTAACCTCAAAAGTACGCTTCCACTCTTCAGGCTCTAATTCAAGGAACGAACCATATAATCCAATTCCAGCGTTGTTTACTAAAATATTGGCTGGACCAACTTCTTGCTTTAACTGCTCTACAGCTCTTTCTACTTCTTCAAGATTGGCAATATCGGCTACCGCATAAGATGCTTTTACGCCATAAGAAATAACTTCATCTCTGACCGTTTTAAGTTTACTCTCTGTTCTTGCAATAAGTCCTACGTGAATGCCTTCTTTAGCAAACTGAATCGCTGTCGCACGTCCAATGCCACTACCAGCTCCAGTAATATAAGCCACTTTTCCTTTAACTTCTTGTGCCAATGTTATCATCCTTTCTTTATCAATAGTGTAAGCGCAACCTAGAACAATCTCAAAAGAATTGCTTTCTATTCGAGATGTTTCAATAGTGGATTTAGCGGTAATACATGTTACGTAAGCACAAGCAGACAACTTTTTACAAATTAAATTATAAATAAAGGAGACCTCGAATATGCGTAAGAACTTAAAACATTACATTAATGGAGAATGGATTGAATCAACTGGTAATGAAACATACAATGTGATCAACCCGGCAACGGAAGAGCCGATGGGCCAAATTAGTTTGGGTACCAAAGAAGATTTAGATAAAGCGGTAAAAGCAGCCCGTGACGCTTTCCCTAGTTTCTCTCAAACGTCCAAAGAAGAACGCGTAGAAATGCTTGAGAACATCGCTGAAGCCTATGCCAGACGTAAAGATGAATTCATTGAAGTGATGACAGATGAACTAGGAGCACCTCTTAAAATTTCAGAAAAAGTTCATTATAGCATGGGCTATAATCATTTTGCTCAGGCCGCTGAATCTCTTAAATCCATAGAATTTATGGAAGACCGCGGCGATCATACTCTTGTGAAGGAATCTGTTGGGGTTAGTGGTCTTATCACACCATGGAACTTCCCGACAAACCAAGCTTCAACGAAAATTGCTAGTGCCTTCGCAGCAGGTAGTCCTGTTGTCTTAAAGCCATCTGAAATGACGCCATTTGCGGCTATTATGTTAGCAGAGATCTTTGATGAAGTAGGCGTGCCTAAAGGCGTATTTAACTTAGTCAATGGTACAGGTGAAACAATTGGGGATGGCATTAGTTCTCATCCTGACATCGACTTTGTATCCTTCACTGGTTCTGCAGGTGTAGGTGCCAAAGTTATGCAAAATGCGTCTGAAACAATTAAGAATGTGGCTCTAGAGCTAGGCGGGAAGTCTCCGTTAATCGTTCTTGAAGATGCCGATATGAAAGACGCAGCACGTAATGCAGTAAGTAATATCGCAACCAATACAGGGCAAGTTTGCTCAGCAGCTACAAGAATGATTGTTCCAGCTTCTAAGAAAGAGGAATTCGAACAAGCAGTTCTTGACGTACTACCTGAATTTCCAGTAGGTCATCCTCGTGAAGGAAATTATATTGGACCACTTGTATCGAAAAAGCAATGGGATACGGTTCAATCTTATATTGAAAAAGGTATCGAAGAAGGAGCTAATGTGATTGCCGGTGGTACAGGTCTTCCGGATGGTTTAGATAAAGGGTATTACGCTAAGCCAACCATTTTCACTGACGTTTCCAATGACATGGTTATTGCTCAGGAAGAAATCTTCGGACCAGTCATGAGTATTATTACGTATGATAATATTGACCATGCGATTGAAATTGGAAATGATGTTGTATACGGCCTAGCTGGCTATGTATACGGTAAAGATCCTGAAACTCTTAAAAAGGTAGCAACATCTATCCGAGCTGGACGTATCAAGGTGAATGATGCTGCTCACGACTTTGCAGCACCATTTGGTGGGTATAAGCAATCTGGTATTGGTCGTGAGTGGGGTGACTTTGGTATCGAAGAGTACCTTGAGAAGAAAGCCATCCTAGGATATCCATCATAAACTAGATCGTAAATATTGCGAGCCGCCCTTTTAAAAGGGTGGCTCTTTTCACGTTTATTGCTAAGAACAAGCCCTTATTTGAATGAGTAATAGGGGTTAGGAAAAAAATAACTTGAAATCTTTTAAATAAATGCTTGTAGAAAGGGTTTTCAACTGGTATAGTAAGAGTTAATTATTCTTGTTCGTTTACGAGTGAAAGAAAAAAGTAACTGATCAGTCGCTTTCGTCTGGAACGAATATGCAGAGCAATAATAGTAATACAATGTGGACTTGATCCACGCAGGAGGTAACAATTATGTTACAAGGTACAGTTAAATGGTTCAACGCTGAAAAAGGTTTCGGTTTTATCGAAGTAGAAGGTCAAGACGATGTATTCGTTCATTTCTCTGCTATTCAAGACGAAGGTTTCAAAACGTTAGAAGAAAACCAAACAGTTTCATTTGAAATTGTTGAAGGTAACCGTGGCCCACAAGCTGCTAACGTTCAAAAGTAATAACTGCGATAAGCGATAAAAAAGACTGCCGGAAACGGCAGTCTTTTTTTATATGAGTGTATAGAGGATATAGGCGACGATCAGTGCGATGGTAAGAACTCCCGTCCCTTTCCAACCCAATTTGTTTACCAAGTGACCTAAACTAAAGAGGTCTTCATTTGAATAGCTCTCTTTCCTTTCAGCCGTCATATCGTAATTACTCCCATTTGTTAATCGTTTTCGTCTTTCTTTAGCTGTTTCCTTTTTATCCCCCATAATAACTCCTTATTAAGTGTTAATCTGATTTAATGGTCATCCTATCATACTATTTAGGATAATTGTATCGTTTGAGAAATTGATTATGATGGGGAAGTGGTTTTTCCTTATTTATCAATAAAATGGAAAAATAAAAATTAAATGGTAAAATAAGGTTAAGGCTAATCATTTTCGGTAATAGGATAGTAGTGAGCTTCTATGGATGCTCGCTTTCTTTCCACATACTATATAGGATTGCGATATAGTGAGAAACGAACTGGTAAAGGCGTGGACATTATGAAGGATAAGTGGCTGATGCAGTTAAGGAAAGGAAGCTATGAACTAGCGATTTTGCTTTTATTAAAGGAGCGGCCGATGTATGGATACGAGATTACGAATAGGTTGAAAGAAACGGACGAATTAAGTATAGGAGGTGGAGCCATCTACCCTGTACTTAAGCGCATGCAAGACCAGGAGCTTATTTGTTATTACTGGGAAGATTCAGAACAGGGACCAGCCAAGAAATACTATTACCTTTCAAAGAAAGGGGGGGAGACAGCGAAAGAACGGATGGAGGTCTATGAGAAAATGTTTGAAGCCTTAAGGTCATTCGATCAACCGACAAAGGAGTGAGTAGAGTGGTGGAGGAGGTCTATGAAGAATATACAAACGAGATTGAGAGACATATGAGCAAAATACCCTCTTTATCTTCTGATTGGGAAGAATTCAAAAGTCATGTGTACGGTTTTGTTGTGGATGTCGCTTCTGAAACCAATACAAAAGCTGCTCTATTAAGTGCGGTGAAAAAAGAATTTGGGACTCCTGAAGAAGTAGCGAAACAGTGGAAAGACCTTGAACTAGTTTCCGCATATAGAAGAAACTCAGATCAGGTTACAAGGTATCTTCCATTAGTCACTAGTCTCTCTTGTATAGCCTTAGCGATGTTCACACCTTTTCACTACGCACCTATTGGACTATTGTTTCTGTTTATATCTTTGTACGCTGTCTTAACAAAGCACCCCTTTTTGTTTTCTTACTATAAGAAGAGACCTTCTAAGGTTTATAAAAAGGGCCCTTTTTGGGTATATACAAGCTTTTGTGTGAGCTTAGGTTTAGCCTTCTTCTACATGGAATGGTGGCTACCATAAAGAGAGGAGGAAGTTCATGTATTTGAATACAGCACCTTTAGCAATAGGGATTATTTTGTTGTTGTTTGCGTTTATGGTAGGGGTCAAAAAGCAGACGTGGTTATTAAGCGGGTTTAACCAACACCGTGTACGGGACAAAGAAAAGCTATCAAGATTGGTTGGTCATTTAGATTTATCCACGGGTCTTGTTTTAATCCTTTCAGGGCTATTAACGCCCCCTACTTCGATTGAAATCGTTATGGGGATTTTGGTTCCTATTATTCTCGTTGCTCATCTAGGGATGATACTCTATGTTCAGAAGAATATGGTAGAATAGTGCATTCCTTTTTAGGGATGCCTTTATTTTTCTGTGGCTCTGGGTGTATACTTTTTTAGTAAACTTGAAACATAGTAGGGTTTGTCACCGTCATATAATAGAATAAAGGAAAAGAGGAGAAGTATGGCCAATTCAGCATTCCATCATATCTGTATTCAAACAAATCGTTATAAACAATCCCTTGATTTTTACACAAAATTATTAGGGTTCACACTTGCGCGTGAACATCCTAATTTCCATGGCCGTGCTTATAACTCATGGTTACAACTAGGAGACTTCTATATTGAATTACAAACAGGAAAAGGGAATGACGTTCTATCTGAGCCTTCTAAAGAAGTTCAGGGCATGGTCCATTTCTGCTTGTGGGTAGAAAATATAGAGGAGATCGTGACAGAGTTAAAAGAAAAAGGAGTAAAGTTTAAACGTAAAAATGGTAAAGAAATATATGACGTTGAGGGAGGTCGTCTCTCGAAGGTGTACGCACCAGAAGGAACACTTATTGAACTGCGAGAGAATAAAGGGATCTAAAGGTTGGGATATATACCTAGAGTTCGCATCCAATCTGTGATGAATAATGGATTTTTACATAGGAAAGGAACCTGCATATGAGCAAAAATGAAATAGCAAAAGAAGTCATTAGTTGGAGTAAGGTGATCGTATTTGTACTCGTCTTTTCCGTGGCGATTACGACATTTCTATTACAACCCTTCAAAGTAAGTGGCCAATCAATGGAACCGACGTTAGATGGAATGGACCTTAAAGAAGGGGACATGAAAGGCGATCGGCTTTGGGTGTTTAAGAGTGCTTATACGCTTGGTCAACAGCCTGACTACAAAGATATCATTGTAGTCGATAACCGCTTGGATGAAGAGAGAACACTTAAAGATAAAGTGCTGGAAAGTCCAGTCGTAAGCATGATTCTAGGAAGTGAAAGCCAAGACAATTATTGGGTGAAGCGCGTAATCGGGAAGCCTGGTGATACTCTAGAATCTAAAGATGGTAAGCTTTATCGAAACGGAGAAGTTATTCAAGAAGACTATATTAAAGAAGATATGATTGGTTCATTTGATAAAGTGGTTGTATCAGAGGGGCATGTATTTGTGATGGGGGATAATCGCAATAACAGTCATGATAGCCGTGCAGTGGGAGCTATTCCGATCGATCACCTGGTGGGTCAGGTCTTCTTGCGCTTTTATCCATTTGACCATATTAAAACGTTTTAAGTACAAAGCCATCCGGTAAAGCGGATGGTTTTTATTGTGCAGGTTGTATGAATTGAGAAAATAATGTGGTTCTGAAATAATATTGATAATGAAATTCTATCCAAAATCTTACTAAACTTATAGAACGAAAGAGGTCTGATGGTATGCAATTTTTAATTATGTTAATGGTTTTCGTAGGTGGGATTGGTGTGGCTGTTCAGTCTTCTGTGAATGGAGGGTTAGGTCAGAAAATTGGGGTATTTGAAGGAGCATTTGTCTCATTCTTGGTTGGGACGGTCACTCTCTTTATGGTGATGCTTTTCTTTGGGAAAGGGAACATTGTTCAAGTATTTCATGTACCAAAATGGCAATTAATCGGGGGGATGCTTGGAGCTTTCTTCGTATCCGCAATGGTACTTGCTGTGCCTCGTATTGGTGTAGGAGCTGCAATCTTTACACTGGTATCGGCTCAGTTAATTGCTAGCTCCTTAATTGACCATTTTGGTTGGTTTGGGTTAAAACAGATTCCACTTGACTCATCCCGAATTGCGGGTATGATTCTAATGATTATAGCTGTTATTTTATACACGAAGAAATAATCGCTGCCTTTACTTGTTCATCATATCTTTGTAGGTCGTTACTTTTTTCTCAAGCATTTGTTCTGTTTCCTTCAATTCTTGGATTTGATTTTGAATTGAAGCCTGGTGGTCTTCTAATAACTGCAATCGTTCATGAACGGTATGCTCTCCTTCTTGCAGGAGCTTTACATATTGTTGGATCGTGGCAACAGGCATATGGGTTTCGCGTAGTTTCAAAACAAAACGAAGCCACTGAACTTGTTGATCGGAATAGTTCCTAACCCCAGCTTGATTACGGCTGGATTCTAAAATCCCTTCTTGTTCATAATAACGAAGGGTATGAGGTTTTATATTGAGTTGAGATGCGACTTCACTTATAGAATACATCATTGAGCCTCCTCTTGAGAGTATTGAGCGCATGAATGCTTGACTTCAAGTGCACTTTAATGGATAGGCTTATAGTGTATCACATAATAAAGAGGAGGATCATGTATGGCATACACAGTTATTACGGGAGCAAGTTCTGGAATTGGATATGAAGCAGCAATCGCTTTCGCAGAGAGAGGGAAAGATCTGATTCTTGTTGCGCGTCGTGAAGAAAAGTTAGAGGAATTGAAAGCAGAGATAGAAAAACAACACAGTGTGAACGTCGTTGTTAAAACAGCAGACCTCGCAGAGCCTGAACGTGTTCATGCTCTATACGAAGAGATTAAGTCCTATCCGTTAGAGACATTTGTAAATAACGCTGGATTCGGGAACTTTGATCCAGTAGCTGAGCAAGATCTTGGTAAGATCCAGAAAATGCTTCGCTTAAATATCGAAGCGTTAACGGTTCTTTCTACTCTATTTGTACGTGATTATGAGAACAAGGAAGGAACTCAACTCTTAAATATCTCATCAGCTGGCGGGTACAATATCGTTGGCGGTGCAGTGACCTACTGCTCGACGAAGTTTTACGTAAGTGCGTTCACCGAAGGCCTTGCGCAAGAACTTGAAGGAAAAGGGGCGAAGATGAGAGCGAAAGTGCTGGCCCCTGCCGCAACCGAAACAGAATTTATGAAGCGTTCCCTTGATGTGGAGGACGTTTCTTACGAAGGCAATGTGGCTCAGTACCATACTGCAAAAGAAATGGCTCACTTTTTACTAGATCTATATGATAGCAACAAAGTTGTTGGAATTGTGGACGGAGAAACATATGAGTTTCACTTAAAGGATCCAATCTATCCTTATGTTGAGCGCTCTACTAAATAAGTTGAAGGGAGCTTCCAAAAGGAAGTTCCCTTTATTTTTTATGAGTGAATGTTTCTGTTTCCTTTAATTGGAGATAAAGGTAGTTCTGAAAATCACTCGCTTTTCACGAATTGAAACGTTTCATGCTTTACCGTGGCGAGGCCCAGGGTTTGTTTGTCTCTAACATATCTCCTTTAGAAGTGAAGCATACTAAAGGTAACTTTATTAAAGGAGTAGATGCTCATGTCTCAAAAAGGCCCATCCAAACATAATCAAAAATCTGCTGAGATCGCAAAAAAGAACAAGCAATTTGAAGCGGAGTTAGCAGAGGATGTACAAATCGGAAATGCTAAACACCAGAGTCAGAAAAAGAGTGGAAGACAAGCAAATAAAAAATAAACAATAAGATTTTTACAGGAGGGAAGCCATGTATAATACGTGGCTTCCCTTTTTCTTATCCCTCGGTAATGCTCATAAACCTTCCGCTCATAAGAACGCCTTACATTACACAACCTAAAAATATGAAGATGTGGAGGTATGACAATGAATGTTGCTCAATTGTTAATAAAATGTTTAGAGCATGAAGGGGTAGAATATATCTTTGGTGTTCCTGGTGAAGAGAACATCGATGTAATGGACGCTATTAAAGAGTCTAAGATTGAATTTATTACGACACGTCATGAAACGAGTGCTGCCTTTATGGCAGGAACGTATGGCCGGTTAACGGGTAAACCTGGAGTTTGTTTGGCGACTCTTGGACCTGGTGCAACGAATTTGTTAACCGGGGTTGCGAATGCAAATATGGATCACTGTCCACTCATTGCCATAACAGGACAGGCCGGCTTAAATCGCCAGCATAAGATTTCTCATCAATATTATGACCTTGTAGACATTTATGAGCCAGTTACGAAGTGGAATGCACAGATTAAAACAGGAGAAATTGTACCTGAGGTGGTTCGAAAAGCCTATCAATTAGCTGCAGGCGAGAAGCCGGGTGCCACGCATATTGATTTACCAGAAGACGTTGCTGAGATGGAAGTGGATCTTGATCCTCTTTACATAACGGATTATAAACGACCTCAGGCTGGTGAGCATGTTTTAAAGGAAGCATCAATGTTGATTTCTAAAGCGAAAACGCCTTTGATTTTAGCCGGAAACGGTGTAACGCGTTGTGGGGGGAGTAAGAAGCTTCGTGAGTTTGTTAAGAAGACACAAATTCCTGTCGTTCATTCCTTTATGGGCAAAGGGGCTGTTTCTTGGAAAGATGAATTAAGTCTTCTGACAGCAGGACTTAGTGGTGGAGACTACATTACGTGTGGGTTCAATCAAGCGGATTTGATTATTACGATTGGATTTGACATGGCAGAGACACCTCCAAGAAACTGGAACCCAAACGGCGAAACCCCTATCCTTCATATTGACACAGAAGAGGCAGAGATTGATGCCTACTATCCTGTCGCTCTTAACGTGGTTGGAGATATCAAGCAAAATCTTGAACAGTTAATGAAGATGGTTCCAGAGCAGGAAAGGAATTTGGATTGGGCCAAGTCAATTCGTAAGAAAGCGCTCGATGAACTAGATTCCTATAAGCAAGACTCTGGCTTCCCTGTGAAACCACAGAAGATTATTGCGGACCTGCGTGATGTGTTACGAGATGAGGATATTGTGATCTCTGACGTCGGTGCTCATAAAATGTGGATTGCTCGGATGTATCATACAGCACAGCCGAATACATGTCTCATATCAAATGGATTGGCTTCAATGGGAGTAGCCGTCCCAGGGGCAATTGGTGCGAAGCTGGCCAATCGTGACAAAACGATTGTGGCCGTTTGTGGGGATGGGGGATTCCTCATGACAGGAGCAGACATTGAAACAGCGGTTCGCCTAAATGTACCGATTGTTATTC
This sequence comes from Pontibacillus chungwhensis, assembly GCF_030166655.1. Taxonomy (GTDB): domain Bacteria; phylum Bacillota; class Bacilli; order Bacillales; family BH030062; genus Pontibacillus. The sequence goes on along the minus strand of NZ_CP126446.1, from coordinate 2,608,577 downwards.
TATTATGGAGAGATGAGGGCTACGGTCTGATTGAATGGCATCAGATGAAGAAATTTGATCGACCCGCTCATATTGATTTTGGGAACCCTGACTTCTTAAAGTTTGCAGAGTCGTTTGGAATGGAAGGCATGCGAGTGGACCGTGCAGAAGATTTAAAGCCAGCTTTGGAGAAAGCTGTTGCCATGAAACGCCCTGTATTAATCGATTGTCCAGTGGATTATAAAGAGAATATGAAGTTAACAGAGAAGCTAAACAATATCACGTGTGAATGAGGTGACACCATGAGAATCGGATCGATTATAAATGGTCAAGAATATATAGAAGAAGATAGAGAGACCCTTTCTGTCAGGAACCCCTACAATGATGAACTTGTAGCGGAAATTGCTCTAGCGAACGTGAGTGAATTACAGGAAGCGATAGAAGAAAGTTATGAAGTTTTTCATAACACGATGAAGAAGATGCCAGCTCATAAACGGGGTGACATTCTGCGTGAGGCTGCTGATCTATTAGAAGCACGCGAGGATGACTTTGCTCAAATTATTTCGAAAGAGGCAGGGAAGCCTTTGAAATTCAGTCGAGGAGAAGTGCAACGTTCTGTCCAAGTACTTCGCTTTGCATCTGAACAAGCGAAAGATATCAACGGGGAAGTTATTCCGATGGACGCAGCCATAGGTGGAGAGAACCGATTAGGCTTTACAAAACGAGTGCCACTAGGGATTGTGGCAGCGATTACGCCGTTTAACTTTCCTTTAAACCTTTCTCTTCATAAACTAGCCCCTGCGATTGCAGCGGGAAATACGGTGGTGTTTAAGCCTGCCGAGAAAACTCCTGTGTCTGCTTATATGCTTGTAAAGTTACTCCACGAAGCGGGATTACCTCAAGGTGCGCTAAACCTTGTGCTCGGGACAGGTGAAGAGCTAGGTGATCCGTTAGTGGAGCATGAAAAGGTGCATAAAGTCACTTTTACAGGAAGTCTTCCGGTCGGAAGAAGAATTAGGGAAAAAGCCGGATTTAAAAAAGTTACCCTTGAACTTGGTTCAAATTCACCCAATATTATATTTGAAGATAATGACGTTAACGATGTAGTGACGGATTTAGTGAAGGGGGCTTTTGCTTTTTCGGGGCAAGTTTGTATCTCAGCCCAGCGCGTATATGTACACCAGTCTCTTTATGAATCGTTCTTAGCAGAATACAAATCACAAACCGAATCCTTAACGATCGGCGATCCCCTTGATGAAGGTACAGATTTCGGTCCGATGATTACAGAGGAAGCTGCTGAACGGGCAAAAACCTGGATCGACGATGCTGTGAAGAATGGAGCGACAATTGAAACAGGGGGAGAACAAAGAGGCACGATCTTAACCCCAACCATTATGACAAATGTCAAAAGTGATATGAAGATCATCGCTGAAGAAGTATTTGCTCCAATTGTGTCGATTATTCCATTTGAAACAGAAGAAGAAGTGGTCCAGGCCGCTAATGATTCGATTTATGGACTACAAGCAGGTATATTTACGAAAGATATTAACCGAGCCTTTCGAGTGGCAGATCAGATTGAAATGGGCGGCGTGTGGATCAACGAAATCTCAACCTATCGCCAGGATAACCATCCTTATGGGGGTGTCAAGCAAAGCGGTATTGGAAGAGAAGGTGTGAAGTATGCCATTGAGGATATGACCGAGATGAAGTTTTATGGAATAAAGTTAACGTAAAAGGTCAGGGGAGTCTCCCCCTGACCTTTTTGGTTTAAAGTAGTGTAGAGAATATAGTGTACATGATTAGCTAGTTGGTCTAAATATAGTAACCAAATGTTTTGAATGTTTTTATCTAGATCAAGTTGAGAAATCTAGCTCTCTTTGAAATAATTGGTTGGAATGGAACGAACTTTAATAAGATGAAGGGCGTGTCGCTATGAAAATAATCGCAACTTGCTCCATTGTTGCTATTCTTTTACTATCAGGCTGTCAGTCCTCAGCAGATGAAGGAGTAGAAGGGTCACAAACCGAGAACCAGGTCGTCGACCAAGTAGAAGACTATACGTTTGAAGATTATAAGGCGATGTTTAAAGATTCTGTCTCAGAAGCGGAAGCATTTGAGGTTCAGGAGGATAACTTAGAGAAATGGATCGCTCGAACAATTTATCAATCTAAACGGAATGGAAATGATAACGTCAAAGAAGAAGCGGTGCTTGAACAAGCAAAGGAAGCTCTTCAGCAACAAGAAGATAGGAAAAGGTACGCTCAAGAAACCTATGGAGTGCAGGTAACAGAAGAGGAAGTAGATCGTTATATCGAAGAAGGTCCAGATCAATTGGATGTGATGGAGCAGAAGGCAGCTGCGGAGGCGATTGGTATGACGCCAGAAGAATTCAACCACACCTATGACCGCGATCATTATGAAATGGCTGTCCTATATGAAAAGCTCCTCCCAGAATTGAGGAAGAAGTACGATGAAGTTTCTGATGGGAACTTAATTGAACGCTTTAAAGAAGAAGTGGAAAAGGAATAGGAGTTGGAAGAGGCGATTATGGAAGAACAGCTAAGAATTTTCGATCAAAACAAGCATCCAATTGGTGTAGCCTCACGAAGAGACGTTCACCACTATGGATACTGGCACGAAGTGTTCCATTGTTGGATGATAACGCTAATTGAGGATGAGTATTATGTGTATTTGCAACTACGGAGTCCCTTTAAGAAAGACTATCCGGGCCTTTATGATATAACAGCTGCAGGGCACCTTCTTGCTGATGAATCCGTTGAAGATGGAATAAGAGAGGTTGAGGAGGAACTAGGGATTTCCGTTCAGTATGAGGATCTGACTTCGTTGGATACTCTCTCCTATCAGGTTGAGAATGACACAATCATTGATAAAGAGTTTGCGAATGTATTCTTATTAAATAGTAGACTCCAGTTCGATGATTTTAAATTGCAGGTCGAAGAAGTAACGGGTATGATTCGGGTGAAGTTGAATGACTTTGAACAGCTTTGGTCCCATCAGGCAGATCAAGTTAAAGCGTGTGGGTTTAAAATCGGTGTTGATGGACGAAGTCAATCTTTTGAAGAGCGAATCGGTCGAGAAGATTTTGTAGCTCACGATGGTTCATTTTATCGAGAGGTAGTAAGAAGAATTAAGGGTTCTTTATAGATTGGGTCCTTCGCAGCAAGAAAGGGCTGTTTGGGGGATTCTTTATGTACAATCGTAGGAATCTATAAGGTTTGGAGAGTTATGTAGTGTATTAGAGGAGTATGCACCTGGAATAGCCTGTTGGCTTTTCGTTGTTACCACATTATTTTGAGAACTGATAAAATAATAGGTGAGAAGGGGGAGGACGATGAAAAGAGAGCCGATTTATGTGGAAACTAGAATAGAAGCGGATATGGAAGATCTTTGGAACGCTTCCCAGATACCCGATCAACACGAGCAATGGGACCTCCGCTTTTCATCTATTATTTATCAACCTAAAGAACAGGAAGAGGATCCGCAAGACTTTACATATAAGACAAATATAGGTCTAGGTCTTTCAATTGAAGGGTGGGGGAGAAGTAAAGGAACCCATAATGGTAAGGATGGTTCGAGGACTTCTTCTCTTCATTTTGGAACAGATCAAAGGATATCCATTATTACAGAGGGAAGAGGATATTGGAAATATATTCGAAACGATAAGGATTTAACCTTCCTCACTCAATACGATTACCAAACGAGGTTTGGTAAGGTGGGAGCTTTATTCGACCGGTTTATCTTTCGTCCGATGATTGGATGGGCAACAGCACTTAGCTTTGATGTGCTTAAACGTTGGCTTGAGAAAGGGGTCACACCTAAGTCTCAGTACATCCAATTCTTTGTTTATTGGATGCTCGCCTTTTTCTTTTCTTTTATATGGATCTATCATGGGCTAATTCCTAAGATTTTATTTCAACATCCAGAGGAAGTAGCGATGGCAGAGAGTCTCTTGCCTGATGGAGTGTCAGCACCTAATGTTGTACTCGTCATGGGCAGTGGAGAATTGCTCTTTGGTCTCTCGTGGTGGTTTGTTGGTAGACGGAAGTGGCTGCATTTGATTCAAGCATGGGCTATTCCGATTCTCACTCTCTCAGCTATTGTAGCAGACCCGGGTACGCTTACTCATCCTTTCAGTCCTCTCCCTTACAATAGTAGTTTATTTCTATTGTCCTTAATCGGATTGACTATAAGTCGGGACGTGCCAACAGCTAAGACGTGCAAAAGGAAGAGGAAGGAGTGATGGGAATGCCGATCTATTCACAAGTGTTAGGAGATCGATTTAATCGATTACACCCGATGCTAAAGCGGCGATACAAGCAGCTTGAGAAAGGTCCATATAGAGGGTCAGGTGTCATGAAGAAAATAACAAGAGGGCCGAAGTGGATGTATCCACTGATGTTTTTGGGAACAAGAAGAAAGCTTCTATTTCCTGAGAGTGGAGTATTCATCCCATTTACCATTCAGCATCAGCCTTTAACAGGAGATAATGGAGAGGAACAAGTGCACTGGGAGAGAGTGTTTTATTTCAGTGGAAAGAAGCGGTATTTCAATGCCCTGATGAGCCTTGATTCTGAGCGTGGGATTATTAAAGACTATCTTGGGGAGCCCTCAGTTCTATATTCTGATTTGGCATTAACTGTTCTTGAAAACGGTGGTCTCCACATTCAGTCAAAGCGGCAGCGCGCGGTGATTGGTGATAAAGAAATCCCTTTACCCCGATTCCTCCAAGGGGTGGCAACCGTAGTTGAAGCCTTTAATGAGGAGAGAAATGTGTTCGAAATTCAGGTGAGGGTTCAAAACCCAATCATCGGAACGATCTTTTCTTACGAAGGGGAGTTTACTCAGGATGCGTAACATTCCTACCAGTAGAGTCAAGGGTTCGTTCCATGTCGGAGAGAATGTGCTTAAAGACCATGAGGACAGAGAGCGTCAAGAAGTAGGTCTCGTAGAAGACATGAGATTATATAGGGAAGATGTTGATCTAAACACCTTGTCTCCGGCGATTATCGATTTTTATGAAAGAACAACCTCTTATCGCTTATTGGCCAAAGTAAAATGGAAAGCATGGTTTAAGCCATTTGCAGCGGTTTATCGTTTGTTAAGTAAGAGAACGGAACAAATTAATTTGCCTCTATCTGGTAAAGAAGTAGAAATGACAGGGGATATTGTGCCGGTTTCAGAAGAGACAGACGGTCGGTACCGGCCAAGGGCATGGGTGAGAAAGATCGGGGACGAAGTATGTTTTGTTGCTATCTATTCTTTCCATAAGACGAATCAGCGGACCTATATGAATATTGGGCTCCCATTACCCTTTTCAACGATGACAGGAGTACTTGAACTTCATCAAAAGGGAAGTCGTTTAAGCTTATCGAGTAAACGCCTTAAATCAAAGGATGCTGATTCTGGGACGTATTTAAAGACTAGACTTGGAAGCTTCAAATTACCGATTGAAGAATACTTTCTGGTGGAAGAAGTGGGAGAAGGGGCGTTACATGCGACCCATAACATGTGGTTATGGTCGATTCCCTTTTTAACAATTACATACTGTATTTTACCGAAATCAGAATAAATATTACATAAATGAAGCCCTGGCTCTCCACTTGAGCCAGGGCTTTTTTTGTATAAGGATTAATGAGCTTCAGCCTCATCGACATGCATAATGTGTTTCTTATTCATCCATACAAATACCACGGAAAGAAGTACAAAGAATGCTCCTACATAAAATGGCATGCTAGAGTTGAAGATCTCGGCAAGTTTCCCTGCAAGGAAAGGTGCAAGCGCTCCTCCAAGGAAACGAAGAAAGCTGTATGCAGCTGATGCTGTGGATCGTTCAACAGGACTTGCATTCATTACGGCAGTTGTAATGAGGGTGTTGTTATTCCCTAATAAAGCACCTGCAAATATAACAGCTGCTATGACCACCCACTGAGCGGAAGTCCAAATGCCCATAGCTAAAAGGGTTGCAGCAAATAGAGTAAGCATCAAGCACATGGATTTCACAGTACCAATCCATTTTTGAAGTTTAGGTGCCATAAACACTGAAGTGATGGCAAGTAAGATTCCCCAACCTAAGAACACCATGCCAAGGCCGTGTTCATCAAGGCCTAATACAAATGGCGAAAAGGCTAATAACGTAAAGAATCCGTAATTATAAAGAGCAGCTGCAATACCAAGAACCAATAAGGAGCGGTGTTGCAGTGCACGAAATGGATCGGCTAGAGAAGTTTTCTTTCGCTTCGTTCCGCCAGCACTCTGAGTACGTGGCATAAGGGTAGTTAGACCAATAAACGCTATGACCATTAAGGTAGCAACACCTAAAAATGGACCTCTCCACGACATCGCACCGAGCCAGCCTCCAATAAGAGGACCAACGGAAATTCCGAGGCCAATAGCTGCTTCATAAAGAATGATAGCTTTTGCATTACCACTGTTCGATAAGGTGACAATGGCAGTTAGGGCCGTCGCAACAAATAAGGCATTTCCAAGGCCCCAGCCTCCCCGTAGAAAGACAAGCTCCCATATGCCGTTTGATAGTCCTCCTAGTCCAGAGAATAAGGCGATAATTACAATTCCAGATAAAAGTGTATATTTCATTCCTATTCGCGATGTAATCACGCCTGTTACAAGCATGGCTACGGCCATGACAGCATTATAGCTTGTAAACAGAAGGGTAACTTCACTAGGTGCTGCATCTAGTTGTTTCGCAATGGCAGGTAGAATCGGATCCACGAGTCCAAGCCCCATAAATGCGATGATACACGCAAAAAAGACAGCCCATACTGCTTTTGGCTGCTTTAGTATACTTGGCTCTTCTGCAATTGTAACCGGCGGGACCGGATTTGGTTTTGCTGACATATTTACATTCTCCTTACTGATCTAATGTATTTAGTTGTATTATACAATCAATTAATTGTATAATACAACTAAATACTTTGGGGTGTCAAGGTAGCCGGATGAAATATGGTATGCTAGAGGGAAAAGGAATTCGATTGAGGTGGAGAATATGAGTGAACAATCCGTTGAATTAATTGAACGGCAAATAACGGACTTTATACGGAGAATCGTCATGACTGAACAGCGAAAAGGGAGAATGGAACGATCTGCGTATATCTTGTTAAGGCAACTTTCATCATTTGGCCCAGCAGGAGTCAAAACATTATCAGAAGAACTTCATTTGGATATTTCCACAGTAAGCCGACAAGCGACAAAACTAGTTGAGAAACAATACGTTGAAAAGCTTCCAAACCCAGATGATAAACGAGCGTACTTTTATAAGATTACAGAGCTTGGTTCAAAGGAACTCGAAGGAAATAAACAGCAAAGGTTCGAGCGTCTTGAGGAGATGTTAAAAGACTGGACAGAAGAAGAACAGGAGACGTTTGGAAGGTTATTAAAGAAATACAATGAAACGGTAAATGAGCGGTTGAATTTTTAATTAGATCAAAAAGGAGAATGCTTTTCTTTTTCACAAAGAAGAGGGTTCTCTTTTTAATCTATTTTCTTTTATAAAAAAATATAAAATTTAAGGTGAGTTTGAATAGGTTTCTTTGACTTGGAAGGATTTATGCTTAAAGTTGTGGAAATGCTAAATAGATAAAAAGATTAGTAGGAGGCGAGAACTTGGAAAAAGACTTCTATCGATTTACCCCCAGGACAACGAGGATAATTGACAAGGTAAAAAAACGCGACTGCATTATAGAACCTTATCACTTTCTGATAGGTGCTTGTGAAGAAGGTACAGGTCCATGCGGAGAAGTGTTCTTATATTTATACAAACAAATCGGTGCGGATTTCATAGAACAAATTGAGAAAGTTTGTGACAAGGAAACAGAAGTATACACAGAATGGAAGGGGATCAAGGTATCCTCTGCCACTGTAGATGTGTTGGAGCGGGCCAATGAGAAGAAAGAGCATTATGGACAAGCACTGATGAATGAAGGACATATTCTATACGCTGTTATAGAGAAAGAGGTCAGTCTGAGAGAAATCTTAACGAAAGAAATGCTTACGAAGATCTTTACGATAGCCTGTACACCAAGGGATTTAACGGTTCATCTAGGTGATTATGTACATAAAACGTTCACCCCCTACAATAAGATTAGGAGAGCCAATCTGTCGGACCTTCCTGCTCTAGAAGATTATGTTCTGCAAGAATTTGGTGAAAGATGGCTTGAGCACATCAATCATTCTTACAATATGGATGTGATCCCAATCCTTCTGGCCGAACAAAATGGTAGTATCATAGGTTTTGCTTGTTATGACCTTGTTCATAACCAGAAGGGCTTATTTGGTCCAATGGGTACCTCGAAAGATAAAAGGTTTCAATTTGTGGGCAGAGAATTGCTCGATACATGTTTAATCGAAATGGCTAAGCTTCGCTACCAATATGCGATTATTGGAGAAGCAGGGCCGGTCGAATTTTATGAAAAAGCATGTAACGCAAAGTTGATCCCATTAGAACAGTAGCCATTCTTGTACATATCAAACGTAATAGTGGTCTCTATTTCATCCCTGTTTACGAACAAAAGGCAACCTCCTCATAGGGAAGTTGCCTTTTTGAATGCCTTACATATAGGGTGTTTCAACTGTACGCTTTGGTAATAGGAGGCCGATTACAACTCCTAGTAGTGCCGGCAGCATCCAGCCAAGTCCCATGCTATATAAAGGTAATACATCAGCATAGAAGGTTTGGATCGATTCGAAAGCTGACACGGTCCATCCAGGAAGGTTGGCTACTAATGCTTTATATCCGTCTATGACACTTACAAAGAAAGTAAGGAACATGGAAACGGTGTATACACTGCGCTTGTTACCAAACAGCGGTGAGGTTAATCCTAGTAGGATAAGAACAATCGCTAAGGGATAAAGGAACATTAATACAGGTATTGCAAACTGAATAATGTTCGTTAACCCAAAGTTTGCAATGATGAACGAGACAAGGCAAAGGATCAGTACAAACGACTTATAGCTGACTTTTGGAATGATAGAGTGGAAGTAATCACTACAAGATGTAATCAGTCCAATACTCGTTTTTAAACAAGCCAAAACGATAATAATGGCTAGTAATACAGAGCCAAACGGTCCGAAATAATGTTGAGCCACTTCTGCAAAGATTAGCCCACCATTATCATAAGTTCCAATGGCTTCAACACTCGATGCACCCATGTAGGTGATAAGTCCATAAATAAGCATCATAAGGCCCATCGCTACAATACCCGCTTTCCATGTCGCCTGGGCAATCGCTTTTGGTTCTGTGACCCCTTTTGATTTAATGGCGTTAATCACGACGATCCCAAATGCAAGAGAAGCCAGCGCATCCATTGTATTGTACCCTTCCGTAAATCCGGTCATGAAGGCCATGTCCTTATAGTCGCTCGCAGGACTGCCAAACGCTCCCATCGGATTGAAGATTGCCGTCCCAATCAGGATAAATAAGAAGACAAGGAATAATGGTGTTAAATATTTCCCGATGTAATCCATCACTTTAGCAGGGTTTAAGGAAAAATAATAGACAATAGTAAAAAACATGAAACTGAAAACCCCGAGCCATAACGTAACCTGTCCATCATTTAAAAATGGCTCAAATCCAACAACAAATGGAACAGTTGCTGTACGTGGGATTGCGAAGAAAGGACCGATTGTTAAATAAAGCACCGTGGCAAAGGTGATTCCAAATAACGGATGAACGCGGCTCGCTAAATCTTGTAGTCCGTTACTACGTGAGAGTCCAATCGCGAGTATCCCCATAAAAGGAAGGCCGATCGCTGTAACTAAGAATCCGATAAGGCCAGGCCAGAAATTTGTTCCCGCCATCTGACCAAGCTGGATCGGGAAGATAAGATTCCCTGCTCCGAAAAACATACCAAACAGCATGGTTCCGATCAGGGCATAGGTTGAAAATGATAATTTGTTTTGCATCGTATAAGCCCCTATCCTATGTAGTATTAAATACTGATAATTCAATAAAAATAATACTATCAGGTAATGATTACAGGGGCAATAACATTCTTAATATTCTTTTATCCTAAATATATTAACATTTCTTGTGTATCCCTTTTCACAAAAAAAGGTGCCCGATTATTGAATCGGGCACCTTCTTCCATTAGAATGCTAGAGCTGCTTGCTCAGTTTTCTTTAACCCATCCTGAATAATTTCGTCAGCTCGGTCAGGGTATTGATTGTGTCCTTCAATGACAAGTGTAGTGATATCTTGGATACCCCAGAAGTTAAGAATGTTCGTTACATAATTTACGGCCATCTCAGACGATTGAGCAGGGCCTTCTGAATAAACGCCACCTCGTGCATTCAGAAGAACTACCTTCTTATCCGTTAATAGTCCCACCGGTCCTTCAGCTGTATACTTGAACGCTTTACCAGCTTGCGCCAGGTAGTCAAAATACGTATGCAAGACAGCGGGGATGGTGAAGTTCCATAGAGGGAATGCGAATACGACTTTGTCCGCTGCAAGGAATTGATCTAAATAACGATTTACCGTTGCTGCAGCTGTTTCTTCTTCAGCTGTTAATTCCATGCCTTTAGCCTGCTTAAACATGCCGTTGATTTTATCTGTGTCATAGTATGGAAGGTTCTCTTCAAATAAATCTAGCTCAGTGATGTGATCAAAAGGATTCTCTGCTTTATATTGATCTAGAAATGTATGATATAACTGCACGCTTATAGATTGTTCAATGGGTCTAGAATTTGCTTTTATAAATAGTACGTTTGCCATAGTTGTTACCTCCAGAAATTAATTGTTGTTATAGCAACTATTGGAGAAAAATGTCCATCATTGATCCTGGACATTATGGTTGATCTTGTTAAGCAAGCGTTCAAGCTCGCTTAGTTCCTCGCTTGAGATTCCTTTGCAAACCATCTCGTTAAACTCTTCAGCAACCGGAATAACTTTTTCACCAAGTTCTTTCCCGCTATCTGTTAGAAATAACATAAGAGAGCGACGGTCTTCTTTGGGGTGGGCTCTATGAATATAGCCCTTTTTCTCTAAGTTAGAAGCCATTCTCGCAATGTTGGTTTTATCTTTATCAAGTTTATCGGCTAGTTGATTTTGGGTTAATCCATCCTTTTCCCAAAGCAACATCATGATTAAATTCTGCTCTGGAGCGAGGTTAAAATCATCTAACTTTGATTTGATGAATTTCGTAAGATTGAGGTCTGTCTGGTGAATTTTTATACTGATGTAATCTTGAAAAGATAACTTCAAACGTTTCCCTCCTGAGTTAGTTGCTATACAAACTATTTCACTTACGTTAGTATAAATATAGATATATTGTTTGTCAATTTAGGGAATGGAAATATAACTGCACGATCAACTTTTTCTTATACTGGGTGAAAAGTTGTCATCATCACTATTGGCATAGGAGGAGTTTAATATGGCGAATGAAGACAAACTGAACAGACATGTACGGGATACATGGTATGTAGAATATGAAGAAATGAACTTCCCGGCTATCCAAAAAGGTTGGGTACTCCCGGCTGATCGGTGGAAAGAGTTTGACCCGTTTATCCTTATGGCTGAGGACTGGTTTAAGAAAGGGACCTTCCCTGACCATCCTCATAGAGGGTTCCAGACGATTACGTACGTGATTGATGGTCGATTGGAGCATATCGACAACGGCGGAGGACGCGATATTTTAGAACCAGGCGATGTTCAATATATGAACGCGGGTTGGGCGGCACGTCATGCTGAAGACGGCGTAGAAGACGACGTAGCCCACACACTTCAATTGTGGTTGAACCTCCCACAAGAACAAAAGCAATCCGAAACTTTATACCAGAACGTTTATGCTGAAGATGCTCCAGTAGTGAATGTCGATGAAGGAACCATAAAGGTATATGCCGGCGAAGTGGCCGGTGTAAAAGGGCCTATGGAAACGATCGTGCCTATTACGTTATCTGAAGTAAATCTCTCAGAAGGGGCTTCTACTACACTAGAGCTACCTGAGAATCATAATGCTTTTGTCTATGTTTTATCAGGAGAAGTAGAAGTAGGCGGAGATCAAACACCCTTAAAGAAACATGGTGTAGCAACGTTAGACTATCGCGCCAACGGAGAGTCAGATAAAGGAAGCACCCTAGCACTTAACGCAAAGAAAAGACGTACAAGAGTTCTTGTTTATTCAGGTCTCCCAATTGAAGAAACGATTGTTCCTTATGGGCCATTTGTGATGAACTCCATGGACGAGATTAGAGAAGCATTTAAAGACTTCAGAGACGGGAAATTCGGACCACCTGCAGTTTAATTTGGATAAACAAAGACCGGCTAGTTCATCGTGAACTAGCCGGTCTTTTTTGAAAGAGCTGTCTGTAAAGCAAATGAACCATAGGATGAAATGCCGAGTGGAACATGATTTATGGGTGGAAGTAGACGTTTTCAGATTGGTTTGAAATAATTAGGGGTAGGCAGAGAAAGTCAGGAGTGAAGGAATGGAAAGAGTTTATCTAAGAGATTATAAAGAAGAAGATCAACCCTTCCTCGCAGCAATGTTACAAGATTCAGAAGTGATGAGGTATATAGGGAATGGTAGTGTGAAAGAAGAGGGAGAGGCAACTCGTTTGATAAATCGGATTCTAGAGACCTATAAAGAAGACCCAAACCTCAGGTTGAAACTTTTGATAAGAAAAGAAGATGAGGTGAAGTTGGGTCATGCGGGCATTGTTCCGCAAATGGTAGATGGTAAAGAAGAGTGGGAGATTGGTTACTGGATCGCTCGTCCTCATTGGGGAGAGGGATATGCATCAGAAGTGGCTAGATCACTGAAAGACTTTGGATTCAAAAGTCTTAAAGCGAAAAAGCTTATATCACTCATCCAGCCAGGAAACCTTGCCTCAAGAAGAGTGGCTGAAAAGCTTGGGATGAGCGTGGAGCGGTCTATCACATTTTCTGGTCAAGACGTGCTCTTGTATTCTATTTCAAATCATAAGTAGCCCACATATAATTCTTGAGGAAAACTAATCCTTCTGTTTACATTTGATACCTCGTAAGAAAGGAGGGCTAAAATGTGTTTAATTAATTTAGCTTATAAAGTGGATCAAACATATGATTTAGTTGTAGCCGCGAACCGGGATGAATTTTACCAAAGAGAAACCGCCAAAGCTCACTTCTGGGAGGATGCTCCACATATACTGGCTGGACGGGACCTTGAGAAAATGGGGACGTGGATGGGCGTTACGAAGGTAGGTCGCTTCGCTGCTCTAACTAATTACCGTGGCCCTGATGAAGAGAAAGGAGGGACACGTTCTCGTGGGGAGTTGGTTAGTGATTTCTTAAAAGGGACGGATTCACCACAAGAGTTTCTCGAGGCCGTTCATGAAAGGAAACATTCTTATCCGGGCTTTAACTTGATCGTCTCAGACGGGGATTCTTTATATTATTATTCAAACCGGCAAGGAGAGATCCGGGAACTGCAACCTGGTATCTATGGTTTAAGTAATCATTTGTTAGATACTCCCTGGCCTAAAGTCATAAAAGGGAAAAAATGGCTATCCGATTGCCTGGAGAGTCAAACAGATAATGTGGATGCATGCTTATTCCAAACACTTCAGCATGCTGAACCCGCAAATGATGAAGAGTTGCCTGATACAGGCATTCCCCTTGAGTGGGAGCGGAGTCTGTCGTCCCTGTTTATAGACACGCCGAATTACGGGACAAGAGCGTCTACGTTGGTGTACCAAAAGGGAGGACATTCAAGGTTTGTGGAACGCGTTTATAGCGACGGTAGTTTTGAGGACCGTCTGTTCGAATTATAAAGATAAAAGAATAGATTTATACAGAATAGCGACTATTAGGACTTTATCGTTCTTCCCTCTTTCATAATAATATATGGGTTGCAAGTTGAGGGGGAAATTCCTAGAATAAATTTTTCTTTACAGCTTCCATTCTTTCATATATAATTTCTTCCAATTAAACAAACGTAACCTAAGAAAAAGAGAGTAGTCGTTGGAAGACATTAAGAGAGCCGGGGACGGTGGGAGCCTGGTGGTAAGAAAGCGACGAACCGGACTTTTGAGGTATAGCTCTGAACGAAAGTAGGGGCTATCGGTACTTGCCGTTAACAAGAACCTAAGCTGACCTTTCTTTAAGAAAGGTAATGAGAGTGGCACCGCGGAAACGATACCCGTCTCTCCTCCTGTAATGGGAGGGGAGGCGGGTTTTTTGTTTAGAGAAAGGATGGAGGAAATGAAAAACGTTAAAAAGGAAATTACAAAAGCATTAGGTGACGAATTACATGAATACCTTTCACTGCAAAAGATAGATGAGCTCCTTGAAGTTCCAAAACACGAGAATATGGGGGACTTAGCTTTTCCATGCTTTGAACTGGCAAAAGTCTTTAGAAAGAATCCATCACAAATTGCAGCAGATCTCTCAGCGAGTATAAAGCTCTCACCTCTTGTGGTGTCTACTATAAAAGCGGTCGGCCCTTATGTGAACTTCTTTTATAACAAGGAAGCCTACACCAAAGAGCTTATGACTTCGGTATTGAAGAGTGCTCACACATACGGAAGCCATACATTTGGGAATGAAAAGACCATTCCCATGGATCTATCAAGCCCAAATATTGCGAAACCATTCTCCATGGGTCATCTTCGTTCTACGGTTATAGGGAATGCGGTTGGAAAGATCCTTGAGAAGTGCGGCTATAATGTAGTTCGCATCAATTACCTTGGAGATTGGGGGACTCAATTTGGAAAGTTAATTGCGGCTTATACATTATGGGGAGAAGGAGAGAAAGTTCGTAGCAATCCTATACAAGAGCTATTGGCGTTATATGTTAGGTTCCACGAAGAAGCGGAAAAAGACGCGTCACTTGTGGAAATGGGGCGCGCCTGGTTCGTAAAGCTTGAAAAAGGAGATCCGGAGGCAATAAAGCTATGGAAGTGGTTCAAGGAAGAATCTCTCCTATCATTTAAGGGGATTTATAACCTGCTAAATGTCTCGTTTGATTCGTATAAAGGGGAATCCTCCCACCACCAGCAGTCAGAAGAGATCCTTACCCTTTTAAAGGAAAAGGGGTTACTTGAAGAATCTGATGGAGCCCTTGTCGTTCGTTTGGATGAAGAGGGTCTGCCACCAGCTCTTATTCAAAAATCTGATGGAACCACCCTATATACCACGCGTGACCTGGCTGCGGCTATATTTAGAAAGAAAACATATAACCATGCTGCCTCTTTATATGTGGTGGGAAATGAACAGAGCTTGCATTTTAAACAATTAAGAGCTGTGTTGAAGAAAATGGGCTACGACTGGGCAGACGAAATCACTCACGTTCCATTTGGCATGATGCTTAAAGACGGGAAGAAAATGTCGACCCGCAAAGGGAAAGTTGTCTTCTTAGAAGAGGCGCTCGAGAAATCAATTCAGTTTGCCAAACAGAATATAGAAGAGAAGAACCCGGGTCTTAATCAGAAAGAAGACGTTGCACGTAAAGTTGGTGTTGGAGCGGTCATTTTCCACGACTTAAAGAACGATCGCTTAAATGATGTAGAGTTCTCTTATGAGGAAATGCTGAAATTCGAAGGTGGAACAGCGCCTTACTTGCAATATACGTATGCTCGTGCGAAATCTATTTTGAGAAAAGCGGAGGGGGACGTTACTTCCTATTCTTTCAATGCAGAGGACTGGGGTTACGCTTGGTCTGTAGTACAAAAGGTAGCCGCATTCCCTGAAGTGATTGAACAAGCTGCCCATTATTACGATCCTTCAAAAGTGGCGAAATATTTATTAAAACTGGCACAATCCTTTAATGCCTATTATGCGAATGTACGCATTTTAGAAACAGGTTCCTACCAGAATGGCCGCCTTGCGTTGACGGAAGCAGTCGCTATTGTGATCGGTGAGGGACTACGCCTTCTGGGAGTTGAGGTGCCTGAAGAGATGTAGATCCTTAGATAGAAGAGGCTTAGTAGAAATAGGGAAGAGGTCAACACTCTTCCCCGTTTTCTAGCAATCTTTAAAGTGTTTAGGTGTTCTCTCTTCTTACTCAATCGGAAAAATGTACACTAAGTACTTGAATTCATTCTCTAATCCTATCTTCCGGGCAATAGCATTCGAAGGTGTATTTGCCTCCTCGCAATCCCAATAAGGCTTCATCCCCTTATCTAAACAATCTTTCACTACGGAGCGAGCTGCTCTTTGAGCTAACTTATTTCCCTGGTAGGTCTCTATTGTTTCTATATCCAGGGCGTGAGTATTCTCCGCTACAAATCCTGAGAAACATAAACTTACGATTCTCTTTCGATGGACTACGCAATACCCTATTCCTTTTTGAAAAAAGTCCTCTGGGGAAGACCAGAATTCTAATAGTTTAGAGTGTAAAAAATCTATATTCTCAATGGTGAGACTTTTATTCTCGAAAAGTTCTCTACAGATTTGGAATACGTTATAATCTTTTTCAATAGGAGGTACATTTGTTTCTTTAACTTGGCTTTTCCTTAACTTATAAACACTTTGATGACTTACATTCATAGGACGTTGTTCAAAGATACGCTCTATTGTTTGATCCCAACCTGAATGATTCCCTATGGCTATAAAATGCTTCAACCCGAGCTCCTTTGCTTCAGGAAAAATTACGTCATCGATAAATTCATTTAAATCATGATTAAACTCTTCATTTCCTTCATCTCCTATGAAGAAAAACCCATCATGGTTACCTAACCAAATTAGTCCTGTTGTCGGAGAATCAGTATGATCTACAAAGATTCGACCTCGGTTATTTCCTTCTATTATTGCTTTAACTTCCAGGTGACCCTCATCATTGATTAAAGTTTTGCATTTATAAAATTCATTGTGATTTAGTTCACTGATCATTATGACCCTCCTCTAGTTTTCGTGATATAATCCATGATTTTATAAGTCAGATTATTCAAATATGTTACAATATTAACAGTTTTTATGAAGGTGTGCTTCGGAATTCACAAGATTTTGGGTTTATTGTTGGACACTAAGAGGTTTTAATGTGCTAGCAGTGGAGGAGTGAGGTTGATCAAAGTAAAGATACATATGTAAGTGATTAAAACTGGGAGGGATGTTTATGGTACCACAGCGCGTTAGCTTACTTACAATAGGAGCTCACGATGTTTCAGCGCTCAGGAAATTTTATCAAAATTTAGGCTGGGAGGAGACGAACCATGGGTATAGTGATTATGCTGTATTCAAAAATGCCGGAGTTATGCTTTCCCTCTATTCTTACGATAAATTGATTCAGGGCACAGATCTTGATCCCCCACCACTAGGTACTTTTAAGGGAGTGACGGTTGCCATTAACGTGGATGCCCCTGAGCAGGTTGATGAGACAATTGCCCGTGTTAAGGAAGCAGGAGGACAAGTGACTAAGCCCCCTGTAACAGAAGATTCATCCTTCCGCTCAGCATCTTTTCAAGATCCGGAACATAATGTTTGGGAAGTGGCGTATAATCCTGATTCAACATTTGACGAAAAGGGAGTAATGTTGAGTCTTTAATCGAATAGAAAGGTGGTAGCAAGGATGTGCAGAACCATGTTGTGTAAAACGAAAACAGCTCATGCAAAGCCTATGATTAGAGGGCGATTCTTTGCATGAGGAAGAGATTTTTCACATCGCCAGCAGGTAGAAACTAATCATGTAGGCTTTGCACCTTATTGAATCAGAACAAGGATCAATTAAGGAGCTGGCTAAACATGAAATATGTGAACGCAACAAACGTATTACCAGAAGAATTAGTCATGGAACTTCAGAAATACATCCAGGGAGAAACACTTTATATCCCTAAAGAAAAGAAGGCTCATAGAAAATGGGGCGCCAACAGCGGAGCTCGAGAACGAATAGAGAAACGCAATGAACGCATGAAAGAAGCGTTTTTGGATGGCGCTTCGATTGAAGAGCTTGCTTCCTGCTTTTTTCTTTCACAGGAAACGGTTAAAAAGATCGTTTATAAGAAAAAGGATGACCTTTATACATGAACATAAATATATGGATGAGATAAGCGCCGCTCTGAAAGCGGCGCTTTTTTATCTAACACCTTTCTCTGCTAGGGCAACTTTAGTTTATAACCATTTTGTTTCTATATAACTGTATTCTTAGATTGTATACTTGAAGTGATTAGGAGGGGAAAGATATGACAATTCGATTTTTAGAGAGTAAAAGGGTGTTCCTGAGGCCTATAGAAGAAGCGGACTTAGATCTATTTTATAACCAAGGCCTTTGGGATTCTGAAGTTAGACGATTAACAGGAACTCAAGCCTTTTTTAATAGAAAGAGTGTGAAGCAGTGGTTCGAAAAGATAGGAGAGGATTCAAATCGAATCGACCTCCTCATTTGTCAGCAGGAAGATGAAAAGCCGATAGGAGACATGGCAATACTTGAGATCGACCAGTTGAACCGCAAAGCGCTTGTAAGAGTTTCTTTATTTGTAAAAGAAACTTGGGGAGGTGGCTTAGGAACAGAAGCTCTCTCGCTACTAATTGATTATGGTTTTAGGCAGTTGAATCTCAACCGGATTGGGCTAGATGTATTCTCTTATAATACACGCGCCATTCGTTCTTATGAAAAACTTGGGTTTGTTAAAGAAGGTCAAATTCGGGATGCTTTGTATTATGACGGCGTGTATCATGATTCTATTTTAATGGGGCTGAAAGAAGAGGAGTTCGTCAAGCATCACAACTAGGAGGAAGCAAAATGAAAACAGTTATAGACCGGCCATATCATCTAAGGGAAGTAGCACATTTTATCTCAGAACTCAATAAAGACCCCGCAACCCACATCGGCTATGCGGGAGATGAAATAGAAGAAATTTATGATACATTAACGTCTGATTTTTCGGATCTTGATCCTGTTTCTTCTTTTTCCGTTTGTTATGAAAGTGGTCATATAGTAGGCGCTATGGGAGTAGATGCTAATCTGGATGATGGGAGTGGAGAAGTATGGGGGCCTTTTGTTCGGCAGGAGGCTGATGATGAACTAGCTGAAACGTTATGGGGAGATTTACTGGCGAAATTACCGTCTTCTATAACGAGTTTCTCTTTTATGATCCATAAACAAAATAAAGAAGCTAAAACATTTCTATCAAGAGTAGGAGCGAGAAAGCAGCACCATCACCTTGTCCTCCAAACCACCCTCGCCCAGCAACAAGATGAAGAGACAATCGCTTCCTTATCTTCTTACACTCCTTCAGACTTTGAACTTTTCAAAGCATTACACGATACCATTTTTCCTCATACCTACTTCAGTGCACAAACGATTGTAAACCGCCTTAATGAACATCATAAGCTTCTCTTCGTAAAGAATGGTTCAGGAAATTTGAAAGGATATGTGTATATAGAGGCGAATCCTGATCATAGGGAAGGGTCCATTGAATATATAGGGGTCTCAGAAGCATATAGAAGGAAAGGGGTTGGCCATCAGTTGCTTACCGCTGTTCTAGAACATCTCTTTTCATATAAGGAAATCCAAGAAATATCAATCTGTGTATCGAAAGAGAATGAAGGGGCCATTGCTCTATATAAAAGAGCTGGTTTCAAAGAGATCAGTGAGTTAGAGAATTATGAACTTGAAGTGGGGAGAGAAGATGGATGATCCTTCTCCAATTAAACGCATAGTGCTTAAGGAAATGTGAGGAATGTGCAGTCTAGATGAGTACTTTAGAATATAGGAGGATAAGCGATCTTAGATAGAGTTTATCCTCCCTTTGAGGAAAAATTATTGTATGGGTTCCTCAATTTCCTTCGTAAGGACCCATTCCTCACCTATGTACTCCCAGTTTTCTATCGTAGATCATATATGTGTATTCATATTCCATCCCTTTTCTTTTATTCCTCTTTAACATTTTCCACAAGACTATTCTAAAGCCTCCATAATAGAAGAATTCACCCAAACTCTGTAAAGTATTGTAAAACATTTGGCGTTTTGTCATACTATTCAGGTAATAGTGTGTAAGTGGACGCTTTTTTATTAAGGAAGATAGTAGGAAAGTTGTAGAGGAGATCGGGAGGAAGATTGGAATGAATTTTTATATCGGTTCAGGGTTCCAAAATAAAGAACAAGTACAGTTTGTTCGTGATCAGTTGATTCAGAGAGGTTTTATACATACATATGACTGGACCGAAAATGAACGGGCGGCTAGTAAGGAAGCGCTTGTTGAAATTGGCCAAAAAGAGAAAGACGGAGTATATGAAGCGGATCTTGTAGTGATTCTTCTTCCAGGTGGAAAAGGAACGCATATTGAACTTGGGATGGCTCTTGCTCTGAACAAAACGATCATCCTGTATGCTCCTAACAGAGAAGTAGAGGATTTCACAAAGACAAGTACGTTCTACCATCTCCCTGAAATTCAATATTCAGATTCATTGGATGAAGTTATCTCCAAGACTATAGATCTAAAAAGGGGGGAGTAAAATGTTAAGTAATTTCGGAATTCCCGGTATTATTCTTATGCTAATCATGCTTGTTATTGTTGGTGCTATTGGCATGCTAATCGTTAAGAATATCAAGAAATAGATGGGACAGTTAGGATAGCGAAGGGGCGGTGGGTGCGTATATGGAGTACATATATTACATCCAGGAAGACGATGTTCTTTTTGTGAAACATACAACGTATCATCCTTACCCTAAACTAGTAAAACATCCTTTGGTGTCTCAAGCTTAAAAAAACCCCGTTAGTCGGGGTCTTTCATGAACTGGTGATTGCTTCTTCTTTAGGCATCTTTTGTTTAAACAGTAGATAGGATACGACAATAGAAGTAATCAGACCAGTTGTGATAATGACATTGGTTTCGAGCGTGAAGTCGAAACGAATGACCTGGTGGAAATCGAACACCCACATTAAAAGAAAGA
This sequence comes from Pontibacillus chungwhensis, assembly GCF_030166655.1. Taxonomy (GTDB): domain Bacteria; phylum Bacillota; class Bacilli; order Bacillales; family BH030062; genus Pontibacillus. The sequence continues at coordinate 2,587,755 of NZ_CP126446.1, read as the reverse complement.
ATAAGGAAGCGTAAAAGCCAGATCCGATTTCTGTTTCTTTTCTTCTAAATGTTTTTGTGATTCCAAATGCTATACCAATCGTTACAATGGAATAAGCAACAAATGAATAGACATTACCTGTTGTTAATTCTCCTTCAAAAAGGAAGAGGCGGTATCCTCCTAAGACAAGCATAGTTGCTAATACAACGCCGTACAAAGCTTTTTGAATTAGCCATTTCATCATTAGAACCATCCTTTACGAGTTGAGATGTATTTCATTTTCATATTCTAGCAAAGATGTGCTTTATTGGAAATGAAGGATCGCAAGGAGAGACGTGCATGAATCTTAATGAGCCGATAGCAGAAGGAAATACAGCCATGATTTATTTAAGTCAGGACCAGGTTATAAAAGTATTCAAAGACCACTTACCAAATACCGAAGCTTTGAAAGAAGCCAAGAAACAAGAGTTTGCCCGTTCATGTGGACTGCCGGTACCGCGTGTAGTAGAAGTGACAACGGTTGAAGGAAAACCAGCCCTGGTAATGGAATACGTAAAGGGGAAGTCATTAGGAGATCGCTTTATGGATCATCCGGATCAAGTAGAAAACGAGGTAAGACAATCTGTAGAAGTGCAATACTCCATTCATAACGTTTCTTGTACTGGACTGGAATCGATGACCCAAAAGCTAACAGAACAAATTCAAGGAGCGAGGCTTTTAGATTCTTTCCAACAAGAAAAATTAGTAGAGTTATTAGGAAGTATGAATTATACGCCTAAGCTTTGCCACGGAGATTTCCATCTATATAATCTGATTAGAACAGATTCAGATATTCAGATTATTGACTGGGTAGATGCTAGTGCAGGTGACCCGAGAGGCGATGTTTATCGGACCTTTTTACTTTATCTTCACCATTCTAAAGAACTGGCTGAGCTGTACCTGCGTCTCTACTGCGAAAAGAGTGGATTAAGTCAGGAAGAGGTTTTAATATGGGCACCCATTATAGCGGGTGCTCGATTGGGTGAACACGTTTCAACAGAAGACAATAACCGCCTTCTAACTATTGTTAATCATTATTGTTCCGTTTTGTAGAGAAGATTCTTCGTCATTCCCTCCATAGATACGTGTAAGTGAATTGATGTAAAAAACCTATTGTTTAGGAGAACGTTTGGTGTGAATTTCATTATAGAAAGTAGGTCATAACGCAATGTAGAAACTCCTTTTTATCAAAGAGAACGATCTGATAAATAGGAGGGCGTATGATGAAGAATTCTTTTCGATTATTATGGAGCGGGCAGATGCTCGCAAATTTTGGTGATGTGTTTTATATAGTTGGAGTTATTACCTTTTTGTATGCTGCAACGGAATCGGCATTTTTCTTAGCGATGCTTCCGTTCCTAAATACATTCGGACGCTTTATGAGCGGTATGGTATCCCCGATCTTAATGAATCGGTTTCCTCTGAAAACATTGCTTATGGCTTCTCAAGTGAGTAAAACCTTTGTGCTCTCCACCTTAGCCATATGGAATACGATGGGGCATGTTCCGGTTCTAGGATTATTTTTGTTTATTTTCCTTATTGCACTGTTAGACGGGTGGGCATTACCCGCAACAGACGCGATGTTACCGAGGCTTGTTAAGAAAGAAGAGCTCGTTAAAGCAAACAGTTTCGTCTCTATTGTTACACAGAGCACCCAGCTGGGTGGTTGGGCAATTGGTGGACTAATGGCCTCCTTTTTGGGTGGACAACACTTCATTTGGATTACCTTTATCCTTTTTGTGACCTCGACCGTCCTATTAAAAAGAATCCATGATCCGGTTCCTTTTAAGAAAGAGACCGGGGAAAAGAGAATGATAAGGGAGTTACAAGAAGGGTTCATCCTAATCTGGCGTACTAGATTGTTTCGCGTTATTCATATTGAAATGGCCATGCAGGCAATTGCAAATGTTGTATGGGTGGCTGCGATTATCTATGTTTATGTAGAAGAGGTACTTGGAAGATCAGAGGCTTGGTGGGGGTATTTGAACACAAGTTTCTTCCTTGGTTTGATTGCAGGAGGGTATATTTGTTCCATCTATCATGACCGATTAGAAAATCGAATGCGTTTGTTTATGATCGGAGCTTCTTTGGTAGTAGGTTTGATTACGTTTCCATTCGGTTTAGTCAAGATCGCCTGGGCAGCTTTAATTCTTACTTTCATGCATGGTGTCTTTGACCAGGTGAAAGGGGTTGCGCTTCAAACATTCTTGCAGAAAGAAGCTACAGAAAAGCAGCTCCCTAAGATCTATGGTCTCCAGTCCGGTGTGTTTTCACTGGTCTTTGGCGTAGCCACCTTAGTGTTTGGAGCCTTAACAGAATGGATGGGAGTTCAATATGCGTTTGTCATATCAGGCATTCTTTTACTGTGGGGTACGATTTATTTAATGGTGAACAAAACTGCTTTTCCTGAGTACAGTGACAAGTATGAGGTGAAGGCTCACTCTTAATAAGTAAGGGGGGGAGTTTAAGACTTCCCCTTTTTATTGATAGGAAATAATAGTAGGATTGAGGTGGCTGTGATGGATAAATTATACATGCTACATGGTTTTATGGGTACAGGTGGCTCTCATTTCGCAGAACAAATTCCATTCTTTCGAGAAAATTATGAAGTTATAGCTTTGGATTTGCCGGGACATGGTGCATCAGAGATTGAGGCAAACTCTCCTTATTTTGAAGGTGCTTTGGAATGGGTTATTGCACAGATCAAGGAAAGGGGCAAAGGGTATATATTAGGTCTCTCTTTAGGAGCTTCCCTTGCCATCCATGTAGGCTTAAAAGAACCAGGTTTACTTAAAGGGATGATCCTAACTGGATATTCCCCTTTCATCCCAAACCATTTAAAGGATGTAATGGAAAAACAGTATAAGTATTTTTCAAATATAGAAGAGAACGATCCAAGTATAACTAACCAATTAAAAAAACTTCATGGAGAAAAGTGGTATCAAACATTAAAGAAGGTCTTGTATTCACAAACTTACCATTACCCCTCAGTATCCGAGGCGCGGTTACGTGACTTACAGGTCCCAGCGATAATCGCTAATGGAAGTAATGATCAACATGAGGTGGATGCGATCCAATATGTAAAAAAACATAGTAAGGATATCAAGGTTGCGTTAATTCCTTATGCAGGTCACACTGCGAACATAGATAGTGGGGGAATTTATAATCTAATAGTCGAGGAATTCTTAAATCATCACTAAGGTAACAGGACGTACAGAAACTTACATTTTCCTACTTACATACTCTGTTAGTAAAGCCCCAACTAAAGAGACACCACAAACAACTGATAGAATCATCATAAGAATAATATCAGTGATCGGCTCATATTGTTGAGAAATGAAGATCATTTTCAAATAGATTACGCCAATGCTTAGTGCCGAAGCTATAGAAGGAACATACTTCATTAACTGAGGAAACGAATCTTTACCCAATTGATACAGTAAAACAGAGATTAATCCAGCTAATAGAATGGATATGAAGAATACGAAAACAAGTTTCACACTATAACACTCCTACCGTCTAAGATTAAAAAAGGAACCTTCTAGTTTGAGAAAGGCTCCTTTCAAGAAAAATTCATATTAATAAGAAACTAGTCTTTGCTTCTTAACACTCTTATAGAGTCCAAATACGCTTTGGATAGAGAACACAATACCTAACACTAACACTAGATAAAGAAGTCCTCGATTCATCTCGTTCAATTATATTTTACATTTTCAACCTAGTATAATTATAACATTATTTTCTAATAATTATAAGACTATCATTTCCTATATAAATTAGTAAACTTTACGAAGGAGTGATTATAAAGGGGGAAATAGAGAATGCAGTATGTGTATCACAAAGTACCTGAAAAGATGTCAGGTAAATGGTTAGTTCCATTAAATCGCTTGAAGGATGAAGAATTACTCAATCTTTATAAGAAAAAGTATTATAATCATCCGGAGAGATCCAAGCTGCTAGAGAGGACAATACCTAAACTAAACTGTCTTTGGAACGATGTGGTTCACTTTTTACCTATTCATCCCTATTTCGTTTATAAAGCTTTAAATGATACGGGCGTCAATGTGACCAGTAAATTACAGTTTTATAAAATTCCCATGAGAAACTTAGACAAGAATCAAAATGCTTTATATTTGTACGAGAAAGAAACCTACAGAGGACCGGCATCCCCAATAGAAGAAGATCAAATTCAAGCGGTTACTTCCGCCACTTACAAGGAGCTAACAACCCTTCCCTCTGAAACGAAAGATTATTTCGATCAAAAGCATAATAGAGCTGAGCCAATGGGCATGTTTCACTATATCCCTCACATTCTAAGTTTAGGTGAAGTTGAAATCGCTGACGCTGAGGTGATTAGGTGGAATGGAAAACCAAATGAATGTAATAAAAAAATTCCCCCTTTCTATTAAAGGGGGAATTTTTTTATTCTTCATTATGAGAAAAGTCTTTCCTGCGAATAAATACAAAACTAAGAATGGCTCCAAGAGCAAGAATCACTCCTGAGGTGATAAACACCTGATCTAAGCTATTCACAAAAGCGGTTTCTGCGATTGTTTGAATCTTAGAGAACCCCGGCATGTTTTGGTAAGCTTCTGATCCAGCTCCCTGTAATCCTTGACTTCCAGCGATAGGACCAGCAGAAGAAACTCCGTCTATGATGTCCTGCTTTGCTTCTTCCGGTATTTCACTTAAGGCATTAATGTTGGTTTCAATTTTATTCACATATTGATTAGATAAGATAGCGCCGAGAAATGCTGTTCCAAAAGCAATTCCAATTTGCCTTGAAACGTTATTGACACCTGAAGCCATTCCGACAATGCGGTTTGGTACCGTGTCTACCGCCGTTGTGGAAATTGGCGGATTCACAATTCCATTACCGATGCCAGCCATGAGGAATGCTGGAATTAATGCAGCCCACGTTTCTGATTCACTAGAAACGACGGTCATCATGAAAACAGCAATAGAAAGAATGGCTAAAGCTCCACTAATTAAAGGTTTAGTTCCTACTTTATTGGTTAGCATTCCAGAAATCGGTCCAAGGAATAGCGCAAACCCACTAATCGTAATGAAACGTATCCCTGTTTCAAGAGCCGTGTAACCATAATAGTTCTGTAATAATAGAGTTAAATAGAAAAAGAGGGCATAAACACCAGCACTCAAAGAAAAGGCTGCAATGCAAGCTCCTGAGTAGCTCAAATTTTTAAAAATACGAGGGTTAACCATCGGTACTTTCAATCTTAGCTCTACTAAGATGAAGACAATGAAGCTAATTAAAGAACCAGCTAGAAGGGCTAAAATCTCAGGTGAACTCCATCCAAGGTCAGGCTGGTTGACTTCGATTAATCCATACACTAAGCAAAAGACGGCAGATGTGATGAGAAGCAGCCCCCAAAAATCTATCGTTTTAGCTGTTTCTTCGTCTTTAGTTTCTTTTATATAGAAGAATGCCATGAAAAGAGCAATAATTCCAATGGGAATATTTATGTAAAAGATAGATTCCCAATTGATCTTTTCTACTAGTACTCCACCAACTAACGGGCCAATTGCAGTAGCGAGTCCACTAACACTCCCCCATACACCAAAGGCAATGCCACGTTCTTTCCCAAAGAAGGTAGTGGAGATAATGGCCATAGATAAGGACATCATAGCTGAAGCCCCGAGTCCCTGAATTCCTCTTGAAATATTCAAAAATAAGATACTTGGTGCTAGCGCGCAAAGTAGTGAGCCAATACTAAATACGATTAATCCAATCATAAAAAACTTTTTACGGCCGAAAAGGTCGCCTAATCGGGCAACGGTAATCAATGCTACAGCAAAGATTAAGGTGTATGCGTTTAATACCCACTCTAGATCACTGAACCCGGTCTCGAACTCTTCTTGTATGGTTGGTAACGCTACGTTGACAATTGTGACATCGAGCAATGCCATAAATAGCCCGAAGCAAACGGCTGCCAAAGCGAACCATCTTTTTGGGGAGAGTGAAGCTTGTGTTTCATTCATTTTGATAACCTCCTTTAATGATGTCCAATTGTTGTTTTATCCAGTTTAGTTGAATCTGTACGTTGTTTTTTCTTCGATCCAATACTTTATGGATGCTCCCTCTTTCTTTTGGAGAGATATCTGGTTCAACATTCACACGATCTTCATTATCTTGATAGTGAATTTGTAAATGATGCAAGTAATCCTTGTATTGTTCTAGAATACCGACTTGAACTTGTCCAGAAATATGATGGAAATTGCTTAATTTGATATCAAATAAGTCATCAGTCGTTTGGTCGTAGGGGAGCGGTTCTTCTATCAATTCGTAGAACCGTTTGCGGCCAGATTCTGTTAGACTAAGGATTTTTTTCGGGCGACCTCTACCTCCGTCATCTTGGACTGTCTGTTCTATGAACCCTTGATTACTCAGCTTCTGTATGAGTGGATAGAGAATTCCCCAACTGATCTTCCTGTTTGGCCCGACAACTTTATCTAATACATGTTGTAGGACATAGCCGTGCATCGGCTTATCCATTAGTTCTCCTAAAACAAATAGTTCGTACATGACATCCTCCTCTAATTTTATATCTTCAAGATATATTTATATTATATCTTAAAGATATAAAAATCAAAGATCTGAGTGTTAAGTTAATTGGTCATGACTAGAGCACTTCTATCAAAACGTTTCTTTGTCAGTATACAAATAATGTAAAGATTAGTTATGATAAAACTAATCTTTTTTTGGATGTATTGCTAATTCTCACATAAAGGTGGATCTCCTATGCGTAAGAAGACGTTCCTCACACTATCTGCTGGCTTATTGATAGTGGTAATAATACTCAGTCACGGGTTAAAGGAACCCCTAATAGAAGGGGACTTTCAAAGCCTATCCGTCTATCTCGATGAAGAACAAATATAAAACAAAAGATCCCCGTTTCATCAATCAAATCATTCATAAAGTGAATAGAAGCAAGAGGGAATCCACTGATAACTGGAGTCTCCCTGAACCTGTTGGAAGCATCGTTTTTAGAGGAGAACATAATCAAATTAAGGTGGATCTCCATGATGGTGGGGATGTTGCAGTTAATGGAGTATGGGTTTATACCGGGTTTGCTTTTTTCGAATAAGAAGGTCTATTCACCTTCCTCTCAACTAAAGCTAACAAAACGTTATATTGCATCATTCATGCCTTAAATTAAAAGGAAAATATTGAAAAACTAATGGTATTAGTTATAATAAAACTAATACCATTAGTTAGGAGTGATTGAATGAGAATTAGAAAGGATCAAAATATCTATCAGTTAACCTATATGCCGAATTTTTTTCCTGTGAACTGCTATCTTGTTGAGGAAGAAGACCACCTTGTGCTTATCGACGCAGCGCTTTCTTTAAATAAAAAAGCGATTATACAAGCAGCTAAAGACATAGGTAAACCCATACAGCGGATTTTATTAACGCATGTTCATAGTGACCACATTGGCGCACTTGATGGGATCGTTGGTGATCTTCAAGGAATTGAGGTCCTGATTCCAAGAAGGGAATCGAAGATCTTAGAAGGAGATTTAACATTAGAGGACGGGGAAGGGGCGAATCCAATTAAAGGAGGCGTACCAAAGAATGTGCGCACCCGTCCAGATCGATTACTTTCTGATGGAGATGAAGTGGGGTCATTAGTGGCTATCGATGCACCAGGACATACTCCTGGACAAATGGCTTACCTTGATAAGCGATCAAACAGTTTGATCGCAGGGGATGCTTTTCAAACTCGCGGGGGGTTAGCTGTTGCCGGAGATCTTCGTTTGACCTTTCCTTTTCCCGCCCTGGCCACGTGGGATAAAGAGGTTGCCCTTCATACAGCTGTAAAGCTCTTATCCTATCAACCTGCTTATCTCGGAGTTGGGCATGGTAATTCAATCAAAGACCCATCTAACGCTATTGAAAAAGCAATCCAACAAGCTAAACGGTCATTAGAGAAGGGGAAATAGAAATGGCAGCAAGACCAGGGTTAACTAAGGAGCGAATCATTGAGAGAGCATTAGAATTAGCTGAAGAAGAGGACTTGAGTAATGTGACAATGGCTAACCTCGCCAGATCATTCTCCATTAAACCACCTTCCCTTTACAATCACTTCAAGAATTTACACGAAATCAAGCAAGCTATGGCTCTAGAAGCTCAGGAGATGCTTTATAACGACTTGAAGGAAGCGGTAGATGGAGAAGGGGAGTCGGGAGACCGTATTCAGGAAATGGCGAAGCGCTACGTTAAATTTGCCTCTCGTTTTTCAGGAATCTATGAAGCATCTCTAATTGCACCCGATCTAAAAGAAAGGTCCCTTCAGCAGGGTGAGGAGCCACTTGTTGAATTATTACAGAAATACGTAGCACCATATAACCTCTCAGAACAAGAAACCATCCATGCAATAAGAGGATTAAGAAGTCTCCTTCACGGCTTAGTGGATCTAAATAAGAGTGAAGGTTTTAAACGGAGTGTTGATCTTGAGGAAACTAGGAGCTACCTGGTTCAAACGTTCGTGAATGGATTGCATCACAATGGAAAAACGTAATTCCTTGAGAATTGCGTTTTTTTACACAAAATAAAGGAAAAAAGAGGAATTTCGTAGAAGCTGTGATCGTAGCAAAGAAGGAGGTCTACCAGTGATGCACGTGAATATACGAGAGGGGAAAATAGAAGATGCTCCTGTGATGTGGGAGATCCAACAAGATGTGGCAAGTGAAGGTCCTTACCTTATTACGATTACCGAAGAACTAAAGAAAACAAGTGAACATCACCATAATTGGGTGAGTGAATTAATTGAACATGAGCGGAAACATTTGTTGGTTGCAGAGATCGACGAGAAAATCATTGGGTGGATTGTCTTTCAATCTCCTTCTAGAGCGAGACTTGCTCACACAGGGACGTTTGGGATGATGGTTCAAGAAGCTTCCCGTGGAATGGGGATTGGGAGACAACTCCTTGAGCATTTAATGGAGTGGGCTAAAGACCATCCGGTAATAGAAAAGGTGAGTCTTGGAGTCTTCTCTTCAAACGAAAATGCCATACGTTTATATCAACGTCTTGGGTTCGTTGAAGAGGGGAGGAAAGTAAGAGAGATCAAGCTTGAAGAAGGGCAATATGTTGATGACATTTTGATGTACAGATTTGTTTAAGAGATCGTGTTTATGGTTGAGTAGGAATAGGAGAAGGTGTAAAAGACACCTCCTTGATTCCTTGCCTTAAGGCAGGAAAGTTAACACAAATCCTTTCCCTCTTATGTTGGTAATCGTCATTAGATCTTTCGTTTTTTTGCGAATTCTATAAATCAAGGCATTAATCTCTTCATTGCTTACATCCGGGGCTGGTTGGTCCTCATAAATCCTTTCAGGCCACACTTTTTCCTTGATGTCTGAGAGATCTACAAACTGATCTTCTTTCATTAGAAGGAGTTCTAAGCAGATAAATTCTTTCTCAGAGAAGGCGAGAATTTGATTATCGATATGTAGCTCCTGGTTAATCGATTCAAGTACATAAGGTTGATCTGTGTGCATTATAGGTATGTTTGGTCCTAAATCAGCGGTTTGATCCATGCTTGAAGATAGGAAGATCATTTGGATATGATGATTGGCAATCGAAATCTGATCTGTATCTTGTAATTCATATTCCTTGTTAGGTGTAAGGGGTTCATTATTAAGTAGTGTCCCATGCTTGCTACCTAAATCCTTTACATAGAATCGTCCATCTTTAAGGAAGATAGCTAGATGTCTCCGAGATACATAGATATTTGGTATGGATAGATCAGGCTTCCAATCGTGTACTTCTCTCCCTACAATCGTATTCGTTTGGTTTAATGTGAAAAGGGTCCCTTTTTCAAAAGGTAGCCCATTTTCAATCATGATTGAGGCTAATGTGTTCATAACAAACTCCTGTAAAAGCATTTATAATCCGAGGTTTATCATTGAATTATCATTGACTATCCATTGTTTGAAGCGTGTGGATTCATTATTCTAATTGTGAGTTTATCATACTCCGGCACATAATTAGAATATGGAGGAAGAAATGAAATTGAAAAAAGTGATGAAGAGAATAGGCCTTTTATTTTTATTATTGATTTTATTTATGTTTGTGAACAACAGCAATTGGTTTCATAAGGGTGACAATTCCACTCCGAAGCTTCTCGCTCATGTTGGGATGTCTCAAACCTATCCAATGGACGGGATTACAGGAGAAACATGTACAGCTAAGCGAATTTTTGAACCAGAACATCCTTACATAGGGAATACGATTCCTTCCATGGAAGCTGCTTTCAAGCATGGCGCTGACATTGTTGAGTTAGATGTTCATCCTACCAGAGATGGTGAGTTTGCAGTGTTTCATGATTGGACGCTCGATTGCAGAACAGATGGGACAGGGGTTACAAGGGAACATACAATGAAAGAATTGAAAACATTAGATGTAGGCTACGGATATACGGCTGATGGAGGAGAAACCTATCCATTGCGGGGAGAAGGGGTGGGACTAATGCCTACCCTTCAAGAAGTTCTCACTCATTTCCCAAATAAGCCCTTTCTTATTAATATAAAGAGTAATGACCAGGAGGAAGGGGAAAAGCTAGCAGAGTATTTGTCAGATCTATCTGATGTGAACGTGGATCAGCTATCCGCCTATGGAGGGGATAAGCCGATTCAAGCTCTTCAAGAAGAACTACCCGGGATACGGGTCATGTCTATGGAGACGTTGAAAAGCTGTTTAATATCATATATGGGAGTGGGCTGGACTGGGTATATCCCTGCTGCCTGTAAAGATACTCAAATTCACATCCCTGAAAACGTAGCTCCGTGGCTATGGGGTTTCCCGAATAAGTTTCAGGATCGGATGGAAGCTGTGAATACAAGGGTGATCCTGGTTGCTGGAGAAGGTAAATGGTCAGAAGGATTCGATGATCAGGAAGACCTTAAACGAATTCCTGATGATTATGATGGTTATGTGTGGACCAACCGTGTTGATGTGATAGCTCCTTTAGTAAAGAACGACTAAAAGTTTGAAAGCGCAGAGGATGATTTATTCTCTGTGCTTTTGTTTGTATCAGATTTTGTTCTGCTGAAATTCCTTCACTTAGAGTTTGCTTTAAGCGAACAAAAAGGTTCCCAAATAAGAAGGCGTAGTGTAAAACCACTACGCTCTATAGTTATCTATGATAGATTAACTCAACGACATCATCGTGTTGTTTCACCTCTCTTAATGAGAATTTCTTTTCCTCAAGTGGTGCTTCAAAAAGCGGAATTCCTTCACCGAGAAGGATCGGCATAGTAAAGATTTTAAATTCGTCAATTAAATCTTTAGCTATGAATTCTTTTAAGAGGGAGGCCCCTCCTACAATCCAAATATCTTTACCTATTTGTTGTTTTAATTCTCTTATGAACGTTTCTGGAGATTCTTTGGTAAGCTGAACGTGTGCATTCCCCTCGTGTTGGGTTTTGGAGAAAACATAGTTAGTCTTGTCCTTATATGGAAATTCATCTACTAATTCTAAGACATGCTCATAAGTTTTCCGGCCCATCACAGTGGTATCGATGGTCTCGTAAAAGTCGTAATAGCCGAAATCACTGCCTCCTTCAAACTGATGCAGCCAATCGACATCACCGTTCTTGTCAGCAATATAGCCGTCTAAGCTCGTTGCGATATATAATATGACGTTTCGTGACATTGATTTTTCATCCTTTCTCATGTAAAGTCTGATTGCTTACAAGACATACTATAGCAAGAAATGGTGACAGATTTTGTCCTATTTGAAGAAAAGGAGTGGCAACATGTCTAAAACCTCTCGTTTATTCGAGATTATGATGTATATCAATAAGAAAAGAATCTTCACGGTCCAAGAGGTAGCAGATGAATTTGATCTCTCATCTCGAACTGTGAAGCGTTATATGGATGATTTGAGTGTCATGGGGCTTCCTCTTTATTCTGAACAGGGAAGAGGAGGAGGATACCGGATTCTTGATCATAATTGGGCGTCACCAGTTCTTTTTACGAAAGCGGAATCTGTCTCGCTATTCTTTGCTTTTCAGTCCTTGTCTCATTTTAGTTCCCTTCCATTCCGAGCAGAGGTTAAGAATTCTTTACATAAACTGTATAACCATCTGACTGCTGATGCGAAGGCAAAAGTTGATTCGATCGAGAACCACGTACGCTTTTATTCCCCCAACCGTAATGTAGAAACACCCTTTCTTGAAGACATTCTCGACTGTAGTATTAAGAAGGAGCGGATCCGGATTGACTATCAATCAAAAGGGCGAGATAAAACGTATGAGGTGTTTCCGCTTGGGATTTTTGCGCAAGATGGCCTTTGGTATGTACCTTCTTTCTCCTATGAGAAAGAAAAGATCATTCTGCTTCGTGCGGACCGGATCCTTTCTATCGAATCAGTTAGTGTAGATAGGGAGCGGAATATGGATTTAAAGGATTTCTTCGCTTACACGCCTCAATATAATCAAACAACATTGCGCGTCTTTCTATCAAGAGAAGGAGCTAGACAGTGTAGCGGGAATGCTGTTTTTCAAAATCATGTTAAAAAAGTAGATGAAGAAACTTGGATACTTGAGATGGAAGGGCCTATAGAAGAGCTATTGTTCCAAGCTCCTTTCTTCTTTCGGTTAGGGAAGGATGCGAAGGTCGTGAAGCCTCAAGCGTTAATCGATCACCTTACGTCCCATGCTAAAGAAATCCTTTCTCACTATGAGTGAAAACAGGGAATTGATTGCTAAAGATAAGTGTGCTAACATTATGATAATTAATGTGAGGAGGTGAATGAAGATATGGTACACGCTTTAATGAGCACGATTGATTGTCAATTATTATATATCCATCGTGCGCAAACTCATGGTTTTGTTGCTGACGGGACACGTATGTCCTTTTTTAGTAACAGAATATGAGCACTGCGTGTGGGTATAACTTCATTCAACCTATAGTCGGATTGAGAAACCACACGAGGAGTGTGGTTTCTTTTGTATAGATGAAGTATGTGCATCCCCCTTGAGAAACCACTCTCAAGGGGTTTTTTATTTTCTATTATAAATAATCGGAGGAAATCATTATGTTCGTAACAATGAAAGATATCAAGAAGATTGTAAGTGGAGATCTATTATTTGAAGGGATAGACTTTGAAATTCATGAAGGAGATAAAGTAGGCCTTGTTGGGCGTAATGGAACAGGGAAATCAACGCTCTTTAAACTGATTTCCGGAATCGATCAGCCAGATGGTGGAGAGCGCTTTGTTAAGAAGCAGGCTACAATTGGTTATTTGGAACAAGTGCCAGGTTTTAAGGATGGCACGGTACAGGAGTATTTGAAAGATAGCTTTACGGAGTTACTCGCTTTAGAGAAAAGGATGGTTGAACTTGAGGAAATGATGAAGCATCCAGAACAATTGGAGAAAGTCATGGAACAATATGGTATCCTCCAAGAACAATACGCTCGCTTGGGAGGATATGAGCTTCAGTCCACAATTGAGAGAGTCACTCATGGGCTTGGACTAGATGGGTTCTTAGATGCTTCTTTTGAAAGCTTAAGCGGGGGCGAACAAACAAAGGTTGGGTTAGCCCGCCTCTTATTGCAACAACCTGACGTCCTTCTTTTGGATGAGCCGACAAACCATTTGGATCTTGAAGCAATCGAGTGGCTAGAAGGTTATATTCAGGAATACAAAGGGGCGATTTGGATCATCTCACACGATCGAACCTTTCTAGATCATACGGTTACGAGAATTATGGATTTGGAGCAAGGGGAACTGCTTCAATATGAAGGAAACTTCTCCTCATTTGTGAATCAGAAAGAAGAGTATCTGTTAGCAGAGTTTAAGGCTTACCAAGAACAGCAAAAGAAGATTAAGAAGATGAAAGAGGGGATTAAGCGTTTGCGTCAGTGGGCGAATGAAGCCAATCCCCCTAGTGAGAAGTTATTTCGTAAAGCCAAAAGCATGGAGAAGGCATTGGAGAAGATGGAGAAGAAAGAGAAACCTTTACTCGATGGGAAGCGCATGGGATTAAGTCTCGAGGCGAATGAACGAAGCGGGAATGATGTGCTAGTTGCTGACGCGGTACGGAAGCAGTACGTGGACCGACATGTGTTAGCAGGAGTTAGTCTTCACCTCCGTTATCAGGAACGTGTTGCGATTGTTGGGCGAAACGGAAGCGGCAAGACGACGCTTCTCCGATTACTGATGGAACAAGAGACTCCAGACCATGGAAGTGTCAAAGTCGGGAGTGGAATTCGCCTTGGTTATTTACCCCAGCATCCACTAAAGGAAGTGGATGGGAACTTGCGTATGATTGATTACTTCAGGGATCAAATATCTGTTGCAGAGGGGCAGGCTCGTCATATCTTAGCAGGCTTTATGTTCTTTGGGTATGCCGTGTTCAGGAAGATCGGACAGCTCAGCGGAGGAGAACAAATGCGTGTAAAGCTCGCCATTTTCATGCATCAGGGGGTGAACCTGCTGGTATTGGATGAGCCGACCAATCACCTGGATATTGAATCACAAGAAGTGTTAGAAGATGCGCTCCACCATTTTAATGGAACAGTGCTTGCTGTTTCGCATGACCGCTATTTCCTCAATCGTTGTTTTGATGAATGTGCATTTCTGGAGGAAGGGAAGTTGTACAGGTTCCATCGATCTTTCGATGAGGCGCGTGTGAAGCACGAGGAGAAGAGGTTCGGAAAGGAAATGGATAAGAAACAAAAGAAGCCAAGGAGGACTCAGGAAAAGAAGGCGAATGCAACTACTGATTTTGAAAGCATCATTGAATCATTAGAGAACGAACTGACCGCTTTAACAGAAAAGATGGCGGCTTCAGAGGACGTTGAGGTACTGATGGAGTTGCAGCAAGAAAAACAAACGCTAGAAAGCACGATAGAAGAGAAGTATGAGGAATGGTTGGGAAGTTGAATCGTTCCAACCATAAAAATAGAGAGAAAGAGGTAGATCATTATGAGTCAGGATTCCATGAAAGAAATATGGGATCGTTATAAGAAGGACAACCCAGAAGCACCAGAGAGCTATGAGGCCTGGGCATTTGGCGACTCAAAGGAGATGGCAGATGAACTAGCTGAATTGGTCGTAAAGGGTACCAAGACAGCAACAGCTTCAAATTATATGGCTTATGAAGAATCTGAACCGTTACCCTATGTTGGTCTTCACAATATCATTCTTGATGGAGATGGAAGAGCTGTAGCGATTGTTGAAACGACTTCTGTTAAGATTGTTCCTTTTAATGAAGTAACGGCAGAACACGCTTATTTAGAAGGGGAAGGTGACCGAAGTTTGGAGTTTTGGCGTAAGGAGCATGAGCGGTTTTTCAGGAAGGAATTAGAAGAAATCGATCAAGTATTTCATGATCAAATCCCTGTTGTATGTGAGAGATTTAGGTTGCTTAAATGATAGAGACAAGAAAAACGCTTGGTTTTCCAAGCGTTTTCTTTATGAGATGATTCATCTCTTAATATATACATTAAATCTTTAGCACTTAATGTGTTGTTTCCAATCATACTCTTTCCCAAAATAAGAGCTGGCTACGGTTTCCTGGCATGTCTTGATTGCCGCAGCAACTTTTTGGTCGTAGGCAGAATTATCCACATTATCTTTAATGTCTTCAAGTTCATTTAAAACAGTAATGATAGTTACATCTTCATTTACCTCAACCTCGTTTACCATCGTATTTTCACTAGAAGGATTACGAATCTCTCTAAACATTAAACTGATCCCTGCTGTTGCTACAAGAATTATTCCGCAGTAAAGAAATAAAAGAGCGGGTGATATGATCCCTAACAGCCAACCTACCGCAAGAAACGTAATAGGTTGAATCCCTGTTGAACCTAAAAGTTGGAGACTCATGACTCTTCCAAGTGCTTGGGGAGGAGCGTGGACTTGTATTAACGTAACGGATAGGACGTTAAGCATGCCCACACATATTCCACTTAAGAATAAGAAGAGGGAAGTGATGTATAAATATTCTGGAGTAAAGCCTACAAACGACCAGAAAACTCCTAGGAATATTGCGATTACCATCGTCGAAATCCCTTTTGATTTCAAATCCTTGAAAAACCCTATAATAAATACTCCTATTAATGTTCCTAATCCTAGAGAAGACATTAAGAAGCCAAGGTGTTCCGCGCCTCCATCTGGAATTTGTTTAGCAATATACGGTAAGCCTATTTGCTGAGGTCCTATTATGCTTAAATTTAATAGAGCAGAAATAACGACAAGCATGAGTAACAATTTGTTTTTGTTTATAATTTTAAAGCCATCTACGACATCTTTGGTCAGATTTATTAGACTTAACTTTGAATCATGAAGAGTGTTTTCATCGTTCTTCTGGGGAGAGAGATTAGTTAAGAGAAAACTACACAATAAACTTATACTAAAAAATAGTGTCATAGTCGCATACACAGTTGGGACCCCAAAAGCTGAAATGAGCGTACCGGCTAAAGCGGGGCCAAAAGTATTCGACAATTGCATGCTTAATTGGGAAAAAGAGTTCGCTGGTTGTAAGTAATCGTTGGGTACTAGTTTAGGAATTAATGCAAAAGAAGTAGGGAGAAACAGGGCTGATGATATACCGAAGAATATAGAAAATAATACTAGCATCCATGTATGTATAGGTAAAAAGAACAAAAGGATCGTAAAGATGGTTGTACTTCCCACTAATATGGAGATGTTTGTAATGAGTAATTTTTTAGGACTTATGCGATCGAACAAAACACCACCTAAAGGAACTAATATTAAGCGGGGGACAGCAGTAATCGTTAATAATCCACCTAAAATCATTGTGGAATCTGTTACGTCTAATGTAATCCAAGATAAGGATATAAAGTAAAATTGCATAGCAAGTAAGGTGAAAACTTGGAGGAACCAAAAGCTTCTGAAGTTAGAGATCTTTAATAACTGAACAAAAGCAGCATTCTTAATCATGAGCCCTCATCCCCTTTACTAATAGTTTCAATTGATTATATAGCCGATTTAATTCTCCAAGCGTTGGCTGGTAATTCCTCGCAACCCAAAACTGCACTTGTCCATCCACATAGGACCAGAAAATTTGTGCCATCGTATTAGAGTCAACTTGAGGGTCAAACTCATTATTCCGTTTGCCAAGGTCAATAATGTCCGTGAAATATTGTTCTGTTACCGAATAACTTTCTAGTAATTTTTCTCTGTATTCAGGTTTTTTACTCGATTCAAGCCAAAACTCAAACGTAAGTTTAGTGGATACATAGTCTAGCTTTTCCCATGAGAAAATGATGCTTTTCCACTGTTCTAAAAGTTGGCTGTATGCACTTTGCTCATGGTTCACTTGACTTAAGTAGTATGGTTTTTGGTTAAGGATATATTCGAGAATGAAAATAAAAAGGTCTTCTTTACTGTAAAAGTATGCATAGACCCCGCCCTTACTTAACCCTGTATAAGATGAAATGATATTCATTGATGTCCCGTGATACCCATGATCTTTAAAAGCCTCTAATGATTTTTCAGCGATTTTCTTTTTGTTTTCTTCTTTTTGTTCCATAGAGATTCTTGGCATAAGGTAAAACACTCCTTTTTAAAAACGACCGGTCGTTTTTTGTTTTATTATAACAGAAATTTATGGAAATGAAACTCTTAATTATTGTTGATATTATTCACTCCCTTATAGCCTAATAAAAACCGTCAGACTCTACTAGTCTGACGGTTTTATGTATTACGCTCTCTCGAATTGTCCGGATCATAATCTACATACAAGAAGATATCATTTACAATATGAATCGGGTTTTGATCCTTGTTTGCAATAATCCAACGAAACCTTTTCTTTTCATTCGTTAGTTTCGTTACTTCTTCCGCCGTTATATCGTTCGGCAATGGTTGTGTGACCGTGAACGTATAGTTGTGTTCTGTGTCACCTTCTTGAATGACGGGCCCTTTGACCTCTCTAATTCCTTTTAAAGGTGGTTTCTTCACTCGTTTGGGATTTGCCAATGAGATTCTATTTCTCATATCCACTACATACAATTTCACTAACTTGTCTGCAAAAAGGAGGTATGGAATGGATGAGAAAATAGGGTGGGGTCTTTTCCTTGGGAGGTTGGTGCTTGGCGTTATTATGGTCGCTCACGGTTGCCAGAAGCTCGGACATATGGAGGATGCTGTTCAACTATTTCATAGAATGGGGCAACCTGCTTGGTTAGCTTATGTGACGGCGATTATTGAGACGGGAGGAGGACTTTTACTAGTTGTGGGACTATTTGTTGTGCCAGCTGCTATGCTACTTGGACTGACTATGATCGGAGCGATCGTGCTCGTACATCTTCCTCAAGGGTTAATCGGAGGTTTCGAATTCCCGCTTGCACTATTAGGAATCTCGATGATTTTGGCTATGACGGGGAGTGATAAATTATCTTTGGCAGAGATATTCAAAAATAGAAAAGAGACGTAAATCAGAACGGGGGACTCGTTCTGATTTTTTATGGAGAGACATAGTTGTTAGACTTTTCTTATTTTACAGATATTTGATTGTCCTTTATACTACTTTCATGTTCTAATCTAATACACCGAGAGGAGATGCAGCATGGACCAGCAAATTGAGAAACAGATCAGACAAAACTTTGAACACTTACACGAAAACGGGGAGGTTAGCTGGGAGGAATATAAAACGACAAAATATATTGAAGAAATATTAGAGAGTTATGGATGTGAAACAGAGACCTTCCAAGAGTGTCCTGGTGTTGTAGGGAAGTATGGAAATTTTGATGGGACGGTTCCTGTTGTCGCATTAAGAGCAGATATCGATGCGTTATGGCAAGAGGTAAATGGGACGCCGTGTGCGAACCATTCTTGTGGGCATGACTCCCATATGGCGATGGTGCTTGGTGTTCTGTATGTTTTACATAGTTTAAAAGACATTAAAAATCAGGTAGCGGTCAAGTTTATCTTTCAACCTGCTGAAGAGAAGGCAGCTGGTGCGTTAAAAATGGTCGAGCTTGGTGTGATAGAAGAGGTTGATTATTTATTTGGTGTTCATTTACGACCTGGAGCGGAAGTGGCCGATGGATTCGCGACTCCGATGATCGGGCACGGTGCGACAAAGCTGATGGAGATCGAAATTGACGGAGAGGACGCACACGGGGCCAGACCACATTTAACACATAATGCGGTTAATGTAGGAACGCAGCTTGTTCAAGCTATTAATCAAATCCGCATGAATCCAAGCGTCCCCCATTCTGTAAAAGTGACCAAATTTCATGCCGGAGGGCCGAATACAAATATCATACCAGGTAAAGCATCCCTTTCCCTTGACTTAAGAGCCCAGACAAATGAGGTTATGGAAGAGTTAGAGGAACAAGTCGATCACATTTTTAAAACGATTGAGTTTCAGTATGGTACGAAGATAACCGTAGGTGCGATCAACCAGATTGCAGCCGCCAGAACAAATGACGAGGCTATTACAGTTATGAAAGGTGCCATTGAATCGGAGCTAGGTGAAGCGTACACGCTTGAACCAACCGTAACTCCAGGAGGAGACGATTTCCACTTCTATACGATTAAGAAGCCAGAATTGAAAGCCACGATGTTAGGCCTAGGCTGTGACTTGAAGCCTGGGCTTCATCATCCTCAAATGACGTTTAATCAAGACCGTATGCTGGATGGAACGAAGATTCTGACACAAGCCGTATTAGGGGTATATGACATTCGGGCGGAGCTCTCTAAGCTTACAAACTAATATAACAAGCAGTAAAGACCGTCTTTCTACTGGACGGTCTTTCTTTTGTCTGATTTTTCTTCCTTTTTTGCTTGTGGTAAAAATACCCATCATGTAGAGTGATAGTGAGGTAGAATTTACATATTGGTGGCGATCCATGTGAATGAAGAAAATCAGAATCATTTCGATATCTATTTGTTGCTAGCCATTTTTTCTTTAATGGCTGTAAGTTGCGTGACCCTCGTCAACACAGGATTAGGAACATCTTTCTTCTTGAAGCAACTTGTTTGGTTTGTTTTGAGCTTAATCATTGTAGCAGTCATCTGTTTCAGTGATTTCTACCAAATTCGAAAAATAACTCCATATTTGTATGGAGCGGGGCTTCTCGCGTTAGTAGGGGTCATCGTAGCACCAGAATCCATCGCACCTATGCGAAATGGAGCAAAATCCTGGTTTGTTATCCAAGACCGAATCTCGATTCAACCCTCTGAGTTTATGAAAGTATTTTTGATCTTGATGCTTGCCGTAACCATCGCAAGGCATGCGGAGAAACATGCGGTTGGCTTAGTACCGATGGATTTGTTTCTATTGTGTAAGCTAGCCCTTGTAGCAACTTTTCCTATAGGCCTAACCCTTTTGCAAAATGACTTCGGTACCTCACTGGTTATGCTTGTCATTTTAGCTAGTCTCGTATTTGTATCAGGGATCAGCTGGAAGATTATTATTCCAATTGTCACAACAGCTGTTCTGATCGTAGCAGCTCTTGTAGGCATCTTCCTATACAATGCAAAGCTATTGTTAATCTTTCTCGATGAGTATCAATTAAATCGAATCTACTCCTGGCTTGATCCGTCAGGAAACGCTGCAGACATTGGCTACCAGCTAAAGCAATCGCTCCTAACAGTAGGCTCTGGAATGCTATTTGGAAATGAAGAAGGAGTCCCAGTGCCAGAAGTAGAAACTGACTTTATCTTCTCGCTCGTTGCTGGAAGATACGGATATATCGGTGGAAGCTTACTGATCATGCTGTACTTCGTAGTCATCTTTCGCATCGTACGCATCTCCATCTACAACGCAGAACATCCTTTCGAATCCTTACTATGCGTTGGCGTAATCGGCTGGCTCTCCTTCCACGTATTCCAAAACGTAGGGATGGTCATCGGCCTCCTCCCCATCACAGGAATCCCATTACCCCTACTAAGCTACGGAGGAAGCTCTGTCCTAGCCATGATGATCGGACTAGGGTTGGTTTTAAATGTGTCCCTTAAGACGAAGGATTTTATGTTTTCAGATTAAAGAGATGTGATTCCCTTATAAACTATGTAAAACGGAGGTATGGAATGGAGTTTTTACATATTTTCAATGAAATCGTCGATATCGCCCATCGTGACTATGCAGGATGGAAAGACAAACAAGGCTTTGATGACCCAGAGCCATTCCGAAAAGTCTTGCAGAAATCAAACTTGAGCAAAGAAGAGTTCGGAGAATTAGTCCAAGACTACTTACTAGCCTTTAACGACCATCATTTCTACTTTACTGCAGAAGGAGAAAGCGCCTGGGATCGTGGCTTCCGTGTCAGAAGGTATGAAGACCGCTTATACGTAACGGAAGTTAAAGAGGATGACCGTTTACAAGTAGGCCAAGCCATCATCTCCGTTAACCGTATTCCAATACCAGAGCTCGTTCAATCTCATTCACTTGAACTTCGTGAGAAAGGAGCAGAACGGGAACGATGGAAACGCCTGTTAGAGAAATACCGAACGATTGAAGTAGAAGACAAGCAGGGAGCGATTTATAGTATCGAGATGAAGCGTCATAAGAAAAGACCTTATCAGCCCACGCATTCCTTAGAGGTACTCAATGAAGAGACTCTTTTGATGAAGCTGACGGACTTTATCACTCCAGAACCCATCAATGATCTGATTCAAGAAAATGAATCTCTCTTAAACACCTACCCGAACTTAATCTTAGATCTCAGGAATAACGGGGGAGGTAGTGACTCAGCCTTTTACAGACTTGCGCCTTACTTATTCCCTGAAGGAAGAACAGCAATTACCCCAGAAGAGGGTGACTACATGTGGTATAACTGTACCCATGAGAATGCAGAGCGGGTTTTTAAGGAGTATAAAGATTTCCGTCAACAAACTGATGACCCTCAGTGGCTTGAAGTCTTATCATTGGTAGAAAGCGAATGGAAGAAGCATAAAGGGGAAGGGTTTGTTCGGTTTGATTTATCGGCTCTTGAAGAAACGTTTGTGATAGAAGGGTTCGTAAATCCGAAGCAGATTGTTCTGTTAACCGATATCTCAACGATCAGTTCAGCCGAATCTATTGTTGATGTGGCGAAACATTCCGAAATCATCACTACGATGGGGAGAAGTACCCTTGGTGTGAATGACTATGCGAACTTGATTACAGCGTCATGGGGAGACCAATTCCACCTCTCGATCCCGACGACGAAGCTTTCTAGGGTGGACCAGGGAATAGGGATGAACGGGGTAGGCATTGAGCCTGATATTCATATTCCTTGGTCGCCTGCTCATTTGGAACGAGATGTTGATGTTGAAGAAGCGTTGAGCTATTTTAAGAGCATGAAGGAAAACGAAAGAAGGTAAGGGCAATGAGGAAACATCAAACGAGTACAATCCTTGCGCTAATGATTCTAGTACTAGCTGCCTGTAGTAATGATTCTGGAGCTCAATCTCAGGACGAGCCTTCAAATGACACGACTATTCAAACTCAGAATGAGGAAGATGGATTAGAAACAAGCGACAATACCACTTCGACAGACTCCAACGGAACAAGTGATGAAGAAACAGAAGAAGATGAAGAACTAGAAAGTATGAAGACCAAATATCTCACTGAATTAAACAAAATGAACGACGCAGACCATATGGCGGAAGCTAAAACAACCATGGTCGAGATGGAGAAGCAAGAACAAGCGAGATATGAAAAGTGGGATAAGAAGTTGAATGAAATTTATGGAGTACTAGAGGAGCAACTTTCTCAAGAGGAGATGGACCAATTAAGAGAAAAACAGCGTAAATGGATTCGTTACCGAGACGAAGCTGCAAAAGAAGCTTCCCTGAAATATGAAGGGGGTTCTACAGAGCGATTAGAATATGTAGCTACAGAAGCCAGTTTAACAAGGGAAAGATGCTTTGAACTGGTGGCCCATTATATGTAGAAATTGCCGCATGGTTTTGAGTGAACGTAAATTCCTGATTGTGGTAAACTAAATGGAGGAGGTGACGATTCGTTGAGCCGTACCAAAAGAAAAGCGCATAAGGATTCTTTCCTTATGTATCTCGATGTGTTCATTGAGGTGCTCTTGTATGCCCCCAAACTACTCGGGAAAATGGTAAATTGGATCGTGGAAGCAGTCTGATGGCTGCTTCCCTCTTCTCTTTCCCCCTCATCTTTATTTCCTTCCCCTTGCCTTCTCTATCATCTCATAGTACAGTTGTGTTTCGTTGAAAGGAGTGGAGACCATGACGCGAGTGGTCATCTTAGCCGAGAAGCCGTCACAAGCGAAAGCCTACGCTGACGCATTTCAAATTAAAGAAAAAACCAAAACATACATTGAACTAAAACCAGATAGCACCTTCCCGGAAGGAGCTACGATTACATGGGGCATTGGTCACCTGGTTGAATTAAAAGAACCCCATGATTACAAACCAGAATGGAAGAAATGGAAGCTTGATCAGCTACCGATCGTGCCAGACCAATTTTACGAGAAAGTTGCAAGCGGCAAATGGGAGCAATTTAAGGCTGTTAAGCAACTGTTCCAGAAAGCGGACGTCATTATAAATGGAGCTGACGTCGACCGTGAAGGCTCTAATATCTTTTATAGCATCCTGCGCCTGACTGGCGTGAAGGGGAAACCCGTTAAGCGGCTATGGATTAATTCTCTAGAGAAAGATGAGGTCCGAAAAGGCTTTAACCAGCTTCAAACGAATGAGAAGGATTTGCTCCTCTTTGATGAAGCAAAAGCTCGTCAGATTAGCGACTGGATGGTTGGAATCAATGCCAGCCGATTGTTTACAGTTCTGCTTCAAAAGAAAGGATTTTCAGGCTATCTATCGATTGGACGAGTTCAGTCTCCAACCGTGTATTTAATCTATCAAAGGCAAAAAGAGATTGAGAACTTTGTTTCTGAACCTTTCTATCAAATTGAAGGGCTTTTTAAAGCTGAAAAAGGGAGCTATAAAGGCTTAGCCAAGATTAAAGAGAAAGACAAAGCGAAAGTTCAGGCTCTTATGGACCAGCACGAATTGAAAGAGAAGGAAGACATTCAAGGGACCGTTCAAAGCGTGGATAAAAAGACGAAGCACCAGAAGTCACCAAAGCTTCACTCTTTGTCGACGTTACAAAGTGTGGCCAATAAGCGGTGGAAGTACAGCCCGTCCCAGGTGCTGAAGACGATGCAAAAGCTGTACGAGAAGCGTCTCGTGACCTATCCGCGTACAGATTGTAATTACATTACAGATAGCGAATTCTCATACTTGGTGAAGAACTTAGGTCGCTATCAGGAAGCAATGAACGTATCGTTTACCCCTGGCTCAACAAGACCAAGTAAACGTTACGTCGATAGCAGCAAAGTCCAAGAACACTATGCCATCATCCCGACCAAAACCGTACCGACTCAAAACAAGATCAACGGACTAAGCCGGGAAGAGAAAAACATTTATAGTGAAATCATGTTGAACACGCTCGCCATGTTCCATGAAGATTATGTGTATGAAGAAACGACCATTATGACGGATGTAAAAGGTCTAGCATTCAAATCAACAGGCCGTACGGAAGTGAAGCGTGGCTGGAAGGAACTCTTCCCGCAGCCTACTAAGTCCAAGCAGGAGAAAGATGCACTATTACCTGAAGTGAAAAACGGGGAAGAAGTAGGGGCCCGCGTTCATATCAAGGAAAGTATGACGCAGCCGCCAAAGCCATACACAGAAGGTCAATTGATTAATATGATGAAAACGTGCGGGAAGCTTATTGATAACGAAGAAGATGTCGAGATCCTAAAAGAAGTCGAAGGACTCGGCACAGAAGCAACTCGCTCTGGTATCATTGAAACGATCAAAGCTCAGAAGTATATCGAAGTAAAGAAAAACGTGGTTTATGTGACGGAGAAGGGGATCACCTTATGTGAAGCGATTGAAGGAACCCTTCTATCGAGTCCTGCGATGACCGCTAAATGGGAATCCTATCTGAAGAAGATTGGAAATGGACAAGGATCTAAACAAACCTTTATTAAACAAACGAATCAGTTCATTTACAAACTTATTGAAGAAACCCCTGCATCCATTGAGAAAGTTCAAGTTCGTGATACGGGAGAGAGCAATAAGAAGAAATACAACACCCCGATTGCCAAATGCCCAGCCTGTCCAACAGGGTCGATCGTGGACCGCTATAAATTTTATGGCTGTTCTGCTTATAAGGAAGGGTGTAAAGTATCCTTCCCGAAAAAACTTGCAGGGAAGACGTTAACTCAGAATATGATTAAAACGCTCTGCGAGAAAAAGCAGACGAAAGTGCTGAAAGGATTTAAGGGGAAGAAGCCGTTTAGCACGGCCCTTAAGTTGGATCAGGAATATAAGATTAAGTTTGATTTTGAGAAGAAAGCTTAAATGTGAACTTTTTTAAGTAGGTCATAGAGCAGATATCCTTTTAGGGGTGTCTGCTTTTTTTATTGAATGTTGGCGTGAGCATGTCGCTTATATAAGCCACATGCTCACTTCTTTCCATTGACAAATTCCGCATGTCCCCTTTAGAATATAGCTACAATACTTTACTGATTAAAAGCATAAAAGCATAAAAGTGCTAAAGTGTTATGCTAAGCTTTGAGAGGATGAGAGATTATGAGACGAGAACCCCGCATATGGCAAGCGCTACTACCACTGATTGCTCTAATAGGAGCAGCTGCTTGTTCGATATTCTTCTGGAAGGTAGGGATGTACATACCCTTTGTCATCGGTATCGTGACTTCCGCCCTTGTAGGGAAACGTCTTGGATATAGCTGGAATGAACTGCAGCAGTTCTTAACAAGCGGCGTTTCAAAAGCATTACCCGCTATTTTTATATTACTTATTATAGGGACCATTGTGGGTACATGGATTCTTAGTGGGACCATTCCAACGTTAATTTACTATGGTCTTGAACTGATCCAACCTAACTTTTTCTTACCAACGGTTGTTATTACATCTGGAATTGTGGCAATTACACTTGGCAGTTCCTTTACCTCTATTGCCACCATCGGCTTGGCTTTTATGGCGATTGGAACAAGCTTAGGGTTTACACCTGCTCATATTGCAGGCGCTATTATTTCAGGAGCTTTCTTTGGAGACAAGCTTTCTCCGCTTTCTGATACAACGAATATCGCCCCGGCTATGGTCGATGTTAATTTGTTTGACCATGTTAAGCACATGATGTGGGATACGATTCCTGCTTTTATTCTGACAGTCATTGCTTTTTGGATC
The DNA here is from genome assembly GCF_030166655.1 of Pontibacillus chungwhensis. Classification (GTDB taxonomy): domain Bacteria; phylum Bacillota; class Bacilli; order Bacillales; family BH030062; genus Pontibacillus. The sequence continues at coordinate 2,561,558 of NZ_CP126446.1, read as the reverse complement.
CTGGGATTAAACACGACTGCCGGAGAGTTTAATACAACTCAAATTGAGACCATTCTAAATGGACTGGACAACGTATTTGTCATCCATCCATTGCTTTTACTCCTACCCGTTGTCACGATTGTCTTAATGATCCGTCGAATACCAGCCATCCCTGCACTCGTTATGGTAAGTGCACTGGGTGGACTTGTTGCGATGATCGTACAAGGCAACACGGTTTCAGAGGTTATGCAATCCATGACGAGTGGGTTTGCATCTGAAACTGGTAATGAAACGCTTGATAGCCTTCTTTCTAAGGGAGGAATCGATTCGATGCTTTCTACAGTAGCCCTTGTTGTCTTTGCCACATCGCTTGGTGGGATTATGGAGGGAATTCACGTGTTCGATGTTTTAATTCATCGATTGATCGAGAAGGTTCAGAGTACAGGTTCTTTAATTTCAACCACTCTACTATCCACTTTCTTTGTAAGTTTCGTTAGTGGAGCGATGTATTTAGCGATCATTCTTCCATCGAAAGCATTTCTTGGTGTATACCGGGAAAGAGGGATCTCAGCAACCAATTTATCTCGTAACGTAGAAGCTGCAGGGACTGTAGGGGTAACCCTTATCCCGTGGGGTGTACCAGCTGTATTTGCAAGTGGTTTAATGGATATCAGTCCTTATTCGTTTATTCCATTCATTTTCTTTGCCTACTTTGTTCTGCTGATTAACGTCATTTATGGCTACACAGGTTTTACAATTACAAAAGAAGAACCTGATGTGCCTGCTGAACACGAAGAGTTGGCCTATCCTAAAACGGTATAAGAGAGGTCGTTTCATCATGACAATTGTAAAAGTACTTGGTACAGCTCAGGATGGGGGAGTACCTCAGACTGGGTGTTGCTGTACGAACTGCCAACAAGCAAAATTATCCTCTGAACGGCGTCGTTCTGCCACTTGCCTGGGGATTATTGATGAGAAGACAAAGGAATGGGTCCTCGTGGATGCCACTCCAGATATTAAATTACAGATGGAGAAAATGGAGACAGCTTTACATCCTACCCCTCAGTCTATTTGGCTTACTCATGCACACATTGGACATTATCCTGGCTTAATTTTTCTAGGGAAAGAAGCGATGAATACAAGCCAATTGCCCGTGTACGCGGGTGCCGGGATGGGTGAGTTTCTCCGCCATCACCTCCCTTGGAGCACACTGATAGAGGGGAAAAACATTTATATTGAAGAGCTTCAGCATGGAAAGACCTATTCCAAGGAGAGCTACTCCATACTTCCTTTACTCGTACCTCATCGAAATGAATACTCTGAGACATTTGGATTCGTTATTAAAGGGAATGAGCGCTCTCTTCTATACATTCCTGATATTGACCGGTGGGACGATTGGGATGAAGACCTTCTCTCTGTGGCAAAAGAGGTGGATTATTGCTTACTCGATGCAACCTTTTATTCAGAGGATGAGGTGAGAGGACTCGGACGTGATCCGAAGTCCATCCCACACCCTTTTATTAAGGAGACCATGGACCGCCTTCAGCCGTTAGTTGACCAGGGGAAGCTGATGGTTTACTTTACACATTTAAACCACAGTAATCCTGCGCTTGATTCCAAGTCGGAAGCCAGAAAGACAGTCAATCAAAGAGGGTTTAAGATTGCGGAGGAAGGAATGAGGATTGAATTATAAGAAGGAAAGACTTTATCATGGGAGTTTTAATGAAAGAGTGAAGTCCTAGTGGTGTTCTTAAACTATATGAAGTAAGAAAAAATGAAGACACATTGCCTTGGCTATGTGTCTTCATTTTTCTTTTTCTATTCAATTGTAAATGGCATCTCTAACGAAAGGAGCTCACCATTTGTAATAAAAAAACATCCTACTTCGCCTGATCATCAGGCTGATGAATGCCGAAGATATTACCTTCTGTATCTTTGTAATACCCTTGCCAAGCCATACCAGGAAGAGCGTACTTGGGCATAGCTACTTCACCGCCAAATTCGAGAATTTTTGCCTCACTTGCATCATAATCTTCCACTCCCATGGTGCAAGCATACCCACTTAAAGGCTGGTTAGCCTCAGGTGAAGGCCCTTGGCGTTTCATTAAGGCCCCATTAATTCCAGGCGTATCTTCACTGCCTGTCACGGCTCCTAAATAAGGCATCCCCGCATACTCTGTCCAGTCTTCAAATGTCCACCCAAACACTTCACCATAAAAACGTTTTGCGCGGTCCATGTCGTCAACGTGTATTTCGAAATGTACGATTCTCCCCATAATTTCCTCCTAAATGTTTTACGTCATTAAATAGTCTTTATATATTTTCTATAAATGTATCAGACTTCCTTCTTCTTGAATGAGGAGATTCTTGTAGTCTAGCTCCATAGACGGAATTTTAGTTCTGTAAGCGAACAAGATTTCCTTATAGAAAAGAGCTCAGCATTACTGCTGAGCTCTTTTCTATTATCTATTTAGCTATCGTGTTTAACGTAACTTCAATGTTGTCACGCGTGGCACGGGAGTAAGGGCACACCTGGTGAGCCTGATGTGTTAGGTCTTCGGCTTCTTCTTTTGAAACCCCTTTGATCTCAACATCTAATTCAACTGCTAAACCGAAGCCATCTCCTTCTTTGCCAATGCTCACATTCGCTGTAATTGCAGATTCAATAGATTTTTTGGCTTTAGAAGCGACCAGTTGAAGAGCACTATCAAAGCAAGCAGAATATCCAGCTGCAAATAGCTGTTCCGGATTCGTTGTTCCTTCTTTTTCTTGTCCGCCAAGTGATTTAGGCATGGATAGTTCGAAATCGATCGTTCCATCACTAGAGGTTACCTTTCCTTTACGTCCACCTTGTGCTGTTGCCTGTGCTGTGTATAGAGCTTTTTCCATGAGTTCATCTCCCTTTCCATTTTGATTGTGTGAAATTAAATTGTGCACAATTTAATTTATAACAACTTATAACATTTGTCAAAATAAAAGCGTTCGATTTGTTTGGTTGTAGGAGAGGTGGAGATTCGCTACACTTATTGGTAGAAGGAGAGATCTGCATGGCTGAAGACCATTTAAAATTAGAAAATCAAATTTGTTTCTCGATCTATGCAACAGCTCGGGAAGTAACGAAATTGTATAAACCTCTCTTAGAGGAGTTAAATGTGACGTATCCTCAATACTTAGTACTTCTCGTATTGTGGGAAGAAGATGGCATTACCGTGAAGGAAATGGGGCACCGCCTTTACTTAGATTCAGGGACGCTAACCCCGATGCTTAAGCGAATGGAAACAGCAGGGCTTGTATTCCGTGAAAGGTCAAAGCACGATGAACGTAGTGTTGTGGTGCGCTTAACAGAAGAAGGGAAGAAGGCTGAACAAACCGCTGACTCGATTCCATATCAATTGATTGATCAGCTAGATATGGGTCAAGAGGAGCTGAAGCAGTTCAAAGCATCCATGGTGAAGATACTTCAAAGTGTTCATCAGAAGAATGAATCATAAAGAAAGCAAAGGGAAGAACTTATTCTTTGTTCCTACTAATGAAACATCGCCTGAATAAAAAGGGGGTGTTTCTTTTTTTGCTTTTTTTGAGGGTGCTGCCGCTGATGATAGGAAACAATGAGGGGGAGTTAGTTTCATATATAGAAACTTACTTTCATTTTTTGATATTTATTTTACGGAGCTATACCATAACAAATGTGCAAAGGGGGCACAGACTCATGAGTCAATATGAAGTTTCAACGTTGAAAAAAGGATTGATCATTCTCGATCTGCTTATGGAGAGTGGAGGAATGACCATGAACGAAGTGATGCATCAAATTAATTTGAACAAAACCACGGCTTTTCGCATGCTCTATACGCTTGAACATATGGGTTATATCGAAAAGCATGGTCAAGTTTATCGGGTTTCCTCTAAGCTAACGGAATTTAAACAAGACCATAACCCTTTAGTAGATTGGGTGTCGGTTTCCCCTCTATATGAACTAAGTCAAGAGCTTGGAGAAACCGTATATATTGGAATTCTCGACGGGACAGATGTGATTACGACCCAAGTAGTGGATGGTACTCATGCGATGCGTATCCATTCACAAGTAGGGGACCGTGATCCTGCTCACGGAAGTGCCCTTGGAAAAGCGATCGTTGCTTTCTTTGAGGAACCGAAACAAAGGAAGTACTTGCAAAAGCTTCAGTGGAAGAAGCAGACAGAGAATACGTTCGACGATGAACAATTATTTCTCTATCACCTAAAAGCTATTCGAAATCAGGGCTATGCAGTGGATGATGAAGAAACGGAGATCGGACTCCGTTGCATCGCAGCTCCTATATACCGAAACGGCGAAGTGGTGGCTTCTGTTGCATTATCTGGTCCGGCTAGCAGGATTCCAAAGCAACTCGACACTCAGATTAGTAAGAAAATCAGAGCATGCAGCGCCCAAATTTCAAAACTTTTATAACGATAACGTAAGGAGGAGACCCCTGTGAGTAAATTGTCATCAAAAGCTATCATCGGACTTTTGTCATTAGCGATTAGTGCGTTTGCCATCGGCACGACGGAGTTCGTTATTGTCGGACTCCTTCAAACCGTAGCGACAGACCTGGATATTTCCGTAACAAAAGCAGGAACATTAATATCAGTTTACGCAGCAGCCATTGCCATTGGAACTCCCATAGTTACGACGATGACCGGGAAGTTACCGAAAAAAGGCCTGCTTCTTACCTTTATGACTATTTTCATTATCGGAAATGTCCTTTCAGGCCTTTCCGAAACGTATGAATTACTAATGATTTCAAGAATAATTACAGCTGTATCTCATGGAGTATTCTTCGCCATTGCTGCAACCGTGGCTGCTGAACTGGTTCCAAAGGACAAGCAAGCCTCAGCTATATCCATTATGTTCACTGGATTGACGGTTGCTACCATTATTGGTGTACCATTTGGAACATTTGTGGGGCAAGCGGTTGGTTGGAGAGCCACATTCTACTCTGTTGCCGTTCTTGGCTTCATTGGACTCATAGCTAATATGTGGGCAGTGGATCGTATAAAACGACCAGCTGAATCTCCAACTCTTATTGATGTAGGAAGACTGGTATCTAATCCAAGAATACTACTCGCTCTATTGATGACTGCATTCGGATTCGGAGGAACATTCGCACTATTTACGTACCTTTCTCCGATTCTTGAGGATGTCAGTGGATTCTCAGAAGGAGCTATATCATGGATGCTTCTCTTATATGGCATAGCAGTGGCAATTGGAAATATTATCGGCGGTAAAGTGAGTAACAATCATCCCGTTAAGGTGTTACGATTTGTCTTCTTTATCCAAGTCTTCGTCCTGCTCTTGCAAGTGCTATTGTTACCACATAAGGCCCTTAGCTACCTTTCTGTCTTCATACTAGGTTTATTTGCTTTTATGTTGACCCCAGGCGTGCAGTCCTACATTCTCATGCTCGCAGAGAAGCTTGTGCCAAAAGCTAAGGATGTCGCTTCTGCGATGAACATCTCTGCTTTCAATATTGGGATTGCCGGTGGTTCTGCGATCGGGGGCTTTGTAGTGGAGACGATGGATTACCTTGATACAGCTTGGATAGGTGGCATTATGGTATCCATTGCACTTCTACTGTCTGTTATTAATTATCGATTAGATAGAAAGCAAAACTTATTTTAAAGGAGAATAAAGATGAATACAGAACAACTACAACAACTAGAGAACGAGCTTGTTTTTGAACAATTTACTAATGAAGAGGCTTTAAAGCTAGGTATGGAACTGGTGAATTATGCAAAAGAAAATGGCAAATCTGTGGCCGTACACATTGAGAAGAATCGTCTGCCGCTATTCACTCATCTGATGGATGGAACATCGGAAGAGAATGTGAAATGGTTGTATCGGAAGAAGAATGTTGTGGATCACTATAACCACAGCACTCAATTTATTGCCGCTCGTTTTGAAGAAATGGGCACCACACACAACGAAAGCTCCCTGCTCCCTATAGAGGAATACCAGGCTGTCGGTGGTTCTTTACCAATAAACATTAAAGGTGTGGGCACGATCGGCTCTGTTACCGTAGCAGGACTAACGCCACAAATGGATCATGATTACTGCGTTGCAGGTGTGAAGCGTTTCTTGGAGAAAGATGTCTAGGTGAAAGAGAGTCTATCAATAAATAGATGAACGTAAGAAAAGGAGCACCAAGTCACGGTGCTCCTTGTTTTATTTAAAATCATGGGTTCTTTTCCTACCTAGCGGTGTCATAATAGGAAAGTCTGTGTCAATCTCATCAAGAGCCCATAGGAATTGATGCCACTTTTGAATATCTCCTATCACTTTTATAGAAGAAGGGGGAAGAGCGGTTGTTCGTGGTGGCCAACTCATACAAAGTCTTCTTATTCATAATGACCTTCACTTGATCTTCTTTTATTTCATCGGATAGATATCGGAAAATCCCTCGTTTAACCTCCGTTAAAGCTTGTTCTTTCCTATCCGGAATAATGAAGTTCAATTTAAAGTCATAGTCCCCGGCGATCAATCCGTTTATTCGAATGCTTAACATGTTCAATACTTGTTCTAGCGTCATAACGTCTAGTACTTCTGCGGTGATTGTGGACTGCTGTATAGGAATAATGCCATAACGAAGCTCTTGAGCCCCCATCAAATATTCATTCCGCCATGGCCCGGATTCTGCGATGTATCCAAGTTGTTCCAAGGCATCTGCACAAAGGTACCTGGCTTTTTTATTAGATGGGTTTGCGAAGATGACGTGCTTGGTTACTTCAGCAACCCATTGGTATTCTCCTTCTCTGAAGCTTTTCTTTGCTTTCTTGATAACTTCATCTTCTCCACCCATAAATTCCACATATTTTTTTGACGAATCTTCCGGTAAGAGCTTATTTAAATCGACTGGGTTTCCGTTATACCATCCTATATATTTTTGGTAAACCGCTTTAGAGTTGTGGTTTACCGTTCCATAGAATGAGCTATTGAACCATTCCTCTTGTAAACTTTTAGGGAAGGCAACCATTCTTCCAACTTCATCCATGGTGTAACCTTGATTAATCAACCTTAAGGTCTGATCATTAATATATTGGTACATGTCTCGCTGCTTTTCCATATAATCAATGCAGTATACTCTTCCGTGACGTGGCCAATTATGCACTTCGAATACAGATGTCAATTGTTCCCCAAATAGATCAATGGCTTGTTGGATGTACTTCGCCCATGCGACAGGATCTCGCACTTCAGCTCCTCGTAATGTATATATGTTATGGAGCGATGCTGTACAATTCTCTGCAATGCAAAGGCTCTTTTCCTCAGGCACAAACATGTTCATTTCAGCCGGTGCTTCTGTATCCGGGGTGATTTGGAATTGAAACTTTACACCATCAATCATCTTCTCCACGAAAGATTCATTTGCTAAAGGTGAAATTTCTTCAGCAGAATTCACTAAAGTTACAACTCCCGTTGATACATATTTCCCTATGCCGCTATCTATTTGACCTTTTTCTCCACGAGGTAGTATTTCACCATACATATAAAATCCTCGTCTCGACATCGCCACTCCTGCTGTTACATTCTCCTCTAAGGCGGCACTCAAAAAACCGCTCGGTGCATAAATCTTAACATCATCGGTGGTTCCACTATTAAGAACTCCATCAACACCACCATAATGATCGACGTGTGAATGAGAGAAAATGATCGCACTAACCGGAACCTTACCAAAATAACTATCGATTAATTCAAAAGCAGCTTCTGCCGTCTCTCTACTTGTAAGACAATCGATCACAATCCAACCTGTCTTTCCGCGAATAATGCTCAAATTAGCCAGATCGAATCCTCTAACCTGATAAATGTTTTCTGTCACTTGAAATAGACCGGCGTTTAAGTTCAATTTTCCTTGATACCAGAGTTTTGGGTTCACGGATGAGGGGAGTTTATCGTTCAGCAGGAAATCATAACGCTTTAAATCCCAAACAGGAAGAAGTGAATCATCTGGTTTAATAACGGGAAGGAGGACGTTTTTTAGTACGTTTCGCGTTGCCCATTCCTGTTCAACCTTCAGTCTTTCCCAGAAAATATTCTTTTTTATGCATTCATTGATTTTTTCTGTTTTCTTCGTGGCACCTTTTCGAAAAGGGGTGAGTTTCGCTTCGAACTGATCATGATGATTTTGCTCCATAAGATGTCACCTCCATGAATATAGTATTCGGTGTAATTCCACTGTATACATAGATGAACGAACGAATTCATTAGGTGTGAACACCTGAGTATGCTAACGTTAATTTGTCTAAAAAATTGGGTGCTCTTTATAATAATCTTAGTTTGAGGTTGACTGTGTAGTGCACTACATCCTTTAAGATTTAAATGAGGTGGAAGACATGTACAAAGTCGGTGAGTTTTGCAGAATGACTGGTTTAAGTAAAGAAACCTTGCGTTACTACGCTCAAATTAAACTCCTTGAACCAGTCTATATTGAACCTCGTAATAACTATAGGTACTATGATAATGGTTCATACTTGATTGCGAGATTGCTAGTCTACTTGAGGAGATTTGACTTCTCTATTCAAGAAATGTTGACCGTTGTAAATGATGAATCCTTTGAACATTTAGAGGAGTTAATTAAACAGAAACGGAAGAACTTATCTCAAGAGGTTCGTCGCATACAAACCGTGATCGAAGAGATGGACGAGTTCTTTGAGATGGAAATGGGAGCTAAATATGAATGATTAAGTGGCATGAAGAACGGGTGTTACCTTTCAACATTGAAGTGATCTGGAGATTGTTTGAAATCGAAAGCCTTCCACGCATTATGCCAAATGTGATCGAAACCAAAGTGCTCGATAAGAAAGACGGGGTAGTTGGAACCACTTATGAACAAAAATATAAAGAAGGAAAGCGAATTGAAACGTACATTGTTGAAGACCTTGAGTATGAAAACACTCCTCAGAAGAAACATAATAAAATTGGTTTTACATTAGCGAAAGCATTTGATATACAAGCATCTTTTACATTAATAAAACAAAGTGAGAATGAAACAAGATTTATTTATAAAGGGCAAAACGTAGGATTGAATTTCTTAGGTAAAACGCTGCTTAAATTAGGAGGACAAAAGAACAACCAAAAAGTAGTCGATGATTTCATGGACAGAGTTGAGAAAGAAGCCATGGTGGAGGATCAGTCATAAGAACAATAGAAAAAGGAAAAAAGTCCACTTACCAAAAAAGGTGTTTCACGAATTTAAGAAACCTGTTTCACTTTAAAGTGAAACAGGTTTTTAAGTTTATATCTAAAAAATATGAAAGTGTGAAATGTTCCGCTATATGGAAAATATCCATTTGCTAGTGTGACCTATATCTCCTTTTATAACGGAATAGAACCTCGGTATATCTATATCCTATTTTTAGTTCGTTTGTTATTAATTTCCTTGAAAGCGTGCATCATTTGGTAAAATATTAAAAGTTCGTGAACGATCTATGACAAAGTTGTGAACAATCGTTTCTATTTCGCCAAAATCTGATATAATCAGTCACGCCCTGATACGTATAACAGCTCCTAAGTTTCCGAGTTTTATACTTATAATTTAACAGATTGATAGGAGGGTTAAGATTCATGAAAGCTAAACATCTCCGAAATAGATGGTTAGGTTTGCTGCCGCTCAGCTTGATTTTCTTCTTAAGCGGGTGTGGGCAGTTGGAAATGACTGTGCTCAACCCAAAAGGGCCAGTCGCTGAAAGTCAATATGACCTGATTGTATACTCCCTATGGTTCATGCTTGGAATTGTTGTTGTCGTGTTTGCTTTATTTACTTACATGATTATCAAGTACCGTGAGAACCGTCCGGGACGTAAAGAAAGTGACTATGACCCGAACTTGCATGGAAATACAACCATCGAGATTATTTGGACGGTTATTCCGTTTATCATTGTCATCCTTTTATCCATCCCAACCGTAACAACATTGTTCGACTTGGAGGAGCCTCCTAAACCTGAAGCAGGGGAAGAGGTGAAGGAACCTTTAGTCGTATATGCCACAACGGCGGATTGGAAATGGTTCTTCAGTTATCCGGAACAGGATATTGAAACCGTTAATTACTTACACATCCCGACCGATCGTCCAATCGAATTCAGGTTAGCTTCGGCTGATTCGATGTCAGCTCTTTGGATTCCGGCACTAGGCGGTCAAAAGTACAACATGGCGGGTATGATGACCAAATTGTATTTAGAAGCTGATGAAGAAGGAGTCTACGATGGCCGTAACTCTAACTTCAACGGTGAAGGCTTTGCTGCTCAAACGTTCAAGGTATATGCCGAGAGCGAAGAAGAATTTACTTCATGGGCAGATGAAATTAGCAACGAAGCACCAGAGCTTACAGCAGAACGTTATGACGAACTGCTTGCGCCTGGTTTGACTGACGTACAATCCTATTCCAACACACACTTGGATTACGTGAAGCACCATACGAAAGAGGATGCGGGTTATGTCGTCGAAAAATACCGTGAACAATTCAAACAGAAGCTTCATTTAGAAGAAATTGAAGAACAAGAAAGCTTCCAATAGTACGTAAAGAAAGCAGGTGAAGACATGCACATTACAGATATTCTAGTCACCGGTGAACCGCTCATCTATGGTGCCATGGTATCGATGGCACTAGGTGGGCTCGCCATCCTTTTCATTCTGACGTATTTCAAAAAATGGAAATGGCTTTGGCGTGAATGGTTGACCTCCGTTGACCATAAGAAGATCGGTGTCATGTATATTTTAAGTGCCCTTCTCATGTTATTCCGTGGTGGCGTAGACGCCATGATGATGAGGGTGCAGTTGGCATTTCCTGATTTGGGATTCTTAAGCTCCCAACACTATAACGAAATTTTCACAACACACGGAACGATCATGATTATCTTCATGGCGATGCCGTTCTTGATCGGACTCATGAACATCATCGTTCCATTACAAATCGGAGCGCGTGACTTCGCGTTCCCATATTTAAACGCATTAAGTTTCTGGTCCTTCTTCTTCGGAATGGCGCTCTTTAACATTTCCTTCGTAATCGGAGGTTCTCCGGATGCCGGGTGGACGAGCTACACCCCACTTTCCGGTGCAGCGATGAGCCCTGGACCAGGTCAAAACTTCTATCTACTGGGACTACAGCTATCAGGTATCGGTACCCTGGCTACAGGGGTTAACTTGATGGTAACGATTTTGAAAATGCGTGCCCCTGGCATGAAGCTATTCCATATGCCGATCTTCTCATGGTCGACATTGGTTACATGTTTCATCATCGTGTTTGCATTCCCGATTTTAACAGTAGCTCTTGCACTACTTACAATTGACCGTGTATTCGGTGCACAGTTCTTCACGTTGACAGGGGAAGGCCTGCCTATGATGTGGGCAAACCTGTTCTGGATGTGGGGACACCCGGAAGTGTACATTGTTATTCTTCCTGCCTTCGGTATATTTTCCGAAATCATTGCCACATTCGCGAAAAAGCGTCTATTTGGCTACAATGTAATGGTTTGGTCTATGATCGTCATTGCATTACTTAGTTTCTTAGTATGGGTGCACCACTTCTTCACAATGGGTGCTGGCGCATTTGTTAACTCCGTCTTCTCTATTTCGACGATGTTGATCGCCGTACCAACGGGTGTGAAGATTTTCAACTGGCTTGCAACCCTTTATAAATCGAAAATCGAATTTACTGTACCAATGCTTTGGTCACTTGCTTTCATCCCAAGTTTCATTCTTGGTGGTGTTACAGGTGTTATGCTTGGTATGGCAGCAGCGGACTATCAGTTCCACAACTCGTACTTCCTGATCGCGCACTTCCACTACGTGCTGATCGCAGGAACCGTATTTGCCTGTTTCGCAGGACTTGTGTTCTGGTATCCGAAAATGTTCGGTCACAAGATGAACGAGCGTTTGGGTAAATGGGCATTCTGGTTGTTCTTCTTTGGCTTCCATGTGTGCTTCTTCCCACAATATTTCCTAGGCCTAGACGGGATGCCACGTCGTTTATTTATCACAAACGTTGTAGAATGGCTTCCATTGAACGTTATTTCTACTGTCGGGGCTGTCGGAATGGCACTTGGTTTCGTTGTGTTCGTTTACAACGTTTACTACAGCTATCGTTACAGCGAGCGTGAAACAACAGGTGATTCTTGGAATGGTAACGGCCGTACCCTTGAATGGGCGACAACGACGCCAGTACCTTACTACAACTTTGCAACAGTTCCATATGTGGATGAAATTGATCCATATATTCGTATGAAAGAAGAAGGCAAAACGACATTTGAAGAAGATGAAGTGAAGCCGATCCACATGCCAAGTTACACAGGGGCTCCGATCATTATGATGGCTCTTCTTGGACTTGCCAGTTTCGGTCTTGTCTTTGAATGGTTGTATGTCGCTGTCATCGGATTGATCGGTGCTGTGTTTATGATGATCCTTCGCTCCTTCGATTATGACGATGGTTACTATGTACCAGTTGAAGAAATTAAAGAAACAGAGAAAAAAGCGAGGGGGTTATAATATGGCTGCGGAAGAACTGAAAACAGGTCCTTTAGAATATCGCACCCAAGAAGGGCAAATGACCATCATGGGCTTCTGGATTTTCCTTGGAGCCGAGGTTGTCCTCTTCGCGACGTTATTTGCAACATATGCTGTGTTGTTCGGACGTACTGCTGATGGACCACTGCCAAGCGAACTGTTTGAGCCAGGTACCACTCTTATTATGACCTTCCTGCTTCTAACTAGTAGTTTTACATGTGGACTTGCGATTCACGAAATGAGAAGGGGATCAGTCAAAGGGCTGATCTTCTGGATGGTTATTACGTTAGCTCTTGGTCTTGGGTTCCTTGGATTCGAGATTTACGAATTCGTTCACTACACGCATGAAGGCGCAACAATTCAAGCTAGTGCGTTTTGGTCAGCATTCTTTATCCTTGCCGGAACTCACGGACTGCACGTTACGCTTGGTATCGGTTGGGCGACCCTGCTCTTGATCCAAATCAAGCAGCGAGGACTAACAAACGTCACAAGCCGTAAATTATTTGTCGTAAGCTTATACTGGCACTTCCTTGATGTCATTTGGATCTTCATCTTCACGAGTGTCTATCTGATTGGGATGGTGATTTAATATGGCCGATTCGAAAAAACGCGTACCAATGAATCACGTCATTGGCTTTATCTTGTCACTCGTCATGACGCTAGTTGCAGCATGGGCAGCACTTCAATCTGACTTGTCTACGACATGGATCATCATCGGTATTATGGTTCTTGCTCTGTTGCAAGCAGGCGTACAATTGTTTATGTTCATGCACGTTACAGAAGCTTCAAGCGGAAATGGGCACGTACCATGGAACATGATGTTTCACGGTTTCGCTCTTGCCGCAATCCTTGTAGCAGGATCCCTGTTCGTCATGTCCTTTGGCCATGATCATGGTGATATGGGCGACATGGGCGATATGGAACAACACGAAGAACAACATTCAGAAGACCATAGCGGTCACTAAAAAAGTGGGGGTTATTAGGATGGAAAAAAAGCAAAACATGCCACTAGAGGCCGGATGGCCATGGAAAGATTTGATTGGGTTTATTCTCTCAATATTGCTGACGGCTTTTTCACTAGGTGGAGCGCTTTATTCCTCCTATGACTTTAAACTTGTTTTATTTATTCTTGCAGGTTTCAGTTTTGTACAGGCGATGATCCAACTGTACAAACTGCAGCCGCAGGATTAAAAAAAGAAACGCTTCTTTCCTGGAGTCAGGGAAGGAGCGTTTCTTTTTTATTTATCTAAGTTGTTCTTTTGTTAATTTCTCTTTCAGTTCAGAGCTTGATTTTACGGTCGCCACCATGAACATCACCCAAGCGATGTGGGCGCCAATTAAACCAAGATAGAACATGGCCCCTGTAATGGAGAATGGTCCTGGATCTGAGTACATTGTCACCTGGAAGAAGTATAGCCACATGCCGATAAGTAGAATTGATTGCGCTACGGCAAATGCCATCTTTTTCGTTTGTAAGAATAGAAATGGAGCTATAGTCGCCAAGAGCAAGAACATTACGGTCGCACCCATGAAAATCATCTCCTTAGTTATGTTTCAAAATTGAAAACGTTTTCTTTGATCTTATTGTAACAAAAAATTCGCAATTTGGACACAAAATGTTCATAAATGGGCTAACATTTTTAGAATTTCCGTTTTTTAGCTTGTCTAAACAATATTTTTTTGGCCAATTAAGGGTGCAAATACTTGTGAATGGTCCTTTCCTCTAAAAGGAGGAGGTTTCATGTGGGACGTGGAAAGATGGGGATAGCTACCGATTACAAAAGGGAGCGACTGCTAAAAAAAGACGCTTAGGTGTGAGGCCCCCAAGCGTCATTAATTGATCTATGTGCTTCTACGACTACTATACAAAAATAAACCACAACACCGCGGTGACTACAATAGCGGTAAGACCTTGTATCAACGTTCCCATTGTTTGAGCTTTATAAGCTTGTGTAATGGAGAGACCACTGAACTCTTTGACGACCCAGAAATAACTATCATTTACGTGCGATACAACCATTGCTCCAGCTCCAACGGACATAACCATAAGAGATAATGGCACAGCGCCCTCAATCCCAACTTCAGTCAGGAGCGGTGCAATAAGTGTTGAGGTGATCACAATCGCAGCAGTTGATGAACCTTGAGCACTCTTTAGAGCGGCTGCAATGGCGAAGGGGACGAAGATAAACAGAGCGCCAGTTGCCAGGTCATTGTTCGCTACCCCTTTAATAAGATCAGCAATACTCGTTGCCTTAATGACAGAGCCAAATGCACCGCCGGCACCTGTGATCAGTAAGATCGGTGCTGCTTCTTTTATACCTTCTCCGACCCACTTCGTTAACGTTTCTTCACTAAACTCGTTCACAAGTGTGAAGGATAGTAGAGTACCTACAAGCAAGGCGACAACAGGTGATCCCAGGAATAGGAAGAAGGAGAAGATGGCACCGTCCCAGCCTGCAAAGGTAATAACAGAGCTAAATCCGATAAGAAGGATTGGAACCAAGATCGGCGCAAATGCTTTCTTGGCGGAAGGCATATTCCCAAAGCTTTCAATAACCGTGTCGTACTCAACTGTCGCAGCCGTTTCATCTTCTTCAATATGAATCTTCGTTCCAGCTTTCATGGCCCAAAGATATCCGGCTAAAATCGTCGGGATCGCAACGATTACGCCAAACAAAATGACGGTTCCTAAGTAATTCTCAGCCCCAATGTTTCCAGCCGCTGCAATTGGACCAGGAGTAGGGGGGACGAGGGTGTGCGTTGCAAATAACCCTGTAGATAACGCAATCGCCATTGAGGCAACCGTTACATTGGTTTTATTTGCAAGCGCTTTCTTTAAAGACGACAAAATAACATAGCCAGAGTCACAAAAGACAGGGATACTGACTATACTTCCGATCGCGCTCATCGCAAGCTGAGGACGTTTCTCACCAACGAGTCGGAGGACGACCTCAGCCATTTTCAACGCTCCACCTGACTTCTCAAGAAAAACGCCAATAATCGTACCAAATACAATAACAAGTCCAATGCCACCCATCAGTCCACCGAAGCCGCCATTCACAGCAGAGACGACGTCATTCATAGGCATTCCAGCAGCGAGCCCAATTCCAAACGCAGCAACGAGTAGGGAAAGAAATGGGTGAATCTTGAATTTGGCCGTAGCGACAATGACAAAGAGTACACCAGCTAAAATAATTAATATAAGTCCAATACCGTCCATTTATCCTTCACTCCTTTCTAATATGTGTCCCCAAAGTCGTGCAACTTCCACACTCGTGTCATAGAGGTAATCGGAAGCATACTTCATACAGTCATCTAAACTAATGATGCTTGGTACGATCGAGAAGCTACTCATAAACTTGCCCCGTAATGCATCCCGATCTCCTTCAATACTTCCGGACAATAGAATTGTCGGTACACCGTAATCCGCACCTAAATCCGCAACATAAGCAGGAGCTTTTCCATGAAGCGTTTGTTCGTCAGACTTTCCTTCTCCTGTAATAAGAAGATCAGCATCCTTAATGGCTTCCTCAAGCTTAATGGCTTCTGACACAAGATGAGCCCCTGATTCAAGGTCTCCTTCTAAGGTTAGAAATGAAAAGCCCAGACCCCCGGCAGCACCAGCACCAGGTGTGTCCATCATGCTTTTATCTAAAAGACGCCCCCACTTATCCAAGGCCTCATCTAACTTCTTTACCTGTTCTTTTGAAGCTCCTTTTTGTGGTCCATAAACATGACTTGCTCCATTAGATCCTGTAAGAGGGTTGGAAACGTCGCATGCAATTTTGAACGTACAGTCTTTCAGACGAGGGTCTAGTGTACTCTTGTTGACTGAATCAATCTGGTAAAGATCTTTTCCAAAAGAACCAACTTCTTTTCCATTATTGTCTTGGACAGTAAGTCCTAACGCCTGCAAAATACCAAGTCCACCGTCATTAGTGGAACTCCCGCCAAGGGCAATCATGAATTTTCGATATCCATGATCTAATGCATTAACAATCGCTTCTCCCAATCCGGTACTTGTCGTTTCCTCAGGATTACGTTGATCAGATGGAACGAGCGTAAGTCCAAGGACACTTGCCGCCTCAATCACGACCGTATCATCTCCAAGAATCAAATAGCTTGATTCGATCGGATCCCCAAGTGGTCCTGTTAAGCGGATGAACTGTCGCTTATGGTCCGTCGCAGCAGCAAGTGCATCAATCGTTCCCTCGCCGCCATCTGCCATCGGTTTTTGTATGACCGTAAGCTCTGGGTGAACGTCTTTAAAAGCACGAGCCACATGCTGTGCAACTTCACTCGAGGCGAGACTACCTTTAAATGAGTCTGGTGCGATAACAATCTTCACATCTATTCCTCCAATCGCTTTTTATCTTTGCCCTTAGTTCTATTAGAACGTATAAACCGGGGAGGGCACAATTGACAACATTCACGAAAATATCAGAAAAATGAATCCGCTTACTTGTGCATGTGCACAAATGGTTCATGAATAAGCAAGATTGTAAGTAGCGCCGCTTCTTTAAAGTTTCGCGGGTCGAGCCCCACTTTGATTCGAATTTGATCTATCCGATAGATCAACGTGTTCCGGTGGATATGTAAGTCGTTCGCCGTTGAAGTCATGCGTAAGTTATGACGGAACAATGCCTGTAACGTGACAACGTAGACTGGCTCTAATGTCGCTAATCGTTTCCCGTGTACAGAAAGTGTTTGGTCATAAATATCTTGATCGATTGTATGTATGAGACGTTCTAATTGGAGGTCCGCACTATAAGAAACAGGTGCTTCTCCAAGCGTAATCGCGTCTCTAGCTTGCTCGAAGGAGATCCGGATTCCTTTCACGCCATACTGAGGTTCACCTACGCCGATCTTGTAACTTGACGTTTCAAGCGTAAATTGCCCATCAGTGGAAAAAGGTACGATACATACGATGTAGTGCTGATAAGGAAGCACAACCAGAGGGTTAAGCGGCTCCGCAATTTCTTTCACGCCTTCCAAGTGATCATGGGGGTTCGTAGATTGAAAGGCAACCACTTGCCAGGTGTCAGATAAGTGAACGCGGAACGTATTCTCAGCTTCTTGTAACAACGCCTCATCATGCTCCGCTGAATTCTCTAAGACCTTGTTCAACCACTGAATCCATTGCCGCTCTTCATAAAACGCTTGTCGCTGCAAATAAATTTGATCAAGCGTTATCTCAACAGACCCCTGAGTCATCCCGGCAGCCTGCATTACGTCATCCGGGTGCCCAGTTAACCCAACAACACCCGTTAATCTCCCCCGGTGAAAGACAGGAAGGTTTACTCCAGCTTGCGTATTCTTATAGTGTTTTAAATCGTTTGGGTAGATCGTACAAGGAGCGTGGGTACTTACGACTTGCTTCGCTCCTTCGTGCAGACGATGCATACGGTTTTTATTGGTACTTGCGATAATGATGCCTTTTGGGTTCATGAGATTGATAGGGACGTCGATATAGGTGGATAAGCGATCAATGATTTCTTGCCCTAGGGATTCGGTTAGGTTCATAGGTGTCACCTCGAGTTTTTCTTTACAGTATAGCATCGGGGTCAATGGTGGAAAGGGGGAAGTTGTAGTACATTTGGTGTAAATGGGGTGGAGTTAAAGGTAATAATAAATAATTTGACCTTTAATTCTTTTCTTGTGAAGTATGTATCAAGAAAATGCTATGATAAAGTAGGTGTTTTTCTGTTATATTAATACAATAATGTTGCTAAAGTAGGAAAAAAAGGATGGTTGAATGGGATTAATAGGTCGAAATGAAAAATGTCACTGTGGTTCTGGGAGAAAGTATAAAAAGTGTTGTTTAGAATCGGACAATAACAATATCGAAAATGGGGTATTACCTGGGAAAGGGAATAAAGCGTTTGATCTTGTTGCGCCAAAGCATGATAGTTCTATGGGAATTAAAGAGCTTGTGTTAGCGCAGTTGGATCAAGTTAATGTATGGTTATCTAGAGAGTCTATAAACGATCTTGGCATTGAGTTCAACTCGAAAGAATTGTTAGAAATAGCAAATTCTAAAGATATGACTTATAAATTTTTTCAGGTAAATAGAGAGATACTAGAATTAAAGGGCATTAAGCATCCATATAGGGAGATGAAATTGGTAGAAGAAAGAGCGGCTAGCTTGCCATCATTATCCGAAAACGAGCGAAGAATTCTAAGAACAGTAGCAGAATCGAGTCTTGGTGAATATGAGATGTTGTCTGATATGCAAACGGCTGATTACGGTGCTATGAAGGTACTCAACGATTTTGCGTATCGTTCTATAAAAGAAGGAGTAACAGACGACAAAGGTAATATCTCTTGGGTTAATTTATATGTAGATACGAATGAAAAACAAGAAGAAATCTTGGTTAATTGGGAGTATGAGTATTCTGATGATCAAGAAGTATACGAATATGTTGAACTAAACTTTTGTCACTTGGATGAATTACATAATGAGTATCAAAAACTAGCCCATTCGTTTCATGGGTTGGAAGATAGTTCTAAGGATCAATTAGCCACAGCCTTATTTCAAGAAAAAGCATTGCCTGAAAAGTCCAGGCGCAGAGCTTCATACAATGGAATAATCAATTATTATACCGGCATCTTTGAAAATGAGCTAAGAATATTGATTAACCATAAAGAAAAGCAAGAAAGACCGCAGCTAATGATGAAGAATATAGTAGACTATTTACATATTAATTCACTTCCATATATATCCGGAAATATCAACGATCTTCCTGCGAGGTTGGATGAGATACGTAAAATAAGAAACGAAATATCTCATGGTAAAGGTGGTTTGTATGAGGATTATTGTAAGGTGAAAAAATTAGCTCTAGACGATGAAGCCTTTAAATTTATTTCCTGGTGTAAAGTATACTTTGAAGATATAGAAGAGAAAGTAACTCCGTTACCTTAAGGTCGTAGATGAAGTACAAGTCATACACGTCCATATACTCCTTCCTGCCACATTTAGACAATAGACCTTTACACGAAAACGATGGGAAGCTAATTCTTTAGCGGCGAATTGTGGGTAAAATCACACGTTGCGTTTCGAAGAATGATCGAAAATTTAAGCAAAGGTGCAGATGCTTGTAAGCTTATTTCAACGCTTTATTTAGACTTTTTACAGTTACTATTTTTAGCTTAATAAGCTTTTTATAAGGTCCATAAGTGGAAATATAAAAATGCCAGCAATCAATTGCTGGCATTTGAGCTCTTATAAACTACTATTCTATACTTTTAGCAATTTCAATAAGTTTTTTCTTCTTTTCTTCGGTGAATTGGCTTTTCTCGTCATTTTTTTCAACCATAGTTATAATGAATTTCCATCCAGACTTTTCAAGGTAAATGGCATATGCAATTCCATCTGCTCCGAAAATCTTTGCTTTTGTCTCATCCAAATTAACTTCTTCTGATATAGCAGTTCCATCATAAGTATTTGCTTTAAAAGTTGGCTCAGCACCTGGAGCCTTACTTGTATGAACACTAATGCTTTGGTTTTCTTCTTCTTTGGATTGAAAATTAACCTGGTATCCATTTACCTTGTTGCTTTTATCTAGATAAATCGTACTAAATGGAGCAATATGAAGATCAGAAAGTTTACTTGGAAATGGAATATTAGAACTAAACTTCTTCTCAGCCTGTTCAATACCCTCAAATTCTACTGTTTTAAAAACATCTTGGTTGGAAAAACCATTTCCAAAAGAAGGGGATTCTAGTGAACTGTCTTTATCATATTGGGTAACTTCGAATAAACCACTAAAAACTGCTTGAACATTGGGGCTTACCCAAACTCCAATACTTAAAATTATTGCTGCTACAAAAGCCAATAAAGGTTTATTATTTCTTTTATATTTTTGCTCCTTTTTAGCTTTTAAAACTTGTATGGTTGCCTTTTCGTGAAGATCTTCAGGAACTTTTATCTTATTTATTTCATCTTTAATTTTATTACCCATGACCAAGCTCCTCCTTATAATATCTTTCCTTTAATTTTTTTAGTGACCGATATAGAAGGGATTTTGTAGTCCCTATTGGAATCTCCATGAAATCTGCAATTTCCTCAAAGGTGTATTCATAGTAGTACTTGAGTATGACCACGCTTTTTTCGTTCTCATTAAGTCCATCTATTAAGTCTTTTACTGAAATAGGAAAGGAAAGATCTTCTCTACCATCGCTAATAAAATCATCATAGTTAGGATCTAAATTAACTACTTTTTTATTGTTTTTAATACAGTCTAAAGAGCAGTTTATAGCTATTTTAATTATCCAAGTCTTGAAATAGTCAGGCTCTCTCAGAGTGTTTATATTCTTGAATGACTTGAATGCTACTTCTTGTACAACATCTGAAGCATCTTCTTCATTTTTTACATACAGGTAAGCTGTTTTGTATAACATACTTTCATACTCTTTAAATAACTTTAGGAATGCTTTTGTGTCTCCTTTCTGAGCTTTTTTTATTAATTTTTTCATATATGGTCCACCAGCCTTTATTTCTTTTTATATAAGATTTAAATATTAGACATAGAGTGAGCTTGTTTAGCTTCATGAAATTTTATTTTTTAACAAATTACTCTGTGAGCAGTAGGAAAAGCCTCTATAAAAGAGTATTACATAAAATTCGTTACGTTCTAGCGATAATTTACCCCATGGAATTAGATTAATGTTGAAGAAGTGCAGGGACGATTCTCAAGCTTCCTTTTTACAAGAGAACTAGCGGCTGGAGCAATGGTCCATTCCTTAATAATGTCAGCGTACAGTTCTTTCTCGTTAAATACTAAAAAAGCATTTGTCCCAGTGGTCAAATGCTTTTGTAATTTATTTTTTTAGAGTTTGATTTTAATTTTATTTAACTTCCATAAACATTAACAAATTTGGTCTTTTAAAGCTTTCCTTCTTCTTTTTCAAGTCATGACTAAAGACAAAGTATAGAAAAAAACGTCATACCCACAATAATCGCTTCACCATTTATTATACAAAATTTTTAACAATTAAAAGGCTAACATCACTATCAATTAAATGCTCGGTGATTATTATTGAATGGTAAAATTAAAGGATAAATACACTTCTTAATAAAGGGGGAGTGAAAGAGTGAAAGATATTCTAATTCAGTATATGAAACGTTTCACAGACCTCAGTGAATCACAGTTAAAAGAACTGACTGTGGACATTCCTGTTACTACGTATAAGAAAGGAACCATCCTTTTGCATCAAGGGGAAGTTCCTTCTAAATGTTACTTTGTCTTAAAGGGTTGTGTTCGGCAATACGCTGTAGATGAGGATGGGAATGAACATACGTCCAATTTCTTCACGGAAGAACAAAGTGTAACGATCTTTAACCAACACACTACAGATAAAAGTTCTAAGTACTCCCTTAGCTGTTTGGAAGACTGTACCCTTGTTGTGGGTGATCTAGCGACTGAACAATCTTCTTACGACGTGCACCCCGTGTTAGAGGATATGACGCGCAAGATGATGCAAGAAGATATGGGTGCGTTGAGGGATGAGTTCTCTTCCTTTATCTCTTCAACACCAGAAGAACGCTTCCATGCTTTAATAGCGAACAGGCCAGATTTAATTAACCGGGTTCCCCAATATCAACTAGCAAGTTACCTCGGAATAAAGCCAGAAACCCTAAGTCGGATTAAGAAACGCGTCGCCTCAGAATAATGAATTAGTTCATCGTCCATTTTCTTCCCTTTACCAATAGCCAGAGCCCAAACCCTAATTCACCTACGACCATGGGCGCCATAAGAACCCATTCCAATTGTGCTGTCAAACCTTCAATCTGAGGTAGGAACGTGTACATGGTATGAATGCCCGAGTAGCTAAAGCCTGCTAAGACGACTAGAATACTAATCATTTTAGGGATCTTTTCTGTACTCATTGCGACCAAGCCAACAAGAATTAAGTGAACGCCAAAAATAATTAATCCAAAGGACCATATGTCTTCAAAAGATGAGATGGAACGCATAACTTGCTGGGCGAAATTATCAGGTGGAAGGCCAGATTCAACATTTTGAACCGCACTACTGGTAATAACAAGGTGCGACACGGCCATTGCCAGAATGGCGGTATAGAGTAAGCGAAGCCAGCCGGCTAACAAAGCATATCCATGATGGAATGGTTTTAAAACAATATAAAATCCCCATGAAACGATGATATCCAACAATATAATGAGGAGCCATCCAAGTATCTCAATGCGAAATAAGGATTGAGACGCTTGGATGTTTTTGAATGTTGTAGCCGCGTCTTCATTTACAACTAATGAACTGTGAATAAATCCTTGTGCACTAATAGCAGCTAGTGTCATGAGAAGTAATGCGATACCAGAAATGACGGCAGCTTTTTGCTGTATAGGTGTATTTGCTGTATTCAAATGAGATCCCCCCAGAACTTGATTTCATCAACATTGTATTCTGTGTAAGGGAGTCTTTCATTGACTTAAGTCATGAATAAGAGGTTTCATATAGTTTGGCAGCAAATTCCCCTATATTACATTCAGGAAAACGAATTAATAGTTCTCGGACGAAACTTTTTTCTTATTACAAAAAATGGTTCCAAGCGACCTCAATCTATGAAATAATTTACAGAACAAGCGAGAATTTAGCCTGTAAAAATGGGCATAGAGTGAAGGAAAGGTGGTCTTACTTGTGCAATTGTTCCATTATCACTGGTGGATGAATCAATTAGAGGAGATGGAGAACTTTTATAAAGAGTTGGGTTTTCAGACGCGTTTGAGAGTGGGGAATGATCAAGGAGAGATGCAAACATTTAACCCTCCTCTAGAGTGGGATGACTTCAGAGAGCGCGGGGTTACATTTCGAATTATAGAAATGGTAAAGGGTCAAACCAATGTTACATTTGGTTACGGGAAGAAAGATCGGTTTGACCACATTGGAATATTAGTGGAGGAAGGGGAATATAAAGACATTCTTCAAAGGGCTGAGGAATTGAATCTTCACATAAATGAAGGGGAACGAAGGACTTTTATTTCTACTCCATGGAAGTTCAGAATTGAATTACAAAGAAGAACAGAAGTTGTTGAGGAAGAAGAGAGTACCCTCATCCATACGGTAGAGATCGGCTTACCTTTTGCGAAAGAACATCCAAAGTTACTGGCCGAGCTTTTGAATCTTGAGGTTGTTGAAGATAAAGGCAACGATCTTGTTAATCTTGGAAACGGTCAATGGAATATAATGAGTCATGATGAAGATTACAGTCGTTTGATTACTGTTCATTTTATAAAAGATACCTTTAACCGTAATGATCCGGTTGGTACCAGATTAATAGGTCATCACTCTTTGTAACTCATGGAGAGAAGTGTGCTATCAATACATGCTTTATATAGTATAACGGAGGGGTTCAGGTGAAGAACAATAATGAGTTAAGAGCGCTTTTAGACATAGACTATCCAATTATCCAGGCACCTATGGCCGGTGGTCCAACGACGCCGGAACTGATCTCAGAAGTTTCCAATTATGGGGGGCTTGGCATGGTTGGTGCGGGCTACTTACATACCGATCAACTAACGGAACAGATTGGAAAGGTTAAGAGATTAACAAGCCGTCCTTTCGGTGTCAATTTATTTATCATCGATCCTCCAGAGGTCAGTGAAAAAGAAATAGAATCTAGCAGTAAGGCATTACAATACTTCCGTAACAAACTTAATCTTAAGGAAACCTCCAACGACGTCTCTTATAAGGGGAATGATTTAGACCGTAAAATTGACGTGATCATAAGCGAAAGCGTTCCAATCTGTTCATTTACATTTGGACTTCCACCCCATGAGGTTACCACCCGATTAAAACAAAAGGGTATTAGAGTTATTGGAACGGCTACAACCGTTAAAGAGGCGATTGCTGTCCAACAGGCTGGAATGGACGCCGTTGTAGCGCAGGGAAACGAGGCTGGAGGGCACAGAGGTTCATTCTCAAAGCCTGAGGACTCAAGTGGAATTGGAACCATGGCGCTTGTGCCACAGGTATGTGACCATGTCACCATTCCAGTTATCGCATCTGGTGGGGTAATGGATGCAAGAGGGATTGCAGCTTCCCATGTATTAGGGGCACAGGGTGTTCAAATGGGGTCAGCTTTTTTAACTACTGATGAGAGTGGAGCTCATTCTGAACATAAAGCAGCTATATTAAAAGCAAACGATGATGACACGGTCGTGACGAAAGCCTTTTCTGGGAAATGGGCAAGAGGAATTCGAAATGAATTTACGGACTATATGGGTAAGGAAAGCACCAGTATAGCACCTTATCCGATCCAAAATAGCCTCACTAAGCCGATCAGGACTGAAGCAAAGAAGAAGGAAAATCCACAATACATGTCGTTATGGGCCGGACAAGGGCTTCGTTTGAGTCAAAAAGTTCGGGTTAGAGAGCTTATGGATGAGTTAGTGAGGGGAACGGAAGAGCTGATCGACTGGAGTTAGGATTGATGTTTTTAAAGTTCACAAATAAAAGAGCATACCACTCCTTTTATTTCCTTTTTTCGCAATCATAAAGAGCCAATAAACTGTACCGGAAAGGATTTGATCATTACATATGAAAACTAAAGAAAGTTTCAAAAGAATAAACATCGATGAATGGTCATCGGATGAAGCGGACGAGTGGATGGAGTGGATGCTTACCTTTATAGGAGATCCTGATCCAGAGCTTCGGGATGAATGTATCTACCCTGCTTTTGGAAGGCTGATTCAAGAGGGGCGTTTACATAAAGATCAAGTGGATAAAATCTTAGAAACATGTTTGAGTGAGTCTCATCTTTTTTATCGGATTGGTGAACAAAAGGGGGATGGTGTGTTTACTCGATCCTTTTCTGCTTTAGTCATTGCTGAGGTTGTCCATTCTGATCAAGGATGGAAGCGGGAGCGATACGAACAGATATTGAACGCCGTGGGTGAGTATCTAAAGGAAGAACAGGATATGAGAGGCTATGTTCAAGGGAAAGGTTGGGCCCATAGCATGGCACACGGGGCTGATCTTCTTGTAGCTCTTGTTGAGCACACTCAATTCAGACAAAAAGATGCGAACCTTTTTCTGCAAGCTGTTCAAAATGCCTTTTGGAAAGAATACGCGTTTACCGATGATGAGGAAGAGCGCTTAGCATTTGTAATCGAGGCTTTATTACAAAAGGGAGTGGCACCGTCTATTATTACGAAATGGGTAAAGGAGACATTCGTCAAATTGGATGCGGAATGGAACGCTAGACCCTTTGCTATTCCCGTTTTTCGTATCAGAACAAATGTATTGCATTTTATGAAGGCTCTGTTTTTCAGGGTGGAGGTGTCTGAGCTTCAGGGGATGATTAAACAATATTTAGAGGAATGGCATAAACGGGTGTATCAACATTAGGGTGAGGAGATCACCGGGGTCTTCATTCTCTTTTTTTAGACTAACTTAGCTATCACAAAAAGGACTCTAATTTCTGAGTCCTTTTTATGAGGAAATGTTAGGCGTACACCTAATTAACTTAAAATAGTTGATAAAATAAGCCGTGTTTCGTATCATACCATAGCAGTTTCCCGTGCTTGCGTTTTGGGATCCGCGTTTGCAAATTCCATTCCGGATATTGTTTCATAATTTGAACCTGATCACCTGTGGCTAAGGCGATAAACGATATATAGTGGTCTTTTGTCATGGGGTGGTCGCTTGTTATAAACCATTCCTCGTCACTGTCTGTAAAGGTTAGCTTCTCGTCATCTGTCGCTTTCTTTGCTTCGAGTGGTTCTAACTTTCTCCCGCAACAAGATAAGGATATATCTCCAGTGGCTAGTACAATATTATTGCATGATGGGCAAACAAAATAGCTTGATTTTTTCATATTTCCTCCTACAAATTCATTAGAAGTTAGTTCTCCGTCTAAAATATTTTCTATATTGACTCCTAGTAAGGCAGACAAATGAGGGAGTAGTGTTACATCCGGGCTGCCATACCCGCGCTCCCATTTCGAAATGGTTCGATCAGAAATATGCATTTGATCTGCTAATTCCTTCTGAGTGAGTCCCATTTCTTTTCGCAAATGATAAATTAATTCTCCAACTTTATGGTTATTCATTTCGTTCTCCTCCTGCTCTACTTACAGCTTAGAGTGTTCTTTGCTTCATCGCAACAAACGTTCCGTAGAGTTACGTTTAGCTTTCAAAAGGTCACTGATGGTCTAATACTGTGAATTCATTTGTCTTTCTTTTACTTAGTAGCAACTCCGATATTTAAAACCCAATAGCGCTGGAGCATATTCTAGAACCAATCGTTCAAATAAAAAAGGACATGATGGGAGCCCATCATGTCCTTTTCCAATTCATTATCTCTCCACCAAAACTCTCTCCAAATACTCCATTGCCTCTACCACATCATCTTTCGTAAAGGATGAGATCAACCTAAGCGTTTCGTCCGGCTTCACGGCATGAGCGGCAACAATGGGCATTGCCTTGTTTTTGTTCTCAACAATGTTCAACCCTT
The DNA here is from genome assembly GCF_030166655.1 of Pontibacillus chungwhensis. Classification (GTDB taxonomy): domain Bacteria; phylum Bacillota; class Bacilli; order Bacillales; family BH030062; genus Pontibacillus. Next base: position 2,534,582 of record NZ_CP126446.1, on the reverse strand, counting down.
CTAAACTCGCAGGAAATCCAAGATCTTGATAGAAAGGAAGCAGGTTTTTCACTTCTTCTGTTTTCCCTTCAAGAACGAGCTGGACTAGAATCCCGTAAGCCACTTTGTGTCCATGAAGAACCGAATGGGTTTCATCAATAAAACTTAATCCATTATGGATCGCGTGAGCTCCTGCTGTTCTGCCGTACTTTCCTCCATACCCTCCAACTGTACCGGATAAAGGAATGATCGCTTCGATGACGTTTTTGAAAGATGAAGTTATTGTATTCGATTCCATGCTTTCAATAGCAGCGCGGCTTTCGTGTAGTAGGATCTCTTTTATGTAGGAAGCGTGGTCTAGTGCGACCTTGACCATGATGGACAGGTCTTCATTTTGGTCATTACGGATAATTGGTTCTGCTTCGTACCATTTCGCGAGTGAATCGCTAATCCCGCTTTTTACATATTCGATAGGAGAAGTTAGTAGGAAAGCAGGGTCGACTAGAGCAAGGTGAATCGTCCGGTTGTGGTAATCGACACGAACAAATGCGCCAGTGTCATCGTACATGACACTTAACGGAGTAGCGGCAGCGCATGTTCCAGCCACGGTTGGCACCGTTGTAACCTCAACGCCCATATGGTCTGCGACCGATTTCGCTGTATCTAGTATGACTCCGCCTCCGATTCCGATAATGACATCAGACTCTCCCGCAAAGGCTGTGATCGTATCGATCGCTTCATCTGAACAATAGCCATCGTGCTGATAGACTTTCGTCTGAGGTAGAGATGCATAGTTTCGGAAAGCTTCATATGATTTGTAACCAGTAACGATTAGGGGAGACTGAAACGACTCTATGAAAGTAGAGAGGTCTTTAAGAATACCTTCTTCACAAATATATTGATTCGGTCCACTTCTAAGAATTTCATCTGGGTTTACCATTCCATTCACTCCTTCAAATAAAAGAATCCTATTCTGAACCACATAAAATCATTTCAAGGTGAGTAACTCCTTCGTAACTGACTATAGTAGTCCTTAAAGGTTTGACCATATCGTAACACTTTTGATTGGTATTTAGAATAATCAAAAAATATTATTAGTCAAATTTGATAGATGAATATTATTCTCTCTTCCATCGAAGTTTTTTTAATTACAGGGGAATCTTGATTTTTTCTTGATAGTTGCGATGTACGATGAATGTATCGAATGAAGGAGGGGTTATTTTGAAGAATGAAAATGTGATTAAAACAGTGAACATTACGAAAAGAGTGAAGAGGAAGGTGTTGCTTGAAGATATTTCCTTAAATGTGGAGGCAGGTTCGATTTGTGGATTTCTCGGACCAAATGGAGCCGGTAAGACGACGCTTATGAGGGTGATGATGGGATTAGTGAAACCCTCTCAAGGATCCGTCTTTCTTAATGGAGTGGATGTGAATGGAAATAGGCCAGAAGCTTTAAAACACGTAGGCGCGATGATCGAATCCCCTCTGTTCTATGACTACCTAACAGGTCGTATAATGCTTCTGAACTTATCAAGACTTCATGGTTATACGAAAGAAGAAAGAGAGGAAAAGGTCGAGGAAGTGCTTCAGATTGTCGGACTAGAAAAACGGGGAGAGGATAAAATCCATACCTATTCCTTAGGGATGAAGCAGCGCCTTGGTATTGCTCAAGCCCTCCTTGGGGACCCGTCTTTAATACTTTTGGATGAACCGGCAAATGGGCTTGATCCTATTGGAATGCGAGAGCTTAGAGAGCTTATCATCTCATTGAATCAAGAGAAAGGCATTACGTTTTTCATATCGAGTCATTTGCTGGATGAGCTGCAGCACATTTGCAACCACTATATTTTAATTAGAGAAGGTCGTATTTTGTATCAAGGGCAAGTAGACGATCTCATGAAAGATAAAGAAATGCGCCTTGAAGATTTATTTGTGGAGATGATGACGTCATGAAAGCCTTGTTTACGAGTGAATGGGAGCGCCTATGGTCGAGGTCATTTGTCGCTTTCGCTTTGTTTTCCATGCCCATTCTTAATGTTGTGCTAGGATTCTACTACCAATTTCGTAACCAGTCCTCTACAGAAGAGGCTGTAAATTATGCCACCGTTATGAACTTTCCTGTATTAAGCCTTTCAGAACACCTGTTTATTACATTCAATGTTGTCATTCTTGTTCTTGTGGGTTTTGTTGTAACAGAAGAACAACAAAAAGGACAGCTAAGGCTGCTGCTGCAGAGGGCTTACTCATTAAAACAACTATTCTTTGCTAAACTTGGTGTAATGGCAACAACCCTGTTTCTTTATCTAGGGGTGTATGGCCTGACTTCTTATTTAGTAGGACTCTTTTTATTTCGAATGCCAGAACAGTCTATTCAATTTATAAGCTTTGATAGGATTTCGAATGTGGATATGGGCCTTTATACGATCGCTTATTATGGATTGGCCTATCTTTCTATCATTGCTGTCTTATCCTTGTTTCTGTTTGCAGGCACACTTTGTCCGTCTGTGAACGCTTTACTAGCAGCAGGAGTCAGTCTGCTTGTATTCCTTATTGCCGTGCCTGAGCTCATGCAATTATCAACGGCCTTTCACATTAACGTTTTGCCGGTTATTTATGCTTCAATAACAAAGGTTCAATATTCTGGTATTGCTCTTATGTTGTTAAATGGAAGAAATCTAGCGTGGCTTTTAAGTGTCATAACCGTGTATGTATGTGGATTCCTTTTAGGATCCTACTTGGTATTCACAAGAAGGAGTTACTTTAACTAAGGAGGAAGTTGGATATGAAAGAGTTGATTCAGAGTGAATGGGAACGTTTATTAGCGAGGAGAGTTGTAAGAAATTTAGTTATTATGATGGGACTTATTACGTTTATAACGATTTATTTCTTAACCATGTATGATAATGGACAGTTCACGAGCAGTCAGAATACGAAGCTTAATGCGGTTAATTTTCCTTGGTTTGTCTTAAGGGAAGTGTCATTTTATATTACGCTTCTTCTTATGCCAATCGTGACGATGATCTCCGTTAATAGTGAAGTGAAAACAAATGTATACAATATGGTATTGAGTCGCCCTTTTAAGCGTCTCTCTTTCTTAATGGCAAAGTGGTTTAGTTTGTTGAAATTAGGGGGTATTCTTACAGTTGGAATTTTGAGTATATCAATTGTAGCTGGATTTTTATTGTATGATATGCCAAGCCGTGTTTTTCTTTTTCAACAATCAGAGCCTACTACTATCCTTGGAGGTTATCTCTATACTCTACAGTTTTATGGCGTTTTTTATATCATCCTTATAGCAGCTATATTAATTAGTTCGTGTGTAGCTTTATGGGTCAACAATCCGATGCTGGCTTTTCTGATCTACATCCTTTTATGTGGAGCTCCGGTATATTTTACTGATGCATTTCTATTTATGCTTCTTCCTACTCAGTCTATTTTCATTTCTTTAGCAGAATCAGGCATTTCTTCTATTTACGGATTCCTAGCCATACTCATTATTGGGTTTGGGATGGGAACACTTGTCCGCTGGGAGAGGTATGATTTTAAGTAGTCGATGCCCGGGGAAATCGATTATACTAGAAGGATAGAATTGGAAGGAGGGGCGTTTATGGAAAAGATTCTGATTGTAGACGATGAACCAGATATTACAGCGATTTTAGCTGACGTTCTAAGTGATGAGGGATACGTAGTGACGCAGATTCACGATGGTAGAGAAGCCATCCAATCTATACTAGAAACGTCGTTTGATTTAGTCCTTCTTGATGTGATGATGCCAGGCGTAGACGGGTTAACAGTTTGCCGCGAAGTTCGATACCGTTCAGAAGTACCTATTCTATTTCTGACAGCTAAGTCTGGGATCCCTAACCAAATTCAAGGGTTAAATGAAGGGGCGGATGATTATATTGAGAAGCCATTCTCAAACGAGCAAGTGGTGGCCCGAGTGAAAGCTCATTTAAGAAGGGAGAAGCGGTATCAGAAGAGCTCTCAAACGAAAACGTATAAATCTCTCGTAATGGATGTCTCTACCTATGAGGCTTATTATAAACAAACCATACTTCCTTTGACGAAAAGGGAATTTGATATCGTCCGAGTTCTTATTGACTTCCCAGGTCAAGTTTTCTCGAGGGACCAACTATATGAGCGGGTATGGGGGCTAGAGGCGGACGGAGACGCCTCTACCATTACAGAACATATTCGTAATATTCGTGCTAAGGTAAAGCGAATTGACACTCAGGCTCACCTATTGCAAACGGTATGGGGAGTAGGATATAGAATTGGGTAGGAAAAGAAGTACATTAAAAAAACAAATTCAATGGACGATTATTAAAACGATCTCCTACAGTTTTCTATCTACGCTTTTGCTGGGGGGATTGATTTTGCTTTTGGTCTTGCGATTAGATGAAGAAAGCCACGCCAATTATTATGAAAAACAAATTCCTGAGGTTACATCTTTTATTAAGACGGCTAAGAGTGAGCTGGTGGATCATCCATCTGTTTCCAGGGAGCGGTTAAATGAGAAGGTACCGTTAGATGGAATGACTTACCATGTCTACGATAAAGATGGCAGCCTCTTGTACGGTTCAACGGAAGCCCGAGGTATGGAATTGCCAATCATAGAGAAGGTAAATACGACCGATTTCGAAAATGATTCCTATCAAAAGTATTTACCGATTTTGTCCTCTTCAGAAGAACTGGTTGGGATGGTAAAGCTAACCTATCAGTTAGAGTCAGGTACACCTATACAGAGGTTATCGCTCCTAATCATTCTTGCTCCTTTTTTGTTTATCGTTTTTTACACCTACGTATGTGGAGGGAAGTTAAGCAGGCGCTTGTTTACGCCTATTCGTGAATTAGCAGGAGCTATTGATTCTATTAAAGAACAAGATTTGGATTTTACGCTACATGCCGCCAACCGGAGTGATGAGTTAGGGGATTTGGCAAGAGCTTTTGAGACCATGAAACAAGAATTACATACGTCTTTAGAAAAGCAATGGAAGCTTGAACAAGAGCGTCAAGATTTCCTAAGCGCTGTGACACATGATTTGAAGACGCCTTTAACGATTATGAAGTCGAATGCACAAGTTTTAGACAGAAAAATAGATGACAATGAGCGCGTATACAGTGCGGCTATTTTAAAGCAGATTGATCGTGTAACCAACCTCGTGCATGAGGTGGGGGAGGTCCAGAGGATTAATGGAGGGTCGTTTCCTATCCAACTGCAAAAGGTTGAACCAAAATCTTTCTTTGAAAAAGAACTACAATCCTTTCGAACTTATATTGAAGCTAAAGGTGACCATTATTCGATTCAATTAAGTGATGAACGATCGGTTCATAAAGATATTTCGATCGACCCGGATCGCATGCGTCAAGTTATAGAAAATATAATCTCAAATAGCGTTCGTTATACACCATCTAGTAGTACGATCCATGCTCACCTAGATTTAACAGATGGAGCGGTTGAACTCACCATAAGTGATAATGGCCCTGGGTTTCATAGTGCTGAGTTGCCTCAAGTATTTGATCAATTTTATAGGGGTAACCCTAGTACTTCAGGGCAAGGACTGGGTTTATCGATCGTTAAGAACATCATTGAAGCTCATCGTGGCGAGGTGAATGTATGGAATGATGGAGGAGCTAGTATTTCCATTACACTATTTGGCTGAACGATCGTTGGTTTGCGAGACTGCTAAGCCTGGCGTAACACTCTTCACTCCTTTAGAGCGAATTAGCCTTCGCTGTTTTATTAAGTTTATTCACTCTAGAGTACTATTTCGTTTATAGATAAAGGAGAAAAGGAATAGGAGTACTCCATCACTAGTAAGTTCGAATTAGAAAAAACTAGTGATTTGTATCGGTGATATGTGGGAATGATAAAGCGAGTTTAACAGCGGTAAAAGGAGCGTTGAGCATGAGTGAGCATTATGAAGTGGTGATTATTGGGGGAGGAGCGGCAGGTTTAAATGCAGCTCTTGTCTTAGGACGATCAAAGAGAAATGTACTTGTTCTTGATGAGAATAAAGCACGCAATAACGTTACAAAAGCTTCCCATGGTTTCCTTACTCGAGATGGTGTGAAGCCAGAGGAATTTAAGGAAATGGGAATCGGTGAAATCAAAGCTTATCCGAGTGTTTCGTATATAGAGAGTAAAGTAACTTCGCTCCATAAAGACAGTGGACTCTTCCATATTCACGGAGATGGACAAAACTATACAGCCGACCGTGTAATCGTCGCCACAGGAATGAAAGACGAGTTACCGGATATTAAGGGCGTAGACCTTGTGTATGGGACAAGCGTTTTTCACTGTCCTTACTGTGACGGATGGGAGCGCAGAGAGGAACCGTTAGCCGTCTTTGGGAATGATCCAGGGATCTTAGATTATGTGAAACTGATTTATAACTGGAGCCAGGATCTAATGATTTTTACGAATGGACCTGCAGAAATTACCTCTGAGGAGAAAGAGGACTTAAAGCAGCACGGAGTCGCGCTTATAGAAGAAACCGTTCGTGAACTGGTCTCTGAAGATGGATATCTTAAACATGTCGTTACAGAGTCAGATGAGGTTTACGACCGTTCAGGAGGATTTATATTGGAAACAAGCGAATCCCAGTCCTTCCCCCTTCATGAATACTTTGATATAGAATTCACCGATATGGGCGGATATTACACTAAAGATGGATGTGAAACGCTTGTAGATGGACTATATGTGATTGGTGATTCTAGACATGGATTTTCTGGATTACTGAAGGCGGCTAGTGAAGGATATGAGCTGGCGGTTGCCTTAAATCATGAACTTGCTGTAAATGCCTGGGATCGGAAAGGGTAACTAGGTTTCACTTTTTAGTTCAAATGTTACTACAAAAAAGAGCATTTTCCTTTTTGGAAAATGCTCTTTCTTCTTATACGAACGTTCACGTCACCCGTTACTTTATTTAATTTGAAAAATAAGCATTAAAAATATTAGAAGGATTTTCATTTCTTAGGCTTAGGTAAGAAATATGTACTACCACCCATTAAAAAGCCACCGATTATTCCAAGTAATGTACCGATTATAACCCAATAAGTTAATGAAAAAGTAGATAAATATATTCCTAACAAAAATAAGAGTAAGCCAGCAAAAAATAAAATTCTTACCTTTTTCATTTTTCTGCTCCCCTCAAAATATTTTCAGTTAAAGTCTAGTCCACTTCTTTATAAAGCATCTCAAAACTGCTTCGTTTAATTCATTTTACCATATCAATATTGATTACTGCTGCAAATTAACATGCAGTTCACCCTACAATTTCACATAAAAAAGTAGTTCAGTGGGGTGCAAGTTGTAAATATTGCACTTTAAAACTGAACTGATCACCTATAAATAGAAGGTTCTTTTTGGTGGAAAATAAGGTTGTGTAATGCGAAGGGTTTTGAAATAATTGGAATGCTACGAGAATATATTGGTGACCTTTTATCTTTAAAGAGGAGTGGATGAATTGCAATTAAACCATACCTACACAAACGCATTTGAAGATGTACATACTCATGTGAAAGAAAGTGCTAATAAGTTAGGGGCAAGTGGTGGGGCCTTATATATGATTCAAAATGACAAGGTGATAACCGAGTCTTATTTTGGCTATCAGTCTGAGGACCCTAACGCTCGAAAGGTTCAAGGGGGTACTCAATTCCACATTGCCTCTGTAAGGAAGGCTTATATCGGATTTGCAGCTGCGTATGCAATCTACCATGGTTACTTTTCTATAAATGACCCAATTTGGCATTATGTTGAAGATTCTCATTTATCCCCGTATGAAGGTGTAACCATCCGTCACTTATTAACCCACACACATGGGTTACAAATAGTGGATGGGGAATTAGTTCGTAACTTCCATCCTGGGGAATCATGGGCATACCGCGGCCCTAGCATTGATTTGCTGACAAGCATTATCCATAAAACTACAGGACAATCCGTTGCTGAGATTGTAAAAGAGCAAGTATTTGATCCGGTCGGCTTCCAATCTACAGAATGGATTAAGATGAGTCAGCCACATTCCAAAATAGCAAGCACTATTCGAGATACTAATAACGTCTATTGGACTGAAACAGATGTGGTCGATGGTTCAGGAATGAATATGTATGTGTCTGCCCGAGAGCTTGCGCTATGGGGATATCTACATTTAAAAGAAGGAAAATGGGGAGATCGTCAGCTTGTTCCTAGAGAAATTATTCAATTGGCGACATCCATCCAGACACCTGATCCGAGTCTTCCGATCCATAAGAACGGATGTTTATGGTTTGTCAAAGACACGAACTATAGCTTTAACCAACTTGGTGACGGAGTACCGAAGGGTTCCTATCAATTACTTGGGTATACAAATGTTGCGCTGCTTGTGATCCCAGATGAAGACCTCGTTGCAGTGAGAATGTTTAACCGATACGGTTCTTCTGAAGGATTCGATTATCTCGAGGACATTCGTTCTTTTGGAGATATGGTTTATCAATGTGCTGCAAAGACAAGTGCTACATGATAAGAAGCTAGAGCGAAAAAGGGGACTGATCAACTCCTTTATAATTAGGAACATACTTAGTAGCAACTCCGAATATTTATGAATAAAATCAGTTCAAAAAAACCTCTTAAGAATGTCCATCATAAGGACTGAGATTATTCCTCCTTACCATATCAATAGGTATATCAAGAAGGGAATTTGATGTTTTTGTCGAAAAAAAGAGTAGAAGGACGATTTCATATCTACCAGGGATATTGAATAGATTAGTAAAATAGCAACCACAAGGGTTGCTTATTTTATTTGAAATAATCCTTTTGAAAAGCATAAGAAGTATATGTTGGAGGTGTTAAACCTGTTCATGGAATCACTGAATATGTGGCAGTGGGGAGATATCATAACAGTATCTTTATTTGTAGTCGGGATCATTTTGTTCCGATCGATATTATCTCTTTTCATTAAACGGGTTTTCCGAAATAAAGAAGGGGTGCGGCAAGCGCTTCTTTCCCTTATAAAGTGGTTTACCTATAACGGAATACTTGTATTTCTGATCGTTTATTTCTCTGATTCTAAATGGCTGTTTTATAGCTTTTTCTCAATAGGTGAAGTAAACGTTACTTTGTTTTTAATCCTCATTGCTTTGTTAATCATCACGCTGGCAAGTCGACTTTCTAAAATTCTTAATCATTATATTCTTCCATTCTTTTATGAACGTCACCAATTAGACAAAGGCTTGCAATTTACAATGGAACGCATTATCCATTACGTAATTATGGTGATTGCTGTTTTTGTAAGCTTAACGACCGTCGGGATTGATCTGAGTGCTCTAACAGTATTTGCCGGAGTGCTTGGGGTAGGGATTGGATTTGGAATGCAAAATATTGCATCCAACTTTATCTCAGGACTCATCTTACTGTTTGAGCGACCGATAAAAGTAGGGGACCGTGTTATTATTGATGACGTAATCGGTGACGTGGAAAAGATCAGCATGCGAGCTACCGTTGTTCGTACACTTGAGAACGAGCATATTATTATTCCGAACTCTTACTTTCTAGAAGAAAAAGTCGTGAACCGCTCCTTCTCTGACCCAAGACTTCGCCTCACCGTTCCAATCGGAGTGGCTTATGGGACCGATGTTCTTCTTGTAAAGGAGATCCTGTTAACCATTGCTAGAGAAGCAAGGGTGGCTAACTCTATCATTTTAGATTCACCAGAACCATTTGTGAATTTCACAGGCTTTGGTGACTCATCTTTGGATTTTGAACTATTCATTTGGATCTCGAACCCTGAAGAAGTCATTCGAATTAAAAGTGATTTGAACTTTCGAATTTATGAACAATTAAACCATTACGGTGTTGAGATTCCATTTCCACAGAGAGATTTGCATATTAAATCCGGCTATCCCATTCAGGAGAAGGAGGATTAACTAGCTAGGTTGTTTCCTTTCGGTTAAACCTGAGCGTGAGGTGTGCTTGGAAACCACCCGATTTCCTGTTGGAATTGAAATCACGTTTCCCATTAAAGAGTCTAAAAAAGGTTCCTTCGGTTAAGATCGAAGGAACCTTTTGTAAGTTAACTCGTTTGAGCTTTCTTCACCGCAACATAAGCATTAATCCACGAAGTAATAGGGATGATTAGTGCAATCCCAATCCCCGCACAAAAGATCGTAATCATTTCAGAACTAAAAACCTTTGAATTGACGATTTGTCCAATGGAATAATCTAGATCGATAAACCAAATAAGCAAAGCCATATACCCGCCAAAAAAGGCGAAGAATAATGTATTCGTATCCGTGCCAAGAATATCCTTCCCGATCCTCATACCAGATAGGAATAAATCTTTTCGACTAATGGTAGGGTGGTGTAGCAAGGTTTCACCCATCGATGATGTAATGGAAATCGCTACTTCTGTAATGGCCCCAATCGTGCTAATGATAATGACAGATGCACCGATTTTGATGAAATCGACTCCAACAAACAAGGAGTATGGAGCAATTTCTTCTGACTGCTCTTCGCTAAATCCTTGAATCATCGATAAGCTTGTTATGACATCAATTAATAGCAATAAGACGGCAATCGTAATCATCGTTGAAATGAAAGCTGTAATGGTTTTCCTGTTTACTTCATTGACGAAGAAGAGATTAATACAGCTAAAGAGAGCGCATGCAATGATCGTTAAGATAATAGGGTTCATGCCTGGTGATAACATGAGAAAAATCGCGATCAGAAGGACCACAAAGTTGATAAACAAAGAAAGGAACGATAGTGCTCCTTTACTGCCTCCAATAAGCGTCATTAGAACAAATAAAATTACAGATAGGATCATTAATGCATTCATATACTATTCCTCTTTCGTTTCACAAAAAATATAGAAGTGTACACAGCTATCGGAATGGTTAAGACGATTCCAATTCCACCAGCCAGGGCACGGGTGAACTCCAATGAAAGGTTCATCGATAGGGTGAACCCTAAAGCAGAAGAATTTTTTAAGAATAATATGATAGATGGTATAGAACCACTGGCATAGACGAAAAACAATATGTTCGTGAGCGTCCCCATTACATCTTTTCCGATATCCATTCCTGATTGGTGTAGCGCTTTGACGCTAATTGTGGGATTGCTCTCATAGAGACCAAAGATGGACGATGAAATGGTTATGGCGACATCCATAACAGCCCCGAGTGACCCGACGAACAGTCCAGCCATGAAGACAACTTTATAAGGTCTGGTAAGAAACTGCATTTCTTCATATCTTAGTCCACTTCCTGCTGTAAACTTAATGACCACATATGTAATCAATAAAGAGAGAAAGATTCCAATGAGCGTGGATGCAATTGCTGCATACGTCATTTCATTGAAACCATTGAGTAGTAATAAAGAGATGACTGTAAACAGAATGACTAAAATACCACTGATCCACAACAAACTCCAATTTCCATGATTGACGTATACATCAAGGGCGTAAAACATGAGTCCTGCGTTAATAGTCAAGCTAATTAATGAGAATAAGCCCCGTCTTTTCCCTACAACGAGTAACATTAAGATAAAGAACCAGCCCACTAATACAACGTATTTATCCCGTTTTACATCTAAAACAGAGCCGGATAATTTCCCTTCAGCGGAGCGGTTATCCACAGAAATAAACAATTCATTACCTGCCTGATAATGTTGATCATAGGCACCGGAAATGGAATATTTATTTGTTAAATGAACGGTGTCTCCCTTTCTTTCTCCATTTTGAATAACAGCGGTTAGTTGCTGCGTTCCAATTTGGTCTTCATTTCCATGTTGATCCTTCACATTTTCCTTATTTTCCAATTGAGTGTCTGTAACTTCAGCTATGGTTCGTTTGTAAAAGGAACTATTATGATTCACAAAAACCATAGAAGCGATAAAACAGATACCAATTAAGGTAGTAAAGATCCATTGCTTGTACGTTAATCCTCTAATTAGATCTACAATCCATTTCAAAAAAAAGCCTCCATTCTTAAGAGGGAAAGTTACATATATGGTAAGAAGCTTTCCATATTCTCTTTAAACACCTGAACAATCATAGCAAATGGAAGAAGATAAACACAAACCAGAATATCCTAAATCATGCGGGGTATGGAAGTCCTCTTTAAAAGTATACTTATTAGGGCCATGCCGCGCCCCTTGTGAAAGTATCCTTTATGAAACCAGGGGAGGATTAAGTGCCTTCTTGTTAGTCGTTGTAAAAGGGAATATAGTAAAGCTAATGAGTTTATGAAGGGATGAGGAATATGGAAAGAACGTTCTTTCAAGATCCGGCTATTCGAGTTGGGGAAGTTGCATTAAAAGTTCAGGACTTAGAAAAATCAAAAACATTTTATACATCTATACTGGGATTGAAAGTTATCGAGGAAGATAAAACGAGGGTTGTGTTATCCTCGGATGGGATAACACCTCTGGTGAGAATCGAGCAGCCAGAATTGATTGAACCCAAGGATCGAAGAGAGGCAGGACTTTATCATTTTGCCATTCTTTTGCCTAATCGGAAAGATCTGGCTACGTTTATTTATCACCTATCTGAGAATGGTATCCGTTTAGGTGCTGCTGATCACCTTGTGAGTGAAGCATTATACTTCGATGATCCAGATGGAAATGGGATTGAAGTTTATCATGATCGTCCTACACACCAGTGGAAGCGTGAAGATCAACAAATTGTCATGACGGTGGAGCCACTAGACGGGGACTCGATTCTATCAGAGTTAAATGGGGAGAAATGGAAGGGAATGCCTGAAGAGACGGTTATCGGACACATCCATTTACACGTGCGTGATTTACAAGCAGCAAAAGATTTTTATTGTAAGGGTCTTGGTTTTCAGACGACGTTTGATCAACTAGATAAGGCCCTTTTCATCTCAACAGCCGGGTATCATCATCACATAGGATTAAATACGTGGAAAGGAGAAAAAGCTGAATCACCTTCTACTAATCGGGTTGGTCTTCAGCACTATTCTCTTATCTTTCCTGGATTAGAAGCGAGACAAGAAGCTATTTACCGCTTGGAGAGCTTAGGTTATCGTGTGAACGAAGATAGGATGTTAATCCATGATCCTACAGGGAATGTTATCAAACTAGATGTGAAGTAACTTTATAAAAAGTCCCGACATGAACAAAATGTCGGGACTTTTTTAGTTTGAATTCATCACATAAACGTAGTAACGTATTAAGCAGAAAAGTTCTTACATCGAGGGACTATCTTGTTGTGGAAGGAATGAGAGAATGTCTATACCATGTAAAGCGAATGAAGTTCTTGAACTTTTAACCGGAAAGTGGAAACATATTATTTTATTTCACATGATGGAGCATGAAACACTCCGGTTTAGTGAATTGCAGAGATTAATTCCAACTATTACTAAAAAAATGCTAAGCACTCACTTAAGAGAGTTTGAACATCATCAAATAATCAACCGAACGATCTTTCCATCTGTCCCCCCAAAAGTTGAATATACGTTAACCGATTACGGAAAAGAACTAAAGCCCATTATGGAAACCCTGCATAAGTGGGGAGATCAACATGCCAAACAGTTCGAATCAGAATCCACTGACTCTGTGTAGAATAGGGCAGAGATGGTTGTAGGCGTTCTTTTATATATGAAGGTGTCCTGACTCCTTTCCTTTTGAGGGAAGGGGTTTTTTAGTAGGGATATAAGAATAAGTTGATGCTAAGGGTATTTCGAAATCTTGTTCCATAAGGTCGATAGCAGAACAAGAGAATACGCACTTGTTATGGAAAACTTTACAAATCGAAAGATGAAAGATATAATAATGATTGATTAATCAATCATTATTTATTGGGAGAGATTATAATGGCCATGCAAAAATCATCAGAAAAAAGAGAACGTATACTTCAAGCTGGTATTCAAACGTTTGCGGTTAACGGATACTCTACTACCACTATTAAGGAAGTGGCTAAAACAGCTGGAGTAAGCTATGGGACCGTTTTTACGTATTTTGAAAATAAGGAAGATCTTTTTAAAGCATCTGTACTCGAGCCTTTAGAAGAAGTTAAATCCGTAATGTTCAGCATTCCGCATCCTTCTGAACATCCTGCGGAGCAGATTAAAGAGACTATTGAGAGGCAGTTCCGTTTCTTTGCCCAACAAACCACTTACGCTCGCATGCTCCAATATGTAATCGGTCAACCAGAACGGTTCCCGGATCTGTTTAAGGAACTTGATCAATTTTCCCTTCACCTGAGGGAGGCTCTTAGACCTCTTATTTTAAAGGGGCAAGAGAAGGGGGAGCTCATTCAATTAGAACCGAATGATATTAGCGATTCTTATTTGTCGTTTATTAATGGGGTTCGTCTAACGTTTATCGATTCTGCTGAGGAAATGGAGCGATGGGATACATTCATTCGCCAGGCTTATCTATTATTTGGTCCGAGTAATCCATAATACGAGGAGGGATTGTATGAAGTTTAAAGAGCTGCATCGCAATGTGAAGATAAGATTGATCACTCAGTTTTTCACTCGATTCTCCAACATGATGGTTCTTCCATTTCTTGCTGTGTATTTTGCTCAAAAAGTGGGTGAAGTCGTAACGGGTTTAATGGTCATCAGTCTTATTGGCTTTGGAATAGCAGGAGGGATCATTGGTGGCTTCTCCTCTGACCGAATTGGGCGAAAGAGGTTAATGGTATGGTCAGAAGTAGGAGCCGCTATTGCTTTTCTCGCAATAGCCTGTATGAATTCCCCTTGGTTTGATGCTCCTTATGCCACATTCGGTATTTTTATCGTTGCTATGTTCTTCGGTGGGGTCATCGGTCCCGTTTCTCAAGCCATGGTGTTAGATGTCACTTTTAGTGAAAACCGTCGGTATGTGTTTACGTTATTGTACTGGGTTGGAAACATGGCTTCAGCTATTGCTGGAGTAGTAGGTGCCCTCTTGTTTCAACATTATCTTTTTCAACTGTTCCTAAGTATATCCGCTGTCTCATTATTATCTGCCATCATCACACAGCTGTTCATCACTGAATCCTACATAAAAACTCCAATAAAACCATCAAATCCAGAGGCCAAAGACAATATGTGGACTAATTATAAAACCGTTTTCGGGGACCGCATATTCGTAATGCTTCTGTTTGCGGCGATCTTGGTTTTATCCCTTGAGGAACAACTTACAAATTTTTTAGGCCTCCATTTTGTTCATACCATTGAAACGCAGAAATTGAGCAATATCCCATCCATAAATGTTCAAATTGATGGCTTGTTGATGATTGGGATTTTGCGTTCAGAAAATACTTTTCTCGTAGTCTTTGCGGCTAGCTTTATAACGTGGTTCATTAAGAGATGGAGTAATCACACTGTTTTAGTAGTCGGGTTAATCTCTTATACGGTCGGGTATGCCTTGTTTATATTTGTCAGTTCCCCGCTGATATTAATTGGGCTAATGGCTATTGTAACAATCGGCGAACTCATGTATATCCCCATTAAACAAAGCATGTTAGCTGACTTGGCTCCTGAGGATAAGAGAAGTTCGTATTTAGCTGCCTTTCAGTTCACGGGATACATAGCGATGCTAGTAGCCGCTCTTGGAGTGGTTATAAGCGGTCTTATTCCAGCGTGGGCTATGGGGGTGAAGTACGTTGTTCTTGGTTCATTAGGACTAATTCTGTTTTTGAAAGTGAACAAGAATCTTCTTTTAAACAAACAAAAGATTAAAGAGGAACAGACGGAAAGAGTAGAACATTTTTAAATAAAAATGATTGATTAATCAATCAATAAAAATTGGATGTGGAGGTGATCATATGAAAGACAAAAGAGTGTTGGTCAAAACCCTGAGTTTGGTTGGATTGATTTCCATTATGTTGATAATCGTTGCCCTATTCTTCCCCACCTGGACTCCAAAAGTGAAAGGTGATAACAGTATCAGTACATTAGAACAAGTCAATCTTAATGGGACTGGTCATGAAATTATGATACGTGGGCAAGACCGAGGCCATCCTGTGGTTATTTTTGTGCATGGCGGGCCTGGTTCTTCCGAATTAACCTATGCAGATGCTTATCAGAGCGGTTTAGAAGATCAATTCACTGTAGTGAATTATGATCAGAGAGGAACAGGAAAGTCTTATCATTTCTTGGAGGACTATTCGAATTTATCTTCTTCGGTACTAGTGGAGGACTTATTAGCATTAACCGACTATGTTTCAGATCGACTGGAGCAAGAGAAAGTCATTCTGGTTGGGCACTCTTATGGTACTTATATTGCTATGCAAGCTGCCGCTAAAGAACCAGAGAAATTTGAAGCCTACGTTGGTATTGGACAAATGAGTGATGTCGTTAAAAGTGAGGTGGAGAGTTGGAATTTTGCAATGAAGGAGGCAAAAGCTGCGGGGGACCAGGAGGTGGTGGAAGCGCTCCAAGATGTGAAGATGCCGGTGTATAGCGGAGAGACTGTAACCCCGAGAAGATCTATTATGAAGTATGGAGGAGCAACGAGGAAGATTGAGAATCCTGATAAGAACCTGGTTGGGAAAATGTGGAGTAGCGAATACAACTTAATGGACGTGATTCGCTACCTGAGGGGAATTTCTATCTCTCAAGAAGCATTGCTGCCGGAAGTATTTGAACACCCTCTGCCTTCAATCGTTACAAATTTGGACGTTCCGGTTTATTTTATAATGGGAGATTATGATTACCAGACTTCTTCTGCGGCGGCTAAAGACTACTTTGACACGATTAAAGCAAAGGAAAAGGGGTTTGTCAGATTTGAAGAATCGGCCCATTATCCGCAAATAGAAGAAAAAGAAACGTTTGAGGCATGGATGGAAGACACGTTTGCACAGTGAAAGGAAGGCTTTGGGTAAATAGGTTGTCCCGCTGACCTCAATCAAAAGTTAGAACTGTAAAAAAAGCTCTAACTTTTGACTACTTAATCCATTGTTTCAATTTCACGAATGATCCTGCATGAGCCATCACGAACCCTTGCTTCAAATGATGTGTCCTCCGGATAACAAACGATAACTTCATCATGGGTTGTCACAATAGCTTCAACTGTACAGATACATTCATTATTACAGCGATAGGTAAGAATAATAGGGACTGAGATTTCGATTGGCACTATACTTAGTTCAGGCTGTTGTGGAAATGGTTGAATAGTACCCACAATATCAAAAGTACTTTCATCAGATAGTACTCGACATGTTTTTGTAATCGTTTGGCCGGCGTTTTGGCAATCTAGTATGGCCACGATACACTCATCTGGGAGAGGAATGGTTACTCGTTCAGTAGAGCAGAACACAATCCAATCATATACTTTATTAGCATTTATACAATATGAGGGTGGTACGTTGTTTTGGGTAAACGTTAGTTGATCTGAGGGAAGTTCTGTTGGAAGCTCAAGTGTGATAGGGGCGGTGACATCGACTTCATTCGTAATACGAACAAGAACGTCCGCACTCAGTTGATTGATTTGGGCTACTCTGACGCTAAACGTACATTGGCTCTTATTTCCGGATGCATCTGTGGCAGTACAGGTTACAGGGGTTGTGCCTACAGGAAAGAAGTCGCCTGAGGAAGGAGTGCAGTCTGCTGTTGCTCCCTGGCAGTTATCGGTTACTGTTGGATTCGGGAAATTCACAATTGTCCCTGGTTCGCCGGGGCCAACGCCAACTACCACATCAGCAGGGCAGGTGATAACGGGTGGTTCTGTGTCATTTACAGTAACGCTAAAGCTACATTCACCCTGGTCCCCACTGGCATTTGTTGTGGTGCAGGTAACATCAGTGGTTCCCACAATAAACGTTTTTTCTTCGGTGATCGTCACTTCTTGTTGAGGGGGAAAGAAAGTCTGAGTGTTTCCGTTGCAAGTTATTTCGACTATGCCACAATCGTTACTTCTAGCTGTGACCTCGTAGCTAACCACCGCTGAACATTGGCCAGGATCATTTGAAACGATGATATCATCGGGACATAAAATGTTAGGATTACAAACTTGCGCAGGTTCAGTAAGAAAGGGGAAGTAATCTACATTCCCTACAATTGAACCTGGAGGCGGCCCGGAAGCATCCCCCCACCAATTGTCCTCTGCGTCGAGAGCAGGTGGAATCGATGAATTATAAAAAAGCTCACCGGCAATGTTGTTAAAAATGTTGTTGCCTGTAACAAGTACATTGGTTGGAAGGTTTCCATCTTTGCCGATGCGGACTCCATAAGTTAAACCACCAGGTTCTCCATTATCGCGAACGCAGTTATTCGTAATCGAAATTGAGTCAGGCCGCCCGTCAATATAGATGGCACCGTTGTCACTTCTGGTGTTATAGATTTCATTTCCATCAATGAGGGTGTTACTCATTCGAAGAGTGATTCCATCCTGAGCGACATCGTAAACGATGTTATTACGGATCACACCTCCTGTTAGATTGTCATCCCCACTGTCGCCGAGCTTAATTCCGTCATTAATACGAACATCGTGAACAATGTTTTGTTCTATGATGAAATCACTGGCTTCATAAAAATACAAAGCAGCATTACCGGATCGAATGTTGTTTACTTCATTGTAGCTTATGGTGTTGTTGGTAGATCCACAACAAACGTTTATGGCATCTCCTGCTGTATCATAAACATGGTTGTAGGTAATCAATCCATCCCTTATTGCGCGTAATTGTATTCCTTCATCAGTAAGACTATTGTGAACAATATTGTAACTTACAATTGGTCGAAACTTGATGGGAACAGGTGAATATATTAAATCTCCGTTACCGTTACGAACTTCAAACCCATTAATGGTCACATCATCGGCTTGGATGATAAATATATTCGAGAGTGCACCACCCCCATCCACAATTGCTTCTGTAGTCGGATCACCAGGGATTCTTGTGGTCGAGCAAATGGGTCTTGGATCAACATCGGCCTGGGGACCTAATATCGTAACAGGTTTAGTAATGGTGATAGAAGCTGCGGGTGTGTACAAGCCTGCTTCAACATAAACGGTGCCCCCTGGATCAACATTATCAATCCCCTCCTGGATTGTGGGATAATCGGTTGGAACATACACTTCAGTAGCCATGGTATTCTCCTTTCTATTAGACATGTACTACTATGTATATTCCAAAAAGTATAAAGAGGTATAGGCATTGAGGGGAGGGGACTGGCCTGATTTATAAATAGTCCAATGTCTTAGGTATGCATAGGGGAGAGAGGGGACAAATATTTAGTAAGGTTTAGGGGTTCACTTTAAGCCTTACAAATTTCCTCTTTCCCACCTGTACGACAATTCCATCAACAACTTCTATCATTTGTGAAGGATCCATTACTTTTTCCTGATTGATGCGGACACCACCATTTTGGACCATCTTTCTGGCTTCGCTTTTAGAAGGCAATAAATTCAACCCTTTCACTAAGTCAATAATGCTGATACTTGTTTCGAGCTCCCAAATAACTTCGGGCATATTTTCTGGCATCTTATTCTTACCGAATACATTAGCGAAATTTCCTTGGCTTTGATCCGCTTCTTCTTTGCTGTAGAACAACTCTACTAAGGAATGAGCGAGACGAACTTTTGCATCTTTCGGATGGAGGGTGCCATTTTCAAGCATTGATTTAATCGTCGAGACTTCCTCGATGGAGAGGTTTGACGTTAACTCAAAATACTTCACAATCAACCCATCTGGAATGGACATGGTCTTACCAAATATGTCGTTCGGACTTTCGTCTACTCCGATGTAATTGCCTTTCGATTTAGACATTTTCTCAACACCATCGAGACCTTCGATCAGTGGCAAAAGTAAGACGACTTGCTTCTCTTGCTCATAGTGTTCCTGAATTTGGCGCCCGAAGAGGACATTAAACTCTTGATCGGTTCCCCCGAGTTCTATATCTGATTGTAATGCATAAGAGTCATACCCTTGCATAACCGGATAGAAAAATTCATGAAGATAAATCGGTTTATGGGATTTGTAACGGTTGTGGAAGTCGTTTCTTTCTAACATGCGGGCGACCGTTACCGTGCTTGCTAACTCAAGAACTTTAGAAAAATCAAAGGTGGATAACCATTTGGAGTTGTAGTGAAGTTCTACCTTTTCCATGTTAATGACTTTCCCGAATTGTTCGTAGTACGTGTTCGCATTATGCTGTACTTCTTCATCTGTCAGGGCTTTTCTTGCTGTGTCTTTCCCAGTGGGATCGCCAATCCTACCGGTGAAGTCCCCGATAATAAGCTGGATCCTATGTCCAAACTGTTGGAATTGCTTCAGTTTATTTAATACGACCGTATGGCCTAAGTGTACATCAGGTGCAGTTGGATCTAGACCTAATTTTACTTTCAATGGTTGCTTTTTTACGATCGACTTTGCGATTTTTTCTTTTAACTCTTCTTTTGGAACGATTCGTTCCACTCCATATGATAATACTTCGAACTGTGTTTGTAGCTCCATTTGTTGATTGTTGTTTAATTGGTTCACAAATTTCATAATCCATCCCCCTTTTAACATACAAAAAAGCACGCCCCAATCATGGGACGTGCTTCTATCACGCGTTACCACCCAAGTTAAAGAATGAGCTTAAACTCATCTTCCACTTAACAAGATATCGGATTTACCGTCTGATTCTACTACCTGCTCGGTTTCCAATCAGAAGCTCAGGAAAGTAATTCACATAAATATGTGTGTCGATTCACAGCAACCATCGACTCTCTGTAACAGGGATATTTATCCTACTCTGTTCCGTCATTGCATCACGTATGAAATTAAGAATAATAGTACGGCTGTTGGTGGAGTTTGTCAAATTTTATTTTAATGGAGTCTAAAATATGCAAGTTAGAGGAGGGAAATATATCCTTTCGTAGAAGTGGGTAGGGATGCAATCTTCTACAATAGGAGCTGTGGATGGTAAAAGCAATATCCGCTTAATGAAAAAGGATTAGAATGCTAGTTTAACAACATAGAAAGGAAGATAGGATGAGTATCTTATTTAGGATGGAATACTATGTCAAAGATATAGAAAGATCTTTAGACTTTTATCAACATCTCGTAGGGTTAGAGCTATACGGGAAGAATGAGCGTGCTGCACGATTCAATTATGATTGTTTCTCACTTTTGTTAACTTCAGAAGAGGTGCTTAATAAGAAGCAAGAAGAGCGAAACTACTTCAGTCGAAATGGAATGGCACACGGTAAAGGGAACGGAGCTGAGATGATTATCGTAGTTGATCGACTTGAAACGGTATATGAGCGATTTCAGCAAGCGGACTATCCTGTTGTAGTGGGGATTCAGTCGTACCCATGGGAAATGAGGGGTTTCAAAATAGCTGATCCAGATGGAAATCTGATAAGGATTACTTCTGAGTAAGGTGAAGATACTGGCTTGGAAGAATCCGTTGTTGTTGCTGTCAGGGGTTGGAATTTCTTTTTTAGGAAACTGGATTTATTTAATTGCTATTAACCTGTTGATTTTAGATCTTACAGGTTCACCTGCTGCTGTAGCGGGTCTCTATGTATTAAAGCCTATCGCCGTTCTATTGATGAATGTGTGGTCAGGTAGTGTCGTAGACCGGGTGAACGAACGAAAGCTAATGGTAATGGTTGATATCCTAAGGGGTGCCCTCGTCTTTTGTATTCCCTTGCTATCCTCGCTATGGGGAATCTATGGGTTGATTCTAATTATTCATATGATTGGAGCATTTTTTGGTCCGGCTTCTTCTGTATACATAACAAAACTTGTACCTCAAACGAAACGGAAGCGGTTCAATTCATTTTTAGGAATGACAAATTCAGGAGCATTTCTGATTGGTCCTGGTTTAGCAGGGGTGCTGATTATGATGGTGGGTACAGAACTGTGTATTATAATTAACGGTATTACATTCCTGATCTGTGCCTTCTTGATCTTCCTTCTTCCTGACGATTTGGATCAAACGGGGAAAGTACGCGAACCGATGTCGTGGAAAGGCATTAGGAAGGATTGGCAAGCATTGAGAACTTTTGCTGAAAAAGCTCCATTTTTCATTACAGTCTACTTGTTATTTCAGGGTGCCATGATGGTAGGATTCGCCCTTGATTCTCAAGAAGTGACATATATCAAACAACATCTTCAATTATCTGACCAGAAATATGGGTTGATTGTCAGTATAACCGCGGTTGGATCGTTAGCCGGAGGAAGTGTAGCGGCGATTTTAGCAAATAAACTGTCTACAAGAATGTATTTAAGTGGAGGCATTTTACTTTCCTCTGTAGGATATGTGTTTTTCTACTCTTCTTATAATATGCTAACAGCGACAGTAGCTTTTATCTTTTTGGGCTTTTTTATGGCGTTTGCGAACACGGGTTATACGACGTACTTTCAGAACACGGTCCCCGTAAATCTTATGGGGCGGTTCGGAAGTGTAGCCAATATGGTTCAAGGGGTGATTCAGATCTTGTTAACGACGTTACTTGGTTTGTTCGCTCAGTGGTTTACGTTACAAGTCGTTTGCTTAATCTTAGCAGGTGCTGGAGCCATATTGGCACTTTTCCTTCTGTTCAAAGTGTTTATCCCTTCTGAGCGAAACGATTTTTCTCAACAGAACGTTTCTTTCTAAATTAATAAAGGAGGGTAAAGGAATGAGGGATTTTCATCAGAAGCACTTTTTTGTTCTAATGATTTTTTTGTTGCTTGTTGTAACAGGGTGCAGCACTTCGTTGAATGGAATCAAAGTAGACCAGGTAAAGGTTTACATAAACATCGAAAGTGAAGCCAACACAATGGTTAAAGAAATTACCGGTGAAAAGGATGAAGCAGGCGTCCTGATTAAACTTGTTCAACAAGTAAAGGAACAAGATAAAAATATAGACTTGCCACCTTCTGACTATCAATTAGTGTTCTCTCTTGAAAATGGAGAAACTCTCACTTATTCCCTTTGGTTAGATCCGGAGCAGGGAAGGGGGATTGTTATGGGAGATACTTCCCATTTTGCCGGAATCAGTTCCTCCGATGTGGAGAGGGTTGCTTCGATCATTAACGATTAACACATGCACTTCTTTCTTAATTAACAGAAAATTTAAATAAAATTTACAAAGAACACAAGACTTCTTAAAAGGTTTCGGGTTACAATAGATACATAGTTATTAAGTACCAGTTATGTGTAAGAGAATTTGTGCTCGTAATCTTTTATAGAAGGTGGTGCAGTGTTGAATCTGGTAGTCGTTTTGTGTTGTTTAATTCCTTTTATTTACAAACAAGTTTCCTGGCTTACTTACCGTGATAAACTCCTTAAAAACCCTAGAATAACGAGTAGTGTGGTCTTATGGCTTAGTTTTACCGTAGGGTTACTTCTAATAGGTCCTGAAGGCTTTTCTTCTGTTCCTGTAATCGTAGCAGGACTCGTTCTAATTCTAACAGATTATGGGTCTAATTATTCATGGATTGGTGAAGGAGGCAGGAGGATCGGGAGGCTTTCTGCAGTTTTAATTGTTTCTGTATTCGGAGACATTCAACTCAATACGATCTTCTTCCCTTCCTTACATGAGGGTATATCTCTTCATTATGTGACCATTCCTTTAACCATCATCTGGTTTCTGTTTGTGATGTCTATGGTACACCTTGCAAGTAAATTTACATTCAAGGGGACGAGAGTGCTATCAATCGTTCTATTGGTTATGCTCTTACTAGCTGTTTCTATGGGGCACGCATATGTAGTGATGTTTACAGGACTATTATTCTTATCCATTATTAGCACTCACTATGCGTATGGTGACCAAAGTACATCGACTGTAGATATAACGGGATTTATGATCGGGGTTGTCACCGTGTTCGATGCATCACAAACGGACGGAACCTTTGTACTGGGAGGGGCGTTAATCGCTATAACGGTTGTCCTTTCTATTGTTCACGGCTACCGAGTCGGAACGGCCCGTCAGAAACGAGCAATTTCATCCAGCCTTGTAACGATTGTTGGCCTTGCTCTAGTGATTGCTTCAATCCAGTATGTATTGCTCACCTTTATAGGATTAGGCCTTCTCTACTTATTCTTTTCTCATCAGGCCGAACCCGACCATGTATAAAAGAAGTCTTGCCATATGGCAAGGCTTTTTTATATGTAGAGAAATTCCATTTACTATCTCTCATAAAGAATTTGAATCTTACCGTTTTTGAAAGATAAAGATTTTGACATAAAGCTTGTTTCCGCTTCTCCATATAGGAGAAGGTGGTTCAGGAAATCGCGAAACTCCTGCGGCAGAGAGCATAGGGAAAACCACTTAGAGATCAACGCGAGCGAGGTGCCTTCCCAGCTCGCCGCGGAAAGCCAGTGATTCCCCGAACCACCTTACACTCTTTAGAATCGAACGGAAACATACATATCCTTCTTAAAGGTAGTATAAAAGTATTGTTTCTGAAAAGGTTTGGAACTTTCAGGTAGAATTATCGTACACTTTTGAGTGGGAGGGATGAATATGGAAGAAATACCAATACATATTGAGAACTACAAAGAGTTCGAAAGAGATCATCAAATAGATATAGACCAAGCAGAGAAAGTTCGGAAGCACGAATGGAGTCTTGCCAAACGAAGGATGCTGAAGAAGAGTAGTAAGGGTTTAATCATATGGGGTCTGATTCTGGCCGGGGTGACTTACCTATTGCAACTTCATTTCATATTTCCAATTATTATTGGGACCTTGTTTCCGATCTTTGTTCTGCCCTTTGTCTGGGTGCAGGAAAGAAGTGTAGCACAGGAGAGATTCACAGAAAAATACAAAACCCTCATGCATACAATGATGGAATATGCTGTTGAAGAAGCGAACAAGGAATACCGAAATCAGGGGCTACTCAACTCTTCTGGAGTCGATACACGGGATACGCTCACATTTGATTCGAACGGTGGGTGTGTCGACCGGCGTGAACTCTTGGAGTCAGAAGTCCTCCCACTCTTATCCTCTGATGTGAATGAATTTTATACAGAAGATCATGTCAAAGGAAAGATCGGAAAGACACGTTTTCAATTTAGTGAAATTCTGACGAAGAAAGTGGGGAAGAAATTAAGATACAATAGACAAAATCAACATACAAAGTATGTGCGAGTCGTGGTCCCGACGTTTGAGGGAATCGTCATGAAGCTGACACAACCTCAATATATCAGGGGGAAGATCATCCTCAGAGAACGGATAACAAGACGCTTTACACCAAGGAGAGCCGTTCGGAAGCTTCGTTACTGGATGATGAAAGTTCGTTATTTTTTCTATGTTCTGTTCATTCTTATATCGGGAGCGTTTGTTTATTCTTCATTCGATACCTCGGGGGAACATGCTACTCAAAAAGCTCAAATGATTTCTATAGCCGCCCTGGTCGTGTGCAGCGTTCTTTTTGGAGGATATGCCCTTTGGGGGTATGTAGACCGGCGCAGAAGATACAAAAGACTGAAGACAGGAAATAGCACCTTTGATCGTGCCTATATTGTAGAACACTCAGTAGAGGGGAGTGTGGAAGGTAAGATAACAAATCAACTGATGGAAGGAATCTTAAAAGCCCGTAAAACGTTACGCAACCCCATTTATCTAACGTTTAGTCAAGATAAACTGTACATGGCCATTCCGTTTGAGGCGCAGTCTCTATTCGAGCATCCTGTTTCGAAACGAGTAAGCAAGCGTTCTATGAAACAAGAATACAAAGCGTTGGCTGACTTTCTGTCTTGTATCGTGTTGATGGATGTTCATACAAGACAATATGAACAAAGATCTACCACATCGTAAAGGAGAGAGAAATTCGAACTAAGATTTTGTAATGGGGGAGCTAGCACAAAGTGCTAGCTTTCTTACTCTAATTCTTCTTTTGAAACCTTTTTTATTACCCATTGTTCGTTTTCTCGCACAATAATGAAGTGCGCCTTCACATGGTTAAACAACTCATTATCTCTTTCCTGAACAAGCTCATATTTCTCTTCTTCTAGTTGATTGAACGTATAGGGCTGATCGGTTTGTAATTGAATTCCGCCGTCGCGAGGCTTTACCTCAAACTGTCCTTCTATTGTCCAGAAGTAAGAATCTGCATTTGAAGCCGCTAGTTCTTCTGTCATCGAATCTGTGTAATACTTTTTTATTTCTTCTTTAGAAGTATAGTCATTATCAGGGTTATCATCTTGCATAACGTCTATGGTATGGGAGATCGCTTGTTCATATTGCTGAACGACTTTAGTGGCTTCTTCTTTTGTTAATTCTTCTTTCTCACTCGAATCAGATGTGTTCTTTGGATGGCTTTGATTGTCTTTCTCTGAATCCATTGTAGGTGATTCTTTCTTCTGCGGATCATTCTCTTGTTCTTCCATTGGTTCCGCAGTTGCTGATTGGTCTTCTTGAGAGGGAGCATCCTTGCACCCCGTAAGAACACAAAAGCTTGTTAATATAAACGCGGCCGTCTTTTTCATTTTACCCCTCCTTATTAGTAGGCGTATCACGTTGAAAGATGAAGCAAACGTCTGATTGGCCAAATTTTATAACGAATCAACAGTTAAAAAAATGGATGCTTTGTGATAGACTAAAGAGAGATAGGAAAGCGTTTTCGACTTGTTGGTAGCGTGGATAACGGGGAGAGTGATGATCTTGACGATTTTACTCATTTGTATATTACTAGGGTCTTCCATCGGAATTGCATTTCTATTGGTAGGCAAAGTTGAAGTGGCAATGAAAGGTTTCTTCCGAGGTGGTTTCGCTGGGGTTACGAATAGCAATAGTGCTTATGTACAATGTCCGACTTGCCGTGCAAAACAAAAGAGAGGAAATGGGGACCCTTATTGTGCAACGTGTCAAAGATACTTTTAGAAAAGGCAATGCTAGACGGCATTGCCTTTTCTTTATGTAGCTAGTTGGAGCTTTTCTGTCATTTTCCCTTCAAAGAGACGTGTGAATGAGGTGCAACGCTCATAATCTTCTTTTACATTTAAAGCCATTTCAATCTTGAATCCTTCCTGACAAATGAATGCACCTGATGCTTCAAGGCGTGATTGAAACAGATTGACGGCTTCACAAAACTTCGGATAAGACGTATCCCCTGATCCGAAAGAAGCGGCTGGTAGTCCATTTAAATCGACTTCTTCCATTTCTTCATAAAATTCTTCTACCTCATAAGGAAGATCTCCGTCTCCCCAAGTGTAAGAACCTAATAAAACCGCATCATAATCTAAGAGATCTTGTGGGTTCAATTCGTCCATTTCCTCTAGAGTGATTGAATGACCCGAATCTTCTAATACACTCATGATGTGGTCAGCTATTTCTTCCGTGTTTCCAGACATACTAGCATACGCTATGAGGATATTTGCCATCGTGGTCAACTCCTTTAAGATGGGATTCTAGTAAATGATGTAGTGAGCACATCCTGAACTTCTTCTAGCTTATTTACATAGTGTGAAAATTGGTCCTGGTTCCATTCGTCCAGTGCGGTGTTAACTTTATATTGATAGTAGTTCCTTTGTAAGTCGAGGTCCATTTCTGATTGGATGAGATGGTGTTCGTAAAAATCTTCAAGGTCGTCAATATGGACGAAGACCTGATAGGTTTGGTTCATAATAATCCGGACATACCATCCCATTGGTTCCACATTTTTCACCTCATCTGTCAGTTCTATTCGATCTCCTTTTTGAAAGGGAATCTTACTTGTATGAGGCTCCCCGGAACAAAAGCAATCTATCTTATGTTCAAAGGACTTTGTAACAATCCATGTGTATTCCATAACCAAACTCCTTTCATTAGAGATCTAAATGAAAATCATTATCAGAGATTAGGTTTGATTATAATTGATAAACATTCTCACAGTCAACCTTTAATTGATATTGATAATTATTTTCAATTGTGAAATACTATAGCTAAAGAGGAGAGGAGTGGTGAAATGAATAAAGAATACCAAAATTTCGTAAACCACATTGTTTATCAACTTTATTTACTGCCTGCTAAACAGAGAACGACATCATCTGTTTTACATATTGTGTATCAGCATCAACAAGAAAAAGGGAAGGAAACGTTCTTTAAATCAGGTTGTGATTATATTGCTTTTGTTCAGATCGTTGATCATCTCCTGCAGCAACTAGACATTTACCAAGACGAGCACACTTGGTATTGTCCGTTGTGGAAAGGGGTGGACCCGCATAACGCTAAGAGCTTTCGCTTAGATCATACGATTATTGGGCAAGATCACAGTCAAGTAAGATTTAGAAAATTCTTTGCGGAGTGTAGTACTCAAATGCTTAAAGACTATAAAGAGAAAGCCATCTTGTGCAGTGAACATATGTTTCAAAGGAAGCCATCTAGTATCGAATGCATTGATTTAACGACAGGGGAACTTCATGTGATGAATAGTGCGTAAGGCATAGAGGGTAGGAAAGATCATCCTAATCAAGGATGGTCTTTTTTGTTTAGGATTAGCATAAATTGTCATTTAATAGGAGGGGATCATGAAGATCAATAGAATCTAGTAAAGAGTGATCCATGTTGGGGGAGGCCGGGGACGATGAAATGGGATAAGGTTGCTGAGATTATTTTTACTCCGATTCTTACGGGCATGTTAATCTATGACTACTTTTTATCGAGCGTAGATGGGGCAATATGGATTAAGTGGGGACTTTTAATCGGTTGGGGGCTACTAATCGTCATTAGTATTTTTCTTGGAGAAAAGGGAAGTCAGATTCTTCCTTTATGGGAAATAGGGCTGACCATCTATATCGTTAGTCTTCTTCTTTTATTTACTCTGTTAGGTGGTGAATCTGCAAGTGGGCTATCTTTAAGTAACCCAGTTCTATGGGTAGTTGTTTCCCTTACGCTCATGAATGCCATATGGAAAGGCAGGAAGAACAAGAGACATTCATAGCTGACATAAAAAGAAACGGAGGAGGGAGATTAAAAGTGGATAAGATTCAAGAATTACACATCCCATCTGGTAAAAGAGTAATTGTCACATCTGATATTCACGGGGAAGCAGAACTTTTGCAAGACTTATTGACAGAAGTTGGCTTTAATGAAGAAGATTACTTAATTATTAATGGTGACTTGTGTGAGAAAGGGGCCAATAGTTGGGCGGTCGTACAATTTGTGATGAAGTTACAGCAGTCTCACCCTCATGTTTATGTGACAGAGGGAAATTGTGATGTGCTTGTCCATGAAATCATAAATCACAATCAGAACATTATTCCATATTTGCTTCAGAGGGAGAAGTCATTAATAAACGAGTGGCTCCGCTTTTTAAAGGTTGAAATAGCGGAGGATACAGATATTAAGGATATTCAAAAATTCTTAACGGCACACTTCCAAGAAGAAATGAATTGGCTACTAGGATTGCCAACAGCTATTGAAACGAAAGATTATATTTTTGTTCATGCGGCTCTCGAGTATAAAACGAATTGGCGTCAAACAAAAAGATCCCATGCGATTAAGGATTATTCCTTTATGGATAAAGGTCATCTGGCTCCCCAGTATGTGGTGGTTGGGCATTGGCCTGTGGTCAATTATTCTAAACAGTTATTACAACATAATCCGATCATGGATCACGAGCTAAAGGTGATTAGTATAGATGGAGGAAATGTGATTAAAAAAAGTGGTCAGCTAAATGCGTTTATCATTCACAAAGAGGATGAGACGGACAGGTTTACCTATCAATCAGTTGATCACTTACCTAAAATACGTATTCATACAACGTATAAAGCTCAGTCCGAACCTTCACGTGTTATCACTTATCCAGATTACGAATTAGATATCATAAGTAAGGGTGAAGACTTTACCCATTGTCTACATAAATCATCAGAGAACAGGTTATACGTAAAAAATGAAATGATCATTCAGACTGAAAACGGGCTGTATAAAACGGCCGGTGATGCTTCTGGAAATGAACTGAACGTATGCCAGGGAGACTATGTCTCCTTAGTGGACGATTCGAAGACAGGCTATTCGTTAATTAAAAAGGAAGGCGTCGTAGGATGGGTTCCGCATACTGTACTAGAGAAGGGGGATTCTGTTGTCACAACAAGGACTGCTACATCATATTGAACTATATGTATCCGATCTGAAACAAACCACCGATTTCTGGGGTTGGTTTCTGAACGAGTTGGGATATGAACCGTTTCAGAAGTGGGATAGTGGAGTGAGTTATAAACTAGGAAACACCTATCTTGTCTTTGTACAAACGGAAGATCGTTTCTTGGATATTTCTTATCACAGGTGTCGTGTAGGTTTGAATCATTTAGCTTTTCATGCATGTTCTAGGAAACAGGTGGATGAAGTAACAGTAGCGCTGAAGGAAAAGGGAATGAAGATCCTCTATGAAGATCAACACCCGTACGCAGGTGGAGAAGATTACTATGCCGTTTATTTTGAAGACCCTGATCGCATAAAAGTTGAACTGGTTGCGCCCTGGAATGAGTAATGGAATAGGAGTTTAATGGATGTGTCCCCATCCTTATACAGAGACAAAGTAATACTTAACGAGAAAACCCCTACCTTTAGTTAGGCAGGGGTTTTTGTGTATATCTCGCTTAGTTAGATTTCTTCCAGTAAGCTGCAGCGTTGCTCGAACTTAGAGGAGGGAACGTTTGTCCACTTTCTAAACTAATATGTTTCTCATCTTCGGTCGGATTTGCACTTTTACGTCCATCCGTTAATCCGTCAAACTGATACGTGCCATTCTCAGGTACTTTTTCTCCTGTTTTGTAACGGTTAGCCATCAGAATACTCTCCTTTAAGAATTTTTTTGCAACTATATAGGAACGGTGTGCCCTTATAGCTGAAGGTGTGGTTTATTATCCTAAAAAAACATTCATGTGTGGCGGACAGTTATTCAAAACTGAAAAAATACGGATCCTACAACTTCTTTTTAGTTAGACTTCTTCCAATAAGCTGCTTCCTTGCTTGAGCGAAGAGGAGGGAATGTTTCGCCACTTTCTAAACTTACGTGCTTCTCATCTTCCGTTGGTGTCCCATTTCCATTCGTGTCAGCAAGGCCATCAAATTCATACGTACCGTTTTCTGGTACCTTTTCTCCTGTCTTGTAACGATCAGCCATGTTCATTCATCTCCTTTAATTGGTAATTTTGTTTACACAGAGTTATATAGCCAGAATTATACAAATCTAAACAAGAAAAACACATTTAAATGCTATTTTTATAAAATATAGGACAGAAGGAACGTAAGGGGGTAAGTTGTTATGCACTTTCTATAAATCTAGCTAATTATTTGTCGGTTTGAAATAATAGGAAAGAGCGAAATTAAGAAAAGAGGGTATACAAATGGAAGGTATTACGATTGAAATGGCAAGGCCAGAGGATGCATTTGATTTAAGAAATGTTATGAAACGAGCTTTTGATAAGGAGTCGAGGAAATGGCTCACAGGTGAGCAGGAAGAGAAGGATTACAACATTGAACCGCCTGGGTATGGATCTGTGGATCGTATGATGTATTCTATTCATCATTTACATACGTATAAAGTAATGAGGGATGAGGATATTGTCGGTGGTGTAATCCTGACTCTTACGGGGCGATCTTTTGGAAGGATAGATCGGATTTTCATTGATCCTTCACAGCAAGGTAAGGGGATAGGGAGAAAAGTTATGAACTTTATAGAAGATGAACATAATGGAGTTCGGGTCTGGGAGCTTGAGACATCTCGTCGTCAAATAGGGAATTTACATTTCTATGAGAAGAGCGGGTATAACAAGGTGTTTGAAACAGAAGAAGAATGTTGTTATGAAAAGCGAATTCATAAAAATATGTCCGGTGGTGGTAATGGACTTGTGAGAGAATATTCAGATCAGGCCCATTCGGAATGGTATGGGGCCAATCTTTCTAATATTTCTGTGAGTAACAGCAACATTGAGAAAGGCCATTATCATAATTGCAATTTAAGCGGGTCTGTTTACCAAAACATTAACTTTAGGAAGACTATGTTCGCTGATTTAACGTTAGAAGATAGCACGATTTCTTTTGTTTCTATGGGCGGCCTTCGTTTTTGGCACACGGATCTAGGAGAAGATAGGAAGTCTATTTCTTTTACAGAATGCGATCTCCATACAAGTATATTTGAGCAATGCGATTTAAGAGATGTGGCTATAAAGGATAGTCAGATCGAAGGGATGACAATAAATGGTATAAAGGTCAGAGAGCTGCTGGATAACTATGAGGGGATAAAAAGTTCTTAAACCTTATCAATTATAACGGTCATAAAAACAAAGAAGCCAAACTAAGAGCAGTTTTGGCTTCTAATTTGTTAACAGGGGCGAGGGAGCTATTACATTTGTTTTTTGTACTGTTGTCCTTTTTGTACATACGCATCTATTGATTGTTGAATGAGTTCAAGATCATTCTCTGTTAACTCTCGTACGACTTTTGCAGGTGATCCAAGTATTAAGGAGCGTGGAGGAAAGGATTTACCAGGGGGGACTAAGGAATTGGCACCGACGATACACTCTTCTCCGATTAAAGCGCCATCTAGAATGGTTGATCCCATCCCTATAATTGTTCGATTTTCAATTGTACAACCGTGGAGGATGACGTTATGACCCACCG
The DNA here is from genome assembly GCF_030166655.1 of Pontibacillus chungwhensis. Lineage (GTDB taxonomy): Bacteria > Bacillota > Bacilli > Bacillales > BH030062 > Pontibacillus. The sequence goes on along the minus strand of NZ_CP126446.1, from coordinate 2,502,157 downwards.
TAACCTCGTCTCCGACCTGTAAAGGAGATTCTTCATAGAGGTGGCAAGTGGAGTTGTCTTGAATGCTTGTTCTTTTCCCGATTCGAATAGGAGCTTCGTCTCCTCTTAATACCGCGTTAAACCATACAGATGATTCTTCTTCAATCGTAACATCCCCAATAATATGGGCACCAGGAGCTACAAATACGCTTCGATCAACAATTGGGAAGTTGTTCCCGTATTTATAAAGCATTCCATTCCTCCTTGAATTGTGTTAACTTTATGAATAGTATAACATTTCTGTAACGAGGTGAGAATGGAATGAATGATCTTTGTCGCGTTTTAAATTTACAATACCCTATTCTTCAAGGTGGGATGGGGAATGTGAGTAATGCACAGTTATCTGCTGCAGTCAGTGAAGCAGGAGGTCTAGGAACAGTTGGAGTTGGGACGATGGAACCTGACGAAGTAAAAAGGATTCTAAAAGATTTAAAAGTACGTACAAAGCAACCGATCGCGTTAAACATTCCTTTAAATGTAACTCCTTACAGAGACGAAATGATTGAGTTAGTCGTGGGGGAGAAGGTCCCTGTGGTCTCATTATCGGCTGGAAACCCAGCTCCATTCATCCCTTACTTTCAGGAGTATGGTGTGAAGGTGATTGCTGTGGTGGCTTCTAAACGTCAGGCACAAAAAGCTGAAGAAGCGGGCGCAGATGTGATAGTAGCTGAAGGGTATGAAGCAGCTGGGATTAATTCAAACTTTGAAACGACTACCCTTACGTTGATTCCTCAGATTGTAGACGCAGTATCTGTGCCTGTGGTGGCAGCTGGTGGAATAGGTGATGGTCGCGGGTTAGCAGCAGTTCTAGCTCTTGGAGCAAGCGGGGTTCAAATGGGCACGAGACTGATTGCAACCTCTGATTCACCCATGCACAACTCCTATAAAGAAGCACTCTTAAAAGCGGATGACATTCAAACGGTCATTGTTGGCCGTAGCATTGGGAAAGTAAGAAGAGTGATGAAAACACCATATGCCGGACAATTGCTTACACTTGAAGAGAAGGGGATCGAGGAAGACGACTTTAATCGTCTGACTTCCGAATATTATCATAAGTTAGGGGCCTTAGACGGGAAGCTGGATCAAGGTTTTATTAACGGGGGGCAGGTGTCCGGATTGATTCACAATCTTCCTACAGTTCAAGAACTTTTTGAATCCATGATGGAAGAAGCATCGGGCTGCTTTCAATCTTTGTCCAAAACCTATTCCTTAACTAAACCAGAAACAAAGTAACAGATGAGCGAATCGCTCGTCTGTTTTTTGTTTGCTTTAGTTAGGTGAAGCGTGTCAGGCACGCATCTTCACTTTAGAGTGTGAAAGAGGTTGGGGAGTGTATGACGTAAGAAAGTTTTTGGTGTTTAGTTGTGGTTATAATAGCGGCTTTTAAATGAGGGGGAGTTGGGAGTGAGGCTTTTTCGCTCTAAATTATGTGAGTAATTTTAATTTTTTGAAAATTTATTGACAAATAGATAGGCGTCCGATACTATTACGTTATAAATACGTTGTCTGTATTGTTTATCATACAATTCGCGGACGACCATTTTTTTAGAGATTAAATGTAAACGGTTTCAAACATCTGAGTCTTACATAATAATTAAGGGATTAATGGGAAGGGGAGTTCGATGAAAAAGATTAATTGGTTGTTGATGCTTGTGGTCTTAGGGAGTTTACTCGTGTTAGGAGCTTGTGGATCTGACGATAGTACTGAGGACGCGAGTGGTGATGCGGATGATACAGCGGGTACTGAAGACACTTCCGGGGATGAGTCCTCTAATGGAGAAACGTATCAGATAGGGGTTACTCAAATTGTAGAACACCCATCTCTTGATGCAGCGTTTGAAGGGTTTAAGAAAGCGTTAGAAGAAGCTGGGGTAAACGCAGAATATGACCTTCAAATTGCTCAAGGAGACCAGTCTAATAACCAAACGATTGCTACTAATTTTGTAGGGGATCAAGTAGATTTGATCTTTGCGAACTCGACACCAAGTGCTCAGGGAGCGCTCAATGCAACAAAGGATATCCCTATTATCTTTACATCTGTTTCGGATCCTGTAGGGGCTGAACTTGTATCATCTATGGAGGAAGCCGGGGATAATATCACAGGCACTACCGATAACCACCCAGAAGCGATTCCTAGTACAGTAGACTTTATTAGCAATGAGCTCGGAGCGAAGAAAGTTGGTATGATCTATAACTCTGGTGAACAAAACTCGATTGCTCAGATTGATCTTGTCAAGAAAGCGATGGAAGGTACAGACCTAGAAATTGTAGAACGATCTGTATCGACTTCAGCAGAAGTACAACAAGCAGCAGAAGCACTTGTAGGAAAAGCGGATGTCTTCTATATAATCACGGATAATACTGTAGTTTCTGCTCTAGAGTCCGTTATTTCTGTAGCAAACGATCAAGATATTCCGGTCGTAGCAGGAGAGTTTGACTCAGTCGAACGTGGGGCTCTTGCCGCTTATGGGTTTGATTACTATGATATCGGCTATCAATCAGGTGAGATGGCAGCCAAAGTATTAAAAGGTGAATCAGAAATCTCCTCCATTGCACCAGAAGTGCCAGGCAATTTAAAACTTGTGATGAACAAGACAGCTGCTGAGGAACAAGGTGTAGAAATTAAATCAGAATGGGAAGAGAAAGCTGAATTTGTAGAGTAAAGATTGGTCCAGGTGGCCCAGTGAACTAAGTTAACTAGCGCACTGGGCCCTTTTATGAAAACGAGAGAGGGTGATCATTGTGCCTTATGCGATTTTTGGTGCGTTTGAATCTGGAATTATTTATGCGATTATGGCGCTTGGTGTTTATTTATCCTTCCGTGTGTTAGATTTCCCTGACCTAACTGTTGATGGGAGTTTTGTTACGGGAGCAGCCGTTGCTGCGATTTTAATATTTAATGGATACAATCCATTTCTTGCGACAATTCTAGCGTTTATCGCTGGGTTCCTTGCAGGGTGTGTAACAGGTATCCTTCATACAAAAGGTAAGATTAACCCTTTATTATCAGGGATCTTGATGATGATTGCTCTTTATTCAATCAATATCCGGATTATGGGGAAACCAAACGTCGCTTTGCTTAACCAGGAGTCTAGTCTTGATGTAGTATCTGGTTGGTGGGACAGCCTTGGTCTCAATGAACCATTTAACGCTTTATACAACATGGTAGGCTGGGAAGGTTACCTACCGAGTACATGGGGTATTTTCTTCTTCATGATTGTTGTGACCTTCTTCATTAAATGGCTTACGGATCGCTTCCTAAAAACAGAAGTGGGTCTTGCCATTCGTGCAACAGGTAATAACAAGAAAATGATTCGTAGTTTCTCTGCGAACACAGACTTATTTATTATTTTAGGTCTAGGCCTTTCCAACGCACTTGTCGCTTTCTCCGGAGCGTTAATTGCTCAGTTAACGTCATTTGCTGATGTTGGAATGGGAATAGGGATGATTATTATTGGGCTTGCTTCTGTCATTATCGGAGAAGCGCTCTTTGGAACGAAGTCAATTGCCCGTACAACCCTTGCAGTGGTTGGAGGAGCTATCGTGTATCGCATTGTCGTAACTGTAGCATTGCAAGCTGAATTCCTAGAAGCTAGTGATATGAAACTCGTAACGGCATGTATTGTAATCATTGCGCTTGTATTGCCAAAGGTTATTGATAATTATAAATCTCGCCAGCTAAAGAAAAAGAAAAACGCAGAACGTATGGCCGCGGTCCAAATGGCATCAGCCGGAAAGGATGAGTAACGGTGCTTCAACTAAATCACGTTCATAAAGTCTTTAATGAAGGAACACTTGATGAAAAAATTGCTCTTGAACACATTGATTTGTCTTTAAAGCCAGGTGATTTTGTCACGGTAATTGGAAGTAACGGTGCAGGGAAATCAACGCTCATGAACGTAATATCAGGGGCAATGTCACCTGATATTGGAACGGTAACCATCCAGGATAAAGATGTAACACCTTATCCGGAATATAAACGTTCGAAACTAATTGGGCGTGTTTTCCAAGATCCAATGGCTGGAACAGCGCCGGAGATGACGATAGAAGAAAATTTGGCTATCGCTTACTCGAGAAATAGAAAAAGAACCCTTAAAAGGGGCGTTACAAAAAAGAGAAAAACGTTCTTTAAAGAATCTCTTGAAAGTCTTCATTTAGGTCTTGAAGATCGTTTGAACGCAAAGGTGGGTTTGTTATCCGGAGGGGAACGACAAGCATTGTCACTCCTTATGGCAACATTTACAGAGCCCTCCATTCTTCTTCTTGATGAACACACGGCGGCTTTAGACCCGTCAAGGGCTGAACTTATTACAAATCTAACAAGTGAGATTGTAGATAAATATCATCTGACAACTCTTATGGTAACTCATAACATGCAGCAAGCGCTCGATCTTGGAAACCGTCTGATTATGATGGATAAGGGACAGATTATATTAGAAGTTTCAGAGGAAGAGAAGAAAGAGCTTACGGTTGAAGCGCTCCTAGAAGAATTCCAGAAAATTCGTGGAGAGCAAATGGTAAACGACCGTGCTCTATTATCTTAGTAGAGGAGGAGGACGATGAAGGAAGGCTTAGTCATAGGTCAGACGGCTGAAATTACAGCCGAAGTTACATCTGAAATGGTTGCTCAATTTGAAGGGGGAGTCGTACACCCTGCTTATTCTACTGTATCAATGGTCTACCATATGGAATGGGCAGCCAGACAGATTATACTGCCATACTTAGAAGATCATGAAGAAGGGATAGGAGCCTCAGTTACCGTGAAACATGTTGCTCCTACTGCTGTTAGTACAATGGTAACGGTTAAGGCTACTGTTACGGCATTAAAGAATCACTTAGTGATCACAGACGTTGAAGCTCGAAATGAAAAAGGAATCATAGGGAAGGGGGAAGTGACACAGGCGATTCTACCTAAAGAACAAATTGCGGAACGGATAGAAGCGAGTCTGGTGTCAAACGCCTAAAAATGAAAACGCTTTCTGATTTAAATATGAACCACAAAGAGGTGGGAGAGATGGATTTGTTTGAGAAGTTCACAGAGCACGAACAAGTCGTCTTTTGTAACGATCCCGCAACAGGGTTAAAGGCTATTATAGCGATTCATGATACCACATTAGGCCCGGCCCTTGGCGGATGTCGTATGCAACCTTATGAAAGTGTGGATGAAGCTCTTAAGGATGTACTTCGCTTATCGAAAGGGATGACTTATAAGTGTGCGGCAGCAGATGTCGACTTTGGCGGAGGGAAGTCCGTCATTATCGGAGATCCTGAGAAAGATAAATCTCCTGAACTATTTCGAGCATTTGGGCAATTTGTCGAATCGTTAAATGGAAGGTTCTATACCGGAACTGATATGGGCACATTGCCTCAGGATTTTATCCATTCGTTAAAAGAGACCAATTGTATCGTGGGGGTGCCTGAAGAATATGGCGGAAGCGGAGATTCTTCCATTCCAACAGCGCTCGGTGTGATATATGGGATTCAGGCTACTAACCGAGCTTTATTCGGTTCGGATGACATGAAGGGAAAAGCCTATGCGATACAGGGGTTGGGTAAGGTTGGAAGTAAAGTAGCGGCTCGCCTTGTAGAAGAAGGAGCTCACTTATATGTTTCGGACATTAATCAACATGCAATTGACCAACTCATTGATAAGGCAAACCAACATCATGCAACTGTTCAAGTTGTAAGGGGAGAAGATATTTACCGGGTAGACGCGGATGTATTTGTGCCATGTGCCTTTGGAGGAATCATTAATGATTCTACGATTGAAAGCTTTTCGTTTAAAGGGATTGTTGGATCTGCTAACAATCAACTTCTAGATGAAAGCCATGGACAAATGCTTCATCAAAAAGGGATTCTCTATGCCCCTGACTATATTGTGAACAGTGGTGGATTAATTCAGGTGGCAGATGAATTATATGAACCTAGTAAAGAGCGTGTCTTACAGAAGACAAAGAGCATTTACGATTCTTTACTATCAATCTATCAATACGCTGAACTTCATCATATTCCAACCTCAGAAGCAGCGGATTTATTCTGCCGGGAACGAATGGAAGCGCGTAAGAGACGAAACAGCTTTTTCTCACATGCTAAACGTCCTAAATGGAATGTACGTACATAAGGAGGAGAGGAACATGGAAGAACAATTTCCAATTATTCAATGGATAGACGAGAAAGGAAACCTTGTCCAGGAGCTTGATCAGGAACTCATTACAGAGGATGTCATTCGGAACATGTACCGAAATATGGTGAGGATCAGAACATTCGACCGTAAAGCGATCAGTTTGCAGCGTCAAGGGCGGATCGGTACGTATGCTCCATTTGAAGGCCAGGAGGCTGCTCAAGTGGGGAGCGCTTTGTCATTACGGGAAACGGATTGGCTGTTTCCGACTTATCGTGACCACGGGGCTACAATGACTTTTGGACATTCTTTAAAGACCATATTCACATATTGGAATGGCCGAAATGAAGGCTGTGTACCACCTGAAGGGTTGCACATCTTCCCGCCAAGCGTTCCTATTGCCACTCATTTACCTCATGCAGCTGGGGCTGCCTATGCGGAGAAGCGAAAAGGAACAGACAATATCGCAGTTGCTTATTTCGGTGATGGGGCTACTTCTGAAGGGGACTTCCATGAAGGGTTAAACGTGGCCAGCGTATTAAAGTCACCCGTTGTATTCTTTAATCAGAACAACAACTTTGCAATCTCTGTTCCTATTCATAAGCAAATGAACTCAAAAACCATCGCCCAGAAATCGGTCAGTTACGATATGCCAGGGGTACGGGTTGATGGGAATGACATTATAGCTGTATACACAGAGATGAACCGTGCGATTAAAAGGGCTAGAAACGGGGAAGGACCGAGCTTAATTGAGGCGGTAACGTGGCGATATGGTGCTCATACTACAGCGGATGATCCTACGAAATACCGTGAGCAAAAAGAAAGTGATGAGCGCCGAGCTTCTAAAGACCCTGTTACGAGGCTCGAACTATATATGAAACAAGCGGGGCTCTGGGATGAAGACTGGGTGGCAGGAATTCAGCAAGACGTTGCTAACGAAATTGATCAGGCTATAGAAGAAATGGAGAATCTACCTCCTGCAGATATAAATGTCATCTTTGATTATGTGTTTGAAAAGCCTACATGGACGATTGAAAAACAAAAGCAAGACTATGTCGCACTAATGGAAAGAGGGGATCAGTAATGCAAACAACTGTAGGAACGAATACGTTAACACTTGTCCAGGCGGTCACAGATGGTATGCGTACGATGCTTCGCGAAAAGGAAGAAGTCATCGTGATGGGGGAAGACGTAGGGAAAAACGGCGGTGTTTTCAGAGCAACAGATGGTTTGCAGTCTGAATTTGGCGATGATCGTGTCATCGATACCCCTCTAAGTGAGGCTGGTTTTACAGGAGCAGCTATTGGGATGGCGGTAAACGGATTTCTGCCAATTGTAGAGATTCAATTTCTTGGCTTTGTTTACCCAGCTTACGAACAAATCATGACACACGCATCTAGAATTCGAGCACGTACCATGGGTCATTATTCTGTTCCGATGGTTATAAGAGCTCCGTACGGTGCAGGAGTGAGAGCCCCTGAAATCCACTCTGATTCAGTGGAAACCTTATTTACTCATATGCCAGGGATTAAGGTGGTTTGCCCATCTTCTCCTTATGACGCTAAAGGGCTTCTCATTGCTAGTATTGAAGATCCAGATCCAGTGTTATTTATGGAGCCCATGCGTAATTACCGATCTTCTCGTGAAGAAGTACCAGAAGACAAGTATACGGTTGAAATTGGGAAAGGGAAGCGAATTTCTGAGGGAGAGGATGTTTCGGTCATCGCTTGGGGAGCTATGGTTCCCGTTGCGGAAAAAGCCGTCAAAAAGATGGAAGAGAAGGGTGTATCTTGTGACTTGATTGATCTCAGAACGCTTTACCCTCTTGATAAAGATCTTATAGCAGAATCAGTCCAAAAGACAGGGCGTACGGTGATTGTTCAAGAAGCGCATGCGACTAGTGGTGTTGCAAATGATGTAATTTCAGTTATAAACGATACATCTTTCCTTTATCAGAAAGCTCCGATCGAACGGGTGACAGGATTTGACACACCCGTGCCATTCTTTGCTTATGAAGATCATTATTTGCCGACACCAGACAGAGTTATGAAATCTATTGAAAAGGTCATATCGTTCTAAAGGAGGGTCTTGAATGGTAGAAGTAAAATTACATGATATTGGTGAAGGAATGACAGAAGCAGAGATCCTTCACTTTTTTGTGAAACCAGGTGATGAGGTAGCAGCGGATGAGCCGTTAGTAGAGGTCCAAACGGACAAGATGACAGCAGAAATTCCATCACCAGGAGCGGGCATCATAGGTGAAATTCTCGTGGAATTGGGAGAGACCATTACGGTTGGAACCACGGTCCTTAACATGGATGTAGGTCACAAGTCCAATTCAGGAAAAACGTCTTCTGAAAACACGAAGAAATCTTCTGAAAAAAGTGACAATCAAGGAGAGGTCCACACTTTTCAATTACCTAAGCGAAGTGAGCGCATCTTAGCTGCACCCTATACAAGGAAAATCGCTCGGGATAATGGAGTGGATATTAGTCAAGTAGAAGGCACAGGGCCGGGGGGGCGCATCGTAGATGAGGACGTGCTCGCCTATATGAAAGGGGACACCGGAAAACAATCGGTGGCTGTTGCGGACCCTTCTTTTGAGAAGGAACCTGTTATGGCTAAGCAAGAGGTCGAACCTGTGGTTGGTCAATCGATTCCGTTTAAAGGTCGCAGGAAGCAAATTGCGAAGAAGATGACCCATTCTTTGCATACGATCGCCCATTGCACGCAATTTGAAGAAGTTGATGTCACAAATGCGATGGAATGGCGGGCTATGTGTAAGGAACAAGGGAAAGTATTTTCGATCGCAGCTTTTTATATTAAAGCAGTCTCAGTTGCGCTCAAAGATTTTCCGATCTTTAACGCTACATTAGATGAACAAAATGAGAAGATTGATCTTAAAGAAGCTCATAACATCGGCCTTGCTGTAGATACTGAAGATGGATTAATCGTGCCGGTCCTTCGAAACGTGGAGTCTAAATCGATTACACAGATTCATGAGGAAATGAAGGCTTTAACTGAGAAAGCGTTGTCTAATCAATTAAGTATGGCTGATATCCAAGGGGGGACGTTCACAATTAGTAACGTTGGTCCTTTGAAAGGAAGTACTGGTGCTACTCCAATTATCAATCATCCGGAAACGGGTCTTATTGCCCTTCATAAGACGAAGAAGAAGCCTGCTGTTGTAAATGATGAAATTGTCATCAGATCAATGATGAATATATCTTTCACTTTTGATCACCGTGTAGCAGACGGCGGGACAGCTGTGGCCTTTTCTAATCGATTGGTGCAACTTATGGAACACCCGAATACACTCATGTTGGAGCTGGTATAGATGGTAGTAGGAGAAATTGCAGAACAAAGAGACGTTGTCGTTATTGGAGGAGGTCCAGGAGGATATAATGCAGCCGTTCATGCAGCAAAACAGGGCTTTCATGTGACGATTATTGAGAAGGGCGTGCTTGGTGGGGTTTGTTTAAATGAAGGATGTATCCCTTCAAAGCTGTTCTCCACTAGTGCGTCGAAATTAGCAGAAGTTAAAAGCTTTAGTGATTTTGGGATCTCTACGGAAGGGACCAGCTTTAATCTGAGTCATCTTCAGTCCTATCGTGAGAAAGTAGTGGGAAATTTACGTAAAGGTGTAGAAGCTTTATGTAAATCTAATAAAGTGGAAATTATAGAAGGACACGCTTCTTTCTTATCTGAAGATCGGATTGGGGTGGACCACGGTCATCAATTTGATGTGTATCACTTTAATCATGCGATTATCGCAACAGGGAGCCGCCCGTTTCTCCCTGATACCATTGAAGCTAGCGATGAGAGAATTTTAACAGGGGAATCACTGTATCGTATTGAGGACGTACCTGATCATCTTCTCGTCTATGGAAGTGATTATATTGCCCTTGAGGCGGCGATGACATTCCGTCAATTTGGAGCCAAGGTTTCACTTGTGATAGAAGAGGAGAAAGAAGATTTTGGCTATGATTCTTCTATTAATCGGGAGTTAAAAAGAGTCTTAAAAAAACAAAAGATTAAAGTATATTCTTCCGCTTCTATCGGGAAGATGGAGGTTAAAGAAGAACGGGTCAATGCTGTCCTTCTCCATAAGGGAGAGGACGTACAGATTGACGCTTCCCACGCATTCGTTTCAGCTGGTGTTCTCCCTAATTTAGAAGAGTTAGGAATCGATCGTTTGGGGATGGAAACAGAAGATGGTTTTATCAAAACCGATGCTCAAATGCATACGTCCATTAAAAATATATATGCCATTGGTGATGTAACCACAGGACCGGCTCTTGCAGTTAAAGCTATAAAGCAAGCCGAAGTTGTAGGGAATACTATAAATGGCGTGCCAGCAGAGTTTGATTCTACCTTCATACCAGTTGTAGCCCATACCATTCCTCCTATTGCTTCTGTTGGAATGACAGAAGAACAAGCGCTAGAAGCAGGATATCAAGTGCGAGTAGGACAGTTTGGATATGGTGGGAATGGCTATGCGACGATTCATGGAAAGCGAGAAGGTTTTATAAAGCTCGTTATACAAGATGACACTGACATCGTATTAGGTTTCCATGCGTTTGGAGCAGGTGCTGTTGAACTCATTTCGACAGGCACAGTGGCCCTAGAAATGGCGGCAAGGGATGAAGATCTTTCTTTCCCCCATTATCCACACCCGAGTTACAATGAGTCTATCCCAATGGTTGAGCCAGAGGTGAAAAGCCTGACAGAGGCCAGTTTAAAATAGGTAGACAAAAAGAATGCTACCCACATTCATTTGTGGGTAGCATTCTTTATTATTCCGTATTTAAAATTGTAATTGTTTTTCGTGGGTGAAGCCTATCTTCTCAAGAGCTTGTTGCATATTTGCGTAGCTGTTAATGTCTTTAAAGTTGATGCCGAGGCTAATTACGGTTTGGGCAATTTCTGGCCTCATGCCTGTGATGCTTGCTTCGACTCCCATAATCGTTAGAGCCTGTATGATACTGAAGATGTTATTGGCGACCATGGTGTCGATCATTGGTACACCTGATACATCAATGATTAAGTAATCTAGCTGGTCGTCTGTACTATGTTTTAACGTGGATTCCATTATTAATTTGGCTCTGTGTGTATCAATTTCACCAATTAAAGGTAGTATAGCAACCCCTTTTGTAATCGGCACAACAGGAACCGATAGTTCTTCCATCGCGAGCTGAGCGATGTTCATGGTCTTCTGATGATCCTGTACAATAAGGTTACTAAATATATAACTCACTTCGTCTAATAGTGGGTTGATTAATTTGCTCACGTCTAGCATGGTGACGGCAGAAAAATTCTTCTGCTCCAAATCTTCTTCGAACACATCCCATATGACAGTGCGAAAGAACGCTAAACTTTTCAAGGATTCATTTAAAGGAATTCCAATATCTAAGCATCTTTGTCCAACACGGTTGGCCCATTCTTTTGTACGGTTCATCACATCATCATGGTCTTCTATAAGGGACTCACCGATAAGCTCAATTAATTCTGTTCGCCAGGTGATAATATGATCGTAGGGTATTTCTGCAGTCTTTAATGTAGTCACAAACTCTTTAGCTTCTAAAGCTTCCACAGCATGAGCGAGATCTGTCTTATGGTTTACTATTTTATTCCCAATATATTCAAGCTCTTGCCTCATCTTCACCATCTCCTAAAGCTTAGTACTTTCATCGTAATTCAAGTCGTGATACAACGCAATTATGAACTCTCTTTATAAGAAAGAAATTAGTGAGGGTAGAGGTCTTGTGATACAATCGGAACACAGTGCGGTTTCAAGAGGAGGATTTATGCTTTATCGTCATCCCTATTATTGCGTGACCAGGTCTATTAAAGATGGACAACAGCTCTATGAGGAAGAAGAGCTATATCTAATTTTATCCGAAGATAAAATTACGACAAATTCGAATGTATTTATGCTTGAGCATGTCTTCGATCTTTCATATAGAAAGACAGCAGAGCTGTATGGTTTTCTGTATTTACATACGAATAAAGGCGTCTTTTCTTTCAACGTGAAGCATGCACCAGACGAATTGATTCGAACGTTTCGTTCGTTAAAATAAATCATTGCGAGGTATGTATTATGCAATTAGATAAACGTGAAAATTGGATGGGGCTTCATGTCCCGGCAATGTGGAATGATTATACGATTGAGGCTTTATTACGAGACGTATGGCAAATTCCGAAGAAACAGCTTCATCAGATTCGCATGGATAAAGGTGTTCTAGTCAACCATGAACAGAAGCGTTGGAGTGAATCACTTATTGAAGGGGACTATCTGGAAGTGAAGCTCTTCATTCCTGAAGAGTCAGATGTGGTTCCAGATCAGAAGAAGGTTGAGGTTTTATATGAGGATGATCATATACTAGTTGCAAACAAGCCAGCAGGAATGGATACGCATCCGAATGAAAAAGGACAGACAGGGACGCTTCTCAATGCTGTCGTTCATCATTGTGGTCCTCATACTAACGTCCGTCACATTCATCGTTTGGATCGTGATACGACGGGGGCTGTGTTGTTTGCCAAACACAGAATTGCTGGTTCCATTATGGACCGCCTTCTTGAAGAACGGAAAGTAAAGCGTGCTTATATGGCGCTTGTACATGGATTAGTATCAAAGAAAAAAGGAACAATTGAGCAAGCGATTGGGAAAGATCGACACCATGCAACACGGAAGCGAGTTTCCCCTAAGGGTCAATCGGCGATCACAGATTATGAAGTACATGGGTATTTGAAAGAAAAAGATGCAACACTTGTGAAGCTTTTCTTACGAACGGGTAGAACCCATCAGATTCGTGTACATATGAGCTATATGGGTCACCCTCTCCTTGGTGATACTCTTTATGGTGGGAAAAAGAAAGCTGCCTCACGTCAAGCACTACATGCAGCCTCGCTTACATTTCCGCATCCTTTCACGGGAGAAACGATAACATGTGAAGCGCCATTTATTGATGAGCCACCTATATTTGAATAATTGAAGAGGTAGGTATGGAAAAGGCAGGGGACCTAGGACCCTGCCTTTAATCATTTATAAGGGATATTGAGTCTGTTTTCCTACCATCTCATCGCTTTGCTTTGCTGGAGAAGCTTTGACTCTCCTGTACGCTCCCATTCTTCTACGGTTTGGTAGGCTTTTTCAGGAGAATACCCCTTCCCGACAAGTACTCCCATAAGAATGAATTCTTGTAAAATGTGTGTGGCATTAATTCCTCTTTTCACATCTTCTAATCCTTCATTTACTAGAAACGTCGTGTGCTGAACCCATTCATCAGGCGTTTTTCCGTCTATAACGACTCCGTTTCCATTATTGTTGTGTTGTTCCATAGCTATTGCATCTGCCTTAGTGTTATGAACAGTGCCAAAAGGATGATTAGGAGGAGCGTAGATCGAATAGAGTTTTAAAGGGGTATTGCCAGTATTGGTTACATTATGCCACGTTCCGGCTGGAATCATGATGGCAAAGTCATCAGATACATTTCGTTCATAAGTTAACTGATCTTTCTTCTTCCCCATTTGAACAAGCCCTTGCCCTTGTTCAATTCGTAAGAACTGATCCACATCAGGGTGAATCTCTAAACCGATATCATCACCAACATCGATGCTCATCAAAGTTACCTGCAAATGCTCCCCTGTCCATAAAGCTGTGCGATAGGTCTGGTTTTGTAGCGTAGCCTCATTAATATTGACTACATACGGATTTGGACCATAATCTTTCAGCATCCCATTAGAAGATTGTGTTCTGTTTGAGTACTCATACGCATTTGGGGAGCTGTAGTAACCACAGTTCCTTCCATAGTAAGGGACGGGATTACTCGTGTAATAAGGGTAGGGATAAGGATATCCATAAGGAGTGTAGTACATATTTTTAACACCTCCGACAATATAGAACTATCATATGCAAGTTGGGCAAATGTGTACTTTGGATTGTTTAACGTTACGGTGGTGAATTTAATAGATTACCTTCCGTACCCCATGCACTCCTTAAACGTAAGGGCGTCCATCCACACTCAATTGGAATAGCTCCCACCTTTTTGAAATGTATATATGCGCTTTTAGGCATTATGGTATAATGCCACTAGATAGAAAATAGGATAAGAAAAGACTTGGATGAAGCAGACAACATTCCTACTATACTATTCTGCTGAATAGGCGGAAGGGGAGTCATGGGTGGAAGAGAATCGTTTGACTATGAGAAGAGCGAGGCGCAGAAAGAGGACAAGAAGAATTGTGTTAGGTTTCTTTGTTTTCTTCGTGCTGATCGGCGCTTATGTCGTATATGAATATACAGCTGGTCTTAGAAATGCAAATCAAAATGCCCCGGGTATGAATGAAAGCTACGGGGATGAACCGTTTGAGGGAAGCGAGAGCCCTGAAGGAAAAACCAATGTTCTCCTACTTGGCATTGATCAGCGGGGGGACGAAAGCACACGCTCAGACACGATCATGATTGGCCAATATGATACAGATCAGAACAAACTTAAACTTGTGTCTTTAATGCGAGACACTTACGTAAATATACCCGGCTATGGCTATAAGAAGCTTAATGCCGCCTTTGCCCTTGGAGGTCCTGAGCTTATGCGTAGAACCATACAGGAGAACTTTGGGGTGGATCTTGAATATTACTCCATTATTGATTTTGATGGGTTTGTCAGTATTGTGAATACCATTGCACCTGATGGAGTAACGATTAACGTTGAGAAAGATATGTACTATAAAGATGGTGTCCAAACGATAGACCTAAAAGCAGGGGAGCAAACTTTGGATGGTAAGGAATTGCTCGGGTATGCGCGTTTTAGAAACGATGCTTACGGAGATTTGAAACGGGTGGAAAGGCAACAGAAAGTATTAAATACGTTAAAAGATGAATTTGTTTCCTTCACGGGGCTTGCCCGTCTTCCTAGAGCATTAGGTGCCATTCAGCCTTATGTTAAGACAAACATGGGTACTCCTGCTATACTGGGCTTTGGGACAGATTTTCTAATCAAAACTCCTGATGATATTGAAACCTTCACCATACCAAAAGATGTAGGGTATACAAATCTGCGTGTTCCAGGTGAAGGAGCTGTATTGTCGCACGATGAGGAAAAGACGAAAGAAGCACTTCAATCCTTTTTAGAATAACTTCACTAGGGTATATAAAGAAGATGTCCGTTACGAGCGGGCATCTTTTTCGTGATTTTAATCCTTCATCTATAAAATGTTTGTGAGAGAGAGGAGAAAGAAGAAGGGATAGGGAATCTATAATGAGACAGCAAAAGAGGTGTGTAGGATGACATTACAGTGGATATTGGCTGGTGTTGTAATCTTCCTGGTTTTATGGGAAGTCCTTCTGGTTCTTCCAACAAAGTGGTTGAAAGTGGAAAGGATTGGATGGGAAGGAAAGACTAATAAGAAGGTGCTGCAAATTAGTGATCTGCACATACGACACATGCGAATTTCCCTTTCTGAAATAAAGGCTCTTATCGATACAGAGCAACCTGATTATATCTTTTTAACAGGAGATTATGTAGATCGGTCAGAAAAAGAATTCGAAACACTTCGACCGTTCTTGGAACTTATACAAGAATCAGGGGTAGAAACCTATGCAGTCCTTGGAAACCATGACCGCTATATAAAGAATGTAGAAGGGCTTGAGGATTTAATTAAACAATACGGAATCCACTTGTTGAAGAATGAATTCGTTGAGAAAGAAGACGTAGTCATTGTTGGAGTGGATGACTATGCCCAAGGGTGCCACGATCTTGAGAAGAGTTTTTCCTTTTTAGGAGATGATAAGAAAGATGTGCTGGTACTGACTCATGACCCGGATGTTTTGCTTGAAATGAAGAAACCCTTCACAATGCTAGTGTGTGGGCATTTACATGGCAAGCAAGTCAATATCCCTTATTTCTTTAAGATTGCGAACATGGGGCAATTAGCTCAACAAGGGATCTATAAAGGGAAGCATGACCATACACACGGCTCTTTCTACATTTCTAAAGGGGTAGGCCAATCAAGATGGAACATTCGCTTCTTTGTTCGCAGTGAAGTGACCATTCATTCAATACGTTCAGTAAAAAAAGATTCATGAGCAGCTAAAAAACTGATATGATAAGGAATGCTGCAATAAATTTTAACCCTCTAATACAGGGTAAGAGGAGAATACGATGACACAAACTCTTCCATTTGAAATCTCCAAGGAAGATACGTTTTTTGACGTATTAGGTGATTACATTGGAGATGTCTTTTATGACATATTACCAGAACAAGGTTATGAGCTACGGGATGAACAGATCTATATGGCATTCCAGGTAGAGCAAGCTTTCAAAAATAAACAAACCATCTTCGCAGAAGCAGGGGTTGGAACGGGGAAAACGTTCGTATACTTGCTTTATGCTATTTGCTATGCTCGCTACATGAATAAGCCAGCGATTATTTCGTGCGCTGATGAAACGCTGATCGAGCAACTTGTTAAAAAGGGCGGAGATATTGAAAAGCTTGAAAAAGCGCTTGGTTTAAACGTTGATGTGCGTCTAGCGAAAGCACGCGAACAATATGTTTGTGTGAAGAAGCTTGATAAACTAGAAGAAACTACAGAAGATGAAGATATTCTAGACGTTTATGATTCCATTCCCCAATTTGTTTTCGGCGGGGATGCATCTATGCAGAAGTTTGAACGCTACGGGGACAGAAAAGAATATCCTTGGGTCTCAAACGAAAAATGGGAATCGATTTCCTGGGATCCTTTACAACAGTGTTCAACGTGTGATTGGCGTCATCGCTGTGGTCAAACGTTAAACCGTCAGTATTATCGTCATTCATCTGACCTCATTATTTGCTCACACGATTTCTATATGGAACATGTATGGACAAAGGATTCGAGAAAGCGTGAAGGTCAACTTCCACTCTTGCCAGAAGCAAGCAGTGTGGTGTTTGATGAAGGACACTTACTTGAATTCGCTGCTCAAAAAGCATTAACCTATCGTTTTAATTCGAAGACTTTAACAAGTGTTCTGACAGAATACTTAAATCAGGATATTCGTGAAGAGTCTCTTCTTCTTATTGAAGATATTTTAGATATGCACGATAGATGGTTTGAGATTTTAAGGGATACGAGCTCTGAGGTAGAGGGATCGAATCGCCACGAAGTACCACGCTCGAAAGAGATGATCGATTTAGCTGACCAGATGAACAAAAAAGTGCATAACTTACTTGAACAACTCGTCTTTGATTCTGAGCTCTTCTTAATGGATGATTACAACGTTAAGATTATTGAAGAATACCTTGAGTTCTTCTCCTATGGGTTAGCCATTCTATTAAAAGATAATAAAGGAATCTTCTGGCTTGAAACAAATGGGGAAGACAGTTCTCTTGTTATCATGCCAAGACTAGTTGAGGACGTTTTAGAAAAGGAAGTGTTTAGTCAAAACATTCCATTCCTATTTTCATCCGCAACGCTATCCCGTCAGAAAGATTTCTCTTATATTTCAGGTAGCCTTGGGATTCAGAATTACCTTTCCTTCACAGTTGAATCACCGTTTGATTATGAAGAACAGATGAAGATGAGAGGGTATCTTGACCAAGGAGAAGAACAAAAATGGGAAATGATGAAAAGCCACTTAGAGGATGAAGAAGGGCAGACGTTAATCTTGTTCTCTTCAGTAGAGGAAATGAATCGTTTCCGTTCTTGGGCGGATCAACAGACCTTCTCCTTCCCGGTGCTTTATGAAGGAGACCGGGAAATTAGTGAAACGGTCCAGGCATTCCAACAAGATCGTGCGACCGTTTTATGTTCTTACCACTTGTGGGAAGGGCTTGATGTACCCGGGCAATCACTTTCTCAAGTGATGATTTCATCGTTACCGTTCCCACCAAAAGACCCTGTATTTGATGCTAAGCGTAATCATGCAGAAAATGCCATGCAAGAAGTGGACTTACCTTATATGCTTCTTCGGATGCGTCAGGGAATTGGCCGTCTCATTCGCGGTCATGAAGATCATGGATCTGTTCATGTATGGCTTACGCCAGACCAGTACAATGCCATTGGGAAAGAAATTGAAAACATAGCTCCAACCCCTATTCAATGGAGTTAATAGAAGTGGGGAGGGTCAATTCCCTCCCCTTTATTGTGTTATGGTTATGATTTTACGTATAATGATGAAGAACTACGCATAGGGAAAGGAAGATGGAAATGGATCAAATGATGATTCGCGTAAAACAGCAAGGGGAGGAATTCTCTATTGAGCCAGTAAAGGGTCAATCCTTGTTAGCGTCAGCTTTTGAACAAGATGTTCCTTTGGATTACAAATGTCAAAAAGGAAACTGCACAAGGTGTCGTGTGGAATTACTGAATGGAGAAGAAGTGGTGAACAAACCTACCCCGAAAGAGCATGTGAAATTAGAGAATGAATTAGAGGACGGATTCCGCTTAGCTTGTCAGACTGTCCCTGTTAAATAGGTACATAATGAATAATTTAAGATGATAAGTAAGAGTACCAGGTTGTGACTGGTACTCTTTTTTTGCCTTAAGAAGTTATGAAAAACAAAGGGTTATTAAAGGTGAATAATCTTTTTATGTTAAAATATGGATAAAGTAAAGGGGTGGTGATCATGACCGGCTATTTAAAAGGGGCTATTTACCTACTGGTAGCGATTGTTCCTTTATCTATAGGAGGCTATTTCCTTGCTGTAAACGCTGAGGATTTGTTTATCTTTTACGAATGGCTCCTTGTTGCTGTAGTATTAACGGCTTTTATTCTATCAGTCAAAACAGTCTGTGAAAATCAAGGAGCGGGAAAATGGCTAGCTGGTTCTGTTGTGGCATTTATTCTACAGTTTACCGTTCTTAGTCTCTTCTTAGGGCCTTTTACGTATTACTCAATGATTTTCGTATACTATGGAGTGGCTTTTCTTGCTTTTATAGTCTACGTGAAAGCTTTAAAGAAGAACAGGGTGCATCGTGCTATTCCTATTATCCTTTTGGTTTTCACAAGTGTATTCACTGTTTATATGTTTCTTTTGAATAGTTTATGGGGAGTCAATTGGTCGTAATTAGAAAGAGAAGGGGAGGATCTTTATTCGCAATTCGCAGCGGTTTGGTTACTACTTTGTTTGGATGCTCGTTATTGGATTGGTCATCTATTTGGGGAAGAGCTATGAAATGGAATTACAGCAACAATTTAAAGTAACGTATAAATATCCGATGGCTCTTGTGTTTTTTACTCCTTTGTTTCCGGTCGCAATAGGCATACTCTTACGTCTACCTAAATTCATCCTCGAAATCATGTCACGGAAGCCCTGGACGCTTGATTGGGTTCGATTGTTGGCGATTGGCATCCCGACGCTTGCTGTCCTCGTTATGTGGACGCTTGCTTTAGCCGGTTATCAGTGGGGTCCGGTCCAACCGTTTATAGTAGTTTCCCAACCCACCCTAACAACGATTGCAGGGATTGCTTTAGGATATATCTTATTAGATTGTATAAAAGAAAGCGCCTAATGATTGTACACCGGGCGCTTTCTCTTTCCGATTAAGCCTTAACTCGGTAAGACTGATTATGCTTCTTAAGTGAATCATCTGTACCAAATAAGAAGTGTTTCTCCATGTTCGGCGAATATTTAGAGTTAATAGCTTCACGGCCAACGGTTTCCGCAACTTCACGTAGCATACTAGGTGATGCTCCGCAACATAAACCAAAATAATTCACCCCTGTGTCCAGTGCGTCTTTAGCCCAACTGGCTATCTCGTAGCGGTTACAGTAAAGTGGGTCAAGGGAGGTTGGGAATGTTGTTTCAGTTGGGAGATGACACGCGCAACCTCCGTCTGGAAGGTTAAAGAATGTTGGATGCTCTTCAGTTGTTCGGTAAGGTACAGGTAACGCTGCAACATAACCCTTGCAAGCTTCGCGGATCTTCTCAACATAAGGCTGCATTGTAGCGGGGCCCCGGAAACAGTTCATTCCCACTACTAAGGCACCTTGTTCTTCGAGGAGTCGGCAGGCTTCTTCGACTTCATAACCGTCACGCATTTGATTTTCACCCATAACGCCAAGTGTAATAACAGCAGGTAGGTCTTGCTTTTTTATTTCCTCAAGTGCAATTTGGGCCTCTTCGAAGTAATAGAATGTCTCCCCGTTTACAAAGTCGACTCCTTCTTCCTTACACCACGTGATCATTTCAGCAAACATAGTACGGACGGCTTCTTTAGATGACTCATCCTCAGGGTCGAAGAGGTTTGTGTTGGAAATGTTTCCGGCCACTAAGGCTTCTTCAACTGTATTTTCCTGCGCCACTTCTTTCGCCAGGCGAATAGCTTGACGATTAAGGGGCTCAAGCAGTTCTTCTTTTCCGATAATACGCATTTTCTCTCGGTGAGCATTATAAGTGAATGCTAAGACCACATCAGAGCCAGCATTCATATAGTCACGATAGGTTTGTTTTAAGGCTTGAGGATTATCAAGAGCTACTTCAGGTACGAAAGAGCCCGCTTGTAAGTACCCTCTTCGTTCCAATTCGAATAAGTACCCCTCGCCGCAAACGACCGGTCCATCCTGTAAGCGTTGTTCAAGTGTTCGTTTCATCTTTATTCATCCTTTCAAAAGTAAGTATACGGAAGAGAGTATAAGAAAACCCTCTTCCTGAATAAGAAGAGGGTGGATGTAACAAGGCCTCCTCTTATCTGCCAGATCATCATCTGATCTGTAGGAAGTAGCACCTTTTTCAAGATGTTTCTTGAAAGGTTGCCGGGCGTCACAGGGCCTAGTCCCTCCGCCACTCTGGATAAGAGTTCGTTATTTAATTAATAAAGCTTGATATGGATTATAACGGGTGAGAAATTTTCCGTCAATCCTTTTTCTGAAAAATGTTAAGATTCTATTTTTATTGTATACTAAACAAGGGAGGGATTCGAATTGGCAAGGAGTATAGAGGTAAGGAATGTAAGCGCTAACGATATTAATGAAAAATTCTTAATAGATTTTGACCGCTATCAGGAAACGGAAGATGTCTGGTATATAAATGGTCAAACGAAAGTGGATACAAGGTCTGATTATTTTATAGATAATTGGAGTGAAGAACAAAAACAAGATATTTCATTGTATTTAAGAGAATGCTCAAAAAATGGCGGTGGTGTCGTTTGTGCAATGGATGGAAAAAAGGTAATCGGGTTTGCGAATGTAGAAAAGAGATTCTTCGGTTCAAAAAATCAATATATCCCGTTACCGTTTATTCACGTTTCAAATGCATACAGAGGGGAAGGCATAGGGAGACAACTGTTTCTTAAATGTTGCCAAATCGCTAAAGATTTAGGTGCGGAGAAACTCTATATAGGCGCTCACCCTGCAGTGGAAACTCAACAATTCTATCAATCTGTAGGATGTGTCATAGCAGAAGAGGTAAATCAAGAGATCTACGAGAAAGAACCCTTGGATCTTCAACTTGAAAAGAAACTATAAAAGCGCCTGCTTACTCGCAGACGCTTTTTATTATAGGACGAATTCATAGCGTTTCTTAAAGTTCGGATGCATCAAGTAATAATATGGGTAAGCTCTGGTATAAGTGAGCTGAATGATCGGTCCAGCAAATAATACCCCGGCTGCAGTGCCAAGTCCCACAGGGCCGCCCATAAGTAGGGCCGAAGTTGACGTAGTAAGAGCCACAAGGGTTTGACTAAGGCGTAAGCTTATTGTAAATCTGCTTGCGATCGCAAGGAAGAGCTGATCGACAGGAGCTCTTGGCAAGGCAGGCAGAATGTAAAGACCAACCCCTGCTGCACTGAGTGAAATTCCGAGTATCATGGCACCAGCTTGTAAAAGGAATGGTGCATGAAGCAATGTGAAGTTATGAAAAACAATTTCTAACCAGAAATCTAGAATAAAACTTTCTAAAAAGAGGGGGATCAGGGCACGTGGTTCAGGTTTTTGCTTCATAAGCCATCCGTTTGCGAATATAAACAGAAACTGAAACAAGGCATACCAGAGGCCTACTGTAAATCCAAGTTGATCGGATAGTCCGACGAACAAAGCTGTCCAAAATCCTGCGCCAAGAGTTGCTTTAATGAGTAATGCAACACCAAAAAAGTTCACGAACATTCCTAATAAATATATACTTACGCGATAGACCATTGTTGACCCTCGTCTTTCCTTTAGTATCAAGGCATTATTAACCCGCGGAATATTCTAGTATGTATAAGAAAGATAGGTCAATATAAAAAGTAAAGTAGAGTTGTGGATTTTGATCGAATTTTCTGATAAAATAACAAAAAGGCGAATTTGGGGGAATAATCATGTTTCCGTATGGTTCAAGTAGAGCGTGGAAACGTAAGGGAAATAACGAATTGTATTATGCTGCTTTAGGTGTTATAAGCGCGGTTTTATTGATTCAGTTCCAATCCGCTCTTTCAGCTGGTGATAAACTGTTGTTAGTCACTACATTGACTCTAGGTATTTTAAAAACTATTTATTACTCCTTTTTAAAAAAGAAGGCTTACATTCAATTTTATAAAGACAGATTGGAAATAGCCCAATTTCCTTTATTTCAGAGTAAGCAATTGAAGTATAATCAAATTCACCATCTGGTAAGGGGAAACGATGACACGCTTACATTAAATATGGTAGATGGATCAGAATTTATAATCGATCGTAATCAAGTAACAGAGGAAACATTCCGTAAGTTAAAAGATATTCTGGTTGAATCAAATTAAGCTCAAAACAAGGAACTGTAGCGAATAGAAGAAAAGGGAAGGGGTCGATGGGATACCATGGGCTCTTTTTTAGGTTTAAACTAATCTTTATGAAAGCGGTTCCTTTGGGTCTAAATAGCGATGTGTGGGGTCACAGCTGGTTCCATTTCCTTATTTTAAAATTGGGTAGTTTAATACGAAGGGAAAAGAGGGAAAGTTCAGAAATTGTAATAGAAAGAAGGGAGTTGGTGGTTTGGAGAGTCCAAAGAAAGAGATGCCGATAGGAGTAGCGGTTTTACCGTTATTGATTATGATTGTAGGAATGGGGTTCACAATCATAAAATATGAAGGCGCACCTCATGTACCTTTATTGCTTGGAGCTTTCTCAGCCTCAGTTATTGCTTTGCTCTACGGGTATTCGTGGGAAGCGATTGAAGAAAGTTATTATAAAGGAATACATAAATCTTTGCCTGCTATCGTGATCCTGTTATTAGTCGGTCTTATTATTGGTTCATGGATTGGAGGCGGCATTGTTGGAAGTTTAATTTATTACGGACTTAAATTAATTTCACCTGGATTTTTCCTTGTTTCCATTATGCTTCTTTGTACGGTTGTTGCTTTATCGATCGGGAGTTCCTGGTCAACGATGGCAACTGTGGGGGTTGCTGGTATGGGAATAGGAATTAGTATGGGCATTCCTGAGCCTATGATAGCAGGTGCGATTATTTCCGGAGCCTATATGGGGGATAAGATGTCTCCTTTATCGGATACGACGAATTTGGCTTCAGGTATTGCGGATGTCAATTTATTCGAACATATTAAGCACATGTTATATACGACGATTCCGGCTTATCTAATTGCCTTTTGCATCTTCTTCTTTATGGGGAGACAATTTTCAGGAAGCGGCTTTGAAGGAGGGAGGATTAAGGGCATTATGACGAGTCTTGAGGATCACTTCCTCATTTCTCCTTGGTTGCTTCTCGTGCCTCTTGCGGTAATTGTGCTTGTATTATTTAAAGTGCCGGCTTTACCCGCTTTAAGCATTGGAGTTATCCTCGGATTTCTCTGTCAGATTGGTATTCAGGGAGATCAGGTAGGAACAGCAGTGAATACATTGTATGAAGGCTTTTCCTTAGAAACGAATAATGAGATGATCAGAGAGCTGCTGAACAAAGGTGGTCTAAGCAGTATGATGTATACGATCTCTCTAACACTTGTTGCAATGATTTTTGGTGGCGTTTTAGAAGGAACTGGGATGTTGAAGCGATTAATGGATGGGATTGTGACGTTAATTCGCTCAGGAAAGGCCCTTATTCCAACCACCATTTTCACCTCGTTCTTAACGAATATTGCGATGGCTGAACAATACATCTCGATTATTATTCCAGCCCGAATGTACGCAGAAGTTTACCCGAAACATAACCTTCATAGAAAGAATCTATCGCGTGCTGTTGAAGATGGAGGGACGGTAACGAGTGTACTTGTTCCTTGGAATACAGGCGGGGTGTTTGTAGCGGGTACTCTTGGAGTCCAGACGCTCTCGTACGTGCCTTATGCCTTTTTTAATTTGATTACACCGATTCTGTCCATTATATTCGCACTGATTGGATTTAGTATTGTGAAGAATAAGATTGAAGGAAAGACAGATCAGTCAACTTCCATGTAACACGAAAGGACTAAGCCATATTAGGTTTAGTCCTTTTTTAATGAATTTCGTACAGAAAATAAGTAAGGTGCATAGGATGAGGTGATGAATTTTTAAAGGGGATGATGGTTATGTATTATGGTTCTCATATTGAGCCATATCAAGATGATGTTTACTATAGATCAGGTGACATCAATCGTAGCAACGAGCAGATAGCTGATGCACTCTTAACAGGAATAATAGGGGAAGCAACGGCGGTTGACTTTTACTACCGGTTGGCACAGGCCACCACCAATGAAACTCAGCGGCGCTCCATTCATGATGCCTTAAAGAAAGAGCAAGCCCATTTACAGAGATTTACCGATTTGTATACAGAAATAAAAGGAAACAATCCTGCTTATCAAATTGATCGCATATCGTTTAACACATTTGAAGAAGGATTAGATCTAGCTTATGAGATTCAGTCTAGGAACTACGGAGCGTATCGTGATAGGTATGAACACCCTCAGCTTTCGCCAGTCCAAGATTTGTTCTTAAGAGCGTGCAATGACGAAGCGGAAATCGCAGAGCGTTTTAATGCGCTATCTGGTCATGAGTCCCGTATGCCAATGCAGGACTACGGTGGTGAGCCATTGGTAGTGGATATCAACCTGCTTACGCTTGAGAATGATAACTTTAGAACCGCCCTCTGGACTGGAGAACATTTTCAAGTCACGTTGATGAGCATTGAGCCTGGTGATGACATTGGGCTAGAAGTTCATCCTAATGTTGATCAGTTCATCCGACTCGAGCAAGGAGAAGGATTTGTGCAGATGGGAGACACAAAAGATCAGCTTACGTTTGAGCAAAAAGTGATGGATGATTATGCGGTTATGGTACCAGCAGGAAAGTGGCATAACATAACGAATATTGGTGACGTACCGATGAAAGTGTATGTGATCTACGCTCCACCTGAGCATCCTTTTGGAACCGTTCATGAGACGAAGAAAGACGCTATGGAAGCAGAAGGGTAAAAGAGAGGTGCAGTGATGTTATCACTGCACCTGTTTTATTCTCATAATGTTACTTGAAGCTTCTCTAAACCTCTTAATAAGAACATTTTTCGCCAAGTAGGAGTTGTGTTCGGGGCAAGATCCAAGTTTGGACAAGAGGTAATCAAGTTTTGTATGGCAACCTTGCCTTCTAACCTTGCAAGAGGCGCGCCCAGACAAAAATGAATCCCAAATCCAAATGCAACATGCTGATTGGTCGCACGTGTTAGGTCAAAATGATTGGCTTGTTCAAACTTTTCTTCATCCCGGTTTGCTGAGCTTAGTGAGGCGAAGATGACATCCCCTCTTTTAAGCGTTTTGCCATGAAAGTCCCGGTCGTCTTCTACCCAACGAGCGGTGGAGAAGTCAACAGGGCTATAAAAGCGTAATCCTTCTTCAATTGCGCTTTCAATCAAAGAGTGGTCTTCTTTCAGTTGATTAAACTGACTTGGATGTTGCATGAGAGCGTACATGGTATTGGCAATTAAATTAACCGTCGTTTCATGTCCGGCGATGATAAGAAGAACAACCATGGAGTAGAGCTCATTGTGATTTAATTGCTCTCCCTCTTCTTCTGCTTGAATGAGGTTTGAGATAAGATCATCTTTAGGATCGTGACGTCGGCGCTCGAAGAGTTCATCGAGATAGGATACAAAGTCTTTTACATCTTGAGAAAATTGAGGATGGTCTCCTTCAGATGCAGAAACGATGGAGTTGGACCATTTTCTGAATGAATGACGATCCTCAGGGGGGACTCCGAGTAATTCACTTATGACAATAATAGGGAGTGGAAAGGCAAATTCATCGATGAGATCAACAGGTCCTTGTTTTTCTTTCATTTCATGAATTAGATCTTTGGCAATCTCATCTATTCTTGGTTCTAATCTCGCTATCGTTTTTGGATTAAAATAAGGTGCTACGAGTTTTCGGAGTCTAGAGTGGTCAGGTGGGTCAAGGTCTAGCATCATATTACTGAAAATGTTCTGCTCAACATTTCCTTCATCTTGATTCTGGTATAGTTTCGAGAAGTCTTTTAGAAAGCTTGGCGTCTTTAGGAGTTCCTTCACATCTTTAAAACGTGTCACCATCCAAGTTGTCTGATTATGTACTTCTGACATTTTAAAGATGGGATCATTTGCTCGAAGGTCTTCATAAAAGGGGTAGGCCCCTTCTTTAAACTGAGATTGAAAAACTTTTTCTTTCGTAGTCATGGAATACCTCCTTCTTTCTTTTATTATAAGAGAAGGGAATCGATCTAACAAACATTATTTACCATCGCAGTGATACAATGAAGTGGGGGTGATTACGCTGGATGAATCTTACTATGTAGGTTGGGGAACGCTTGCGTTAATAAACGCTGGACTTGCTCAAGGGAAGAACCGAACCGGATTAAACTGGTTCTTATTATCCTTGTTCACGGGGCCTGTCGCGACGTTGTTGCTCCTGTTGAGTGAAAAGCGAGAAGAGTCTAATTGAGTTGCGACGTTAATTCTTGTACAATGACGAGAGTATATTAGACTGAATAGGGATAGGTGTCATCATGAAAAAACATATCGTCATTGGAGGAGGAATTGTCGGTGCCTCCACTGCTTATCATCTTGCTAAAGCAGGAGAAAGGGTTATGCTTGTTGACCGACAAGACCAGGGACAAGCCACTGAGGCAGGCGCCGGTATCATATGTCCATGGCTAACGAATCGTTCAAATAAATCCTGGTACAAACTTGTTGAGAACGGAGCCGCTTATTACCCTGAACTGATTCAAGAGTTAGAGAAAGACGGGGAGACAAATACAGGTTATGAGCGCGTAGGTGCTATTAACATTTTTGATACAGATGAGAAGTTGGATCGAAAGATGGAAGTCGCTTTAAAGCGACGAGAAACCACTCCTGAGATGGGGGAGGTTACGAGACTTTCTGCTGAAGAGACCAACCGTCTGTTTCCGGTACTTTCTAAAGAATACGGTGCAGTTTATGTAAGTGGAGCCGCTCGAGTTCAAGGCGGGGCAGTGCGAGATGCTCTTGTTCGGGCAGCGGAGAAAAATGGTGCTGAACTTATAAATGGGGATGCATCGCTAGTGTATGAAGGTAATCGTGTAACGGGAGTGAAGGTCGGAGATGACGTTTATGAAAGTGACCAGGTGTGTGTGACAGGTGGTGCATGGGCGAAAGAGATCTTAAAACCTTTAGGACTTCATTTTGAGGCTCGTCCTCAAAAAGCACAGATAATCCATTTAGACCTACCTGAGTCAAATACAAAAGAATGGCCCGTAGTCTTGCCTCCATACAATCACTATATCTTAGCTTTTGATCATGGGAGAATTGTCGTTGGAGCTACTAAAGAGGATGAGGCTGGATTTAATCCTGATGTGACAATTGGGGGAGTAAATGAATTGCTGGATAAAGTGCTCCGTGTAGCACCTGGTTTAGCGGATAGTCAGTATGTACAAACGAAAGTAGGCTTTCGCCCGTTCACACCAGGTTCAAGGCCAGTGCTAGGAGAAGTACCGGGTATACAAGGGCTGTTTGTGGCGAATGGCTTAGGGGCATCCGGTTTAACGAGTGGTCCTTATTTCGGGGCAGAATTAGCCAACATTGCAATGGGCACTCACACGAAAATTGACCTTAAGGATTTCGACCCTGGTATGGCGATTCAATAAGTTTGAAAAGGCGACTTCCTCTTTGAAGCGCCTTTTTTGTGTATTGCTTTAGCAGACAAAAGGGTGTCTGACACCATTTATCGCTTTACCATAGTAAAGCGAGGTGGTGTGGTACACTTTAATGAGGAGTATGGAGTGAAGTGGGGCATGAAAATGAAAGAAGAAAAGAGTCAAATAGGGTGGAGAGATTTTCTTAGTCTTGTTCGTGGAACGAATCCATCTAAGGGACGGATGGCTTTCGCTGTTGGTTTTAGTGTGTTATCTACAATCGTTGGGTTAGTCATCCCTCTGTTAACAAAAGGATTTATTGATGATTTTACAATGGAATCTTTTAAGTGGATCTATGTCGTTGGATTATTTGTAATCTTCCTAGTACAAGCTGTAGCAAGTGGTCTTTCCATCTATCTATTGAATTATGTCGGTCAGCATATAGTGGCGAGCCTAAGGACTCGTGTGTGGGATAAACATATCAAGTTACCGGTTTCGTTTTATGATCAAACGAAAACGGGTGAGATGATCTCTCGTATTATTAATGATACAAGCATTGTGAAGAATTTGATTACAGAACATGTTACTAATTTCTTTACTGGTTTGATTTCGATCATTGGTTCCATTATCATTCTTCTTTATTTAGATTGGAAGATGACGATGGTCATGTTGATCGCTGTTCCTCTCGCAATTGGGATTATCCTTCCTCTAGGGCGCAAAATGTATAAGATTTCAAGGAGTCTGCAAGATGAGACAGCCACGTTTACGTCCACCATAAGCCAGACTCTTTCTGAGATACGTCTAGTAAAGGCATCTAATGCTGAAGAGAGAGAATTTAATAAGGGTAAGACAGGCATTACCCATTTGTTTGAGTACGGGGTGAAGGAAGCAAGGATTCAAGCGATTATAGGGCCGCTCATGACCTTGGTTATGATGGCGATGCTCGTTATTGTATTAGGGTATGGAGGATTTCGCGTCTCCTCAGGGGCTCTTACTGCAGGAGATCTTGTCGCTTTTATTCTGTACCTCTTTCAAATCGTGGTCCCTTTAAGTCGTTTTACGAACTTTTTCACTCAGCTACAGAAGGCTGTTGGGGCTACAGAGAGGATCGTGGCCATCCTCTCACGAAAAGAAGAACCTCTACAATCTGGTAAGAGATTAGGGGAAGAGATGCATTCGATTGTGCTAGACCATGTTCAATTCTCTTATAATCAGGACGAGCCTGTTCTTAAAGATGTCTCGTTTACAGTCAAACCTAACGCTGTAACGGCTGTAGTGGGTCCTAGTGGGAGCGGAAAAACAACGTTGTTCTCGTTATTAGAACGTTTCTACGCTCCAACAGGAGGTGCTATTATCGTGAACGATCTTTCTATTGAATCATTCTCACTAGAAGAGTGGCGGAGTAAGATCGGCTATGTTTCACAGGAAAGTCCTATAATAGCAGGTACAATAAGGGATAACATCGTGTATGGACTGGATGAAATACCCCCCGAAGAAGAAATCCATCAAGCGGCACGCATGGCTTATGCAGATGAGTTTATTCAAGCATTCCCGTCTGGATATGAGACAGAGGTGGGGGAACGGGGAATTAAGCTTTCAGGAGGACAACGCCAGCGTATCGGGATCGCTCGGGCGCTCATTCGTAACCCGCAAATTCTGTTGTTGGATGAAGCGACCTCGAGTCTCGACAGTAAGGCTGAAATGGTCGTCCAAAAAGCCCTTGATAACTTAATGAAAGACCGGACGACGATTGTCATTGCTCATCGGTTATCAACTGTTGTCAATGCAGATCAAATAGTATTTCTCGACCAAGGAAATGTAACAGGTGTAGGGGATCACACTGAGCTTTACGACACCCATCAGACCTATAAGCAATTTGCGGACGAGCAACTAAAAATGAAACAAAACTAAGCAGGGAGGCATAAGTGCCCCCCCTGCTTTTTATTTTAAGAAGATGAACTTTATTGGTGTCAGACACCGTTTACTGCTTTAGTGAGGTGCAGGAGCCATTATTGGGATAGGGGACGAGGTCTCTTTAGTCTTGATAGAGTATAGATGGCTAATCCGGACCAGATCAACGTGAAGGCGATGAGATGTACATGAGTAAAGGGTTCGTTGTACACGAATACCCCAATGATTAGCATAATGGTCGGTGCAAAGTATTGTAGGAATCCAACCATTGATAAGGGGATACGTTTAGCTCCACTTGAGAAAAGAAGGAGTGGTATCGCAGTGACAATCCCTGCCCCGAATACATAAAGAGAAGTCATTGAAATCCATTCGATTTCTCCTAGATTTCCAGATTGTTGAATACCCAAATAAAGTAGGGCAATAGGTGTGACCACTAATGTTTCAATGGTAAGTCCAAACATCGCTCCTACATTTACCATTTTCTTAAGTAAGCCATAAGAGCCAAAACTAAAGGCAAGCAGTATCGCAACCCATGGGAATGATCCGAAGTTCCACGTCATATAAGTAACACCGGCAGCTGCTAAGAAAATGGCTACCCATTGAGCTTTATTAAAGGTTTCTTTTAATACAATGAATCCTAAGAATATGCTGACAAGTGGATTAATATAATAGCCTAAACTAGCTTCTACTACATGATTGGAGTTCACTGCCCATATGTAAGTAACCCAATTTATGCTGATCGTAACAGCAGCGAGACTAATACCGATCATTTGCTTTTTGTTAGCTAGAATTCGTACAAACTCTTCTTTAAACTGGTCAGCTTTACGAAGGGTAATAATAATGCCAAACATAAAAAGGCAGGACCAAATGATCCGGTGGGCTAATATTTCGAAGGCAGGAATCTCTTGAATCAACTTCCAGTAAATCGGCAAAATCCCCCACAAGATATAAGCGCTAGCTGTATAAAGTATCCCGATCTTCTTTTCATTATGCATAACGGAGGTCCTTTCTCTTTGGAATTACCTCATTCATTATAATTCTCATGTAATAACATCGCCAGTTAAAAGATTGAAGCAGTAAGGGGAGGAGAAAACGCATGAAACCCTTTAAAGCACATTTATCAGAAAAAGATGTTGTGGCTCTGGCATATTTAGTGGGTCAAAGACTTGATTCCATTATTGCTACATCGACAAGTCTTCATGTACAAGATGAAGCTCTTGATGAATATGATTCTGTTTTGATTGAAGTCAATCATCAGTACATCTCCATTCATAATACAAGACTTGAATCAGAAGGGTTTGTTCGTTACTGGGATGTGACGAAACTTCATCCTTCTGAGTTGCATAGGGAAGAAGAGGACGAAGAGAATGTTTTATATCATATTTCTGTGGATCAGCTCTTTGTAACTGAAATAAGAGGCATTTCCATTTATGCGAAGGAAGTAGAGACAGACGAGGTTACGTTAATGATAGATGAAATGATTGTTTTTGATTTAGAGGATGGACGAGAATTTGGCCTTGTAGCCAGAAAAGGGAAATCAGGTGTTGGCATTTTATTTGAAGCAGATATGATTCAAGCTGTTGCTGAAAATTGCATTGAACGCTGCCGATGTGGATAAATACCATTTATTCCTAAAAATTGTGTTTACAATCCTAACAAATCAGGTATAGATTACTGTAGTCAACAAAGTGAACTTCTAAGGAGGTAATAACAATGGCTAGTAACAGTAATAATCAAGGAAAAAGCGGAGAAAATCGTACGGAAGAACAGAATAAAGAGTACGGCCGCCAGGGGAAATACGCAAAAGGTAATAAGAAGAACTCAAGTGAAAACGAATAAGGGTTTGATACACAAAAAAAGCTGACCTTAACGTCTAAACGGGACTGTTAAGGTCAGTTTTTTGTATCTGAAATCCTTTACTCTTCAACCTCTTCTTCAAAATACTGTCCTTCTACTGGATCTTCCCCTTCAGGAGCGAGTAGGCCTGCCTGGGTAATTTTGTCTTCTGTAACGAGGTAATTGTAAAACCATTCCGGCTCATCTTCGAATACAACAGTTATGTAGTGAGACGATTGTTCTCCTTGTTTTTGCGGCTTCATTTTATAAATGGCATTCGGATACTTATCATCTAAATACTCTGATAAACGTTCTATACCTGGCTCTTCTTTTAAGGTTTCTGCATCTTTAAAACCCTCTGGTGTGGTCGTTGGCGGAGTAGATGTATAGGCCATATAAGCGAAAAAAATAGCTAAACAAGCTCCTATCGCTAGTAAGAGTTTATTCTTCTTTATGCCGCCAATTACAATAAGAATGATGGCAATGGGGGCAACAAATAGGTATGCCATGGTGGTTCCTCCTCATACGAGTGATCTGTTTGCTTTTTCCAAGTGTTCATTTTGTAATATAGGTGTTGTAGCTTGAGACGTCAATAGAAATATTCCGACAAAGTCCGTTATGATTTTCCAAGTAATTTCGTTGAAAGCCCTGGGCAATCTTGATATGATGGGCTTAGTAGATTATCTACAAAAAGGAGCTATGCACATATGGACTTTAATATTTTCATGCAAGACGCTGTTGGTCAGGCGCGTAACGAAATCGAATCGGTTGGTTACGAACAACTGACCACACCTGAAGAAGTAGACGAAGCATTACAGCGTAAAGGAACCACACTCGTTATGATTAACTCTGTATGTGGTTGTGCTGGCGGTGTAGCACGCCCGGCTGCGGCTCATTCCGTTCATTACGATAAACGTCCGGATCACCTTGTAACTGTATTTGCTGGTCAAGATCGTGAAGCTACAAATCGTGCCCGTGAATATTTTGAAGGTTTCCCACCATCATCACCATCTTTTGCGTTCTTAAAAGACGGTAAGATTGTTACAATGGTGGAACGCCACGACATTGAAGGCTTTGATCCTATTCAAGTTGTGAACAAGTTACAAGCAATCTTTGATGAACATTGTGAAGAAATGTAAGTGAAAAAAGATGGTCAAATTGGCCATCTTTTTTCCTCGTTTAAATGGAATAGTGACCGACACTAAAGGAGATTAAGACGTGAAGATTGGATATCGAACGATTAAAACCGCGGTAGGGACGCCTATTGCGATTTGGATTGCTCAAATCTTGGCCTTAACGAATTTCGCTTCGGCTGGAATCCTTACCATACTATGTATTCAAAACACGAGAAAGCGCTCAATTATGAGTGCCTCGTCCCGTTTCGCAGCTTGTTTACTAGCAATGGCTTTTTCATTCGCTGTATTTGAAACCATCGGGTATCATCCCCTCGCTATTGGGCTCATGTTGATTTTGTTCATACCCACCACAGTGAAATTAAAAGTTAAAGAGGGAATTGTAACAAGCTCTGTTATCATCCTGCACTTATATGGCTCTAATAATATTGGCTTTGAAACCCTTTATAACGAATTCTTATTAATAGTTGTAGGGATCGGTGTCGCCCTTGTTCTTAACTTGTACATGCCGAGTTTAGAAGGCAATTTAAAAGAAAAGCAGCGACAAATCGAGAATCATTTCAGTATCATCCTTAAGGAAGTTGCTGAATTCTTAAGAACCGGTGACCAGAAGTGGTCTGGAAAAGAGTTAACAGAGACAGCTCATATGCTAGAAGAGGCTAAGAGCCTGGCTTACCGAGATGTTGAGAACCATTTGCTTCGAAACCACCATGAATATTACCACTACTTTCAGATGCGCCAGAAACAATTTGAATTGCTCGAGCGCATGTTACCGCTGATTAGCCGAATTAATTCTACTTATGAGCAATCCATGATTATGGCAGAATTCTTTGACGAGCTATCAGATAGTGTCCATCCCGGAAATACGGCCGTCTTGTTTTTGCAGCAGATTAAAAAAATGAAAGAGGGCTTTAAGAAGGGAGACCTCCCGCAAACCAGAAAGGAATTCGAAGAGCGAGCGAGTTTATTCAATTTATTAAATGAAATTGAGCAATACCTAATTATTAAGAGATCGTTTAAAAAGAGTGATATTTAATAAATAGAGAGGGCAAGCTACCACTAAAACCAAAGTCGTTAGGAGGTTTTAGTGATGAAGAGCTTGCTCGTTTTTATATTACTTGTTTCTCCGATCTGGCCCATAGGGGAGAACCCTGCTAGAGGGTATCCTTTCGTTGTAGTGAATAAAGCAACAAATGAATTGGCTTTCATGAATGATGGGAAGATTCAGGGCGTCTATCCCGTTGCGACAGGAAAAACAACGGACCTGACTCCGGAAGGCCTTCATACCATCACAGTTAAAGCAAAAAATCCCTATTATCGTAAATTGAACATACCTGGAGGAGATCCTAGGAATCCACTAGGAACAAGGTGGATTGGATTCGATGCCAAAGATACAGACGGTCGGATCTACGGTGTACACGGTACGAATCGTCCTGATTCTATAGGGAAATATATTTCAAATGGATGCATTCGTATGCAAAATAAAGATGTGGAATCACTTTACGAGAAAATTCCGATTGGTACAAAGATTCTTGTTACCTCTACAGATAAATCGTTCCAGCAACTAGGAAAAGAATATAAAGCTATTGATGATTAGTCATAAAAAACTCAGACCGATGTCTGAGTTTTTCTTATTCTTACTTTCTTGTTATAGCTTTAGAGAAGGCATCAAGGTCATTGTGAGAGCTCCTTGTAACCTGTTCTTTGTCATTTAAGTTAATCCGGTCTTATTTTTTGTTCCATAAAAATGTAAATTGAACAAATTCATGAACCTTAGCCTATCCTCATACCATAGTATGAGGAGGGGATTAGCTTTGAATGCAGAGTTGATGGGTGTCGTCATAGCGTCGATGTGCACCATTTTAGGTGCGTTACCTGTGTTATTGATTAAAACCCTTTCTCATAAAGGGCGAGATATATTGCTAGCTTATACAGCCGGAGTGATGGTAGCGGCTTCTACTTATGGACTGATCCCATCTGCTTTAAAGCTGTCTAGTGTTCCTGTGTTGATTACAGGTATTTTGGTTGGCACACTTGTCCTCATGATCTTAGAGATCATTCTTCCTCATCAGAATTTAGAGCATGATGGCACAAGGGTATCCCGCTCATCTATCATACTCTTTATTACAGCCATGTCTCTTCATAACGTACCGGAAGGGTTATCTGTAGGAATTAGTTTTGCAAGTGGAATAGATGATTTGGGTTCCATTGTGGCTTTTGTAATCGGTCTTCAGAATATGCCAGAAGGATTCCTTGTCGCATTATTCCTGATCCTTCAGCAGGTTCGAAGGGTGAAAGTCATGTTATTTGTAACCATAACCGCCCTTGTCGAACTTGTCGCTGCGCTGATTGGAATATGGTTTGGACAATTCTTTCATAGTGCCATTCCATACGGTCTCGCATTTTCGGCTGGTGCGATGCTGTTTATCGTCTATAAAGAACTCATACCAGAAAGTCACGGAGATGGAAATGAACGCGTGGCTACAGTCTCATTTATACTTGGATTTGTAAGCATGATCTTATTAACCGATAGTTTACGGTGAAATGGAGCGCGCCCCCTGATACGGGGGCGCGTTTGTCGTTAGCAATTGTGTACCCATACCACATGAAGAGGAAAAAAGTTCGTTTCGTAAACTTTATTTAATGTTACGATAAAAGGGCTAAATACATAAGTTTTCCATTTTGATGAGGGGAGGAGGTAAACGGTTGTGGATTAATGATCTTATATTGGGTGTGATGTGTCTTTTTATGGTGCTTGGAGCGCTAGATTATTATGTTTTGAATCATAAACTGTATCTCGGTTGGCGATTTTATGAAGCATTTATGATGATGGGGCCTCTCGCTCTTTCTATGGTTGGGATTATCTCCCTCGCTCCTGTTTTAGCAACATGGCTCTCACCTATAGTTGTGCCGGTTTTTGAGTGGTTTGGAGCAGATCCGTCTATGTTTGCATCAATGCTTCTTGCCATTGACATGGGGGCTTATCCCTTAGCAACCTCTCTTGCTTCTACCCAAGAAGCGGCTATTTTCTCATGGTCACTCCTCGGGACGATGATGGGGCCGACTCTGGTTTTTACGATTCCAATTGCTTTAACCGTGATACAGAAGAAGGATCGGCCTTACTTCGCTAAAGGGATCTTAATCGGAATGATGACCATTCCCGTTGGGGTCTTTATAGGCGGATTTGTTGCAGGTTATAAACCTTTTTGGATGATTCAAAATCTCGTACCCTCTATTCTGTTGGCGCTCCTGATTGCGATGGGGCTATGGCTATTCACAAATGCTACGATACGTTTCTTTGCTTTGTTTGGAAAAGGGGTTGAGCTCACTGTTATTACTGGTTTAGTAGCCATTATTATTGAGACGCTCACAGGTTTTACCGTTATCCCTGGCATGGCACCTTTGAGTGAAGGCGTGGTCATTGTAGGGCGTATTACTGTAACGTTGGCTGGAGCTTACCCTCTTGTGGCGTTTTTAAATCGGAAAGGGGAGAAATTATTTACAAAATGGGGTGAGCATCTTAAGTTAGATGCCAGTGCGATGACAGGACTGATGGCATCTTTAGCTCATCACTTACCTA
Organism: Pontibacillus chungwhensis; assembly: GCF_030166655.1. Classification (GTDB taxonomy): domain Bacteria; phylum Bacillota; class Bacilli; order Bacillales; family BH030062; genus Pontibacillus. The sequence goes on along the minus strand of NZ_CP126446.1, from coordinate 2,465,545 downwards.
TGTTCGGAATGATGAAGGATATGACGAGCAGAGGGAAAGTTGTGAATGCTGCCTTCTCTGTTAGTGGAGCGTTCGTAATAGGAAGTCACCTTGCCTTTGTAGCTGGGGTGGAGAAAGATATGATGGTCCCCGTTATGATTGGGAAAGCTTCAGCTGGTGTGCTGGCCGTTGTTGTTGCTTTAAGGCTAACAAAGAACGATGAAAGGGAGAACTCTTAAGACTTTATTACAATGAAGAGGAAGTGAACGTATGGATCTGTTAAAAGCCCCCCTTCAAACTTCTAAAGAAGAGAAAGATACCATGATTAAAGAGGTGGTAGATAGACTAATTACCACACACGGAAAAGATATTATAGCTATCGGGGTGTATGGCTCCGTGGGAGCAGGGAACCCGGGACCTTATTCAGATATTGAGATGCATGTTATCACAAAAGATGGGGTAAAGCTTGAAAGTTATGAGTTTATATACCCTCCTTATAAATTGGAAATTGGATCGCTAGAGAGGTCTTCGATTATAAAGAAAGCGAAGCGCTATGAAGCCACTTGGCCAATCTGGGCTGGGTCTTTTGTTAATGTATTACCGGTATATGATCCGGAAGAGTTCTTTGAAACATTGAAAGAATGTCCTTTCACACATACCGAAGAAATGAAGGTTGATGTTATGAGGGAATTTATGATTTGGGAGCCGTATGAATGCATGGGTAAAATTCGAAATGCTTATGTGATAGGGCATTTTACATTCCTGCCACAAGGAGCATTTCAGCTCTTAAGGCAAACTTCCATTCTAATAGGGCTTGGAAACAGAACGTTTTATAGTACTCAATCGAAAATGTTTGAAGAAGCGATGGGTCAAGCTTCTAAGCCTTCGGGGTTCGATGAACTGGCTAACACGGTACTGAAAGGGAATCTTTCTGATGAAGAGTCTGTTTATGATCAATGTGAGGTACTCTGGGCAGGGTTAAATCAATGGTTCTACGAACTTGGGATTGAATATAAAAGAAATTCTCTCCCTTTCTAATAGAGTATCCAAAACAAGACAATAGACGAGATGGGATAAAACCCTATATCATAGAAAGAAACAGACTAGAGTAGGTGGGGAAGAATGAATTTTATAGCGCTTGATTTTGAAACAGCTAACTCTTCGAGGTCCAGTGTTTGTTCGATTGGTCTCGTTGAATATGAAAATGGTCAGCCCAAACAAGAATATTATTCATTAGTAAAGCCAAAACGAAGCTATTTTGCGCCGATAAATGTGTCCGTTCATGGCATTACGAAAGAAGACGTTAAAGATGCATATGAGTTTGATACGCTTTGGCAGAAAGATCTTCAACCCCTTTTAGAAGGGAAATTCCTATTAGCTCATAATGCTCAATTTGATATGGGGGTTTTACGTGCGGTGCTCGATGAATATAACCTTCCTTATCCAATGATTGCTTATAACTGCACGATGAATATTGCCAAGAAGACCTGGTCGTTTCCAAGGTATAACTTAAAGGAACTATCTCATCATTTAAATATTGATCTGAATCACCATCATGCCTTAGATGATGCACGCGCTGCAGCTCAAATCTTCTTAGAAGCAGGAAAGCATTTAGATGCAGGTGATGAGAAAGAACTCGTTGAGAAGAGTCAGACGATTAACGGGATGATGTTTGATTCATCTTATGAACCAGCCAGATTAAATCGAAAGAAACAGGCTAAAAAAGGAACTTCAAAAGCAGAAGCTAGAAACTATACGGCAGCTTCCCGAGAATTTAATACCTCTCACCCTTTTTATAACGCGACGTTCGTATTTACTGGGAAATTGCAATCCTTGAAGAGGGAGGAAGCCATCCAGCGTGTTGTGGACCACGGGGGTATGTGGGAATCGTCCGTTCGGTCGACAACCAACTATGTGGTTGTAGGTGATCGAGCGTTCCAGGATTATGTACAGGGGAAGAAGAGTAGCAAGTTAGAACGTGTCGAAACCCTAATCGCTCAAGGGCACTCGATTGAGGTGCTTTCTGAAGAGGACTTCATTCGTTACTTTGAAGCCGTATAAAACCTGAAAATGCTCTAGGAACTTTCCCTGAGCATTTTCAACTCTCTTATTTCCATAGGGTTTTCTAAATGGGAGGGATAGTATTGAAAGGACCAACTCCTTTTCAAAAGCGGGTGAAAATCCTGAAGGTTGTTGTTATTATTGCATTTATTATTCTTTTGCTGTTTTTATTACGAACCATCTTTCTGTATGATTAGCACCTGTTTAGCGCCGATTTTTATCAAACGTTTATTGTATAATAGAGCGGTTTCATATTATGATATTTAGGAAAAGAATGGGAGAGGGAGGATGATTGGATGAGTTCAGATGTATTGCATGCGATTCAGGATTGCTATCCTGATGACTTTTCCTGGTGTTATGGGTGTGGAAGGCTAAATGAGTTGGGGCATCAGTTTCGGACAGGCTGGAATGGAGATCAGACCGTAACCATATATACACCAAAGGCTGAGCATACAGCCATTCCGGGCTTTGTCTATGGAGGTCTGATTGCTTCCTTAATCGATTGTCATGGTACAGGTTCTGCCTCACTAGCCTTACATAGAAAAAATGGACACGAGCCAGGTGATGGGGAAGAAGCCCCTAGGTTTGTAACCGCATCCCTTCAAGTGAATTTCCAAAAGCCAACCCCACAAGGTCAACCTTTAAAGGCAATGGGCACCATTGAAGAAATTCATCCAAAGAAATTTGCCATTCATGTTGAAGTATTCTCTGGTGACGTATGCTGTGCTACTGGTAAAGTAGTGGCTGCGAAAATGCCAGAATCATTTGGCCAATCAACATAGTAGAACAAAAGGAGAGGTATTATGAAACAAATTATAGCTATACTTCTCTCCATGATTGCGATCGTCGTATTTACAACCGTCTACTTTTTCTCCTCTACGCAAGGGATACGAGAAAACATCTTTCAAGAGGACGGGTACACACTTAAGTTAGAGGACCCGGCTATAAAAGGAAGCGTTAGGATCCAAAAAGAGTGGTTAAACGATAAGAAGACAGATGTGGATAAGCCTGTGCTTAAAAAGGGAAGCTCTACGGTTCTTTTAGAGAGCGTAAGCATCGATTCAGACAGTAACTACACTCTGACATTTGACATACGTCAAAGTTTCAAGGATAAAGAAAAAGGCGGCTTTCTTACCAATTTTAATCGTGGCGGTGAAGAAGTAACGTTTAAGCCGAAAGAGAACGTCCTATTTACTACAGCAAATGGAGAAAAAATCGAAAAGGACCAAATTTTGGTTGGGGAAACGTCTGGTCCCAATGAGCGCTATACAATCGATGTAAATAGAGATTATTTCGATACTGTTCAAGACTATGTAAGGGTAGAGTTTGATTTTCAATACTACACTTACAAGAAAGACCAATAATGAGTCATCTTTAGGACGGAAGCGTCCCAATAACATGATAATAGAAAAAGCGCAGGCCTTCTAACTCAATAGAGGCTTGCGCTTTTCTTTTACCCTTTAACAGATCCGGCAGTCATGCCAGCGATAAAATAGCGTTGCAAGAACACGTAGGCAATAATCATAGGAGCGGAAGCGATCATCACCCCTGTGAAGAGCATTGGGAAATTCGTCATGTATTGCCCTTGAAACTCTAGAAGGCCTAGAGGCAATGTTTTGTATTCGTCTTTCGTAATAAATAACAAAGGATACAATAAATCGTTCCAATGCATCACGAATAAGAAAATAGCCGTCGCTGATAGAGATGGAAGAGATAAAGGGAGAGCAATGCTTGTGTACATTTTCCAATTGTTGGATCCGTCAATACAGCTTGCTTCAAACAATCCTTTTGGAATGGTTGGATACATCAAACGCAGAAGGAAACCCAATTGGGTTCTCATACATTTCAGAAGTTGTTTTGAATGTCGAGAAGAGTACCGTGAGCATCGGAATGACAATAAGACTGGCGTATATCAGTAACAGTAAACGTTCTCCTGTTTTCTCCATAATGGACTCTTCTCCCCCCTTAATGTGCTTTATAGTCCAAAGCTCTCATTTGTACGATTGTAATAACGGCAATGACGACCATAAAGTTAACGGATTCGACGGATTCTGCCGAAGCATAGCCGAACCGAAAGCTTGATTAGTCTTTTGGTTTAGGCACATACATTTAGATGTTAGTTCAACTTCACCATTCTTCTTTCATCGAAAACAACTTTAGAAGGGAGGTTGGTAAGTGAAACAGTGATGTAGGGAGAATTCACTATTGCTTCAGATGGAATGTTAAACCTCAGTTTCTCTTCCCCATTGTTCACTTCTGCGCGATTTCCGGTGTATCCAATGGGGATCTCTGAGCCATCTGCTTTTGATGCATCTACGGAAAAAGGGGACTCGGTTTCATTGGCTACCCCAGACACCTTAGGGCCAGTATGGAAGCTAATCGTTTTATAAGGAGCATTTAAAGAGTTCATTGATTTCCTTGCTAGAGTAAAGGATAAATAATCACGATCATATTTAATAGAAGAAAGGCTTACCGCTGAATCATCAATTTTTTTGATGACCTCATTCGGGTGCTCTTCATAGGAATCGTTTTCTCCTAATCCCTGTGGTAACCGGGTAGTATCCATTTTAAAGGAGAAGTCTTTATGACCATTTAATTGTATGCTCTTTAATGTAATGTCTAAACTTTTAGGTATGGAATGAACAGCTTCAAACCCATTCAGAATATAGTCGTTTGTCACTTCACGTGTTTCCTTATTAGGCACTAGCCTTTGTACAAATTCAATCTGTTCAGAGTCAGGGGTGCTCGCTGCGATCTGAATCTCTTTAGGACGACCACCTTTAGGATGATTGATATGGGTGAAAAGCTTTGTACCAAATGTGCCCATTTCAATCGAATCTAGTGTTACAGAAACGTTTTTATAGGTGAAGGTTTGTGAAAGCTCAAATCTCTCTACAACATCTTCTTTAGCATCGATCTTGAAAGAAAAAGTCACTTCTTTTGATTCTCCATTAATGTTCACCATGGATGTGCCGTTCACCAAAGCGTTTTCCCCTATGACCTTTACGTCCTGAGGAACAGCTAATGTTAAGCTGGAGTAAAACCTATTATTAAGTTGTATCCCTTTCCCTCTTGCTAGCCCTGATGTCAAAACGATCAGCGGAGACAATTGTTGATTAACTTCGATTGTATAAGGCGTGTTTTCTTCTGAATATAAGTGTGGTACAGGTTGTTCTTCACCATTTGGTGATGTTCCTATTCCGACGGAGGATACTTTCCGATGGTATAAAACGTATAGATTCTTCCCGTTGTACCATGCTTCATCAAATGTAATCTCTCCATCAATTCCTCCTACATCATAGGTTTTATCAATATCTTCTGTTAACCCTAAAGATTCAGCGCGTTTTAGACCACTTAGGTTTTGATAGTAAAAGTTTTTTACCTCATCCATGTTATGAGCTACCTTTACGGATTCAAGATCTATAGGTTGTATTTCTTCAGGTGTATCCATTGATGTATATAAACCAATTCCGATTAAGAGGATCATTATAATGGCAATCGTAATCCTATTTCTCATTTGGGTACCCCTTTGATTCGATGTTTATTCAATCGTATCAAACGAAGGGAAATTTGTGGGAGAAGATTGTAAACTTCCTGAGAAAGTGCAACCTGGGAGAAGGGTTGTACGACTAATGGGTAAATCCAAGCGAAGGAGCGGTGCAGGATGAAGAGATGGATAGGAGCTGCGGTTATCCTCGTTGGAATAATAGGAATCACACTGATGCAAAGAGCGGATTACAGTGGTTTTTATGTTGACGAGGTAGAAGAAGGAGGGAAGAGTATCGTTGTTTCACCACCAGCCAATGACCCGGAAGCGGAATACCCTGTGTATAAGATTCTAATAGGTGAGAATACAGAAATAGAAGGAGATAAAGTAAAAGGGATTTCGGTAGGTGACCATGTAAGCATCTGGGTGAAGAAATTAGGAAATCAAGAAGTGGCCACTAAGGTTATCAGAAGAAGTGAATAATACAGTCCCTGTGTCTCTAATTTTTTTTCATAAAGAAGGGTGACCATTTCCCGCTGTGATATCTGGAAGTAATTATTGTGTAGCAATTTGATTGGCCATCTTGAATACATCTATTATTTTTGTAACGAAGGATCACAGTTGCATGATCATCTCCAGTCATGACAGATTCATCTTTAGGCATAAACATTGCAGATGAAAAATTGTAATCGTATAGGTTGTAATCTGAGCTTAACTCCTTTTCTGCATAGGATTTTCCTTGTTTTAAAAGAGATTTCTTCCCATCTTCGCCACCGAATACGACTCTTTGCTCCCACATATCATAGCCTTTGAATGTACCGGTGAATAGGAGGGCTACAATGATCCACCCACCAATGAAATGACCAGCTACTCGTATATGGTGAAATTTCTTTTTTCTCTTTAAAATAAACCTTATTCCTAGCAAAGGAAGAACCAATCCCCATACAAAAATAAGTCCAGTAAATGCACTCACTAAAAGAATCCCAAAAATTATTTCTTTAAGATTAACAAAGTTTCCTGTGATAGCAGTTATAAAAATAAGTCCTTCTATGTAAATCCATAAAATAAAATTAGAGGTAAGAAATAATGAGGTTTCTTTACGCCAGGGTTTCATAGACTAAACACCTTTCAATAGAATATGCACTGTTACCTATTCGTTGAATGCGTATAAAATCCTTTATTAACTAGGGGGGATTTGAAAAAAGTAGAGAAAAAAGGAGATTGAAATTGGAAAAGCGAGCCAGGTCGTCACCTGACTCGCTTTGTTATCGTACTTAGGAAAAAATGATTTTACTCATTTATCTTGCTTGCTTATTTAGCAAGGTCTGTGTTTGATTAGATCGTCAAACACTGCCGCGGTTTATAAATTCTACAAGGTAGTTTTTCAACTTAAACGACGCAATCCCTACCTCTATTGCATCCTTACAGCTCCGAAGCTGATCCAGTGTGATTAAGTCGTATTAAAACATAGCAGAATGCCAGTCTCATACACATCACTCTTTCAATTTCCGATATTTATTTGCCTTTTATCGAAGGCACAATAATTAATTATAGTATCTATTGTGTGTAATGTCAATACGTTTCCAAACTGCTATTATTACTACCTATTTAATTAAGTGTTGCTGATCTTAAGAATACCCGCTATAGAAATTTGTAAACCTCATAGAATATTATTTCCGAAAATCTTCACTATACAGTTCTTCTGTAGAGGAATCATCTTTTGATTTTGTTTTCTTTTGTTCTTCAACTTGCTCTTCTCGTTGATCTTCTGTTGGGACTCCGTCTATTAAGCCTTCTTTTTCTTTCTTTTCTTTAAAGCTCTGATCGTTCTCAGTAAGTTTTCGGTTTTGCTGTTTCTTCTCAGCCATTTTTAACCCTCCGTTTGATTACTTTAGGGATATATTTCCTCTTTTTTGTAAACGTTAAACTCCCTGGGCGCATTGATAGGTGTTCCCTTGATGCTTCAAAGCATTTCAATGTGATATTCTAAACATAAATAGAAAGTTACACTGAGAGGAATGCACAACTGTTGAAATTATTATTAAACATCGTAGCTTTTTTAATACTGTTTGTGGGTGCCGGGTTTCTTGTACTATGGCTAATAGCCAATACCGACTCGGTGGAAAGCACGAAGGATGTTTTTCAACCTATAAAGAAGAAGGATGTGTCTATGCCTACGGATCTGCATCCTAAAGTAGAAGAAGCTAAAAATACATTAGTAAATAGAGCTGAAGATAAAGGGATTTCTGTAGTGATTACCGATGGCCATCGATCAATCGAAAGACAGAATGAATTATATGCGCAAGGCCGAACAGATAATGGATCTGTCGTAACCCATGCGGATGGCGGGGAATCTTATCATAATTATGGACTTGCTATTGACTTTGCCTTACGCACCAAGAGCGGAGATGTCGTATGGGATACAAGCCGTGATGGAAATGGGAACGGAAAAGCAGATTGGATGGAAGTGGTCGCAATTGCTAAGGACTTAGGGTTCGAGTGGGGAGGAGATTGGAGCTCCTTTAAGGATTACCCTCATCTCCAAATGGATTTTGGATTATCGATTCGTGAATTGAAGTATGGAAAAAGGCCAGAAGTAGAAAACAAGGAAAGAAAAGAGTCAAAGGAGAGCGAATCGTCCTAATCAGGAGGTTCGCTCTTTTCTTATGAATAATGGCTAATGGCCTGTTATATATTTTGTAATAATCAAAAAATTATTTGAATTAAAAGGTTTGTTTTGGTAGTTTAGTAGGTGGGGTATTTTGAAAACGCTTTAATAAAAGGGAGGGAGTTTTATGAAACGAGCAATTGATTTTTCGAATAGGCTCATGCAAAGATATTTGCCAGACCCATTTGTGTTTGTCATTATTCTTACACTCGTTGTATTTTTACTAGGTATGGGAGTTACGGGGAGTACTCCTGTCGAAATGGTTCAATATTGGGGAGAAGGATTTTGGAATTTATTAACCTTTTCCATGCAAATGGTGTTAGTTCTTGTCACGGGGTTTGTGTTGGCAAGCAGTCCGTTATTTAAAAGGATCCTGAGTGGTCTTGCATCAAAACCAAATTCACCTGGCCAAGCAATCGTATTTGTCACCCTTGTATCCTTATTAGCAAGTTGGGTGAACTGGGGATTTGGTCTTGTTATTGGGGCATTATTTGCGAAAGAATTAGCCAAGCAAGTGGAGAATGTTGATTATCGTTTGCTTATTGCAAGTGCTTACTCAGGCTTCCTTGTGTGGCATGGAGGATTAGCAGGATCCATTCCATTAACGATTGCTACCCCGGATCATTTCTCGCAAGGTATCATAGGAATTATACAAACGGATGAAACCATTTTCTCCGTATTTAATTTGGCGATAGTTGGCTCATTATTTATTGTATTACCTATACTTAATTACCGTATGATGCCAGAGAAAGAGGAGAGAGTCGTTATTGATCGCTCTTTGTTAGACGAAGGCAAAGATTATCAAGCGGCTACACTCGATAAAGAAGAAATGACCCCAGCTGATCGTCTAGAGCATAGTAAGATCCTTGCTATAATAACTGGTGTTCTGGGGCTGGCATTTCTCATTTATTATTTTGTCAGCAACGGATTTCAACTCAACTTGAATATTGTAAACTTTGGTTTCTTGTTCCTTGGTATTCTGTTTCATGGAACGCCTAAAGCCTTTATTGAATCTGTGAAGGAAGCTGTAAGTGGAGCTAGTGGAATTATCATTCAGTTCCCATTCTATGCGGGAATTATGGGGATGATGGTGGCTTCTGGTTTCGCGCAAGAAATGTCCTCGTGGTTTGTGAACATTTCAACTGAATTTACATTTCCTTTCTTCGCCTTTATTAGCGCTGGAATTGTAAACTTCTTTGTGCCTTCAGGTGGTGGACAATGGGCGGTGCAAGCTCCTATTATGCTTGAAGCTGCCAAAGAACTAGGTGTCTCCATTCCTAAAACCGCAATGGCAGTAGCATGGGGAGATGCCTGGACCAATATGATTCAACCCTTCTGGGCATTACCTGCCTTAGCTATCGCGGGTTTAAAAGCTAAAGATATCATGGGCTTTTGTTTAATTGTCCTCATCATAAGCGGTATATTTATCTCCCTAGGCTTATTGTTATTGTAAGAAAACCGCTTTAGTGAAATAAAGCGTGCCAGACACCCGCTCCTCCTTTAGAGTGGTAAAGGGTGTCTGGCACGCGTTTGTGCTGTAGTGTGATAAAGATCGAGATACAAAAGGAAAACCAGGACCTGATTGGTCCTGGTTTTTGGTTTTAGAATACTTTTGTTGTCCAGTCTTCGCAGTTCCATACATCCGTTACGATATCCTGGTAGAAGTCAGGTTCGTGTGAGATGATTAAGACGCTTCCTTTATAATCTTTAAGCGCTCGCTTTAGTTCTGCTTTCGCATCCACATCAAGGTGGTTGGTCGGTTCGTCTAGGACAAGCAGGTTTGTTTCTTTGTTAATTAGCTTACATAAACGAACTTTGGCCTTCTCGCCACCACTTAATACTTTCACTTTACTTTCGATGTGCTTTTGCGTTAAGCCACACTTTGCAAGGGAGGAACGAACTTCGTACTGTGTAAGATGACGAAATTCTTCCCAGATTTCTTCTATACAGGTATTATTACTTTCTTCTTTCAACTCTTGTTCAAAGTACCCGATATGGAGATGATCGCCAAGCTCAACAGAACCTGAGACAGGCTGAATTTCTCCTAATATACTTTTAAGCAGGGTTGTCTTACCAATTCCGTTTGCACCTGAAAGGGCAATCTTTTGATTACGTTCCATCTCTAAGTTCAATGGTCTTGAGAGGGGTTCATCGTACCCAATGACAAGATCCTTCGTTTCAAATAAATATTTGCCTGGTGTACGGGCTTGTTTAAAATTGAAACTTGGTTTTGGCTTTTCAGAATCCAGTTCAATGACGTCCATTTTATCAAGCTTCTTCTGACGAGACATCGCCATTTTACTTGTAGCAGCATTAGCCTTGTTACGTGCCACGAAATCTTTTAAGTTGGCAATTTCTTTTTGCTGTTTTTTATAGGCAGCCTCAACTTGTTGCTTCTTCATTTCATATACACGTAAGAATTCATCATAGTCGCCAGGGTACCTTGTAAGCTCTTGGTTTTCCATATGATAAATCAAGTTTACAACGCTATTTAAGAATGGGATATCGTGTGAGATTAAGATAAAGGCGTTCTCGTAATTTTGAAGGAACGTACGCAACCACTCAATGTGTTCTACGTCCAAGTAGTTTGTTGGTTCGTCGAGTAGCAGGATATCTGGCTTTTCAAGAAGTAGCTTAGCGAGTAGTACCTTAGTGCGCTGTCCCCCGCTTAAATCGTTCACATCTCGTTCTAAGCCAATATCATCCAGGCCAAGACCGTTTGCGACTTCTTCTACTTTGGCATCAATGGTGTAGAAGTCATTGTTTGTTAATTCATCTTGCATTCGTCCCGTCTCTTCAAGCAACTGTTCAAGTTCCTCTGGCTCTACCTCACCCATTTTGGCAAATAAACCATTCATTTCAGTTTCAATATCAAATAAATATTGGAACGCTGTTCGTAAAACATCACGGATCGACATACCTTGGCTCAAGTCTGCGTGTTGATCTAAATACCCAACTCGCACTCGCTTTGACCAAGTAACTTTCCCCGCGTCAGGCTCTAATTTACCTGTAATAATATTCATAAAAGTAGACTTACCTTCACCGTTGGCTCCGATAAGTCCAATGTGTTCTCCTTTTAACAAACGAAAAGAAACGTCCTCGAAGATCGCACGATCCCCAAAGCCGTGACTTAAGTTCTTTACTGTGAGTAAGCTCATGTTTTACACACCTTTTCCTTCGATAAGTTCATGCTTGTCTATTATAAAGGTCATTTTCTATTTGCGATAGTAGAAGCGGGCAAAATTTCGCCAAAAAGGTATACCATTTCTCAAGTTTTCAGCGTCATCCATATAAAACGAGCTAAGGAAGAGACTCCCTTAGGATTGCGAATTAACAGATAAAAGTATTGTGAACCTATAAGTATTACGACAAAATAGGTCAATGCATAAGCATGACGATTGAACTCTTTCCGCCGGCATTTCTTTATTAATAGATTATGGTCTAGATCCTTTTGATTTAAACGGATTAAAGAAAAGGAAAATATCGGATGAGGGAAGAAGTTAAAGAGTAAGGGCTCATTGTATTTAATCGATCGAAGTAAAATGATGATTCTTAACTAAAACATCATTAAAAGAAGAGGTAGTAGAGAAAACATGTAGGAGGATGAGGGAATGCTTGAATCAGTTGACCTTTCTTTACAGATAGACGACAAAAAGCAATACAAGAAAGAGTTGAAACAAACCCAGGTGGAATTGCTTCAACTTCAACGGATGTTAGTAGATCATAAGCTTGGTGTGCTAATTGTATGTGAAGGATGGGATGCAGCAGGGAAAGGCGGAGCTATTAAAAGGTTAACCAGTGGCCTGGACCCGCGTGGTTTCTCTGTACATCCAATTAGTGCCCCTTCTTCAAATGAAAAGAGGCATCATTATTTAAAACGTTTCTGGACAAAGGTACCTGCTTACGGTGAGATCGGTATATTTGATCGATCCTGGTATGGAAGAGTATTGGTAGAAAGAGTGGAAGGCTTTGCGGATTATTCAGAATGGAATAGAGCCTATCATGAGATCAATGATTTTGAAAAGTTACTCGTTCAGGATCAATACATTGTGATTAAATTATGGTTTCACATCTCCAATGAAGAACAGCTAAGGCGATTTAAGGAAAGAGAGGCAGATCCATTAAAGCAATGGAAGATTACAAAGGAAGACTGGAGAAACCGGGAGAAGTGGGATCAATACGTGGCAGCGGTAGAAGATATGCTTGATAAAACATCTACTGCTGAAACAAAATGGCATGTGATTGAAGGGGAAGACAAATATTATGCAAGGGTCAAAACGAATAGAACTATTATAAAAGAGATTCGAGCTAGGTTACATCAATTGACTCCAAATCAATAGTGAAGACTTTTCAAACTTTGAGAAAACGAAAGAAATAGAACAGCTATCAGATACATTTGGAGAAGACCTCTAATGGAAAAGTCTTAAATAAAAGACAAGCCTCCAACCTTTCAAGCATTAACCTGAAGGGCCAGAGGAGATAGTAATTAAACCGTCAACTGAGCGAGTTGCTCTTCAATGTCTTGTTCCATGTCAATCGTATCCGTGGTGCATTCAAAGCGTTGAACCACTTCTCCCTCCGTATTGATTAAGAACTTTGTGAAATTCCATTTAATGGAGTAGTCATCTGTGAGGTATTCTGGGTGTTTCTCATTCAGTAGTGGAATGAGGACTTTCGCCACAGGGTGAAACTTGTCGAAACCTTCAAATGCTTTTTGATTAGATAAATAAGTGAAGAGTGGATGGGCGTGTTCTCCTCTTACATCCATCTTCTGAAAGAGAGGGAATGAAACGCCGTAGTTTAATAGACAATTTGTTTGAATCTTTTCGTTCTCATCAGGTTCTTGGTTATCAAACTGGTTACATGGAAAACCTAAGATAACAAGACCTTTATCCTTGTATCTCTCGTGCAAACGTTGAAGGTCCTCGTATTGATATGTAAACCCGCATCGACCTGCTGTATTAACGATTAAAAGCACTTTTCCTTTATATTCTTCAAGGGATTGCTCTTTGCCGTTCATCGCTATAGCTGAGTAATTATAAACGCTCATGTAATTAGCCTCCTAGTCATTTGTGAGAAACAAACTAAGTCTTTTGACTCACGTTTGAGTATGGCAATCTTTAACCTATTTAGCAAATAATAAACTTCTAAATCCTAAAAAACTTAGTGCATTATGAGAGATTAAGAGTATTAATTAAAGACAGATGGAGGGTTCGTCTATGTATGAACTAAAAACAAAACCGAATGATCAAAGCGTCATCGAATTTATAGAACAAGTGGAAAGTGTAAAGAAGCGTGAAGACGCATACCGGTTGCTTGACCTTTTCACCGAAACAACTGGATGTGAGGCGAAAATGTGGGGAGATTCCATTATTGGCTTTGGATCCTATCATTACAAGTATGAATCGGGGCATGAAGGAGACGCGCCTGTCGTAGGTTTCTCTCCAAGAAAAGCGAAGCATAGCCTTTATTTGGCACAAGGAGAACCTGAACGAGAGAAGCTATTGGAGCATTTAGGGAAACATAAAACAGGGAAAGCCTGCGTTTATGTAAATAAGCTCGCAGATATTGATATAGAAGTTTTGCAAAAGTTAATTCTAAATTCCATTACTTATATTCAGGATCAATACTCAACCGATATGAACTGAGTTCATTGCTTTAACAAGTTTATTTAAGCAAATTGAATGATTGTCTTTCACTTCCTCATGGCCTGTTATGTTCTATGTTTCAATGAATATACTTAAGTGTTTTAAGCGTTTTTATGGGAGGGGTAATCCGATATGGCACGAACTTATTTTATTACAGGATTTCCTGGTTTTGTATCATCTAATTTGATTAAAAAGTTAGTTGATATAGACCATGATGCTCGCTTTGAATTATTAGTCTACCGTGACCAAATTCAAAAGGCCTATCATGCAATAGAGGATATGGTTCATTATTCGAAAATCACCATTATTGAAGGCGATATTACAAAGTCTGAACTAGGAATAGATGAAGGAACAAGAAGGAGGTTAACAGAAGAGGTCACACATGTTTTTCACCTTGCAGCTATATATGATCTCGCGGTCCCAGAAGATATTGCGCATAGAGTGAATGTGAACGGAACTAGAAATGTATTAGATTTTATTCTTCCGTTTTCTTCCTTGAAACGATTTATCTATTTTAGTACGGCTTATGTTTCAGGAGATCGGTCTGGTTCCATTTATGAGGACGAGTTAGAGTGTGGTCAAGCCTTTAAGAATTATTATGAAGAAACCAAATATGAAGCAGAAGTTATGGTTCATTCTTATATGAATAAGTTACCCATTACGATTATTCGTCCAGGAGTTGTGATGGGTCATTCAAAAACAGGGGAAACGGCTAAGTTCGATGGCCCCTACTTTATGATGCGGTTCTTAGACAAATTCGCAAGACTCCCCATTCCATATATAGGGGGAGGGGAAGCGCTTATAAATCTTGTCCCTATAGATTATGTGGTTGATGCGACAACTTTCCTTGCGCATGATGAGACTGCTAAGAGTAAAGTATTTCATTTAACAGACCCTGAGCCTTTGACTGTAAGGGAGGTTTATCGTTTAATCGCTCAAACGTTAGTCGGAAAAACCCCTTCCTATACACTCCCGTCTTCTTTCGTGTCTAAGACGCTTTCTTTATCTTTGATTCGCAAATGGGTGCAAGTGGAACGGGAAACGATTGACTACTTTACATTACAAGCCTATTACGATTCTGCAAATACTATAAAGCACTTAAAGGGAACGGGCATTGTTTGCCCGCGTCTAGCTGATTATATGACTCATGAAGTGGATTATTATAAGAAGCACAGGCATGAGCCCGAAAAACTTATAAAAGTCAATTGATAAAAAGAGCTAAATCCTTTTAAATCTCTTTATCCTTTAATGTCTCACTAATAGAAGTTATAGGTTCCTCCATAAAGCTCAGAAATTCTCCTAAATCGACGAAAATTACATTTTGACGTGTTCATTTACAATCTATATAATTAAAAACTATGTAAAAAAGGTCGGATTTAAAGGGGAGAAGCATCTTCTAATATAGAGAAAGAACAATTCCAGAGCATCTAAGAACAAAATACGAACTATATCTAGCAAAAGATATAACACAATTCAGGAGGAAAATAATGACTGACGAAACGAATAGGAGAACGGGGCTTGATTGGGTCGCATTTATCATTAGTGGAGGTTTTCTCTTACTATTTCTTGTAATGTCCCTTGTGAATGACACACTAATGGGGGAATGGATCACAAGTGCGTTCGACTTTTCTGTTAAATTCTTTGGAGCATTCTGGCAATTACTATTACTTGCTACTTTCATTGTTGGAGTGGCATTGGCACTATCGAAATATGGAAAAGTGAAACTTGGTAACTTGAATAAGCCTGAATACGGAATATTCCGTTGGGTATCGATGATTTTATGTACGTTATTAGCGGCAGGAGGTGTTTTCTGGGCAGCTGGAGAACCGTTGTACCATTATTTGACGACGCCTCCTCTGTTTGCAGAAGAAGGAATGACACCTGCAGAATCCGTAGTGCCTGGACTAGCTCAAAGCTTCTTCCACTGGGGATTCACTGCTTGGGCAAGTCTTGGGACGGTGACTACCATTGTACTTATGTACGCTCACTATCATAAAGGCTACCCTCTAAAACCTCGTACGATGCTTTATCCTATGTTTGGGGAAAAAATCTTCCGCAAAGGTAGTATCGTTGGTTCTGTAGCTGATATCGTATCTATTATTGCTGTAGCAGCGGGAACAATTGGACCGATTGGATTTTTAGGACTTCAGGTAGGCTATGCCCTGCAGTATTTATTTGATGTACCAGATACAATCTTTACCCAATCTGTCGTCATTATCTTTCTAGTAGTCATCGCTTCTATTTCAGCCGCTACTGGTGTAGATAAGGGTATTCAGCTGTTAAGTCGAATTAATGTAGGGTTAGCGTTAGTGCTAATGGTAGGGATGCTTATTTTAGGCCCTACGTTCTTTATCATTGACTCCTTTATTGGGGCTGAAGCATTTCAAATCCAAAACTTTGTACGCATGAGTCTTTACAGAGGGGATGACGGTTGGCTTGGTTACTGGACGATTTTCTTCTGGGGTTGGTTTATTGGATTTGGTCCTGCTATGGCTATGTTTATTAGCCGTATCTCAAGAGGTCGTTCTATAAGAGAATTAATAATGGCTGTGGCCATTCTAGCTCCGCTTGTAAGTAACTTTTGGTTCTCAGCCGTGGGCGGATCTGGTCTATTCTATGAAATGAAAACACCAGGATCTATCTCTGATGCTTTAAACAATTCAGGCATGCCCGCTGCTGTGATGGCAATTATGGAGCAAGTTCCATTTGGAACCGTAATGGCAAGTGGATTCCTAGTGGTTACCATCGTATTTGTGGCCACAACAGCTGACTCTATGTCTTATTCAGTGGCCGTAACGCTCACGGGTCACGCTCATCCACCACGGATGCTTCGCGTATTCTGGGCTCTATTATTCGGAGCCATCGCCTCAACGTTACTTGGAATAGGCGAGAGTAGTATTCAAACGCTCCAGAACTTTATCGTTGTAACAGCTGTACCGGTATCTATTCTTATGTTACCACCAGTATGGCTAGCTCCTAAGGTTGCGCGTGAAATGGCAGTAGACCAGGGGATTGTTTCCCAAGAAACCCAGACTGCTTCAGAAACATTAAAAGAAGAAACATCATCTTAAATAGAGTAGAGACCTAAATCGTTACGATTTAGGTCTCTTTTTATGTTAAACTGGTAAAAAAGTCCATATCGTTAGTGGACGATTATGATACTCACAAAGGAGGCGCGCTTTGGTTACCCTACAGCCATTTACTTCATCAGACTTTTCACGGCTTATGGACTGGATTCCATCACCTGACTTATTGGTGCAGTGGAGCGGTTCACAATTTAGTTTCCCATTAAGTGAGGATCAGCTTGAAGACTATATTCATGGGGCGAATCAAGATGGAGCCGATCGATTTATATACAAGATTAATGAAGAGGGGAAAACAGTCGGTCATATTTCCTTAGGGCGAATAGATTACGTGAACCGCTCTGCACGAATTGGAAAGGTGTTTGTACATGAATCTATGAGAGGGAAAGGAATTGCTCCACAGGCAGTGGAGAAGGTGTTGCAACTAGCCTTTGAAGACCTTAACTTACATCGAGTCACTCTTGGCGTATTTCATTTCAATACTTCTGCGATCCAATGTTATAAGAGGGTAGGATTTCAGACGGAAGGTCTTTTACGAGATCATAGGAAAGTGGGAGAAGGGTATTGGAGCTTGTATGAAATGGGGATTTTAGAGCATGAGTGGAAAGAAAAGGGTATGAAAAAATCAGCCCAGAAGAGCTGATTTTTTCATCTTTTAGATAGTTTCAACTTCCCAGTTTTCATTAACAAATAATCCAATAACTTGTACAGGGAAATCCCAAGCTTGAACGGCTTCTACTGCTTGTTTAATTTCTTCTACTTTCTGTTCCCGTCCGACAGGGTTTCCGGCACAGTCATGGTGACCAACAACCGCAAGAACTTCAGAGCCATGAGCATCACAAGAGATGGTCACCTTTTCTTTCATAGAGTCCACCTCTGAAGCCGAACCAGCCAAGACAACTTTCTCTGGTCCTGCTGCTGTAATAGTATCAATAAAAGGCGTATTGTATTGGTTTTGCATCCACTCGTTTACAGGTAGTTGAACGCGTCCATCCATACATGTAATAACAGTAGCAAATGTTTTTTCTGACATAATGGTCCTCCTAGCATAGTAAACTTTACAAATCTATTATATATAAATTCTCATAAAAGAAAAAGGATCCTTTCTTTAAAGGTGGAGGGTAAATTGAATAAAGTCTTAACACCTATGGCTTTATAAGTACAAAGACATCAATTGTTTTGAAAGCGTTTACTATAAGTGTTAGATTCGCTGAAATAGGTTCGTTCCGTGTATAGTAGATCAAGTGTTAGGAAGTTATCAATGATTAAAGGAGAGCGAGTTATGAAGAAACGAATTGGTTGGATTGTTATGGCCATCGTTTTTATTATGATTGTGGGTTTAGGAGGTGCAGGTAACTACTTTTATGGAGTCGCTATTGATAGTGGTAGTAGAGCGGTAGATTTGCACGGTGGTGAAGCTGACGTGGCTAAGGCTGCGAGTGTGATAGAAGAAGAGCAGGAGAAAGAAGAAATCGTGAGAGAATGGACGGAAAAGCAAAGCTTTCAACCCCTGGAGATAAAAACCGATGATGGCTTATCGCTTAAAGCTGTTTATTTAGAAAATGAGAAGCCTAACGGCAAAACCGTTATTCTTGCTCATGGGTACAAAGGCAATAAAGAGCAAATGCCAGGGATCACAAAGTTTTATTATGAGGAAGGTTACAATGTACTAAAGCCAGATGCCAGGGGACACGGGGATAGTGAGGGGGACTATATTGGATACGGATGGGATGATCGTTTTGATTATAAACAGTGGATCAATCTCCTTATAGAAGAAAAAGGGGCAGACTCTATTATTCTTCATGGTTTCTCGATGGGGGCGGCTACTGTCCTAATGACTGCGGGAGAAGAATTGCCGAGTGAAGTAAAGGGAGTTATTGCTGATAGTAGTTATACAGCCGTTAATGAAGAGTTAGCTCATCAGATGAAAAATCTTTATCATATCCCGTCATTTCCTATACTCCAGGTTACGAGTTTAGTTACAAATATAAGGGCAGGGTATACATTTGAAGAAGCTTCTGTCGTGAATCAGGTAAAAAAATCCAAAGTTCCATTATTCTTTATCCACGGAGGAGATGATGAACTAGTTCCGACAGAAATGGCCAATAAGTTGTATAAAGCAGCCAAAGGGAAGAAAGAGTTATGGATTGTACCAGGTGCAACGCATACCGAGGGATATTCAGTTGCTGAGGAGACCTATCAAGAGAAGATCACAAATTTCATAGAAGAGTTATCGAACAAATAATACGATCTTCTGGGAAAGTCGAATTCTATTAGGAATTCGACTTTTTATTATTGGAGAAGAGTGGAAGTAAAGTAGATGGGACAGCAATGAAAAAAACTCTCCGGAAGAACGGGAGAGTTTTGCTGCTAGTATAGTAGGGAGAGGTGCATCAGGATAAACCTATACTAATGAATGCTATTAGGAGCATTAGGACAATGATGATCGCCATTAACAATAGGGAGGCTTTTCCATAGTTACGAACGGTTTCATTCTTATTACCAAAAGCCAAAACGAAGATGGTTACCAGATTGACGACAGGGATGGCTAATAATAGTAAATAAAGAAGCCATTTCTTAACCGATACAACTTGGTCGCTAAAATTCAAACAAATCACCTTTCTATGAATGCTCTCATCATCGTAGCATCTGCTCAACAACGGTCTCAACGGAATAGTTGATAGTAAATGATGGTAATATTCGTGAAAGGGTGGTTCGGCCAAGAATTAAGGACAAGCAATCACGCATGCTCATTTATTGGTTAAATATGTTAAAATAAGGTGTGGTTAGCCAAATGGGAGGAGTAGCATGGTAGAAATAAATATAATGAGTGAAATGTTGAAACATAATAGCAGGATTTTAATTGGAATAGATGGATTGAGCCGGTCTGGAAAAACGACCTTTTCAAAACGTCTCTTGCAAACGTTATCCGATCAACAAGTAATGGGTGTGATCTTTCATCTTGATGATTACATTGTAGAAAGATCAAGACGTTATGGCACGGAACTTCAGCAATGGGAGGAATACTATCATTTACAATGGGACGTTGAACAAGTAACGACAGATCTGTTTGAAAGGGTATTGAATTCCGATTCTGTTACGCTTCCTCTCTATCATTCTAAAAAGGACCAATGCGGAAATGTAACTGTTAAACTCCCTGATAAAGGTGTCATTATTGTTGAAGGGGGCTTTCTGCAGAGGGAAGAGTGGAGGTCTTATTTAGACTATTGTTTCTTTTTGGAATGTCCGAGAGAACAAAGGTTTAAACGGGAGGATCCACTTACTCAAAGAGACCTGAATAAATTCAAACAACGTTATTGGAAAGCAGAAGAGTATTATGAGACAACAGTCAATCCAGCTTTTCTTGCGGATCGGGTTTTATATACATAATAGTAGTAAGGGTGGTTGTTTATTTGCAAAGAGAATGGATAGAGAAAGGGAAAAATTTAATTATCGTATTTTTAACTTTCACTTTATTGCTTACGGCCGCGGCGTTAGTGTATGAGAAGAAGAGAGCGGATTACGAAGGGAAATTTGAATATGTCGTGAGACACTTTTATAATGATCTTTCTCCTATGATTAAAACCCTGAATAGTCTTTTGAATACAGAAATGGAGAAAACAGACAGAATTCGTAAAGTCATAGAGGTAAAAGAGAATTTCTCCCACTTACAATCCGTTTTAACCCTTTCCGATCAGATGCTCCCTTATCCCATTGACGATCAGCCAACATTTCTTCAGTTTGCCAGGGATAGCCGGGAATATGAAGAGGAGAGTTACCTAAAAGGGGTAAAAGGAGTACTTGTTTTCGTCAAAGGAGTAATAGGTTCTGAACAAATTGAAGAATATCCTGATGTCACACCGGAAACATTCAGTCGCGTGATACATGAAGCTACAGAACGGTATATAGAAATGGATGAGGAAATAGACGATTAGGTCCAAACAAACATAGGAAAGTTCACGATGAAGGATATCTCTATATAGTAGGCGTACATCGAAAGAATAAATTCCAAGCTTGTCTCTTGAATTTTCTGAATAATCAGCATACAATGGAATTAACATACTAACCGGTTAGTATGTTAATGGGGAGGAGGAAAACCATGCATTTTGATTACTCAAATAAAGTAAATGAATTGCTTGAGAGAGTGCGTTCCTTCATGAATGAACATGTCTATCCGAATGAAGCGGTTTACGAAGAGCAGCTGTCAGCACAAAGCTCTCGTTTTGATTCCGTTCCTTCAGTCATGGAAGAATTAAAACAAAAAGCAAAAGATCAAGGGTTGTGGAACTTATTCTTACCCGATTCTACATACGGAGCTGGTCTAACAAATCTTGAATATGCTCCTCTTTGTGAAGAAATGGGACGGTCTCTCATTGGCCCGGAGGTATTTAACTGTAATGCTCCTGATACAGGTAATATGGAAGTGTTGGCGCGGTACGGTAGTGAAGAGCAACAAGCTCGTTGGCTCAGGCCGCTATTAGATGGAGAGATCCGTTCCTGCTTTTCAATGACTGAACCTGATGTTGCCTCCTCTGATGCGACAAATATTGAGGCAAGGATTGAGCGAGACGGAGATGAATACGTCATTAATGGACGGAAGTGGTGGTCTTCAGGAGCTGGAGATCCACGGTGTAAGGTCGCCATATTTATGGGAAAGACAGATCCTGAAGCACCTCGTCATAAACAGCAGTCTATGATTCTCGTACCGCTAGACGCACAAGGTGTGAAGATTAAACGAATGCTTCCGGTGTTTGGTTACGATCATGCCCCTCATGGTCATGCAGAAATAGATTTTGACAATGTGCGTGTACCCGCTCAAAATATGATTCTTGGAGAAGGAAGAGGCTTTGAGATCGCGCAAGGACGTCTTGGTCCTGGACGCATCCATCATTGCATGCGGTTAATTGGTGCAGCTGAGAGAGCGCTTGATGATTTATGTAAGCGTGTACAAGAACGCGTTGCTTTCCATAAACCATTGGCTGATCAGGGGGTAGTGAGGGAGTGGATTGCTACTTCCCGGATAGAGATTGAACAGGCAAGACTTCTAACTCTAAAAGCTGCCTATATGATGGATACGGTAGGGAATAAAGAAGCGAAAGCTGAGATTGCGATGATCAAGGTTGTTGCTCCTCAAATGGCATTAAATGTAATTGACCGGGCGATTCAAGCTCATGGAGGCGCTGGTGTGAGTGATGACTTTACATTAGCTGCTCAGTGGGCTAACTCAAGAACATTACGATTAGCCGATGGACCAGATGAGGTGCATCGACGTCAAATAGCCAAACTTGAACTCGCCAAACATCAATAAAGGAGGAAGACGATGCACGTTCAACAATTATTCGATCTAACCGGAAAGACGGCTATTATTACCGGAGGAGGCCGGGGGCTTGGTGCTCAAATGGCTGAAGCATATGCAGAAGCAGGCGCCAACTTGGTTCTCTGTTCACGTAAGAAAGAAGCATGTGAAGAAGTTGCTCGGAGCATGGAAGAAAAACATGGTGTTAAAACGATTGCTTTGCAGTGTGATGTCACCAACCAAGATCAAGTAAATGAAGTTGTAAAACAATCTATAGAATCGTTTGGAAAGATTGATATCTTAGTTAATAATAGTGGAGCTACGTGGGGGGCGCCATCTTTAGAAATGCCTCTTGAAGCCTGGCAAAAGGTAATGAATGTGAATGCAAGCGGAACCTTCCTGATGGCACAAGCTGTTGGAAAAGTAATGGTCGATCAAGGCGCAGGTAAGATTATCAATATTGCTTCTGTAGCTGGATTAGGCGGGGCTGATCCTCGTTTTATGGATACAGTCGGATACAACGCGAGTAAGGGAGCAATTTTAACGCTTACGAAAGATCTCGCCGTGAAATGGGGAGCCCATGGCGTCAATGTGAACGCGATCGCCCCAGGATTCTTCCCAACCAAAATGTCAAAAGTGGTCCTTGAGCAAGGTGGTCAGCACATTTTGGATCGAACACCACTAAATCGGTTTGGTAGTGAGGAAGATTTAAAAGGGGCAGCTCTATTTTTAGCCTCTGCAGCTTCAAATTATGTAACAGGTGAAACGCTAGTGGTTGATGGTGGGATGCAGGCTCACTGTTAACGACTTACACAACTTACTAACGAGAGGAACGTAAACATGAGAGAGAAAATCATCAATACAAGCATAGCCCTATTCGGAGAACGAGGGTTCAGAGAAGCATCGATTCAAGATATTACAAGAGAACTCGGTGTAACGAAAGGAACCTTTTACTATTACTTTACCAATAAAGAAGACGTGTTGATGCATATTCATCTTCGGTTTATTGAAGGATTGCTCGATCAACAGAATCTCATTTTACAAGACAAAGAGCTTACGGAACGAGAGAAACTGTATGCGAATGTGAAAATGATCATCAGTAATATTAAGTCAGGTGCTCAGAGCGCCAGGGTGTTTTTCAGGGAAATGCGTCATTTAAGTGAAAAACATACCTCAAAAGTACTCCCAAAAAGAGATGAATTTCAGCGGAATTTACAGCACATTATCCAAACGGGTATCGATCAGGGAGAGTTTAGAAGTGATCTGCGCGCTGATATGCTTTCTTTTGCTGTATTAGGAGTCTCGAATTGGAGCTACTTCTGGTATGAACCGGATGGTGAGGTCTCAGAAGATGAGTTAACAGATCTTTACATGAAGATGATCCTCGAAGGGATACAAATTTAGGGAGGTAAAGAAATGAAAATTAATAAACTGGCCGTCATTGGCGCGGGTTCAATGGGACATCAGATTGCAATGCTTGGGGCGCTAGGGGGATATACCACCGTACTACAGGATGTAAACGAAGAGTCCCTTGAGAAAGCAAAAGAAACCTTGCACGGCATTATGGATAAATGGGTGAAGAAAGATAAGATTTCAGAAGGTGATAAAAATGAAGCCTTCAATCGCCTTACTTTTACACCAAGCCTTGAAGAGGCAGCCAGTGAGGCAGATTTCGTCATTGAGGCCGTGGTGGAAAAACTTGATGTAAAGCGCGATGTCTTCAGTGATCTTGATAAGATTGCTCCTGCACACACAATCCTTGCTACCAATAGTTCTACTATTGTAAGTTCTTTGATTGCTGACGCAACAGAGCGACCTGACAGAGTGTGCAACATGCATTTCTTCTTCCCGGCTCTTGTGATGGATTGTGTGGAGGTGGTAAAGGGGGATCACACCTCAGAAGAAACAGCCCAAACTGCGATGGAAGTTAGTGAGCAAATGAACCGGACAGCCGTCCTTCTTCAAAAAGAGATTTCAGGATTTATTGCCAATCGAATCCTTTTCGCGATCCAAAAAGAAGCTATGAGTCTCTATGAAAATGGCTACGCTGATTTCAAAGACATTGATACGATTACAAGGAAAGCCTTAAGTCATCCACTAGGTCCTTTTGAATTGCTTGATCTATCAGGTATTGACGTTGGGTATTATGTGATGCAACAGCAATACAACGAGTCAGGGAATCCTCTGGATCA
Organism: Pontibacillus chungwhensis; assembly: GCF_030166655.1. Classification (GTDB taxonomy): domain Bacteria; phylum Bacillota; class Bacilli; order Bacillales; family BH030062; genus Pontibacillus. Next base: position 2,441,131 of record NZ_CP126446.1, on the reverse strand, counting down.
GCCTCCAAAAACCATTGTGGATAAAGTAGATGCAGGAGAACTTGGACGAAAGACCGGCAAAGGATTCTATGAATATAACGAAAATGGAAAAGTGCGTTCATAAAGGTGAGGTGGCGATATGCACCAGCATAAAGTAATCGTCCGTTTTTGTGAAACGGACTTACTTGGTCATGTGAATAACAGTAACTATTTCGTTTATTTTGAAGATGCTAGAATTCAGTTTTTTTATGATGCAGCTATCTTCAATAACGATCAGAATTATGTACTTGCTTCAGCGAAGTGTGATTTTATAAAACAAGCTTATTTTAGACAGGTTCTTGTAATTGAGACGAAGATTACGAGGATCGGTAATAGCAGTTTTACTGCCCAACAAGAAATCTATGATGACGAAACAAAAGAATTGATAGCAAGAGGGGAGACTGTCATCGTTTCTTTTAATGTCGAAACAGAGAAGAGCCATCCCCTTTCTAATTCAATTCGGGAGAAGTTAGCTCATTATATCGTCAACGATTAAGAAAGGAGGAGAACAATGCAAGAGACCCAGCCAGTAAGGAGTGGAGAAGAGCTAGAAGTGAAGAAATTGGAAGCATTTTTGAAAGAACATGTACCATCTTTCCCTCAAAGGGGATTAGAAGTTCGTCAGTTTGGTGCGGGGCATTCAAATTTAACTTATGAATTAAAAGCAGGAGAGTGGGAAGCTGTCCTGAGGCGCCCTCCTTTAGGGCCAGTAGCTCCGAAAGCTCATGATATGCATCGTGAATACACAATTTTGAAAGCGCTTAATAAAAAGTTTGATCTTGCTCCTAAACCGTTCGTTTACGGAGATGAATCTGTATTCGGGGCTCCTTTTTTCATAATGGAAAGAAAAAGGGGGATTGTTCTTGATACAGAATGGCCAGATGGGATAGAAGGTTCTCCTGAACTCGGTCAAACGATTTCAAAAGAAATGGTTGATCGTCTTGTAGAACTTCACAATCTTGACTATAAGGGTACAGAACTCGAAACAATGGGGAAGCCTGAAGGGTTCATGGAACGTCAGGTGCATGGGTGGATCAAACGGTATGACAATTCTATAACAGATGATGTGAAATCTGGGGAACGGATTAAGAAGTGGTTGGTTGAACATATACCCTCTTCTTCTGAAGCATCCGTGATTCATTACGATTACAAATTGAATAATGCCATGTTTGCTAGTCATGATTACAGCCGTATGGTAGGGCTTTTTGATTGGGAAATGACGACAGTCGGTGATCCAATGGCAGATCTCGGGGTAGCCTTAGGCTATTGGATTGAAAAAGATGACCCGGAGTCTTTAAGAAAAGGGCTCGGTAAGCCTCCTCTTACAACTGAGGATGGATTCTTCACTCGTGACGAATTTATACAGCGTTATGCTGAGAAGAGTGGACGGGATGTAACAAATGTTAACCTTTACCTCACCTTTGCTTACTTTAAATTGGCCGGCATTGTGCAGCAAATTTATTACCGTTATAAAATGGGGCAAACCGATGATCCTCGATTTGCTCACATGAATCACTTTGTTAATCACCTTATTGAACTAGCTGAAGATACAGCGAGGGTGTAAATGTGGGGCGCATACATGTGGTAATGAAGAAAGAAGATATTGATCCGTCTCGCTGGAAGGCAGACTCAGTCGCGGTTGTGTTTGACGTACTACTTGCTACTTCTACTATCACCTCAAGCTTAGCGCACGGAGCACTTGAGGTTATTCCGGTGTTAAATGAAGAGGAAGCTAAAAGGGTAGCCGAGGAAATGAAACGTGAGAATCCTATAGTAGCAGGAGAATATGGAGGAATTACGATTGATGGATTTCATCCGCCAAACCCTTTGGCGCTTAATTCTGTCGTAAAGGATCGCCCCCTTATTTTGTCTACAACGAATGGGACCGTCGCTACCCGTCGATCAGAAGGAGCTTCTTTTGTCTATTTGTGTTCTCTTTTAAATGTAGGAGCCGTAGCTGAACACCTCTACCACAATCATCAACATGGAGATCTTGTGCTTGTATGTTCAGGCTCTGCTAACGCATTTTGCCTTGAGGATTATTACGGGGCAGGGGGGCTTATTCAAGCTTTAATGAAGCTTGGAGAATGGTCTCTTTCCGATGCGGCTCGGGGTGCTTTAATGATTTATAGGAACGAAACGTATAGGGCAAAGGAAGTCTTAGCGGAGACCCGGGTGGGTGAAATGATGGCAGCTTACGGGTTGGCTAGGGACATAGAGTTTGTGGCGAATGAAGATTATTTCAAAGTCGTCCCTGTATTCTCTAAGCAGTCAGGGTCGATTAAGGAGGTAGGACAATATGAATCCAGTCGATAAGATGGTAAAAGGCGGTCAATTTCTAACAGAGAGGATCTCGCTTGAAGAAATGTTTACCCCTGAGGATTTGACGGATGAGCATAAAATGATTCAAGAAACAGCACGTAAATTCCTAAAGGGAGAAGTTTATCCTCATAGAGAAACGATCGAAAGCGGAGATTATGATCTGGTCGCTTCGCTTATGAAACAAGCAGGAGAACTGGGTTTACTTGGACATAGTATTCCAGAAGCATATGGGGGGTTAGGTCTCGATAAGATCAGCAAAGGAATAGTGGGGGAAGCCCTTGGTAGTGCGAGTGGATATTCCGTAGCTCACAGTAATCACACGTGTATAGCTTCTCTTCCAATTACGTATTTTGGGACTAAGGAACAGAAAGAAACCTACTTACCTAAGCTTGCTTCTGGTGAATTTATAGGAGCGTATTGCCTGACAGAACCAGAGGCAGGGTCAGACGCGTTATCAGCTAGGACTACTGCGGTACTGAATGAAGAAGGTACGCATTACATCCTTAATGGAACGAAGATTTATATTACGAATGCGGCTTTCGCTGATACATTTATTGTTTATGCAAAAGTTGATGGAGAGCATTTCTCAGCGTTTATTGTTGAAAGAGGTTTTTCAGGGGTATCCATCGGTCCAGAGGAACAAAAAATGGGTATTAAAGGTTCATCAACGTGTTCTGTCATCTTTGAAGATTGCCAAGTTCCTGTTAAGAATCTCCTTGGAGACGTAGGGCGTGGGCACGTTATTGCTTTAAATGTATTGAACTTAGGTCGTTTTAACCTTGGTTTTGCAACAACTGGTGCGTCTCGCGCTGTTTTAGATGCTACTTTGGCCCAGGTAACTGAGCGGAAACAGTTTAAGAGGCGCATAGCCGACTTCCCTGCCACTCAGGAGAAACTGGCTACGATGGCAAGTGAGCTGTATGCCGCTGAATCTGTTATGTACCGGACGGCTGGGCTAGTGGAGTCAGCTCTAGGGGGATATGCGGAGTCGTTTGATTATAAATCGATTGCAAAAGCAATGAATGAACATGCATTAGAGTCAGCAATCTGTAAAGTAGTTGGGTCGGAAACACTTGATTATATAGCTGATGAAGGTGTTCAGCTTCACGGGGGAGCAGGCTTTATTAAAGAGTACCCAGTCGAACAAGCATATCGTGACGCGCGAATTAACCGGATTTTTGAAGGCACCAACGAAATAAATCGTTTACTCATACCAGGGGCTTTCTTTAAAAGGGTTGCGAAAGGGGAAGTGGATGCCCGTTCATTAATAGAAAAAGCCCAGGCGAAGCTCGAAAGTGGCGTCCAAAAAGAGGAGGACATTCTCACTTCTCTAAATCAGGCTGTAGAAACGTTCCGTAACATCTTCCTAGTCTGTGCTGGAGCTGCTTATGAAGCCTACGGTGAGGCCATGAAGAATGAGCAAGAAACACTTATGAAGCTTGCCAATATTGCGATCGACCTGTACCGGGCAGAATCTAGCGTGATCAGAGCAGAAAAAGCAAGAGCCAAACAAGATCGCCATTCCACTTTGAAAGAAAAGTTAGCTCAAACATTTGTTGAGGATTGTTTAGCTAGAGTAGAAACGAATGCGAAATATTTAGGAGCTTCGTTACTAAAGGATGAAATACGCTCTCAATTTCTAATGGGGGTTTCTATAAATTTAAATGCCTTTCTTACAGATAATCGGATTGAACGAAATCGTGTTATTGCGTCTCAAATGATCGAAGCGAATATGTTCATTCGCTAATATAAAGGAGGAATTAGAGTGTTTGAAGGAAACGACCATTTATTGATTGAACAAAACGGTCCAGTTTTATCCTGTGTGTTGAATCGTCCAGATCGTTTAAATGCCTTTAGTGAAGAAATGATCCTTGGGCTTACCCAAGCTATCAAAGAAGCCGATCGTTCAGATGCAATTAAGGCGATTACGATTTCTGGTGCAGGCCGCTCTTTCTCTGCTGGTGGAGATGTAAAAGAAATGGGGCACGCCACAGCAACAGATGTATATGACCATTTAGGGTATTTAAATGAACTCATTTTAGCGATGAAGGAATGTTCAAAGCCCATTGTGTCCATCGTTCATGGATTCGCAGCAGGGGCAGGATGGAATCTAGTATTAGCGAGTGATCAAATTCTAGCAGCCAAAGATAGTAAGTTTGTTTTAAGTTTTGCCCAAGTAGGATTAGTTTCAGATGGGGGAGGCAGCTACTTTCTCACCAAAAAGCTAGGGCCTTATAAGGCGAAAGAGCTTTTGTTCCAAGCAGAACCCATATCAGCCGATCAGGCTAGTGACCTTGGACTCGTGAATCGCGTATACGAAGAAAGTGTGCTTGAAGCATCAGCAAAAGAATATGTTGCAAAACTCGCCATGGGGCCAGGACGTGCCATTAGTATGATGAAAAAGCTTGTGAACCAATCTGAAACAAGTGACCTGGCTTCCATACTCGAGCAAGAGCGTATTACACAAACTGTCATGGTGTCGACTGAGGATCACCAAGAAGGCGTTCAAGCATTTGTAGAGAAACGAAAGCCTGCGTTTACAGGCAAATAAGGAGGAAGATCTATGAAAGCTGTTCAATTTGAGTATTATGGGGGACCTGAGGTTTTAGAAATGAAAGACTTCAAGAATCCTAGTCCTGCTGAAGGAGAAGTTCTTCTTAAAGTAGAGGTGATCGGCGTAAACTACGCAGATACAGCTCGTCGTGAGGGCGCCTATGTTGTGCCTACCCCTCTCCCTTTTATTCCTGGAGCTGAAGTAGCTGGAGTTGTGGAAGAAGTTGGTGAGGGTGTACAGAATGTGACTAAAGGAGACCGTGTTGTGACGCTTATTGAAAAAGGAGGCTATGCTGAATTTGCGGTAGCAAACGCTCAGACTTTAATTCCTATTCCGAATGGCGTATCACCTGAAACAGCTGTGGCTCTCCCTCTTCAAGGGCTCACCGCTTACCATATTCTAAAGACTATGGGCCAACTCGAAGAAGGAGAAACGGTACTTGTTCATGCTGCAGCTGGAGGAGTTGGTTCCCTTGCGGTGCAATTAGCGAAGACGTTCGGAGCCGGCAAAGTCATTGCAACAGCTAGTACCAAAGAAAAGTTAGAGTTTGCCAAATCATTAGGGGCAGATGCTGCGATCAACTACACAGAAGAGAATTGGCGTGAGCAAGTAATAGAAGCAAATGGAGGCAAAGGAGTTGACGTTGCGTTAGAAATGGCTGGAGGCGAAATTTTTCATGAAACAGTGAAATGTATGCGCTCATTTGGACGAGTGGTAGTCTACGGAGTTGCGAGTGGAAATCCAGCACAAATGTACCCGTCTGGTTTAATGAATCGTAACCTATCTGTAATTGGCTTTTTCTTACCGCAAATTATGAAAAAGCCTAAACTATTCAGTTCAAGCTTACAAGAGCTCCTTGGGCTTGTTGAGAGAGATGAATTGAAGCTTACCATTGGTGGTGTTTACCCGTTAGCTGAGGCAGCCAATGTACATGAACTACTTCAGAGCCGTAAGACAAAAGGGAAATTGGTACTTGTTCCATAAAGGAAAGTAATGAATTTGTTTAAAGTGGAAAGGGGAATGACGAAATGTTAACGAATCATTATGACTATTATCCGAATCGTGTAACGAAAAGTCTGTCTGTACCACAAACGACGCTTTACCATAACTTAGAGGTAGCGGCTGCTCGTTTTCCTGAACATCCTGCCATATCTTATTATGGAAGCGAGATCTCTTATCGAACTTTTAAGGACGAAGCAAAAGCTCTTGCAGGGTATCTTCAGCATAAGCTTAACGTTGAAAAAGGAGAGCCAGTTTTAATCTTTATGCAAAACTCTCCTCAATACGCGGTAAGCTTTTACGGCATTAATCGCGCTGATGCCTTAGTCGTTCCAATTAACCCCATGCTTACGTCAGAGGAATTAGCCTTTTTTATACAAGATAGTGAAATCAAACACGCAATCGTTGGACAGGAGCTGTATGAACGGGTGCAGCCCCTTATGAAATCAACAACGCTTGAATCCATTGTTGTGGCCTCTTATCATGATTATCTGCCTGCTCAACCGATGGATGGGCTACCGCCAGAAGTACTCACCCCGCCACAGTCATTCCACCATGCGGGCACGTATTACTGGAAAGATGCTTTAGCAGCCGGGTTTGAACCTAAGCCGGCCGAGGCAGGACCTGATGATTTATGTGTGATGCCTTATACATCCGGAACCACAGGAAAACCGAAAGGATGCATGCATACCAATTCGACGGTACAAGCAAATGCGGTTTCTGCGTATAACTGGGTAAGCATAACAATGGATAGTGTCCATTTAACGACGTTGCCACTTTTCCATGTGACGGGTATGCTTCACAGTCTTCATGCACCTGTTTATGGTGGTTGTACGATGGTGATCTTGACTCGTTGGGACCGTGAGATGGCAGCGAGAATGATCGAGGAAAAGCAAGTCACTCACTGGGTAATGATCAGTACCATGCTGATTGATTTCCTTTCAAATCCGAACCTTTCTTCATACAACATCTCTACCCTTCAAGTATTAGCAGGTGGAGGAGCAGCTCTACCGGAAGCTGTTGGGAATAAGCTATACGAAATGACAGGTCTTAAGTTTATAGAAGGATATGGATTGTCTGAGACTATTTCACATACGCACTTTAATCCACCTGATCGTCCGAAGCTTCAGTGCCTTGGTGTGCCATCCTTTGATGTTGATGCGCGCATTATTGATCCTGCCACCCAACAAGAATTAGGAGTCAATGAGACAGGAGAAATCGTCGTAAACGGTCCTCAAGTTTTCGTTGGATACTATAATGAAGCGGACAATGAAGGAGCTTTCCTTGAACTGGAAGGTAAGACGTTCTTCAGGACCGGGGATATTGGACGTGTCGATGAAGAGGGGTATTTCTTTATTGTGGACCGTGTTAAACGCATGATAAATGCTTCAGGATATAAGGTATGGCCCACAGAGGTGGAATCCCTACTTTATAACCACCCCGCTATTCAGCAGGCCTGTGTCGTAGGGGTGCCTGATCCCCGTCGTGGAGAAACCGTGAAAGCTTTCGTGATCTTAAATGAAGATGCGGTGGGGCAGGTTACAGAGGATGAAATTATTGAGTGGTCAAAAGAACACATGGCTGCTTATAAATATCCGAGGTTGATAGAATTCAGAGACTCTCTTCCGACAACGAGCTCAGGTAAAATTCTTTGGAGACAACTGCAAGAAGAAGAGAAGAGTCGCGTTTAAATTTGTAAGAATAAGGGTGACGAGGGGCAAAGTCTAACAGACTTTGCCCTTTTTTTGTTGGGAGGGAGGTTCCATGGGGACGGTAACAGAAAAGGGATAATAGGATAAGCCACTCCTACATACTTATAAACTATGGATCTTTCCATTCACTCTAACACCAGGAGATTCTTTATACACAAAATGTGAGGTGAAAGTATGCCGAGAGTAAAATATACAGATTCAGATATTGCCCTAATGGCTAGGATGATGAGAGCGGAAGCGGTGGGTGAAGGCAAGCAGGGAATGCTTTATGTGGGGAATGTGATTGTAAATCGGGCGGCAGCCAATTGTTTGGACTTTAAAGATTTGAGGACGATCTCTGATGTTATTTACCAAGTTCAAGGAGGGAACTACTCGTTTGAAGCGGTCCAAAAAGGAAACCTTTTTTATAATAGGGCCAGGTCTACAGAGAAGCGATTGGCTGAAAAGAATCTAAAATTCTGGAGACAATTTCCGGCTAAGTATTCACTTTGGTATTTCAACCCTTCAGGTTCTTGTCCACCTACATGGTATGGTCAACCGTTTGCAGGTCAGTATAAAGAACATTGTTATTATGAACCGCAAGCTAACACATGTGCGAGCGTATATCGATAAAAAAGTTGAATAGATTTATTGAAAAAAGATTGACGATAAACTAATTTTGGAATATAGTAGTAAAAAATAACAAAAGCTATGAAAAGGACATGAGGATTCTGAACGGTTTTAAGAGAGGGAAGGGTGCTGAGACTTCCTAACGCAGCAGAGTGTCTTACCCCCTTCGAGCTGTATAGGTGAACTTGTATGTAATCTATACCGTAGCCGCTACGATACAGCGTTTTTTGAGTCATTACAGATGTAATGAGAACTTGGGTGGAACCACGAGCAACACACTCGTCCCTATTTAGGGATGGGTGTGTTTTTTGTTATTCGTTTTGGCAGGATCGGTTAATGAGTGTTTGGAGAGCAGTGGATCTAACTTACAATGAAGATTTTTTTCATAGTTATTTAGCGTTGAACAGGACATGAGCGATTATGACCGATTTACAGAGAGGGAGGGGTGCTGAGATCTTCCTAATGCAGGTGAATCGTCTTACCCCCTGGGAGCTTGCGTGGCTGAACTTTTAGTAAGCTTGCGCCGTAGATGCTACGATACAGCGGTCACGAAGCCGGTTTGTTTACCGGGAAGTGGGGTGGAACCACGAGTATACGCGCTCGTCCCTTTTCATAGGGATGTTGCGCGTTTTTTTAATTTTTATTGAGGAGTGAATAAAGATGAACGAAAGTATGATCTATATGATTTTTCCAGATGGAAAGGAAAAAGAGTACCCAAAAGGAAGTACGTTAGAAGATATTGCTGTCTCTATTAGCCAAAGCTTGAAAAAGAGATCAGTTGGAGGACGAGTAAATGGGGAATTGTATGATTTCAAGCGTCCTATTGAAGAAGATGCACGCATTTCGTTAGTCTCTTTAGATTCTAATGATGGATTAGAGTTAATGCGCCACACAAGTGCACATGTATTAGCACAAGCCGTTAAACGAATTTATGGGGAGGCTAGGTTTGGAGTAGGACCGGTTATTGAAAATGGGTTCTACTATGACATAAAAGTAGACCATTCCATACAGAAAGAAGATCTTCTAAAAATTGAAAAAGAAATGAAGAAGATCATAAGTGAAAACTTGGAAATAAAGAGAGAAGCTTTATCACGAGAAGAGGCGGAACGTCTCTTCTTCCATGATCCTTATAAGATGGAGCTACTACAAGCTATTCCAAGTCACGAACCTGTAACTGTTTATCGACAAGGGGAATTTGTCGACCTTTGCAGAGGTCCACATGTTCCGTCTACAAAGTGGATCAAATCCTTTTCTCTTACGAGTGTAGCGGGAGCATATTGGAGAGGTGACAGCAGCCAGGATGTGATGCAGCGTGTGTATGGAATTGCTTTTGCTTCTGCAGAAGATAAACAAGCGTACGAAAATTTCTTAGAAGAAGCAGAGAAGCGGAACCACCGTAAGTTAGGAAAAGAGCTTGATTTATTTATGTTCTCTGAAGAAGCTCCGGGCATGCCGTTTTACTTACGGAAGGGTCAAACAATAAGGAATGAATTAGAAAGATTCCTCAGAGACTTGCAGCATTCATTTGATTATGAAGAAGTCAGAACTCCAATGATGATGAATCAGCGGCTTTGGGAACAATCGGGTCACTGGGACCATTATAAAGAGAATATGTATTTCTCAGAAGTAGATGATCAGCGCTTTGCTCTAAAGCCGATGAACTGTCCGGGGCATATGTTGATCTACAAGGATCAGCTTCATTCATACAGGGATCTTCCGATTCGAATGGCGGAATTTGGTCAGGTCCACCGCCATGAATTTAGCGGAGCGCTAAATGGGATGCTTCGGGTGAGAACATTTTGTCAGGATGACGCTCATATCTTCGTAACACCGGAACAAATTGAAGATGAAATTCGTTCCTGTTTAAATTTAATTGATTATGTGTATCAGACATTTGGTTTCGATTATTCGATTGAGCTTTCAACAAGACCAGAAGATTCAATGGGAGACGATAGTCTATGGAATCAGGCCGAAAATGCATTAGAGACAGTCCTTCAGTCACTTGGATATAACTACACTGTGAATGAAGGGGACGGTGCTTTTTACGGACCGAAGATTGATGTTCATATTAAAGATGCTCTAAACAGAAGTCATCAATGCGCTACAGTCCAGCTTGATTTCCAAATGCCTGAGAAATTTGACCTTTCTTATGTAGATAAGGACGGGCAGAAGACACGACCTGTGGTTCTCCATAGGGCGGTATTTGGTTCGATAGACAGATTCTTAGGCATTTTGATTGAACACTTTGGAGGAGCTTTCCCAGACTGGCTTGCACCTGTTCAAGTAAAGGTAATTCCAGTATCGAACCAGGTTCACGGGCAGTATGCGGAGGAGCTGAGAGACCGTTTAAAACATAATGGGGTTCGGGCGGAAACCGATTTTCGGGAAGAGAAACTAGGATATAAAGTTCGTGACGTTCAGATGAAAAAAATTCCATATCTACTCGTGGTAGGTGATGATGAAGAACAGCATGGAGCGGTTCAGGTGAGGCAATATGGTCAAGAAGGGACTTATAAGAAGTCACTTGAGGAATTTGAATCAGATCTGCTGGATAGGATATCTGAAAGAGTGTTATAAATTAGAATAAATGATTTAGGCGGTTGTGTTTCTGCATCCGTCTATTTTCTGTAAGTGATTTTAGTATTATTTTCCTTAAAAAGGTTGAAAATATAATTTAATCAGCTAAACTGATAATATAATAAACTGATTATTTAGGAGGGAACACGTTGCAGATACAAGATTCTTATGGTTTTTTACTGGCTAAAGTAGAAGAGGAAATGGAAGCGTTATTTACGGAGTACTTAAGAAAATTACATATAACCGCCCCGCAGTTTGGGGTATTACAACACATTGAACAGTATCCGAATGCATCTCAAATCCAAGTTTCCGAAGCGCTATTCATTGATCGAACGACGATGGTAGCTCATGTAGATCATTTAGAAAAGATTGATTTGATTAAAAGAGTGAGAAATCCAAATGATCGACGTTCTTTTGGATTAACGGTTACGGAGTATGGAGTATCCGCGCTAAAAAAGGGAAGAAAACAATTGAATAAAACAGAAAATTCTGTTTTATCGGTGTTAGATCAAGATGAAAAAGGTCATCTTAAATCCATTTTGAAAAAGGTTTGGAATTCTATTCAAGAGGGGGAGCATGATGGAAAGAATTGATTACTTTAAGGCCAAGTTAGATGCAACCATTAGTCCTATGGGGTATCAATCGCTAGTGAACGAAACGCCTGAAAGCGTAATTCTTGTCGATGTTCGAATCGGTGCGAAAGCTCAAGAAGAGCGTATCCCAGGGTCATGGGAGATCCCGCTTAATCAATTAGAGGAAAGAATAAATGAGTTCCCGAAGGACAAAACGATTGTCCTCTATTGTTGGGATACGTGGTGTACCCTGGCTGCTAAAGCAGCAATCCCGTTATTGCATAAGGGGTATGATGCGAAGGAATTATATGGGGGTATAGCTGCCTGGAAGAAGATTGGCTTCTCTGTTCAAAAAGAAGAAGGTAATGGTGGAATGAACTGTTATTGTTAGAACTAATTTTCTAAATATATAAGTCCAAGCAGGTAGCTGAAAAAGCAACGCTTATTCTTTAAGAATAAGTGTTGCTTTTGTTTATGTTTTATACATAGATCTAATCAAGTGATAAGCAATTGTTATCTCTTACTATAGAATAGTTGTATTATTCTTACTACAACAGCTCCGATATAATTAAAGCAGAAAGGGAGGCATGTCATGATCGACTTTCACGATGAAAGCAACATGTATACGTATACTGACAGAAATGCTCACGATCAATGGTTACAACAAATGGAGGGCATTATTGACGGAAGAGTTGTTGATAAAGCTGCTGATATCGGCTGTGGTGGAGGGATTTATTCAGAAGCCTTACTAAAGTTAGGTGTGGGTAGCGTGACGGGAATAGACTATTCACATTCAATGATCAAAGGCGCTTCAGAAAAGGGAAACTATAACGAGCAGGCTTTACAATTTGTTCAGGGAAAGGCGACAGAGACCGGAGAAAATACAAATTCGTTTGACCTTGTCATAGAGAGAGCGCTGATTCACCATTTAGAAAACTTAGTCCCGGCATTCCATGAAGCCAATCGAATTCTTAAAGATGAGGGTTTGTTTGTCGTTCAGGACCGTACGCTCGATGACTGCTTCTTACAAGGGAATCAACATCATTTGCGAGGATTTTTATTTACGCTGTTTCCTCGACTTAAATCCATTGAAGAAAACAGACGTTATGAAAGTGAGTTTGTAAAGAAAGCTTTAATGCGTGCTGGATTTCACTCAATACAAGAAACAACATTGTGGGAGCAAAGAAAACGCTATGAAACGAAAGAAGAATTCTACGGTGAAGTTCGATTAAGAAAGGGTCGTTCCATCTTGTATGAACTAAGTGACGAGGAAATTGAGCAGTATATTTCCTATATAGACAAAAGGATAGACAAAGAAGCCTATATAGTAGATCAAGACCGCTGGACAATCTGGTGGGCAATAAAAAAGGGGGAGGGGGCATAGTGGAAATAAATAAAGTTGTTTTAAAAACAAAAGCGCTCCAAGGTATGAAACGCTTTTATAAGGATGTATTAGAGATGGAAGTTATAAACGAAGGTGGCCATTGCTTTGAAGTTCGTGTCGGGGAGAGCGTATTAGTGTTTACTTCAAAGAATGTAGCAGGTGCCCCTTACTATCACTTTGCTTTTAACGTTCCTTCTAATCAATTTAATGACGCGAAGCAGTGGGTTCAGTCGAGAGTTCAATTGAACACAGAAGAAGGAGAAGATGAAGCAGATTTCTCAAATCTTCCTGCTCATTCCCTCTATTTCTATGATCCGGCTGGAAATATTGTTGAATTCATTGCTAGACATTCCATATCAGAAGACAGGGAGGAACCATTCTCAGCAAAAAACCTATTAAACATTAGCGAAATAAGCCTAACGGTTCAAGATGCGCTATGGGCAGGGGAAAAGTTGAAGAGTATTGGAATACATGAACGAGATCAGGAAGCTATTAGTGGCTCATCCCTCAACTTTATGGGAAATAGAGAAGATGGGAATTCTCTCTTGCTAATTGAACCAGGCAGGCGGTGGATCTTTTCAAATAAAGAAGCAGAAATTCATCCTTTAGAAATTTTGCTGAAAACGGGTGAACGGATTATGGTTAATGACCAACATGAATTAGAAGTTAAATAAAAAGGCGTACCCAGTTGAGGGTGCGCCTTTTTGCGAATTTTTATTGAATTCAGCTAATTAATTTGGAATAATGTGTACTATGTCATTTATTGTAAACTTCCTTGAAGTTTGTTTTTGTTATTTTAGTAACTTTTCAACAATAAGAAAGGATGAATGAAGGCATCAGTTTAGGAGGGGTTGGATGAGAATTCGCAAGGCAAAAATGGGAGATGGGAGAAACGTTGCAAAAGTGCAGGTGGATACGTGGAAAACTACTTATAAAGGTGTTGTACCTGATCAGGTTCTAGAAAAGATGACTTATGATAGTCGTGAAAAACAATGGAAAGGAATTATCGAAACTCAATCCATATATGTTGCAGAAACTGCAGAAGGAGAAATAGTGGGGTTCTCAAATGGTGGGAAGGAGAGAAGTGGAAAGTATGAAGGGTATGAAGGGGAATTATATGCGATCTATATACGAGATGAGCACCAAAACAAAGGGCTTGGTAGAAAGTTGGTTCGTCCAGTGGTGGAGGATCTCTTAAAAGAAGGAATCTCTTCTATGGTGGTGCTCGTGTTAAGAGAAAATCCTGCCTGCCGCTTTTACGAATCACTTGGAGCTGTGGAGATCGCTTCAGTGCCTATCAAAGTGGGGAGCGAAGCTCTCGAAGAATTGGTTTATGGATGGAAGGAGATTGGAGATCTTCACTGAAGAGTCCATTTATATAAGGATGGTTGAAAGAAATGGGGGAAATCGTGAGTGGGATACATAAAAGAATTGAGGAAAACGGTAGGGACAAGACCTCTTCTAATGCCGGGTTCATGTGTGTTGTTATTGAATAAGGAAGGTCAGCTATTGTTGCAGTTAAGGAAAGACAATAAGTGTTGGGGACTGCCAGGAGGCTCCATGGAACTAGGTGAGACTTTAGAAGAAGTGGCTTTTAGAGAATTAAAAGAAGAAACGGGGTTACATGCCTTAAAGTGGACATTACTTAACGTGTTCTCAGGCGAAGATTTCTATTACAAACTGCCTCACGGGGATGAAGTTTATAACGTGACTGCTGCTTATATATGTTTTGAGTATAGCGGAACGTTACAAAAACAAGAAGAGGAAGTAGATGACTTGCAGTTCTTTCCGTTCACCAGCCTTCCATCTGAGCTGAATCCACCAGATATCCCGGTTATAAGGGCAGCTAAAGAAAAACTCGAAGAAGTGTAATTATCGAATCTATATTGAGAAGGTCAGGAGGATCATGACATGTAAACAAGAGATGCTACCTTTTATATAAATAAAAAGTGGAAGGTGATCATCTTGCTTCATTACTATACTATAAATAAGAATTTCTTAAAGATGTGGTCCTCTAATTTAAGTTCTGTTCTTGGACAAAGATTTAGAGAACTTGTCATTCCCATTATTGTGTTAACGTTAACCGCCTCACCGCTTATCACAGCCCTTGTTGCGCTCTCTCAACAAGCGGGTGGACTCCTATTCGCCATTCCAGCTGGAACATGGATTGAAAGTAAAGATAAAAGAAACGTCATGATCTACTCGAAAGCTATAAGCTCTGTTCTACTCCTTATCTTATCTTTTTTATTATTTCAAGGAGAGTTTACGAGTTTACTGATTGCTGTCGTGTTATTTCTTTTAGGTATTGTAGGGTTATTAAGTAGAACCGCGTTTAATTCACTTATTCCGAAAGTGTCGGGGAGAGAAAATCTTGTTAATGCTCATACAAGTTTAGAAGCAGCTGATGCGATTTCGACTTTAATAGGACCGATTGTGGCAGGATTCTTCTTAGCTCAATTTGGATCAGCGGCTACTATTTTAGTGTGTGGAGGGCTTATGCTAATTTCAATGCTCTTCATTCTGAGCGTGCAGGTAACGGGTGAAACTATAGATAACCACACCAACAAAGTGGGGAATAAAGAGAAGCTTAAAAAGTTCTGGCAGCAAGCGGTTGAGGGGTTTACTATTCTTTTTACCAACACTTCGCAAGTTGTCTGCACGATTGTTATCTGTCTGCTTAGTTTTTCTACGACATTTGTCGTGTTAACGGTCGTGATTCACGGTAAAACAGCCATGGATTTGGAGCCTGACCGTATTGGCCTGTTACTTTCTTGTGCCGGAGTAGGGAACATAGCAGGAGTGGTGTTGTTAAGGTGGGTGAAAAAGCTCAGCTGGATCCCTCTTCTTAGTATCATGCTTATCGTTTCTGGTATGGGAACGCTCCTCATTGGGATGGGTACAAACTTTTATGTAGCTTGTTTTGGTATGTTTTTATTTGACGGGGCCTTGTCGATGGCATTTGTTATACAAGCTTCTATTCATCAGGGTATTACTCCAGATCATATGCTTTCTAGAGTAAAAAGTTCAACCTATGTAATGGGAGGCATATCCGGTATACTTGGAACGTTTTTGTCAGGAGCGATTCCTGAAGCGGTCAACTCATATATTGCTTTATGGACAGGAGCTTCTGTTTTAATCGTTCCTTCTGTTCTATTACTGTTTTTAACAAGTCATAGCACCAGAGTGGATAAAGTGGAGCCACTACAAATGTAGTGAATTCTCTTGGGCTAGATATTGTATTTCATATATAAGGAGGAATCTATGGAAGATCTTGATCAACTATATAATTTCGATGAGTACGATAACCCCACTCTTTATGATAAGGAACATAGCAATTATCAACGAGATCTCCCGCTTCTTATGAAATGGGCAAAGAGGCAAGGGGGGCCTGTGATGGACCTGGCATGTGGAACTGGGCGTGCTACGATTCCTTTGGCGCGTGAGGGCTATCCTATCACTGGAGTAGATGTGCATCAGGGTATGCTGGATGTAGCAAAACAAAAGACCACTTCAGAAGATAAAATTACCTGGATTCTTGGAGATTGTTCAAAATTAAACCTTTCTATCAAAGTGGACTTTATCTTTACAGTGGGAAATTCTTTTCAGCACTTTCTCACAAATGGTGCTCAGGATGGATTGCTAGACTCCGTTCGCCGTCATCTAAATGAAGGTGGTGTGTTTATCTTTGGAACCCGTTTCCCAAATGCCTACGAGCTATTGAATGAACCAGAAGAGGAATTTGAGTATTCATACGAAAATGAAGCAAGTGGGCAGATGGTTGATGTGTATCACTTGAGCAGGTATGACGCATTAGAGCAGGTCCAATACAACACCACCAAGAGGAAATATAGAAATCAACAGGGTAAGATTGTGAAGGAAGATCATGCTCACATAACACTACGATTTGTCTTTCCAAGAGAAATGAAGAGACTGCTTGAGCGTCATGGACTTACTATCCTTCATACGTACGGGAATTGGGAAGAAGATCCTCTAACTGCTACTAGTCATGAGATGATTTATGTGTGTCAAAAGTAAGATACTAGAGAGGGAACGAGGCTATGAATCTATCAGAGCATAACCAGAAAGCGTGGGACAAAAAAGTAGAAGACGGATCAAGATATACATTAGCAGCAGACGCGTAAACGGTTCAAAAGAGCAGAGATGGGCGTTTGGAGATCTGTGTCAAATATGAAACATAAGATGTCTCTCGGAGATTATGTCTTCTGAGGGGCATCTTTTTTTCGGATTTTGTTGAGGGTTAATAAGCAGATTCTATAGATGTAGTTCTGTATTGAAATATTTTACATTTTTAAAACGACCAGTATTATAATTCTTTTTCTGTTGGGATAAACGCTTTTAAACCTAAACCTAAATGGTTAGATGGTTTACCGCTGCATTAATAAATATTTTAGCGAAGTCATGAAATAAGTGTTTTGTAAGCGATGACAAACATATACATGTACCATTGAAAGGGGGAAAGACATTATGAGAAGTGCGTCCAAGTATCTGATTCTTTCATTAGTATTAGCTTTCGTTAGTATGGTAGGGGCTTATTTTGTACAGACATCTGGAAACGATGTTGAAGTAAAAGATTTACGCTTTGAAACCCCATCCGGACATTTATTGAGTGCTCTTTTATTTAAACCTAAAGGTGTGTCTGAAGAGGACAAAGCGCCTGGAATTGTAACAAGTCACGGCTGGTACAATAATCGTGAAATGCAAGACTTGAACAATGTGGAACTTGCGAGACGTGGCTATGTTGTGATTTCTATTGATATGTATGGGCATGGCAACTCGGATCCTGTTGAGCCTTCAGAATGGCAAAAACGAGGTACAGGAATGTATGATGCCGTAGAATTATTGGCTGATCTTCCTTATGTAGACCATGAGAGGATTGGGGTGACAGGCCACTCAAATGGCGCAAGAGCTGCGAACTGGTCTGTTCTTGAGGACAATAAAAAGCCTGAGGAAGAGCGTTTAATTTCATCTGTCCTTCTTGTTGCGAACGATGCCATGTATACAAATGATCCTGGGGAACCTCTTTATTGGTCCATGCGTAATGGTGATCAAGAATATGCAAATATGTATGGGACCCGAGATGTTGGAATCGTTGCTGCAAAATATGATGAATTCTTTTTCCGTAGCTTAACAGAAAACGGAACAGTTACTCCGCCAAGAGATTACATCGATACAGATTATGCTCAGTCTTTCCTTCACTTTGGGGTGGACCCAAGCGAGATTAAGGAGGACCGGGAGAGCTATAAAATTTATAAGGAGGGCGTAAACGGAGAAGAAGCGATGAGGGTTATTTATAATCCGAATCAAATCCATCCTTGGAATCATTTCTCAAGTAGTGTCGTAACAAGTCTACTAGACTATTTTGACGAATCGATTGGGGCCCCTGAATCAATTGATTCATCAAATCAGATTTGGCAGTGGAAAGTACTCTTTAACTTCCTCGGATTAGTCGCTTTCTTCATATTTGTTGTAAGCTTTACAAAAGTTCTGCTGAATACAAGTACGTTTTCATCCTTGAAGGCAACGGAGTCAGCTGTAGCTAGCGCAGCGCCAAGAGGGGTAGGTAAAGCATGGTTCTGGGGTGGACTCCTTGTCAGTGCTATTGTATCTGGATGGTCTTACTTAGCATTGTTTACCTGGAGCGCAACAAATCGTCCGGACTTTTTCCCCCAAGCTCCTGTTTACTATATTGGCGTTTGGTCAGCTGTAATGGGCGTGGTCACGATTGTAATATTGTTCCTATCTTATATGTTTTTCTCTAAGAAAGAAGGCCTTGATCTTCGGGCGACAGGAGTTTGGATCAGCTTAAGAAGCTTGTGGAAGACAATCCTACTTGCTCTTCTAGTAACGGTAAGTGCTTTTGGATTAGTCTTTGTAGCGGATTACTTCTTTACAACGGATTTTCGGATTTGGGTTCTTACCATTAAGGCTTTTACGCCAGATAAATTATTAATAGCACTAAAGTACTTGCCATTCTTCTTGCTTTTCTATGTGGCTAATTCAATTTCAGTTAACTGCTTTAACTACGTAGCAACCGGGAAGAAAGAGTGGATCAACACAGCTTTGATGGCGCTTTTCAACGGATTGAGTGCGATTGTTATAGTAGCCATTCAGTACACTCATTTCTTTATAGAAGGTGACGTATTCTTTACGAACATCTCAAACATCGCGGGGATCTGGTTGTTCCCAATTATTGTCGTCATCCCGTTGGCTGCAATCATCACACGCAAACTATACAGGGTGACCAAAAACCCTTATCTTGGAGGGATTATTTACGCAATAATCGTCACGGTTATGATGGTTTCCAACACATTGACTCAATTATAAGTGTTATCAAACGCGTACCAGAGGGATTGACCTTTGGTGCGCCTTTTTTAGTTTTATTAATATCGTTAGTGGAATTAGGTACATAGATTAGAAAGGAGTGGAAATTATGGATAGATCTATACCAATGATTACACTAAATGATGGGCTAAAAGTGCCAGCTATTGGATTTGGTACGTATAAATTGAATGGAAATACAGGTGTTCGTGCGATTCAAAGCGCCATCGAAACAGGATACCGGCTTATTGATACTGCTTATAATTACGAAAATGAAGGGACAGTAGGAGAAGCGATTCGCCGTAGTTCTGTTCCAAGGGAAGACCTGATTGTGACCTCTAAGTTACCAGGACGCTATCATAATTATGATCAAGCTGTTACAGCCATTCAGGAATCATTATATCGGGCCGGGCTGGAGTATTACGACTTATACTTAATTCATTGGCCGAATCCGAGTCAAGATGAGTATGTGGAGGCTTGGAGGGCGTTATTGGATGCGCAAAAATGGGGATTAATCCGATCAATTGGTGTTTGTAACTTCCTTCCTGAACATTTAGACAGACTAGAGAATGAAACAGGCGTAAAGCCAAGTATTAACCAAGTAGAGCTTCATCCGTTTTTCAATCAAGAGACTCAGCGTACGTACGATCATGAAAAAGGAATTCAAACTCAGTCTTGGAGTCCGTTAGCAAGAGCGAGTGAAGTGCTGCAGGATGAGGAATTGCAGCAGATTGCATCTGCCTATAATAAAAGTGTGTCACAGGTCATTTTACGTTGGCACTATCAGATCGGTTCAATTCCAATTCCGAAATCATCTTCTTATAAGCGCCAGCTTGAGAATATCTCTATCTTTGACTTTACATTACATGAAACTGAAGTAGACAAGATCAATGCGCTTCATCAAGACCATGGGCGATTAAACGATCAAGATCCAGCGACTTATGAGGAATATTAACAAAAAAAGGACAGGGGCTCCCTGTCCTTTTTGTTTATTCTTTTTTTAACATTTCGGGTATTTCTGTCAGATCGATCCCCCAAGCAATAGGTAGCCAGAAGTAAACAGCAAGGGTTACAAGTACAATGCCTGTTAAATTAAGGGCGAATCCTGCCTTAGCCATATCTGGAATCCTTAAATAATTAGACCCAAATACAACCGCATTCGGTGGGGTCGCTACAGGAAGCATAAAGGCTGATGAAGAAGCAACACCTGCTGCAATCATAACTGCATAAGGGTGCACTCCGAGTGCCACAGAAAGAGAAGCCATAATCGGATACATCATATTGGCAGTAGCTGTGTTAGACGTAATTTCTGTTAGGAATATAACCATGGCGGAAACGACCAGCAGGACGACGAAAATATGGATGCCTTGTAACACGGTGAGTCGATTACCGATCCATTCTGATAAGCCTGACTCCGTAAATCCTGTTGCGATGGCAAGTCCTCCACCAAACAGCAAAAGGATTCCCCATGGTAATTTTACAGCTGTGTCCCAGTCAAGAAGTCGATCCCCTTTTGTCGTTCTTGAAGGAATCACAAATAGGATAAAGGAGGCCGTTAAAGCGATCATGGCGTCTCCGATATTCTCATTGACATAGGGTTGAAGTAGGAATGAGCGAGTGACCCAAGAGAAAGCTGCAAGGGTGAAGATAATTAAAATTATTTTCTCCTCGAAAGAAGCGTTTCCAAGGTCGTCTTTCTCGTTCTTGATTACTTCACGTCCACCAGGTAGTTGACTGATTTTAGGAGGATAAGCTACTTTCACCAGGTAGAACCAAGCGATAAAGATAAAGATCCATGCAATGGGTACGCCAAACAACATCCAACGGGCAAAGGAAATTTCTATTCCATATAAGTTGCTAATTGCCCCTGCAAAAGCTGTATTTGGTGGTGTGCCAATGAGTGTGGAAATCCCTCCAATTGAGGCCGAATAGGCTATTCCAAGCATGAGAGCTTTCCCGAATTCAAAGTTTTCCTTTGAGGTATCGATCGAGTCGTCGTCTTTCAGTTGTTCAGAAACTTGATAAATAATAGCAAGACCAATTGGAACCATCATCATCGCTGTCGCTGTATTAGAAATCCACATCGATAAGAATCCAGTTGCTACCATAAACCCGAGTATGATGCGTCTTGTATTTGTTCCAATGGCTAAGATAATCGTCAGTGCTATGCGTTTATGTAAGTTCCACTTCTCCATAGCAAGGGCGATCATAAATCCTCCCATAAATAAAAAGATGGTGTCATCACCATAAGAGGATGCGGTTTGATCCATATCAAGACCACCTGTTAAAGGAAATAAAACGATAGGGATCAGGGAAGTGACAGGGATCGGGACCGCTTCTGTCATCCACCAAATAGCCACCCATAATGTACTGGCTAAAACAGCTTTCCCTTCATAGGATAACCCTTCAGGTTGAAAAAAGATAAGAGTTAGGGCAAAGAGTAAAGGGCCTATTATAAGTCCAATTAATTGAGCTTTCTTATAACTTCTTTTTCCACCGCCACCGCCCGATGATTGTTCTTTTTGGTTCGATTGATTCCTCTCAGTGGCAGTGCTCTCGTTCGGCTTAGTGAAGAAACGAAGCAAATCCTTTGCTTGATCATGCTTTTCCCAAAGCCATGTCCATCCTTGTGTCATCATGGAATCTCTCCTCAAAACATAATGTTCGTAAGTGAATTCCCTTTCAACGTTTTTCCAAAACTAAGAAATTTGATTATTCGCAAACATTGGATGGTTAGGGGGGAGATGTAAACAGGGAGGTTTAGATTCGACAATGTCGCTTGGTTCGTATAAAGTTAGTAGCACAGAGTGGAATGATTTTACATTAAGGGAGTGTTCGAATTGAAATTAGCTTTCCTATGTCATCCTACGAAAGATATGAATCAATCTCTATCCTATTACAAAGAGGTACTTGGTTTAGAGGAAGCCTGGCGGGAAGGAGATCATACAGTAGCATTAAGGTTCACGGAGAATGAAGAAGTTCAGCTTATGGTTGAAGATGATGAAGGTTTGGTTCCTTCAGGTGGGGTATTCGTTATTGAAGATGTAAACCAGTTCTATGAAGAAAATCAGCATAAGCTTAGCTTTATCAAGGAGCCATGTGATATTCCACCAGGAAGATATGCAATCTTCCAGGACCCAGATGGGAACCCATTTCGCATTATAGACATGACAAAGAATAAGAATATCTCAGGGAATTTGGTGTAAACCAAGGAGATAAATTAAAATGAAACGTTCAACTTTGACTTAAGAGGTCAAAGTTCTTTTTTTGTTTCGATGGAGCTATTCTCTAAGTTATACGATTTTCGCATATAGATTGTAAGAGCAATCCTTTTCATATCGTCTAATGTATATTGGAGGCAAGAAAACTCCTTTTCTAAAGGTTTGGTCATATGTGTTAAAATGGATTTGTTGTATTTTTCTGTTAATTACATTTGCGTTACATAGAAAAGATTCAAAACCAAAGGATGGAGGAATTACATGACCATTGGGGAAGCATATCTACGAATCGCAGAGGACCGATTTCGGCGTGTGAAAGGATTAGGTGACGGAACCTTTCGTCAATTGTCAGAACGTGATTTCTATGAAAGGACAAGCCAGCATGGAAATAGTATTGCAATCATTGTTCAGCATCTTAGTGGGAATATGGTGTCAAGGTGGACAGATGTAATGACTAGCGATGGAGAGAAATCTTTCCGGAATCGTGATCAGGAATTTGAACCGGCTGACCTACCGATGGATTTAATACTCGAGCAATGGGAGAAGGGCTGGGAGACATTATTTAATGCTTTAAGAAACCTAACAGAAGAAGATTTACTAAAGACCATCTATATTAGAAGTGAAGGCCATATGGTACTTGAGGCGATTGAACGACAAATGGCTCACTATGCTTATCATGTGGGACAAATCGTTTACTTGGGAAAGGAAATTAAAGGGGGGCGATGGGAGAGTTTGAGTATACCCAAAGGAAGTTCAGATCAATATGCTGAAGAAATGAAAAGAATTCATGGAAAAAACGGCGGTTAGCTTATAAGGAGGCAGACAATGAACTGGGCAGTATTAAAAGACGGGAAGACGAACACTGGTTTTCTGGCGAGCATCATATTAGGGGTGATTGCCGTGATTCTGGCCTCTAGGGATATGGAATGGTGGGTATTATTTATGATTCTAGGTCAAATGATGACAGTTTTAACAGTCGCTAGAGCGGATCGCTTAACCAGAATGTTGATTCAAGATTAGATTTGCTTTTGCTACTCAGTCACGAAAATTGATACAGAGAGAGGAAAATGGAGGATGAATAACGTTCTGATGGATGAAGGAAGCGGGGGGGATTCTCACATTCGGTTGGCAAACGTGACAGATGCTTTAAGTCTTTCGGAGGTAAGATTTAAAATTGACGGAGAGACAGAATTCCTAGATCGTGTTCAGGGAGAGGATCATCTGGGTGAGAAGGATTTTAAGCATTTGATTCAATCGGATAAGTTAAACCCTGTTAATCTGTTCTTGGTAGCTGAACTCGAAGAAGAAATTGTAGGTTTTTCAAGATGCGAAGGTCACTCTCTTTTAAGGAAGAAGCATCAAGTGGAATTCGGAGTGGCGGTATTAAAGCGTCATTGGGGATGTGGAATCGGAAAGGCATTATTGAAAGAATCTGTCCGATGGGCTGATCATAATGGCATTTTAAAAATGACCCTTCAGGTTGTAGCAAGCACTGAAAAAGCTATTCATTTGTATAAACAACAAGGCTTTGAAATAGAAGGTGTATTAAAGAAGGATAAATATCTTTCGGATGGATTGTTTTATGATACGGTTCTAATGGGGCGTCTGAAGAAGGACGAATGCGAGATATGATCCTTATTTACTTAGTGATCTTTGTTCTTGTGTGCTATGGGTTTATCTTTTCACTAATTCGCGTAATCAAAGAGGATGAAAGCCATCATCAATATACATTACATAAACACTTGACTGTTCTTTACTTCATCGTCTGGTCAGCTCTGATCATGTTCGTGAATTAATATCTGGTTGAATGATTGCAAGGTAAACTATTAGAAGTGGTGCAACAATTGGATGCTCCCGAGTGAACCATTTATAAGTGATGGCGTAAGGAATGCCAAATAGACCTTCCTAATGATTTGGGAAGGTCTATTTTTTATATAGACATGGCTAAGCTTAAACAAACCTTGTGAGTATAGTTATTCTCCTGAACGTTTTTGAAAAGAAAGTCTTCTTCTTTTCTTCCCTTGTTCCATTTCTTTTTTGTATTGATCTGTAAGGATGAGTAACCCTTCTTGGTTTATTAGAGTAACCCCGCAACGCTCGGCTGTTTTAATAGCTTTAGGGGAGAACCTACGATTCGTGAGCACCACTTTCCGGTCGATATCCCAATCCTTCACATCCCGCAGCATCTCATTAATTGTTTCAACTTTAACCCTCTCGTTACTGTAGGCTAACTTTAGGCGGATTGCAGTCTTCACTTTTTTCTTCTTAATAAGAACATAGGAAGCGCCCTCCCTTTTTGAAGGTGGAATCTGTGTAGAATAGCCAAGACCTTCATAGAGTTTAACGATAAAGGTCATAAATTCCTCTTCAGTCATTTGATCTATTTCATTATTGGCGAGCATTTTGTGGTTACTGTTTAGGTTTTTAAAGGAGAGCAGGCTACTATATTTATGAACCATAACCAAACCTAAAGCTAAAGTAAAGACTCCATATACTTCAAAAGATTCACTTGCCCCGATGGTAATGAGAGTCACGAATAGATAAATCCCTAGCCTTAGTTTCTCCATAAGAGACCAGGTTCGAATTCGTTTTGATCGTTTGTAGGTGAGATGAAGCGTTAAGGCTTTAGCTATGTACATATTCATACCGAGAAGCAAGCCACTTAACACCCACCTCGTTTGTACATCTTCTTGACTAATACTCACACTTAGCAATAGAGCTATGAAGGTAAAGCAACTAATGATAAGTCTGGATTGGATTGCTGGACTTAAAACCGATCCTTTCGATGAACGTTCTCTCATTTAATCACCCTTATACACGTTATAAGGCTATCTTTTCCATTTATAGGTGAGTTATAAGGGGATATTAGCCAAATTTATTACAATCCTCTATCATTATTTTACGGTTATATGAATTTGTAGTTGGTGTGGGTTATATCCATTATGATGGGGGAACGAGGAGAGAGTACTTTCTAAGAATGTGAGGGGATCCATCATGAGCTTGTTTGGTTACATTAAGAAATATGGTTCCATGTCAAGAAGACAGCGAAAAACAGAATTAAACTCTACTCTTTGGTTTATGCCGCTATGGTATATTGCAGGCGCAATATTATTATCGATTTTTACTTTCTACCTGGATTATATATTGGATGTTGGTTCTTATTTGCCAGTAGGGCTCGGTTTTAGTGGGACAACTCTTCAAGTACTTTTGAGTGCACTTGTTGGTGGTGTCTTAACACTAAGTGCTTTTACAATTAACTCTTTGCTCGTTGCTTTAACAACATTTAGCGGCCAGTTCTCATCCAAGATGCTAGTTAACTTTGTTAGTGACAAGATGACTCAACATGTATTAGGGATTTTTAATGGAAGTTTTATTTATGTACTCCTTAACTTCTTGTATGTCACGCATGAGAAAGAAGAATATATATTTGCAACGCCCATTTTATCTATTTTGACGGCTGTGATTGCAGCGTTAACCTTCGTTTACTTTATTAATCACACGACCACTTGGATGCAGGTTCATAATATTAGTTTTAATATGAATGCGAAATCAAAATCCGTGCAAGACTCTCTTATTCGGGAGGAAGAACCGTTTATACTCGAATATGAGAAAGGTCTTGTACAAAAGTTACCAGACGAACAAGGACAGGTTCAACTCGCTCCAAAAACCGGTTACGTTCAATTAGCTGATATTAAGAGAATTGTGCAAGAAGCTGAGAAAGATGGAGTGACGGTTAAGCTTGAAGCTGGAATAGGGGAGTTTGTACTTAGTGAAGCTCCCTTATTAACAATTTGGGCAAATGGGAACCCTGTTGATGGAATGAAATATTTAGATCTAATTGAAATCGGAGAGAAGCAAACAGAAATTCAAGATCTTGAATACGGTGTGAATAAACTTGCTGAAGTTGCCATTAAAGCGATTGGAAATAATGATCCATTAACAGTTTCCAACACACTCCATCAGATTACGGACTTATTAAAAAGCATAGGGAAGCGATCAAATTTTTCCCCTTATCTTGGAGATGGGGAAGGGAAACTTCGTTTTATACTGGATCAAAAAGACTTTAGTTTTTATCTTCATAAGGGATTTGCACACGTACGTGAATACGCGAATAACAATACAACCATACTGGCAGAGATTTTACGTATGACAGCTCTTCTAGCCAAGGTGCTTCCTGAGAAACTTCACAAAGACTTGTGGGAATTTTCTTATGAAACGGTATTAGGCCTGAATGATTGTCAATTGCATAGGCAAGATTGTTATACCCTTCTTGATCCATTGTATAAGATTGCCAGAGACACAAAGGAAGTCGATGCTTTCCAGAGTGTGAAAGAAAACCTCTTGTGCACCATTCGTGTAGACCCACAATTTGGATAGTCGAGAAAAGACTCTTATTCCTATAAGGAATAAGAGTCTTTTTGTGGTTCTAAAAGAACTTCATCCATATTTATGGTAAAATGAGCCATAGCTTTTGCGTGCGTTTTTTGTTAAAAACCTTGTTTTATCAAGAAAATCCATAATTACATACATTACACATTGTAAGAGAAAGGTATGAGTTTTTGAGGAAATACATAGGAGCATTATCACTAGTACTTTTATTAGGGTGTCAAAGAGAAGCCGCTACACTTAATACGGAGCATTTAACGGTTTATGAGAATGGAATACAGTCAGATGAAGAGCAACCAACGATGTATAAAGCAAACTCTGTTGAAGAGGCATTGAAGGCTCTGCCGTTTACGTTAACGGTTCCAGATGATCTACCAGAAGCATACGGATCGTTTAGCGAGCCCCTAATTAGTGATTTCAATGACCCTGAAGATCAGAAAGATATTGGAATCTCTATTACTGCTTCTACAAATGATCGGAATGAGAAAACATTATCGTTGTTCTCTTCAGACTTTGAACTTGTGGATTTTAACCATTTGATAAAACAAGCTGAAGAAGTGAAGCTTTCCGGTGGTGATACGGTTTATTATAGTCCGTCTGCCTTTCCTGATGAGGCCTTTCAAACCTCTAGTATTTACTGGATGAAAGAGGGGGTTCTGCATGAACTATCTCATACAGGTCACGGGGATTCCCCAGAACAAATTAAAGAACTGCTCCTAGATTTAGTCACGCAAATGCAAGAAGGTGGGGAAAGCGAATGATCTTAAAGTGGATTGAGTGTATCGTTCCGTTTCAAAAAAGAAATGCTTTCTCACAAGCACAGGCTAAGTGGGGACAACTTAAACGGATAGACGGATTCATTGGGCAAATTGGCGGTTGGGAGAAAACGGATGCTCGGAAAGCGTTTATTCTTGCTTTTTGGACAGATCTTGCTTCCTATCAATCGTTTATGAATAACGAACATGAACGCTTTGTTCAAGAGAATCAGCAGGAATCTACCTATGATTTCATCTCCGTATCTCTATATTCAAATGAAGACCAAGTGAATGTCAGGCCTTTCTTAGAAAGAGGGGAGATGGTTTGTTACAGTGGAGAATATATGGATAAAGCTTTGAAATTTAATTCTTTACTCGCCCATGATTCAAGCATATATATAAGCGCTGTAGAAGAGTGCAATAAATGTAAAGATATAATCGAATTAGAGAAGGAATGGAGAGTCACACAAAGTCAGAAGGAGGGCTGATATAGTGAGTAGAATATGGAAAGGTGTAGGGATAAGCATCTCGATCATGGTTATTGCTTACTTCTCGGTGACCTTGTTTGTTCAATCCAAACTACAAACGGTAAAAGCGGAGGTCTTAGAGGAAAACCCGGAAATCACCTCCGTTGAAAGTATTAACCGTCTGGGTCACTGGGGAGAATTCTTCACAGAATATGTACTGGTAGTAAACAAAGAGGGAGATAAGCAGTACAGGGTCTGGACATTCGGCGATGGTGAAATTAAAGATGAAATCGAAATCAATGATTGAGAGAGGAAGAAAAAAGATGACTGAAGAGGGAGGACCCTGTGGATCAGAGCATCCCCCGCAAAAAAAATTTTAAGGAACCAGATCAAAGGTTGCTGCAACACGAACGGTTTTGAATCGATCATGATCTTTATCCTCTTGATCAAAAGATTTCACAACCCTATAGGTCCCTTCTGTTAATGTATAATCGAGACCAGTTAAATGAACTTCCTCTTCATACGTATTACCTGGGCTAATCGAAAGGCCAATATCGTTAAAAGCTCCATTATCAAATGGAACCTCATACCATGTACCGTCTATTTTTTTCTGAATGGTGTAATGGGTACCGAATAAGAGTGGAACATCCCCTGTATTTCTGACTGTCAGCTTAACGATTTCTGTGGTGATAGGGTATTGAAACTTCTCGGCAGTCATCCCTACTGTAATTTCATCTTCGCTCACTTGTTCTGAGATCTCTTGTTCATTTGCTTTCTTAGTAAGTTCATTCTGCTCTTCATCGATTGTAATGGAAAGCATATCTCCGAATTTATTATAGAGTTGTGCCTGCTCATCCTCTGTTAGATGATCGATCACTAGGTTAATTTGATTATTCGAGATGTCTGATGCAACATGGAAATTATTCCTTTTATCTTTTGCGAATTCTTTTACATCATCATAAACAACGGACATTTTACTGTGCAAGGTGTTAGTCGTATACGAGACCGTTTCAAAACGAATCCATTTATCTTCTATGGTATCTTTTAAAGCTTCTCTAAACTCTTGGGCTTTTGCGCTGTCTTCAAGTAGTCCAACCACATATTGTTCTTTCTCCCGGTCGAGATAGAAAGTGCCATAATCATTTCGGTTCTCCTCTTCTCCAAATACGTCATTCTCCACTTGCTTGATTCTTTTTGACACATCCGTTTGGAGGGTTTTTAAGGTATCATTTTCAAAATAATCATCTTGGATGGTGGAGTTCGATTGTGAAGAGTCGGTATCCTTGGTTTCTGTCTCTGTTACCTTTTCCCCGATTCCGCAACCGCTCATGGTTCCTATAAAGATGGAAGCGATGAACAGGAATTGTTTTACGTTCATTCAAATGTCTCCTTTTTTAGGTCTTACCTCATTTGTCGACAACAATCATTGGAAGTTACAAAAAATATAGTCATAATTATTAGGCGTTTATCATCCATTTAATAGGGGAACGAAACTAGATAAACAGAGGTGATGATATGAATAATCTTGTTAGAAATGATGCCAACCTCCAATGGGAAGATGTTGAAGTAATTAATAACTATCTGGCCAATCTTTTTGTTGTAAGAGGGAAGCTCGATACGTTTACTTCTAGTGATCATATGGGGGATCATTATGAAGAATTAAAAGATTATGTATCAGATGAAATGGAGTTGTTAACAGAAAGGTTAAAGCGAAACGGCGGGGATCCTGTAGGTACTTCAGAAACGGTATTCCAACGTTCAACGATTGATGTAAATGCCTCACAGCTATGGGAAGATATACGTACACTCGCTAATGATCTTAGGGCCAAGAAGCTAGATCTATTAAGTGATGCCATTAGCGTCTATGACTCTTATAGTGAACGATTGCGAACTTTAGAAGCATAAGAAAAATCCCACAAGAAATGTGGGATTTTTCTTTTGCTTTATTTTTCTTGTAAATGAAAACCAATATATTCAAGCGCACCTTCAAGGTTATGCACGGTCTTGGCTTTAAGGTCTTGAATGTGTTGACTACTAATATTATGTAGGGCCGCTTCAGGTGTTATGCCCGTAATAATTGTTTCTGCTCCAATTAACTGAAGAGATTGGACAAGCTTAACTAGTAAATTTGGAAACAGATCGTCTATAATGACCAGTCCTGATAGATCAATAATAATGTAATCAATTTGCTTCTCGGAAGTGTGCTGGAGGACACTTTCCATAATTTTATTTGCTCGTTGGTCATCGATTACGCCCTGTAGCGTCAGAATTGATACCCCATTTGTAATAGGGAGGATCGGAACACTTAAGAAACCCATGTTAAACTTGGTCTTATCAAGCTCAATGATATGGGAGAGAAGATCAGCCATAGATTTTAGGTATTCTACATCTTCTTCACTAAATTCCCTTTCTTCACGGTCCATCACACAAAGTGTTCCAAAGATCGTACCTTCCGTATCCGTAAGGGTAACACCTAAATATCCCTTAATACCAAGCTCTGGTGTAACGTCTAGATTACGAGTTATCTCATAATGGTTTACATCCGCGGTATGCATCTCATTGTTTACATTGTTAAATATATGTCTGCAATAACTCCCACCGTATTCAACTGAGTATCCCTCTGGAATAATTTCTTCGTCTTTGTTCAGGGAACTAAGAACAGTCATTTCTTTCTCCCCGCGCTTCGCTACATAAGCTGTATTCACGTTTAAGCGGGTCACGATCATATCGAACATCTTCTTAGAGGCGGTTTTCAAAGATTGGAAGTCCGTTGAATTCAAGTTGTATTCATTTGCCATTTGTTGGCGTCCTCCTCTGTGTGATCAAAAATCGAATCACCTATCTTCTAATTGTAAGGGTTTCAGTTATGGAAAGTAAAATGAAGAATGCTGGTCTGTAAAAACAATTTGCGGTGGATAATAATTATCCATTCCTTAAAATTTTGAAGCGCCCAAGCCAAATGCCTGATTAAAGGAGGATGTTGCTCACAACTAGGAAATAGAAGAATATGAGGTAGGGATATATTTTAACCGTTTTTGATTTAAAAGCAGAAGGGTGAAGGCCGTCATACAAAAACTTGAGGGAATGATACTCCAACCTGGGCCTATCGTATCTAAAGCCAGACCATAAATAATCATTCCAAGAGGAGATAACCCTTGTGCCATCATCTCCAAAATGCCAAATACTCTTCCCTTCACCTCATCTTCTATAACATTCTGCAATAGAACGCCTAGGGGTGTATTCACAAAAGTGAGCGTTATGCCATATATGAGACCGATGACCATGTAAAAGCTCACATTTCCTCCATAACTCAAAGGTATGAAAAGTGGTAATGTAGTCATAACCATGATAAAGCTCGCTACTACAATCCCCCACTTCGTTAGGAGCAAAGGAGACCGAAATGATTTACGAATTGAAAAGTAAATAGAAGTGACTAACATCCCCGCTGCAAACGTCCCTTCGATTATTCCAAAATGTGCAGATTGAATCCTAAGTTTTTCGACAGCAATAAATGGAAGTCCTACCACCAAAGACACGGCAAAAAAATTAACGACTAAACCAGTACAGAATAACCTTAAGAGATTCTCGTTACTCTTTACATATCGCAAACCCTCTAACAGCGACTGACGAAATGGAGAAGGCTTGGAGAAAGGTTGTTTTCTGTAAAGAGTAAAATTCATTGTAGCCTCTAGCAGAATCGCGATGATATAGCTTGAAATGTGGATCAGCAGGAAGACTTTCATAGAGAAGAGTCCAAACAATGCACCACCTACAATTGGTCCTCCTATTGTAGATAAGGAAATAGAAGCCTGTTGAAAGGCCATGGCTTTTTGAAGTTTTTCCTGGTTAAATAGTTGAGTAATTGAAGAAGTAAGCGTGATACTTGTGAAGGTAGAGCAGATCGATAATAGAGCTGTAGTGGTGTAAATAGCAGAGACATAGAGTTCCTGAATAAAGGAAAAGCCCAGTAAACTAAGGACAATAACAGAGGCTCCTCCTTGAGAGATAAGAACAATTTTCTTCTTCGATTTGCGATCTGCAAGAGTTCCGGCAAAGGGTGCAAGAATCGCTCGCGGGAGAGTATTACAGAGTAAATTGATCGCAAATCCCGTAGCTGAACCTGTAACGTTTAGAATATACAAGCTCATTCCAAAGCCATACACACTGCTTCCAAATGAAGAAATGAGCTTACTCATTGCAAACGTCCATAAATGGTATGTAGCTTTCCTGTGCTTATCCAAAATTGAAACCTCCTTCAAAAGTTTAATCAAATTAAACAAATCGTAACATGGTAAGCACTTCCATACAAGCGTTAAGTTTAATATAATTAAACAATAAGGGGAGGGGATATAGATGACTTCACTGGGAGCTCGAATTAAAACACTTAGAAAAAAGAAAAAGTTAACTTTGCAAGGGCTGTCTGGAGATTACATGACGAAAGGAATGCTAAGCTTAATTGAGAATGATAAAGCAAAGCCTTCGATGCAAAGTCTTCATTATATTGCAGACCAATTAGATGTATCCGTGAATGAACTACTTGAACAAGTTAGTGTAACGGAAGTTCGTGAGCTTTTAATTACTATTGAAACGCTTATTAAAGATGGTGAGAATGAGGAAATTATTGAAAAAATGTCTCCTCTGAAGACGGAGCAACTACCAATCTCATATGAGTCCGCAAAAGTGTTGGAAATCTACGGTAAGAGTTTATATGCAGTAGGAGAACAAGGTTGGGAAGTGACTTTACACCAGGCGGATCATTTGTATATAACACTAACTCTTTTTAAAGAATCGGTTCAGGTTACACTTTTTGAGGCGTGGAGCAAAATAGAACTACAACAGTATGAGGAAGCACTGCATTTAATAAGAGAAAAGCGATCAGTCATACAATCGAAAGGAGCAGAACTTGAAACGTTAACATCGCTTAAGTACCTTACGTTTGAAACCATCTTACTTTTTGCTATTGGTCACAATGAAGAAGCCTTGCACGTATTGCATAGGGCGATCGCCCATTCAAGAAAAAGCAAGACGTTTTATCAAGTTGAAGAGTTATACCGACTGGCTTGTTATTATTCGATTATGACGCGAGATGAAGGTGCTGTCACATTTTATTTGGATAAGCTCGATTTGTATAGCAAGTTTGTAGACAGTAATGAAACCAAAGCCTTGGTATTGCTGCTACAAGCTCATTATTATAATGAGGTAAAAGGAGATTATAAAGAAGCAGTGCGATCCACGGAGACCTTTAAACTGCTATCTGGTGGTGAAGTGGATTCGTATTATGCAATGGAAAAAGGGAAAGCTCTATATCATATGGGAGATATAAAAGGTGCATGGCAACTACTGAATCAATTCAACATTATTCCTGAATGGGTGCACCCCTTTGATCGTTCTCTGATTTACCATGTCAAAGCATATCAAGCTCGTTGTTTGATGGAATTAGGAGAATGGGAAAAGGGAAAGGTGTATGCAAAAGATGCATATGAAGGAATACGAGGGCTCCCGGAAACACCTTATCAACAATTTGTGTACGAAACTTTTAAACAGTCCCAATAAAAAATGGTCAATAAATCTGTTATGTGGTTAAATAGAAACGAGGAAACAGAAGGAGGATCCACCTTGAAGAAAAAATTAGTCACGACTATTATAGTCAGCATCATCGTGATTACAGGATTATCGTTTTATCTGAATACGAAAATCGCTCATCACGAAACGTTGCATGATGTGAAAGTTATCGAGAAGCATGACCTGGAAAAGGAAAAATCCCATGAGTACATAATAAAGGTTGAGGGCATGGATAAAGAATTAAGATTTGAAGATAAAATGACC
Organism: Pontibacillus chungwhensis; assembly: GCF_030166655.1. Lineage (GTDB taxonomy): Bacteria > Bacillota > Bacilli > Bacillales > BH030062 > Pontibacillus. Next base: position 2,407,393 of record NZ_CP126446.1, on the reverse strand, counting down.
TGGAACCTTGTAGAAGTTGGCCAAACTTATGATATTGAATATGAATATTCAAAGGCCCACCCACCAGCAGTAACAGCCATCGGAGATCTTGAAGGTCATGGTGGAGGGCACTAAGGTTTTTATTTCAGTTATGGAAGAGAAAGTTGTACCTCTTTCATAACTGAATTTTTTTGTCATTTTTTAACTGAATAATTTGAATATTTATGGTACAATAGCATGAATTGAAGCGAATGCATGTTCGTAAAAAGGAGTAGTCTATAGTGCTAAAAAAATGGATTGTCATCTATGTATTGCTGACGAATGGTGTGTTTTTCCTTAGTATTTGGAGTAATTTATCAAATTGGATTGCTTCCATCCTCCTTGTTGTTCTAACCATTAGTTTTATTATATTAGTTGAAATAGCTAGCAAAAAAGGAAAGCTCAACGATATTGAATGATTAAAGGAGTGGAATGAGAGTGGATTTTTGTATAAAGAGGGATATTTTCATAAAAGCAATAGATGATGCTAATAAAGTCATTCGTTCCAACACTTTAAATCCTTTGTTATCTGGGATTAAGCTTGAAGCAAACGAAAAGGAATTAACGTTAACAGGTAGTAACGGGGAAATCTATATTATGCGCAAGGTCTCAACACAAATTGAAGAAGAGCTCACTATTATGCAGGGAGGGAGTGTCGTTGTATCGGCAAAATCGCTTCATCAATTAATAAAAAAACTCCCTTTAGAAATACATATTCAGGTTGATCAAAACAATCGAATCACGATCAGATCAGGGGAGGTTAAAAGCCATATAAGCGGATTTGACTCTTCTTTGTTTCCGAGCATTCCTGCTGAAATTGCGCAAGAAGCCATCACTTTGGAAGGTAAAGATTTGCTCCAAATGGTAAAACAGACAACTTTTGCAGCTTCTAATCATGAGAATCGCCCTGTCTTGACTTCAGTCCATTTATCTTTTCAAAAAGAAAGCATCCGGGCGGTCGCTACCGATTCCCATCGTTTAGCCCTTAGAGAGTTTTCATACAAGAATCATTTGCAATGTTCTTGTAATGTTCCAAAAACAGCTTTTTCCCTCCTAGCTAAGGTACTGAGCCATGAAACTTCCCCAGTAAAAATCTCCATACATGATCGCTCAATTGTATTTGAAGCAGGTGACTTGTTGGTCTATTCAAAGTTAATTGAAGGACATTATCCAAATGTAGATCAGTTCATCCCTAAAAATGCACCTACTATACTCTCTGTTAATAAGCTTCAACTTCAGGAAGGGATTGAGAGGGCATGTCTATTTGCGAATGAATGGAAGAACCACAACATTCACCTTGAAGTCAGAAAAGGGGATCTTCATATATCCTCATCATCTTCTGATTTAGGAGGGATCGAAGAAAAACAAACTCTCCTGAGCGTAGATGGGGAAAAGGAATGTTCCGTAACTCTTGATGGAACTTTCTTAATAGAGGCGTTAAAAGCAGTTGAAGAAGAAAAAATTCGAATAGGAATCTCTGGGTCAATGCGTCCTATTTTTATACGTCCTCTTGATCATGAACAAGTTTGTCACGTTCTATCTCCAGTGCGGTCTCACTGAGATAAGAGGAGACCTGTACTTTTAGATTTTTAAAAGAAAGGTAATAACATCCTTTTTAACTAACAGAAAGGAGAAGGAGACCATAAATGGTCTCCTTCTCCTTAAGAAACTTAGGATTTATCCTTCTTTAACCGAGCTGTATAGGACATGGCTCTGTGGAGAGGAGCTTCTTCATTAAATTCTCCTGTGGTATAATCCATTGCCCCGCCTGGTATAGAATGATCCAAGAAGAGTGTACTCTCCTTTAGCAGAAGTTCAAGGTCAGCTGGAGAATAACATCGGAGAGACTGGGTCACCGCTTGGCTTTCGTCTCGACTTGACCACCACGTATCAATCATCCTGCAGTGATACGGATCGAAATCGTATAGCCTCATAATCTCATCAAAGCTCATTTCTATTCCAGCTGTGTTTGCCCAGTACCAGGGTGTATAGCAGTCGATCAGTGCTTGGCCATCCTCGTTTAACCAAATCCCAATAAGCTGGAGGAGTTTGGTTTGATCGGTATCTGTTCCGATTCCGAATCCGTCCCAGTAACAAATGCAATCGAATGTCTCTTTAATTGTAGTTTCATAGAAGTCCCCTTCATAAATGTGAAGTGTATCCTCCACATTATGATCTCTTGCCAGGGTCCTCATTTTTTCTATTGCTTTCGGCGCTAGTTCAATAACCGTAACCTCATACCCTCGTTTAGCGGCAGCGACTGCAAACTGTCCTGTGCCTGCTCCGAGCTCCAGGATCTTTTCAGGTTTGGATTCTATTAATTCTTCCATTTTATCAACCAAATCATCCCTAAGCGTCAGAATCATAGGGTTATTGGTTAAGAGTTCATATTGCTTATTGTAAAATTCTTTAACCCATTCCATGTGTAAGCCCTCCCTTTATGTCGTTTCCTCATTACTTGAGAACTTCACAAAGATCAATAGTAAAAGAGCACAGTCATCCTCCTAATTATCCGACAATTCTATTTCTATTGTAGGGTAAGATTTGATTGTTCACAACAAAAATTTCCAAACGTATTCTACATGAACCTGAAGGACAAGCATAGGATGAAAGAAAGAGTTCCTTTAAAGAGGAGGAGCATATATATGTCTACCAAACTGGCTGCCTCTTTCTACGCAACTTTATCCATCACATTTTGGGGTATATCTTTTGTCTCAACTAAAGCAGTTTTAGATAAGCTTGATCCTTATACCGTACTCGTCATTCGATTTGGATTCGGGGCTTTGTTTTTATTAAGCGTACTTGTATTCATGAGATATCCAATGAAATTAGCCCTTATTCACGTTCCAGCCCTGATTGTACTTGGAATACTTGGAGTCTTTGTCCATCAAATTATTCAGGCAACAGCACTTTTAACCATTGATGCGTCTCATGCGGGATGGATTATATCGTTTTCCCCTGTGTTTACCGTTTTCTTGTCGATGATCTTTCTTCATGAAAAAGTGACGCTCTCAAGGGCTATAGGTATAGGGGTGGCTATAGCTGGTGTCATCTTAATTACGACCTCGAGAAGTGGCCAGGGGATCTCATTTGCTATGAACATAGGCTATCTTCTTATGCTCCTTAGCACCCTGAATTGGGCGGTTTATGGAATTCTTTTAAAACGATTACACATTCCGTTGCCTTCGATTGTCATTACTTTTTATATGAGTGCGCTCTCTTTCATCCTCACCGTCCCTATCCTCATAAAGGGGCGAGGATGGGAGGATTTAGCGCTGTTAAGTCCGGGGGAATGGGGTCACCTCATATTCCTTGGTGTGTTTGTTTCGGGTATCGCCTACTGGTACTGGGGGAAGGCGCACGAAGTATTAGAGGCTTCTCAGGCAAGTGCTTTTATGTACTTAGAGCCACTGGCTACATTAATTGCTGCAGTTTTACTGCTTAACGAGAGAATCTTCCTTCAAAGTATCGCCGGAGGAATCATTATTATTGTGGGAGTCATTTTCGTAAATGGACAGGTTTGGAACCTTAGGAACATTCTAAAGAAAAGGAGGGTGTAATATGGAGTGGAAAGAACGAATGGAAACTCTTCTTAAACCGTTAACTTCTCCGTCTAAAGAAGAGTTAAGGAGGGTGCTTCAGGAATTGAACACAACAGTAAAAGACGTAGAAGCAGAACTTGGCGATCCTGATGGGAAACCCTATTATAGGAAGCTTTTGTTTCATAATAAAGAGGTGGAACTTCTTGTTATGAATTGGTCTGATTTAGAATGTTCTCCTCATAATCATGGAAATTCTTATGGGTGGATTCATGTCCTTAATGGAAAAACAGAACATACGGTTTATGAGGTGCAGGACGGGAAGGTCCCACGGGCTATATTTGAAGAACAAAGGGGGGCAGGGGAATTTTTGTATGCTCCTGTTAAAGGAGTTCATAGAATGAAAGATGATCAAAAGAGTGGTTTAATTACCTTACATCTCTATGCTCCTCCTATTAAGGATATGGTGGTGTATGATCTTAAGGCTTGCGCAGCATGTGTGGTCTCAGAAGATTGTGGCGCTTGGTGGCCAGAGGAAACTCGGCAACGTGTGAAAGAGTTAAAGCTCAAGGCTTGAGGATTTTTTCCTCAAGCCTTTTTGTATGGGTCTCTATGGTTATCCTGTACAGATCATAATGATGTTTTCATCAGCATCTTTAATGGTAAAGAAGGAGATATCTTCAAAGCGTTGGATATCTGAATGGACACTGTATTCAAGCTCTTTTACAAATTGGAAGGATGAGTCAATATCCTCAGTATGAAAGTTAAATAAGGGGTGAGCTGAAGGCTTAACTGTTTGCTTTTTTCCTGGAGGTCCTGCATCAAGTAGGACACCCGTTGTGTGGTTGATCTTCATGTTATAGACGGGTTCTTTTACTTCCTCAGGATTATACTCCTGGCCTAGTAAATGACAGTACCATTTGGCTGCGGCCTGTAGATCACTTACTGGTATAAAAATAGTGTTCACTCTATTATGAATAGGGCTTTTTGTGATTTTCATTTTTACTCTCCTTTTATTTTTGCTTGCTTTACTGTTTTCTGGAAAATGGAAAGAATTCCTTTGTGAATTTTACAGTGAGCTCTCGTATGAGGTGATTGAAGGAAAGATGGATTTGATTGAAGAAAGAATATGGAGGTATGAAGAATAGAGTGGTCTAATTGAAGAAAGAGCTCTCAGACTGTATAAAAAGAGGTTAGAATGCAGAAACCAAGTATAGGTATGTAGGAAAGATGTATCTATATGTATAAAATGTCCTGGCAACTGTAGAAAAAGCCACCGAACTGCACAATTGAAAGAAGAAATGAAGAAAGAGAAACCCGCAACTACATTCCTCCGTTCATCAAAAAAGAACTGAGCTAAAAGCTCAGTTCTTCTCACCAAATTCATGAAACAATTCAATTCCAGCAATTGATACACCGGCTACGAAACAAGCAACTGCAATGGTCCAGTGAAAGAAGAAGAAAGAACAGAGCATAGAGAGGAATGTCCAAAGAAACCAAAGGAGCCAAGTTTTATTGCGCATTCACTTCTATGTCTCCTTCATACATTTCACTAAATACTTTAGCAAAAGCTTTTACGGTGTTTCTAATTTCCTCATTGTTGTTTGCGTAACCACCAATCTCTATAAGTAAAGCTTTTTCAGAAAGATCCTGATTGTAAAGACCATTTCCTTGTGCTTTGCTCTTTTGAAATACGCCTCGACTAATGCTTGGATACTCGGTGTTTAGTTTTTTATTTAGCTCTGTAACGTATTGTAAGTTTTCTTCATAGAACTTATTTTCTTTTCCTACGATGAAGAAGAGTCTGGCATATGGCTCTCCGTTTATAGTAGTGGTCGTGATTTCTTTATCAACTGAATCACGGTGGATGTCGAGAATGTATTCTACATTATCGTTTTTTGCAAGGGCAGCTGTAGCAATTTCCCGTGAAGCTTTGTAGGAATCTGGATAAGACCAGTTCTTTTCTTTCAATTCTGTTGCGACATTGTCTTTAACGTGCTGTGTCTGAATATTGTATTTGAGCAACTCTTCTTTTAACATTGTTCCTACATTTACTATATTTTTTGTCTCATCGTGGCTAACCGCCTCGTTAGGTTTCGTTGCTCCGCTTAGGTTGGGAAGAAAGGCTTCCCATGTATGTGTATGATAAATCAAAACGGATGCTTCTTCTGGAACTTTCTCTTCTGCGGGTTTCTCCTTTTTGTCTTCAGCACTTGAGAAAAAATCTTCTGGTGGAGGTGATTCATAAGGAAGTGTAGTGTAATCGGTTCCCTCACCAGCGACTAAGATCTCGGTGTGATAAGCATCTAATCCGGGAATCTCACGCCCGAGAAGACTTCTGGCATCTCCTAAGCGTATATCTGTTAATGCATCAACGACAAATCGTGACGTGGAAAGGTCCGGGACTTCATCTTCATATTCTTGTAATAAGGGTGGCATCTCTCTCCCCATAACGGCCAGTAAAACTTCAGTACTATTAAAGGACTTTAATGCATTTTCAATGGTTTGAGACGATAGAAACGTTTTACTATATGAGGTAGCCGTCATAAGTCCAATTAACATAAATAGAAACCCATAGATTACTAGATATCGACTAATAAATGTTACCTTTGCTCGTATGGAAGCTCTTGAAATTTGTAGCAAACCAGACCCCCTCCCTCACTCTAACTCTATGTAGGAGATGCGAAGAATATTAAATAAAAATATCTTTTCTAGTAAACGAACGAGAAAAATGAGAGAACAAAAACGGATATCATGTATCTTTTCGCTTTAGTGATGTGAAGAGGTAAAGGGTGTCTGACACGCATCTGTTTGGTAGAGTGCTAAAGAAAAAAGTATTGGGGTTTTTATGCTCATAATGAATAAATGTTTACGTAGAATGGAAGATTGGAGGGGGTTAAACTTGCTTTTATTCTAGAGCCTTGTATACCATTAAGATAGCAGATGGGTAGGGAAACAATAGGGGAGTGAGCTTGATGAAGGTACGTTTTATTCCAATGAAGCAAGAAACGTTTGAAGAGTATTACCAGACATCTGTAAGAGAATACGCTAATGAACATGTTGAGGCAGGTAATTGGACTGCTTCAGAAGCCATGATTAATGCACAGGAGCAGTTTGAGAGTCTCTTACCAGATGGCTTGAATACGAGGGATCATGATCTTTTTGCGGTGGTCAATGAGGAAGGGAAAGAGATTGGAATGATCTGGCTTCATCGACAGCACCGGCCAGAAGAAACGCACATTTTTATCTACGATATAAAGCTCCATAATGAAGAACAGGGAAAAGGTTATGGAACAGCTGCAATGAGAGCTTTAGAAAGGTATGCAGAATCCTTAAATATCGTACAAATCGGGCTTCATGTTTTTGCTCATAATAAGCGAGCTTTACATCTTTATAAGAAAATGGGATTTGAAACTACAGATTTAGTGATGAAAAAACGATTGTCTTTCGAATAGCATAGGCTGCTTAAGAAGATTGTACTTCTTAAGCAGCCTTTTCTACGTGATCTTGATTTAGCACGTCTTAAAAAGATAAACGTTCACCATCGTTTGGTATAATGACTTGGCTTGTTAGCTGATTTTCCTCCAGAAAACTGTGTAACGTTTTTCTGGATAATAAGCAATGATTTAGTGATTCCATATGCACGACAATGATGTTTGAGTTGGGTGCAGCTTGATGAGTATTGTAAATATCTTCTGCGGTCATCGTAATGGGTCCGCCTTCAAGGAATTGAGCAGCTCCACTATTTACAATAATTAAATCCGGAGAGTGAGCGGTAAGGGCTTTTTCTACATCCTCACACCACACTGTATCCCCTGCAATGTAGAGAGACTGCT